>NZ_AAXW01000078.1 GCF_000169335.1 Crocosphaera chwakensis CCY0110
ATATACGAATAATAGCAATCATCTGATCCTTTTATAGGGAACTAATCTAGCTTCATAGTATTCTTCTCCTGTAGGCATTGGTAAACTGTATTCTACAGAAATAAAAGTCTTTAATTCAAGAACTTGATTGATGGCATTTTTAACTTTTTTACTAACGGGATCAGGTAATATTTCTACCAGAGGTTTTTTGAGAAAAATTTCTGGAGTAACATATAGAGCCGACTCTATCGAATTTCTATAATCTATGATAGTGCTATCAGCTTCTAGTTTAAAAAATAAGTCAGGAAGAATACTAAAAATAGCATCTAATTCTTGTTGATTGTTCCTGAACGCTTCTTCTACTTTTTTAATATTTGTAATGTCTTGTGTTTCAAAAATTAGGAAAATAATTTTACCTTTTTCGTTTTTAACAGGCTTAATCGAAAAATAGAGATAGATTTTTTGATTATTTTGAGTTAAATGAGTTGTTTCAAACCGAAATATGTTACCTTTTTTTGCTTCTTTGATCGCTACTTTTAACTTGTCTTGATATTTCGATGAATAGTTCCACCAAGGAGTTTCCCAAAAAGGTTGTCCAATTACATCTTTAGCTTTAAGCTTTAAACAGTCTAAAGCAGTTTTATTAACTTCAAGTAACTTTCCTTCTAAATCTAATAATCCAATAAATTGAATCGTTTGATCAAAAATAGCTTTGAATTTTTCTTCTATTTTTTGACGCTGGTTAATTTCTTCTTGCAATTGAGCTTTACACTGTTTTATTTGAAGCGATCGCCAAATTAATAGTATAAACATCCATATGATGCTCAAGATTAATATACCGATAATGGCTAAATAAGTTGACTCTTTTCTATATCCGCTTATATAAAAATAAAATTGATTCAATAAATTTGAAAAGTCATCGATCCATAAGTAGCAAGCATTAATCATACAATCTAATAATCCTATTGGGATTATGATACACATATTTCAGTTAAAAGCAATAGTGAATTTTATTAATTATTCATAATTTTTATTTTTAATTATTAAGGATGATAACTGATGTTTTATCAACCAGAATAATGACATAATATTTTTTTATGAATGGTCAAGGGTAATAATTCTGAAATTTCGTTTCTTTCCTTATTGTATTGTAATTGATTGAACTGAATATTAGCAACTGGTGATCCAAATTACAGTTATTTATATTATTTCAACAGTTAAATAGAAGAGAATTTAAAGTTTTTAAAAGTTGTCAAAAACAACGACTTAACTATTAAAACTCATTATATTATGATCAGAGGAAATGTAACTCGAATGCTATTAATAGAAGATGATCCTAATGATATCGAATTAATTCAGTTAGCTTTAGAAAATTATAATTTTGTTCATGAAATCGATATTGTAGAAGATGGAGAACAAGCACTAGAATACTTATTTGGTAGAGGAGATGACACACCAAGACGACAACTACCAAGAGTAATTTTATTAGATTTAAAATTACCCAAAATTAATGGTATTCAAGTTTTAGAGGCAATTCGTCGTGATCCCCGAACAAACCAGATAGTGGTTGTGGTGATGACATCATCGGCAGAAGACAGAGACATAGAAGCTTGTTATAATTTAGGGGTTAATAGTTACATCATTAAACCGTTTGATTTTCAGCAATTTACAGAAATCGCTCGACAGGTAGGTTTTTATTGGATGATGTTAAATCAACCCCCTCTTAAATAATTTTTGTCTTTTTCAGATTGACTCCTTTTAAGAAAGATGAGAAAAATCTATCCTTTATGAACTATTCTTATCCATGAGATAATCTAAATTTGATCAAGGCTAATAGGAAATGTGGTAAATTTTATGACTAGAAAGATCCTATCTTATGTATGTGTCGCTGTTCCTTAACTAGCAAAAATTGGATATTCAATTGTAATTGTCCTAAATCCTATTAACAACAAAGGCGAGAGTGTATGTCTTCAGAGTCCCTTAACTCGATATTTTTTAATAATAAAGTTAAATCCCCTATCAAGTTACTATTGCTTGAAGATGTAGCTGAAGATATAGAATTGATTATTCTCTCCCTTACTAATGCCAATCTTGAATTTACTTACGATGTGGCTGAAACTGCTACTATTTATAAAGCAAAACTAGACAATAACATTTATGATGCTATTTTAGCTGATTATCGTATCCCTGGATTTAATGGATTAGAAGCTTTAAAAATTTTACAACAATCAGGGCAAAAAATCCCTTTTATCCTGATCACAGGAAGCATAGGAGAAGAAGCAGCCGTCGAATGTATTAAAGCAGGAATAACAGATTATATCCTCAAAGATCGCTTATTTCGTTTACCGAATATTTTAAAGCGATCGCTCGAAGAATTTACCCTGCGTCGTCAACAACAACAAGCTTTAATCGAACGACAAAAAGTAGAAATCGCCCTCAGAGAAAGTGAGCAAAGATTTCGGGCTTTAATTGAGAATGCCATCGATATTATTCTTATTGTCTCCTCAGAAGGAACCTTTACTTACCTAAGTCCCTCAGTAAAACGAGTATTAGGTTATGATCCAGCTAGTCTGATAGGTTGCTCTTTTTTTGATTTGATTCATCAAGCGGATCAACAACGGATCAGACAGAGTTTTGAGAGCATTAAAATCGAAGCCAATCAGTCTACCATCCTCTCAGAGTTTCGGGTTTGTAGCCATGACAACCGTTGGCTGATGTTAGAAGCGATCGCCAAAAACCTAGAAGATGATCCTGCTGTAGCAGGATTTGTGATCAACTGTCATGATATTACCGAACGTCATTACACCGCACAACAACTAAGATACGATGCTTATCATGATAAATTAACCGGTTTGGCAAATCGTTCAGCCCTACTCGAACAACTACAAAAAGCGATTGATCGCAACAAACGACGCAGACAAGATCATTTTGCCATTCTCTTCCTTGATTTAGATCGCTTTAAAGTTATTAATGATAGTTTAGGCCATTTAATGGGAGATGAACTCCTGAAAAATATGGCTCAACGCTTAGAACAATGTCATCGAGACGGAGATACGTTGGCACGGTTTGGGGGAGATGAATTTGTTTTTTTATTACAAGATATTCGAGAACCAGAAGAAGCGGTTATCGTTGCTCAACGCATCCATGAAGTGCTTAAAGCTCCCTTTACTCTTAACAATCGAGAAGTCTTTATTTCTGCTAGTATTGGCATTACCATTAGTACCGATCATTATGATCATCCTGAACAAATGTTACGGGATGCTGATGCTGCTATGTACAGGGCTAAGGCTAACGGTAAAGCTTGTCACGAAATTTTTGCCCCTACAATGTACCTATCAGCCCTCAAAGAATTACATTTAGAAAGTGATCTCAGACAGGCAATACAACGTCAAGAATTAGTAGTTTATTATCAACCTATTGTTTTTTTGAAAACTCAACAAATTATTGGGGCTGAGGCTTTAGTTCGTTGGCAACCTCCTGGTAAATCTTTGATTCCTCCTAATGATTTTATTCCCTTAGCAGAAGAAACAGGATTGATTATTAATCTTGATCGTTGGGTTCTTCAATGTGCTTGCCAACAACTTTATGAATGGCAACAAGACTTTCAAGGATTAGCCCCCCATTTTATTAGTGTCAATCTTTCCCCAAAACAATTTTTTGATCCTCGTTTAAAAGATATAATTATTGAAATTGTAGGAAAAACGGGACTAGATAAAAAATATTTAAAATTAGAAATTACCGAAACTGTCTTTCTTAAAAATTCTCATACTGTATTAAATCTTCTTTATCAATTACAACAGTTAAATATTCAGATATGTCTTGATGATTTTGGAACGGGTTATTCTTCTTTAAGTTATCTCCATCGGTTTCCTCTGAATAGTTTAAAAATTGATCGTGGTTTTATCAATGATTTAGGACAAACGAATCAAAATGATGCGATTGTTCGTATTGTTGGCACTTTAGCCCAAGAACTGCAATTAGAATTGATAGCAGAAGGTATTGAAGAAAGTTATCAAATAGAGGCTTTAACAACTTTAGGATATCAATGGGGACAAGGTTATTATTTTTCTCCTCCAATTGATGCTCAAGCTTTTAGTCTTTTATTAGAAAAAAATACATTTCATATCTAAATTTATTGTTGGTACTGATTTTCTGAATCATCAACCATTTTATACCATTCCCAAAGAGTCTTACCTTGAACATTATCATCTCCAAAGGCAGAACCTGAGCCATAAATGGGTGCAAAAGTTGGTTTGAGTAATATAATAAGAACAAGAATAAGAGCAAAAACTCTTAAGTAAGTATAAGGCAATTTATCAATTAAAAAACTACAACCTAAAGCAATTATCCAAAAAATTAAGCCGTAAGCAATAACATGGACTAGAAAAATTAAGCCTATTGGCGGACTATTGAAGGTCAAAGCTAATCCCCAAAAAATTGCCGTTATATTTGGCATAACAATGGTGAGAACAAAAGCAAAAATGTAAGTAGGATAGAGAACATTTAACATGATCCAGATAATCCAGGTTGTTAAAGAAACTTGAGGAATTAAAAACATAGCAATAATACTGCAATTAAACCTATTTTTTACTATACTAAAATTACTAATTTAAAGATACTAAAAAAAAATGATGCAAACAACTGCTGATTATAGTTGCGCTTTTTGTGGAGAATCTAATACAACTTTTATTGATATTAGTGCAGGTAACTATCAATCATATATCGAAGACTGTCAAGTGTGTTGTCGTCCTAATATTATATATTTAGAAGTCGATGAAAGTACCCTGGAGGTGACGATTCATACTGATTATCAAGAGTAAATAAAAAAATAACGATTAATGATTAATTGTTTAATATTATCCTCAGCCACAGGTTTAGAAAAGAAATAACCTTGACCCTATTGACAGTCTAATTGTTATAGTAATTCTAAAGCTAGTTTTTGCTATATCTGGGCTTAAAATAAGCTAAAGTTCCAGGTAAAAAAATAGCTGCTTGGTAAGGATTCAGGTCTAGAAGTTAGGAATTAGGGAAGGAAACAAACAATTCGGATGACCGACTTTGGCTATTAATGACTTCTCGAAAAAATCAATCACCGAACGTTCTTGACGACGACAAGTTTGAATAACCGTCAATAAGTTAGCTGTTTGTTTAAATCGTTCCATGCTTCTTGAACCCCCACTAACTTTCCGTTTCGTGATGGCTAATCTTAAGGATCTTTCAGCAAGATTATTATCAGGGGGGATCTCTGGATGCTCCAGAAAATACCACCATTGCTCTGCCTTTTGCCGAAGGTTTCGCAAAAGTTTTCCGGCTTCATAACCGGCTTTAGGCTTCCATTCTTCTGTGGCTATCTTTATCTTATCTTTGAATTGTCTTGCCCAAACTTGATAACCATGCCTATTCTTATCGTTTTGCCAAATACGATAATGACGGAAAGCTTCATCAATTAATTTGAGAAAAGTTTGACCGATGGTTTTGTTATATTGACCTGGAGTTTTTATTAATCGCTGAAAGTGACGGCGTAAATGTGCCAAACATTTCTGTTGAGCAACAACAGTATAACCATTGTAAACTCCCAAATCATCACTACTTAAAACACCACCATATTCATGGCCTAACTGATCTTCTAATTCCTTACGCCCCCTAGTATCAGCAGCCCGAAACAGGCAGAAAAGTTGATTGGTAAATACCCACAACCATTCTTTGACTCCCTTCACTGGCCAGGGTGTTTCATCAACATGAATTGGGGGTTGTTCTACTTTGACCCACTTGGATAATTGTTCAACCGACGGATTAATGGCTGTTTCTACTCGTTGATTGGTGGCTACGATGGTCCCCATACCTATCTCAATTTGCCCTAACTCCCACAACATCTCTTGTTGCTTTTCATAAGGTAGATGTCCATAATTCCCTAACCATCCCAGAAAAGCTTGTAACTTCACTCCTAAATCTTGTCCTGGGACGGTCTTGGGCGACCAATTCGCTTTGGTCACTTCACCACAATGCCCACAGCGACAATGATGACGATGATATTCTACTACCTCAATGGGTTTATCTACCAGTTGTGCTACCTGCTGAGAATCAACTTTCACTGGTTCTATTAATAATTCTGTTTGACCACAGTGACTACATATTGATGGTTGCAAGATTTGAATTCTGTCAATTCTCCCAAAGCCTTTCCTTGTTTTTCCCTTATGTCCAGGTTGTCCCCCTGGTTTTCTTTTCTTATCCTTATCGTCTTCAGTTGTTTTAGCCTTCTCAGACTTTTTCAATAAGTCTGTTGATGGGGGTTTTGATGAGGTTTGGCTATCTAAATTACGACTGAGCTTTAATTTTTCTATTTCTTTTTGTAGCTGCTCGATAAGTTTCTGTTGAGCCAAGATAATTTGTACCAACCCAGATTTTGACAGTTGGTTTAATTCGTCTGGATTTAACTGTACTCCTGGTTCAGTTTGACTCATACCGTTACTTTAGCGCAGTCAGCCTGTTTGTCAATATTTGCCACCTGAATCCTTACGCTGCTTGCTGCTTGTTTGGCTCGACGATATTGCATGAATCAATGATAATCAAGATGCTATGATTGGGGTCTGGTTCCTCTAGCCAACCTACACCCTAAAGTTAAAAAACCCCGTCCTCATCAGGACAGGGCTTACGGCTTAGTTTAGATCACTTAAGTATTAGTAATCAAAATCCCCACCGCCACCAGCAGGAGCTTTTTCTTTCTCAGGCTTATCTACCACAATACATTCAGTGGTTAAGATCATACCTGCGATCGAGGCAGCATTTTGTAAACCAGAACGGGTTACTTTTGCAGGGTCAACGATACCTGCTGCTAACATATCGGTAAATTCACCAGTCGCAGCATCATAACCAGTGTTAAAGTCTTTTTCTTTAACTCGTTCAGCGACAACGGCACCGTTTTGTCCAGCATTTTCAGCGATGCGCTTTAAAGGAGCGGTTAAAGCACGGGCAACGATTAACGCACCAGTTAACTCTTCGTTAGCTAGATTGCCATTAGCCCACTCTTCTAGGTTAGGGGTGAGGTGGGCGAGGGTTGTGCCACCACCAGGGACGATCCCTTCTTCTACGGCTGCTTTTGTGGCGTTGATGGCATCTTCTAAACGAAGTTTACGATCCTTCATTTCGGTTTCGGTAGCAGCACCAACTTTGATAACCGCTACACCACCAGATAACTTGGCTAAACGCTCTTGTAACTTCTCTTTGTCATAAGAAGAGTCAGAATCTTCGATTTGACGACGAATGAGATCACAACGGGATTTAACCGCTTCTTCGTTGCCTTCGGCGACGATAGTGGTATTATCTTTGGTCAGAATCATGCGACGGGCTGATCCTAACATTTCAATTTTGGTATTTTCTAGCTTCAAACCAGCATCTTCGCTGATTAAGGTACCACCAGTTAAGGTAGCAATATCTTCTAACATTTGCTTACGGCGATCGCCAAATCCAGGGGCTTTCACTGCAGCCACGTTTAAGACACCCCGTAAACGGTTAACAACCAGGGTTGCTAAGGCTTCTTTTTCAATATCTTCAGCGACGATCACTAAAGATTTACCTTGACGGGCGACTTGTTCTAAAACAGGAACTAAGTCTTGAACGAGGTTAATTTTTTTGTCGGTGATGAGGATGCAGGGTTCTTCAAATACGGCTTCCATGCGTTCGGGATCGGTGACAAAGTAAGGAGAAATATACCCTTTATCGAAGCGCATCCCTTCGGTAATTTCCAGTTCAGTGAACATGGATTTTCCTTCTTCTAAGGAAATAACCCCTTCTTTGCCCACTTTGTCCATGGCTTCAGCGATCATTTTACCCACTTCTTCATCATTTCCGGCAGAAATGGCTCCGACTTGAGCAATCGCTTTAGATTCTTCGATGGGTTGAGCGTGTGCTGCAATTTTTTCGACTAAGAACTCAGTTGCTTTATCGATACCTTTTTTCAGGGCGATGGGGTTCGCACCAGCAGCAACGTTACGTAATCCTTCTTTAACGATGGCGTGAGCGAGAACAGTAGCGGTAGTGGTTCCGTCTCCAGCGACATCGTTGGTTTTTGAGGCTGCTTGACGAATCAAGGAAACGCCAGTATTTTCGATATGATCTTCTAATTCAATTTCTTTAGCAATGGTGATCCCGTCATTGATGATTTGCGGGGCGCCAAATTTCTTTTCTAGGACAACGTTACGACCTTTAGGCCCGAGGGTAACAGCTACAGACTCGGCGAGGATGTCCATTCCTCTTTCTAATGCGCGACGTGCATCTTCGTTGTAAACAATAGATTTAGCCATAGGTTATGCCTCTGTTTGATTGATTCTGAAAGGGATAAATAAAGAAAGGAGATAATGATTTGCTTAATTTAGGATGTTTAAGCAACGGAGGCTAAGATGTCTTTTTCAGATAAAAGTACATAGTCTTCTCCAGAGAGTTTGACATCAGTACCTGCATATTTGGAATAAAGGACTTTATCACCAACTTTGACATCTAATTCGGAACGACTGCCATCATCGTTACGCTTTCCAGGTCCAACGGCGACAACTTCACCAATTTGGGGCTTTTCTTGGGCGTTATCGGGAAGTAAGATCCCTCCTGCGGTTTTTTCTTCGGCGGGGCTAACTTTAACAAAAATGCGATCGCCGAGGGGTTTAACGGTAGAGACGTTGATACTAATTGCTGCCATGGACGAATCCTCCTGATGTTGATAATGGGGTCAAGAGCTTTATTTGAAACTTTAGCACTCTTACCTTCCGAGTGCTAATTTAGCTAAATAAGGGTGGTCATGGCAACTGTTCTTAGGGTACGGGTTCCCGAACTTTTTAGGGAACGGGGAACAGGGAGCAGTTATGAGCAGGGAGAAAAGTTACGGCTTATTTACTTTTTTAAAACATTTCACTATATTTATGTCCGACTACTTAGAGGTTAGCTGAGTTGCAACAATAATTGAGAAGCTGTGAGATTTCCTCGCTCTACAATGGGAGTTTCGGGGGGTAACATTTGAAGAATATTCAAAGATTCTTGATACATTTTGATAGCTCTTCTTTCGTCTCCTTCTTGTGTATAAATATGGGTTAAATCCAGATAAGCTGCTACTGAGTTGGGGTCAAGATAAATAATTTTTTTCAAAAGGTATTTTGCTTCTTCTAATTTACCTGTTTCTTCAGCGATTCTTGCTAATAAGTAATGAGGAGCAATTGCTAAAGAATCTATTTTTAATAATCGCTCACAATATAAGATAGCATCTTGATATCGTCCTTGATTCGCATAAATTTGGGCGATCCAGTAAGCAGCATCGGTGTGGTTAGAATTGATATCAAGAATTTGTTGAAACTGTTCAAGGGCAGCTTGATATCGTTCTTGTTCGATGAAGTTTTTAGCAGTTTCTAGTAACTTATTAACAGTGGGTTTGACAGGTTCTTTTTTAATGGGAGATGGTGAGATAATTGGTTGTTTTTTTACAGGAACAGGATCGGTTTTGACCGTGATGGGTTTAGGAAGAGTTTTGGCAGGTTTAATGGGTTTAAATTGAGGAATCGTTAATTCCTTAACCGTTAATGGCTGACGAATTTCTTGTTGTTTCTCTCCTTCTTTTCGACGTTGATAAATCAAAGACTGAGAAAAAGATAGTCTATGAAACTGACTTAAATTTTGTCCCGATAATTCGGCATGACCTGTTAAAAGATAGCCGTCAGGATTAAGCGCATGATAAATTTTGTTGACAACTTTAGTAATGGCAGGGGCATTAAAATAGATAAAAACATTTCGACAAATAAAGAGATCAATATCGTTAAAAGGGAATTCATCTTGAACTAAATTAACCAGATGAAATTGAACCATGTTTTTAATTCTAGGTTCAAGCTGGTATTGTTGATTAACTTGTTGAAAATATTGCCCTTTAATGACTTCGCTTACCCCTCGAAATGACCAAGGACTATAAATTGCTTTTCTGGCAGAATTAATGGCAATTTGATTGATATCTATCCCGAAAACACTTAACTGCCATTGTTTATAATTAGGGATGAGTTCTTGCAGCATAATTGCCAAGGAATACGGTTCTTCTCCTGTGGAACATCCTGCACTACAAATACGAATGGTTTTCTCAATTTGTTTTTTTTGTATAATTTTGGGTAAAATATGATTTTGTAATAAGTGAATTTGTTCTTTGTCACGGAAAAAATAACTTTCATTATTGGTTAACAAGGCAACTAAATTTTGCCATTCTTCTTTACTTTCTTGAGTCCGTGATTCTAATAGTAAATAATAATCTTGGGGACTAATAAAATTAACGGCATCCATTCTCATCGAGATTTTCTTCGCAAAAGAATCTCTATCTGAGGGGCGAATGACTAAACCTGTACGCTGAAGGATTAAGTGTTGAAAGGCTTCTTTTAAATCAGCAGACAATGAAATTAATTTAGGCATTTTAATAACTCATGAATGGGAAAATGTTAGACAGTAAAACGTTTTTTATTAGACTTTTACCCTTTGTAACTTATTTAAAAAAGGGGCAATCTCTTGAAGGGGAAGAACATAATTCACCACCCCTAACGCGATCGCTTCTTTGGGCATTCCAAAAACCGTACAACTCTTCTCATCTTGAGCAATATTAATCCCTCCTGCTTGAGCGATCGCATTCATTCCCCTGGCTCCATCTCTGCCCATTCCTGTTAATAAAACACCGACTGTTCCTTGTCTATAAAATTTAGCAACTGATTCAAACATAGCTGTAACAGAAGGACGATGACCATCAACAGGAGCAGAATTAAGATGACCAAATTGACCTTGGGAATTTAAACCTAAATGATAGTTATCAGGAGCAAAATAAACCGTTCCTGGGACGGGATATTCTCCCGCTTGAGCTATTTTAATTTTGAGTTGGGATTCGCTTTCTAACCAACTAACTAATCCTTCTAAAAAACCTGGGCTAATATGTTGAGTACAAATAATTGGAACAGGAAAATTTTTAGGCAGTGGGGCAATAATTTGATGTAATGCTTTTGGCCCGCCAGTGGATGCCCCAATAGTGACAACTTTAATGGGAGAACGATGATTGTCAACGGTTGGATTGATGGAATTTAAAGAAGAATTGGGAACAGATTTTAATGTTTTTAATTGAGGCTGAGAAGCTTGAGAAAAGGATTTGGTAAAAACGCTGACTCCTGATAAAACTTTAATCTTAGTAATTAACAGGTTCTTGATTCTTTCATAATCTGAATCTTGTCCCGTAATGGGTTTCGGAAAAACATCGATCGCGCCTGCTTGTAGCAGCTTAAAAATATTTCCAGGATCATCTTCTTGTACCGAATTACTAATAATTAAAATCGGAATTGGATACTTAGTCATCACTTTCTGAGTCAAAGCCAAACCATCCATTCCTTTCATGTGAAAATCAGTACAAATTACATTAGGATTGACTTTAGGAATTAATTCTAAGGCTTCTTGTCCGTTACTGGCGGTGGCAATGACTTGAACATCAGATGAACTATCAATGAGTCTTTGCAGAATTTTTAAAGCAACAGGAGAATCGTCAACTAATAGGACTTTAATGGGTGGTTTGGTCATGATTTTTGGTTAGAGTAGAATTAAAGTTATGACAGAACTAATAACCAGGAAAAAAAATGAAATTAAAACTCTGTAAAATTGGCAATTCACTGGGAGTAATGCTGCCAAAAGAAGTTTTAGAGAAATTCAAGTTAAGTGAAGGAGACAGTCTATCTTTAATTGAAACTAAAGAAGGTATTCAGCTTACTCCCGATGATTCTGAGTTTGAAAAAGCGATCGCAATTTATCGAGAAGGAAGTATTAAATACACGAATGCCCTCAGAGACTTAGCTAAGTAATTTGAATTAGCTGCTGCTTATGGATACAGATTGACCAAAAACCACCCTTTTGTTGATGGTAATAAAAGAACAGCTTTGATGGTTATGTATGTATTTTTAGGCTTAAATAGCTATTGTGTTAATGCGGAAGAAAAAAAAGTTGTTTTGACGATGGAACAACTTGCCAGTAGCATTGTCACTCAACATGACCTTGCTATATGGCTTGAGAAAAACTCAACACCGCGTTAGATGTATTTTTTTGAGCCAATTTCCCCCTAAAAAAGGGGGTTAGGAAGAATTAAAGTGGCTTGGCTGCAACTTTTTTAGTGGCTAATACTTTAATTTTGGTAATTAGTGTTCGTTGCAGGGCTTCTTGATTATCTCCTAAACCTGCTTGTGGTTTTGCCATAACATCTAAAGCTCCATCTTGTAAAACTTTAAAGATATTGTCAATATCATCTTTTTGTACAGCATTACTAAGGACTAAAACAGGAAGCGGATATTTAGCCATTACCTGTTTAATTAATTCAAACCCATCCATATTGGGCATTTGCAAATCGGTACACATCACTTGGGGTTGTACTTTAGGAATTAAAGTCAAAGCTTGATTCCCGTCAGATGCTGTACCAACAACTTCAATGTCTGGGGAAGATTCCAGCATTTTTTTAAACATTCCGACTGCAACGGGAGAATCTTCAACTAAGAGAACTTTGATTTTAGACATTTTTTTGTACCTTGATTGGAATAGTTATTAGTAGGAGAAGTAGGGGCGAACAGCCGTTCGCCCCTACGGTTAAATCAACCGTCTTAAGGTTTCAATCAGAATTTTTTGATCAAAATCTCCTTTGGTTAGATAAGCATTTGCGCCTGCTTGCGCCCCTCGACGTTTATCTTCTTCAGATGCAAGGGTAGTGACGAGAATAACGGGCAATTCGTTATACTCTCGATACTGGCGAATTTTCGCAGTGAGGTCTAATCCACTGAGATTGGGCATTTCCACATCAGAAACAACTGCATCAAATTTACCCGCTCTCAATTTGTTAAAGCCTTCTAACCCATCAACAGCAATGGTTAGGTCATATCCCGCCCCTTCTAAGAGGCGTTTCATCTGGGTACGAATGATAATAGAATCTTCCACCAGTAGAAGTTTGGGCTTCGCATTGACCTCTTCTGCTTGAGAAGAAACGATTTTACCGCTACCTTTTTGCAGAGATTTGAATAAGTCTTGGGGATTCAGTACCATGCAGACTTGTCCATCGCCGAGAATGGTTGCGCCCAAAATATTGCGAACGCGCTTGAGTAACTTGCTTTGGGGTTTTAAAACAATATCCTGTTGATCCAGTAGCGCATCCACTAAAATGCCAAGACGTTCATTGCCCATTTTCAAAAGAATACAGGGAATATTCTTGGTGGTCGTTTTAGCAGTATGGGCAGATTGGGGAACAGTTACAGGTAATTCAAGCAGATCGGCTAACCAAACCACTGAAACGGGTTGACCGTCAACCGTAATGGTTTGACTGCCTTCAATAGAAAATATCTCTTGTCGAGATACCAGCATGGCAGTTTCTACAGACTCCACAGGAATCCCATAAGTAGATTGCTGAACTTCGGTAATGAGGACGTGAGTGGTAGCTAGATTGGTACTTAATTGAATGCGAAATTCACATCCCATTCCAGGAGAAGATTCCACTTGGATCGACCCTTTCAACCGTTCCACATTGGCGCGAACCACATCTAATCCCACCCCTCGACCAGAAATTTCACTCACTTCTGTACGGGTAGAGAAACCAGGGGCAAAGATCAAAGACTGAATTTGATGGGCAGTCATCTTCGCCAGTTCTTCTTCTTGACAGATTCCCCGTCGTAGGGCGGTACGTTTAATATTCTCCAGATTCAATCCTCGACCATCATCTAACACCTCAATGCCAATGCTGCCACTGGTTTGATAGCCTCGGAGTCGAAGGGTTGCCGTAGGAGATTTACCTAATTTTTCCCGTTCTTGGGGGGTTTCAATGCCATGATCGATCGCATTACGAAGAATATGCAGCAGGGGATCTTTCATTTCTTCAAGAATGCGTTTATCGGCTTTGATGTCTCCCCCTTCAATGACTAGGTTAATTTGTTTGCCTTGCTGCTTGGCTAAGTCTCTAACCATGCGAGGAAACACATTAAACATGGTGGACAGGGGCAATAATCTTAGGGTTTGAATGCCTGATTGTAAGTCATTGGCTAGGGTATCTAACTGGGTTGTGTCTTCGTAAGCAGTGCGTTTTAAATGACTAATTAGGGTTCCCAGTTGTTCTAAGCGTTGTTTCGCCCGATAGTGTAATGCCTGGATCTGTTGCACATTACCGTTAAAGACCCCCTGTTCCATCTGCTTGTAAGCTGAATGGTGGGCAGAAGTATCTCGACTCCATTCTTCCCACAAGGTCATAATGGCTTCAATGTCCAGCATCCGTTGGCCAATTCGCAGCTTCGTGACATTGAGTTCCCCTGCTTGTCGCATTAAACCATCTAGTTGTTTCGATTCGATGCGAATGGTATCAATGTTGCTACTGTCGGTGGGTTGGTTCGTTGTGGTTAACTGTTCCGCAACTGGATGATTAATAGTTGCGGTTTTCTGCGTAACCTCTGGCGTAAGGGGTTCATCTTCAAACAGGAGATCCTCATCAAACGCTGTCGCAATGGGATCAGCATCGTCGGCAAACAGTAAATCTTCCTCACTAGGAACGGGAGAGGCTGATGAGTCAGAACCGTTACCGTTACTATTGCCGTTACCGTTGGTTTCAGCCCCCATTAAATTAGCCAAAACCTGGAAAACCACTACCCCTGCGGATTCTCCTGTGACCGCTTCATGCACCAGTTTACGAACCGCATCAAGTCCCCCATACAGGCGATCGCATAAATCAGGGGTAATGACGTTTTTGCCTTCTTTAACAGCCACTAAACAATCTTCCATTTGGTGGGTGAGGGTTTCTACATCCTCCACCCCCAACATCCGCGAGTCTCCTTTAAGGGTATGGGCTTCCCGTAAAAATTCTTCCAATCGAGATTGGTCGTTTGGCTGTTTTTCTAAAAAGATGAGGGCATCTTCGAGTTTTTGTAAACGTTCTGGGGTAACGGTTTTATAAATATCTCTGAGTTCGTCGTCTTCAATATACATAGGAGTTTTAGGAGTTTAGGAGTTTCAGGAGTTTCAGGAGTGCAGGAGTTTTAGGAGTTTAGGAGGGCGGGCAAAGCCCATACTATGCAACAGAATGGTTAAAAAGCTTAGAAACTTCAAAGTCAAGTATTCTGAACTCCTACACTCCTCGACTTCTACACTTCTGTACTCCCCCAGTTCCGTTAAACGGCAGCTTGTAAGTCTTTGGCTGCGTCGTCGAGTTGGCGAGTTGAGGTTTTAACTTGGCTGATACCGGCAGAGGTTTCTTGCGCCCCTAAGTTAATAGCGTTCATGGCAGAAAGTACCTGCTGAACGGCGACGGCTTGTTGTTTAGCGGATAGAGAAATTTGTTGGCTGTTGAGGAAGACGTTATTAACTGCATCAGCAACTCCTGCAAAGGTTCCCACAGTGCCTTCGGTGAGTTTGATGCCTTCGTCGGTTTTCTTGGTTCCTTCATCCGTTACCATGACGGTACTGTTCATGGCTGCTTGGATATCTGTTACCAAATTGTTGATTTTATCAGCAGAATTCTTGCTTTCATCGGCTAATTTACGAATTTCACCAGCAACTACTGCAAATCCTTTCCCTTGTTCTCCTGCACGGGCTGCTTCTACCGCAGCATTTAGGGCTAACATATTGGTTTGGTTCGCTAAATCTCCAACTAATTCGGATACCCCTGCAATTTGTCCGGTTTGTTCACTGAGACGCATGATTTGTTCGGCGATCGCCCGTACTTGTTCTTTGAGCAGATTCATGCTGGCTTGGGTTTGTTGTACGGCTTGGGTTCCTTCTTCGACTAAATTCAGAGCTTTTTGCGCCCCTGATGCTGAGGCTTCGGCTTGTTCGGCAGCTTGTCGGGAGGCTGCTCCTAATTCATCCATCGTGGTGGTGGTTTCGTTGACGGAACTGGCTTGCTGAACCATTGTCCGTTCTTGTTGTTCGACTGTAGAAGCGATTTCTGTGGAAGAGGAGGCAATATTTCCTGTAAATTTCGCCATCGATGAGGTTATATTGCGGACGACAATAATAATGGCTGCGGTGACAATTATTTCAATAACCAAGAGAATATATTCCAATGCCTTGACCATTTTTTCGTCTTTTTCAACAATATGTTCGGCTGATTCAACCGCAGCATTAGTCGTCTCAAATAATTCCTCACTTGCTGCTAATAATTCACTTCTGTATTGAGGATTTTCTCTTGTTCTCTGGATCAAATCTTTAATATTAGACCAAGCTTGTTCAACAGATTGCATCTTGGCTAAAAAGTCAGGATCTTTGGGTTTAGCTAAATCTAACTCTTCGCTTCCATTCATTAATCCATTAATTAACGTATCAAGTTTTTGGATTAATTGATCGTCTTGTTGTCCTGCTACTTCTAATTTAACTGATCGCTGAGTTCCTCCTCTGACAACACCTGCATCATTAACTCTACTAATTTCCCCTTGTGTCCGATTAGTAACTAAAATAGTGCCAATCGTGCCAACTAAAGCCAAGATAACGCCAGCTGCACATAAACGTAATTGAGTTGAAATTTTCATTGCTTTATTTCCTAGTTGAATAGTGTTGAATAAAAAATAGTGATTGTTTGAGACTTCGGAAGTCTAGTGGTTAGAATTTGCTATAAAATTAAGCAGCATCGTTCACTTCTAAGTTTCCCTGATTAATAATTTTCGATAAGTCGAGAATGCTTAATAGTTTGTCAGCATAGGGAGCGGTTCCTCGTAAATATTCATGATTGCCAGATTCAACTGCAATGGGAACGGGATTAATGTTTTTTTGAGACAAATACATGACATCAAAAACTTCATCAACGGGTAATCCTGCGACTAAATCATCCACCTCAATAACAACAGCTTTGCCATTATTTTTAGCAGAGGTTATCGGTAAATTTAGGCAACTTCTTAAATCTACCAAGGTAACAATTTCTCCCCGCAAATTTATATTGCCCAAAATATGCTGAGGACAACAGGGAATGGGAGTAAAATTACAAATGTTAATAAACTCTCGAACTGTCTCTAACCCTAAGCCAAAGTATTCATTATTGAGGCTAACCACTGCTAAGGGAATTTGTTCTGTGGTTTCTTGACTGGTTTCTAAAGTGGCTTGTCGTAAATTATCAGCCCTCCGTCGAAAAATAGACTTTTCTTTTTCCGTTGCATCAGGACAACAGACTTCATAAAAGCTGCTAATAATTGAGAGATTTTCTTCTTTTTCGGGATTTTCTTCTAATTCAGAGTCTGCCTCTTCTACTAATGCTTTAACTTCATCAGGTTGTCGAACTAATGCTTCCGGATTGAGCAAAATAATGGCACTATCATCAATTGTGGCAATCCCTGAAATAAAGGCAGGATTAATGTTATTGGTGCGTCCATAATCAATTTCTTGTTCGATAATTTCTGGTTCAATTTCTATAACTTCATGAACCGTGTTAACAATTACTCCAATTTGCAAATTGTCCCAATTTAAAACAATAATACTATCAGTTAATTGGCATCTTGTGATAGAATTACTTAGCCTCAAATCTAGGTGCATGACAGGTAGCAGTTTTTCTCTTAAATTGAGAATACCAACAATATCAGTGGGTGCTTCAGCAATAGGAATTAGTTCAGGTAACTGAAAAATTTCTTTAACTAAATTTGCTTCAATTCCATATTGAATATCATGGAGATTAAAAATTAAATAGGGTTTGGTTTTCATAATGATTTCTAAGGTGAAAAATAAGCGGGTGAGGAGTTCATGAGAGTTCAGGATTAAGTATTATAGACTTCTGAACTTCTACACTCATACACTCTTCCAGTGAGTATTGAACTCTTTTTAAAATTGATTTTGAGTAAATAATCAGTAATCGACTGACCTCCTCAAGTTTGGACATCAATACTGCACTGTTTACGTAATTATGATCTTTGGCAAGACAAGAATTAAGTAATAACGACATTCTTCAAGAGAACCTTAAGTAATAGTAAAAAACCTTACTTCCTGCCTCCTAAATTAAGGATTCCCAGAATTAACAAATTCACTCACAACGCTTAACAATTTTTCAGAATCAAAGGGTTTGGTTAAATAGCGATTTGTTCCTGCAATTTGACCTTTCATTTTATTAACAAAGCCATCTCTCGCTGTTACCATAATGATAGGAAGCTCATGGAATTTAGGAATGCTTCTGAGGGTTCTGCACATATCTAACCCATCAATATCAGGCATGGTGAGATCAAGCAATAGCAAAGAAACCTCATTTTGATTAAGTAAATTAAGCGCATCCACTGCATTACTCGCTAACAAAAGATTATAGCGATCGCTTAAAATCCGTTTCATCGTTGCTTGGACAACGGGACTATCATCAACGGATAAAACAGTCGGACGGTTGTGATATTCAACAACTGTTTGAGTATCAAACGTTATCAAACCCATTTGCACCCAATTAAAGTAGGAACGTGCGACAGTTAGGGGATCTTTTTCTAATTGTTGAGCAATCTCTGTAATGCTGCGTTTTCCATCTACCCATTTTTCTAGGTGCTGACGTACGGCTGATTCTTTAATTTGAGGGAGAGCTTGGGTCACAATACAAGGGATGCTATCTGCTGAAGGAATGGTAGGGGTTAAAGCATCCCATTTTTCTTGACGTTGGTGAAGGTTCTCTATTAAGTTAGACCAATTTAAGCCATGACAATCTTTGCCAAAGCAAAGGTCACATTCAGCCGTGTCACTGCATTCTAATGTTCCAGAATGGGGCAACATATATTCCAGTGCAGATAAAGTTTGTTTCCGAACGTAGGTTTCAACTTGCTCCCAAGTTATTACTCGGATACGAACCAGGTTGTGTAAGACTTCTCTAATAGAACTTGGATTTGTGGATTTTTCTGTGGCGAATTTAATAGCAACAGGACTAATATCAGGATTAATACTCTGTAGTACCATTTTTACAAAATCGTCTCTTGGAGGAATCTTGCTACCTCCATAAACAATTTCTCCATTATTGAATACTAAGGTATAATCTTTTTCTCTTGACCCGTTTTTATTCTTTGGTGCTATCTTTACTCGACCGCTTGCTTTCTTTTGGGTGAAATCTTCGAGTAAAGTAGCAAGTTCTTGTGCTTGAAATTGGCGTTTTAGCATAAAAAAACCTTAATTAAAATTATGGCTAGTATTAGTATGCTCTTGTCTACACCAAAACATTTCAGCGTTGTTACGGATCTTGGAATTATATATTCCTTGGAGCTTATATAAAAGTACAAAAGATTAAGATACTAACTGTTACAATAAAAGCATTTCTAGGTTGTTTCATTCCTTTTCCTTTATACAGTTGTAAAAGTTTGTAAAGTAAACTGCTTAAATTGGGAAGCGTTAAAGGAACGGATGCCTCGATAGAGTAAACTAGGCATCGGCAACCAATCTACGGTTAAGTCAAAAGAATCAAAGGTTAGTTCTTGAGGACAAGCTAAAGAAAGATTACCCTGAAAAGATAAAATTAAATTATCAGATAAAGGATGCCAAACCTGATATTTTTCTTCTGATATAGCTAAATCAGTCGTGATAGACTGACTTTTTCCTTCTAATTTTGAAGGCATCTCGAAGGTTAGGGACTCCTGAAATTCATCCTTATTTTCCACAATAGCGATAATTTGTCTCAATACTCTATTTTCATAGATAGCCACCAAACTTGCTCGTTTATTT
>NZ_AAXW01000077.1 GCF_000169335.1 Crocosphaera chwakensis CCY0110
GGGTAATAAATTAGCAGGGGCTTGCCTAGCATTTTCTCCATTATATTGTTTATAAATATGACCGGGTAAAATGAGTCCGGATGAGCCAATAAAAAAGCGATTCCAAGCCGGATTAACTCGTTTAAAAGTAATCTTTACTGTGTCATAGTCAAGGGCTTCAACCTTCTCAATAATTTCATAATCTCCTGCACTGGTTGCCCCAACTTTTGGGTTACTTAAAAATTCATAAGTAAATACCACGTCATCGGCAGTAAATGGAGTACCATCAGACCATTTTATATCGGGTTTTAACTTCCAAGTAACAGACTTTCCATCTTCTGCAATTCCCCCATTGTCACGAGTGGGAATTTCTGCTGCTAAAAAGGGAATTAATTCCCCATTTTTATCGTAACTTGCTAAGGGTTCTAAAGTAATTCGACTGGCTTCTGAGTCTTTTAATCCTGTGGATAAGTGAGGGTTAAGAATGGTGGGAGCTTGCCAATATAATAATCGTAAAGTATCACTATCACTTTGGCTGTTTGTCGTAGTTTGCTGCTGAGAATTACAGCTAGTTAAAAGCAGAGAAGTTCCTAAACATAAAGAGAATAACCAACGGCAAGATTGATAATGAAATAATTTCTTCGACACAGATAGAATACTTCCTTAGATCATTGGGTTCAGGGTAAATTGTAGCAGATACTTATTGTTTGTATTGACTAATTCCCATAAAAGTCTTCATTCAAAATCTGTTCAATAGAAAAAGGACAACTGATAGGATATTCACTTTCTTTGGGAACTTGCACCCCAAATTGAGCTAATTTTCCCTCTTTAATGGCCAATTTTCTCCCATCTCCGTAAGCTTTTTCCACTGCTTCTGGTAAAAAACGTTTTAAAGATGGGGTATCTGCTAAATTATCAAGAACACGCTGACGATGTTCTAAGACTGAACTATACCAACTCCTTTTCATGGTTTCAGGTACATCAGACTGAACCTGTAATTTAAGTAAATGGCATAACAAAATTTTTAGATTGCTTTTGAGTGCATTTTTTTCGGACTTACCCAAGTCTACTAATTCCTCAATTAAATGCTCGATATCTAAAGATTGAAACTCACCATTTTTTAATTGGTTAATGGTTTGTTCAATCCAAAGTTGTAAGTCTCGATCATAAAGTTTGTTGGCCATTTTATCTTCTTAAATTAACCAAATCGTCCACTAACATAGTCTCTAGTTGCTTCTTGAGCAGGATTTTGGAACACGACCTCGGTTTCATCGTACTCTACAAGATAACCTACTTTACCCTTTCTTTCGGTCGCTTCTGCGTTATAAAAAGCGGTTAAATCAGATACCCGTGACGCTTGCTGCATATTGTGAGTAACAATAACAATAGTGTAATCTCTTTTTAATTCGTGGATGAGTTCTTCAATTTTTAGGGTAGAAATAGGGTCCAAAGCAGCACAAGGTTCATCCATTAAGATAACATCTGGTTTAACTGCAATAGTACGAGCAATACATAATCTTTGTTGTTGTCCCCCAGACAAGGCCAACCCACTTTGATGTAATTTATCTTTAGTTTCGTCCCATACTGAGGCTTTTTTTAAGGAAGTTTCTACTAACTCCCCCATGTCCCCTTTGTATCCATTTAATCTAGCACCAAAGGCAATATTTTCATAAATAGACTTAGGAAAAGGGTTTGGTTTTTGGAATACCATACCAATGCGACACCGTAAGTCTACAGGGTCAACTTTTTTGGCATAAATATCTTTACCGTGATAGGTTATTTTTCCGTCAATTCTCGCACTAGGAATCAGATCATTCATGCGATTAAAACAGCGCAAAACCGTACTTTTTCCACATCCAGAAGGACCAATAAATGCCACAACTTTATTGAGAGGAATGTCTAAAGTAACGTCCCTAACAGCTAAGTTTGAACCGTAGAAAACGTTTAAGTGTTCAGTTCTTAAGACGGTTTCTGTTGCTACATCAGTCATCATTTTTTTTAACCTTAGTAATTTAAGTAACAATAAATTCAAGTAGATTAACCAAATTTTCCACTTACATAGTCTTTGGTATCTTGGTGTTTTGGATTACCAAAAATGGTCTCTGTATGATCATATTCCACCAGAAAACCAACTTTACTACCTTTATCAGTGGCTTCTGCATTGAAAAAGGCTGTATAATCAGCAACCCGTGTGGCTTGCTGCATATTGTGGGTAACAATAACAATGGTGTAATTTTCCTTTAATTCGTGCATTAACTCTTCAACTTTTAAGGTTGAAATGGGGTCTAATGCTGAACAAGGTTCGTCCATTAATACCACTTCAGGTTGAGCAGCAATAGTACGAGCAATACACAGTCTTTGTTGTTGCCCTCCTGATAAAGAAAAGCCACTTTCTCCTAATTTATCCTTAACTTCGTCCCATAAAACGGCGCGTCTTAACGAGGTTTCTACTAACTCATCTAAGTCTCCTTTGAAGTTATTTACCCTAGCACCATAGGCAATATTATCATAGATCGTTTTGGGGAAAGGATTGGGTTTTTGAAACACCATACCAATGCGCTTTCTAACTTCAATAGGATCGATATCAGAGGCATATAAATCCTGTCCATGATAGTTTATTTTTCCATCAAGGTGAAAACTATCAATGAGATCATTGAGTCGATTTAAACAACGTAAAATGGTACTTTTTCCGCAACCCGAAGGACCGATAAATGCTGTTACCTTATTTTTAGGAATCGTAAAAGTAACATCCCGAACTGCCCGATAGGTTCCATAATAAATATCAACGTGATCGAGAGAAAAAACCGTCTCTAAATTATTTGATGGTATTGTATCTTGTTCCATATTTCCCATAATAATCTTTCCCGTAAAAATTCCAGAATTCCAAACGCCTGACACCGAACTCAGGTTAATAAGTTTTTTGACGAGTTGCTAAACGGGCTGTAACACTGGTAATTAAGACCAATAACACTAAAATTAAAGATCCTGCCCAAGCCAGTTCCTGTTGGGGTTTAAAGGGTACAATGGCGTAGTTATAAACCAATACGGATAAAGTAGCAATGGGTTCTAGAAGTCCTTGTGGGGGCGCACTGGGCCAGAAATTGGAGTAAAGTGCCGTAAAAATTAGAGGGGCTGTTTCTCCAGCAGCACGGGCGATTCCTAATGTAACTCCAGTTAAAATAGAAGGAATCGCAGCCGGTAGGACTACTTTCAACACTGTTTGATAGTTATAAGCCCCGATACCAAAGGCAGCCCAACGCACATCTTGAGGAACAATTTGTAAGGCTTCATCCGTTGTTCTAATAATGGTAGGTAACATCAAAACCGCTAAGGCAACACCCCCAGCAATAGCCGAAAAGCCAACAATACCAGTGGCCACCAATAAACCATAGGCAAATACCCCGGCAATAATCGAAGGAACCCCACTTAAAACGTTAGTAGCAAATCTAACCCATTTGGCAATTTGGTTATCACGGCTAAATTCCGATAGATAAACCGCAGCTAACACCCCGAAAGGAACTGAAATAATAGTACCGATGGCTACCGTAATTAAGGTTCCAATAATAGCATTGGCAATGCCTCCATCTGAAAGGCCAGGGGGAGGTGGTAACTGAGTAAACAGGTCGAAATTAATCTGACGAAACCCTTGAAGTGCAACAAAGATTAACACTGCAAACAGAGGAATAAGGGTGACAATCATACATAGAGAAGCAATACCCGTCCAGAAGCTATCAAATAAGGCACGGGAAGAGGTGGGCTTTTTTTTAAGACTTAATCCCTTGTTTTCCATAACTAATCAGTATCTTGATAAAAATAAACGTTACACTCACATCTTGCACCTGCCTTATCAAGTATTGGTAAGGATAGGGTTTGGGGTGTAGGGTGTAGGGGGAATTCGTAGAGTTGAAGAGTATTCTTACCCCTTGCGATCTCCGAACCCCGAACTAAAATGACTAATATTTAGCTCGAACTTGACTAACGATATAATCAGCTAAAATATTGACCACTAATGTCAAAATCATTAGCACCAATCCCGCATACATGAGGGCTGCTACCTGCATTCCCGAAGCTTCTGCAAACTGGTTAGCAATTAAAGATGAGATGGTATTAGCTGGTTCTAAAATAGAAATACTAATTTTATTGACATTGCCAATAATCATAGTGACAGCCATGGTTTCTCCCATTGCCCGACCCAAGGCTAACATAATGCCCCCCACAATACCAGAAAAGGCAGCCGGTATTAACACACGAAAAATAGTTTCCCAACGGGTTGCCCCTAACCCTAAAGAAGCTTGGCGTAACTCAGGGGGAAGAGAAGCCAAAGAATCACGAGAAATGGCGATGATAATGGGTAAAATCATAATTGATAGCACAACCCCTGCCGGAAACATCCCTGGCCCACCAGCAGGAGGCGTGCTAAACAACGGTATCCAACCGAAATTATTATGTAACCACATCGCCAAGGGTTGAATCACAGGAATTAAAACAAAAATACCCCACAGTCCATAAACCACACTGGGAATGGCTGCTAATAACTCTACTAAGAAAACTAAAGGGGTGCGGAATTTTAAGGGAATAAAATTTTCACTTAAAAATATAGCTGTTCCAATGCCTAAAGGAATAGCGATCACCAAGGAAATTAAAGAACTAACTAAAGTTCCATAAATAACTGGCAACGCGCCGTATTCTTCTCGTCCTTTAACTGGGTTCCAGGAACTACTAAATAGAAAACTCAGTCCATATTCTTGGATAGCTGGCCAAGCACGCCAAGCAATAATTGAAGCAATAGAAATCAGAATTAAACCAATACCAAGAGCAAAGGCTAAGGTGAGCCAAATAAACCAATTATCGATGGTTTTTTCCATAGCGGAGCGAAAGCCCACTCCGGTTTGTCGTCTAGAAGATGATGCAGTCACGATAAATGAGCAAGCTAAATTGCTTAGAAAAACAACAGTGAAAAAAAGTGAGGAGAGAAGAACGAAATATTTGAGTATCAGGGAAAGTTATGAGTTTTTGTTATACTTTTTTCCCTCACTCATTATGTCATTGATTAGTTCACTTTGATTTCGTAATCAGGACTAATGGCATCGGCTGCTGCGGCCACTTTCTCTCTCACACTGGGGGGTAAAGGAACATAACCTAATTGTTTACTTTGTTCTTGACCTTCGGTTAAACCATACTGGATCATGGCTTCCATCGCGATCGCTTTTTGAGGATCGTCATAGGTTTCGTAGGCTAAGAGCCAAGTGTAAGTAACAATAGGGTAAGATTGATCTCCTTCAGGATCGGTAATGAAAGCCCGTAAGTTCTCAGGTAAAGTTACCGCATCTAATGTGGCTGAGGCACTCTCATCGGTGGGAACAATATAGTTGCCGGCAGCATTTTCTAATTCTGCTACAGGAATACTATTTTGTTTGGCGTAACCATATTCAACGTAACCGATCGCTCCTTCGTTTTGCTGAATGGATGCGGTTACCCCTTCGTTTCCTTTACCGCCAATAAATTTACCTTTACTGGTGGGCCATTCCACACTTTTACCTTCACCAATACTGGCCTGCCACTCTTGGCTAATAGCACTGAGATGCTTGGTAAATACCCCTGTGGTACCACTACCATCAGAACGGTGAACGACGGTGATGGGTTGATCGGGTAATTCAAGATCGGGGTTAGCTTCAGCAATAATTGGATCATTCCAGGTGGTAATAGTTCCATTGAAAATGCCGACATAGGCTTCTCTAGACAGTTTTAGTCCTTCGACTCCAGGTAAGTTATAAGCCATGACAATACTACCAGCAGTCATGGGTAGTAAAAGAACACCTCTATCAATTTGGGTCATTTCTTCGTCTGTCATAGCTACGTCACTCGCCCCAAAGTCCACAGTTCCGGCGGTAAACTGTTCAACTCCGGCACCACTTCCAACGGACTGATAGTTAACTTGGAGACTGGGGACTTCCTTGTTTAGTTGGACAAACCAGTTTTGATATAGGGGTGCGGGGAAAGAAGCACCAGCCCCAGTTAAAGAGACATTACCTTCTAGGGGAGGGTTTAAGGCAGTGGTTGTCCCTTCGCTTCCACTATCGGGGGTGGTTGTAGCAGTATCAGGAGTATCAGAGGAACCGCCTCCACAAGCTCCTAAACTAACGGCTAAACTTAAAATTGATAAGGATCTTATTATGGTACGTTTACTTGATTTCACTGGTGTGAACATAGGGCTTTAATTGTTAATTGGATAAACTAAACAAATCTTAAAGCAGAATCTAACAATTTATGGTAAACGTTAGGTTAAGAAAATTATAAACTCCAGAAATTTAAGACTTTTTTTGTTGAGAAAACTCTCACTTGTAAAAAAAAGATTAATTTTTATCTTTCGCTGATAATCTAAGTATTATCATTATATCGATATTAGAAAAGGTGTTGTTTGTCTCCAAGGCACCCTAAATAAAGGATGGCTAAGGAAATGTTATTTGTTTAAGTTCAAGTTAACTTCTTGGTTCAAGTTAATTGCTAATTACTATCATTTAAAAAAGGTAAAGCTGAAGATGATAACGAATATTTATGAAATTTTCAAGGTCAGAACTTGGGGTGTCGGTTTGATATCGTTGTCTTTATTATCCGCTTGTGGTTCTGTTCCTGAATCAGCGATTAAACCCATTAAAATTGATGGCTCAAGTACGGTTTTTCCCATTACAGAAAGGGTATTAGAAAGCTATGAAAGTGAAGCCGTTAACCAACCCATCAAAGAACTCAACATAGAAGGGGAGTTTTCAGGAACGGGCGGAGGATTTCAGAAATTTTGTGCAGGGGAAACTGACATAAATGCAGCCTCTCGTCCCATTTCCAGCGAAGAAATGAAAGTGTGTAGTAATAATGAAATCCGTTATATTGAACTTCCTATTGCTTTCGATGCCATTACCATTGCGGTTAATCCTGGGAATAATTGGACAGATACTTTAACCGTTGAACAATTAAAAACGATGTGGGAACCCACAGCAGAAAATCAGGTAACTCAATGGAATCAAGTTGATCCAACTTATCCGAATCGTCCGTTAACATTATATGGACCTGACGAACTCTCTGGAACATACGACTACTTTACCAAAGCCATTGTTGGAGAAACCGGAGCGAGTCGTCAAGATTACGTTGCAAGCGAGGATGATGAGGTATTGGTTACCGGGTTAGCTCAAGATC
This sequence comes from Crocosphaera chwakensis CCY0110, assembly GCF_000169335.1. Lineage (GTDB taxonomy): Bacteria > Cyanobacteriota > Cyanobacteriia > Cyanobacteriales > Microcystaceae > Crocosphaera > Crocosphaera chwakensis. The sequence continues at coordinate 7,168 of NZ_AAXW01000077.1, forward strand.
CCAACGGTATTGGTTATTTTGGCTATGGTTATTATCAGCAAAATCAAGATAAACTCAAGGCTGTTGCTGTTGATAATGGTAATGGTGGGGTCATTCCTTCGTTACAAACAGTGGAAAATGAGGAGTATCAGCCCTTATCCCGTCCTTTATTTATCTATGTTAACGCCAAACGAGCGCAAGAAAACCCTGCTTTAGAAGTTTTTGTAGAATACTATCTCGATAAAGCTCCAGAATTAGTAGCAGAGGCAGGTTATATTCCTTTGCCTGAAGATGCTTATCATCTGGCTAAAATTCACTTACAACGGTTTGATGTGGGTAGTGTTTTTGAAGGTAAACCCCAAATTGGTCTAACCATCAGCGATGTTATGCGACAACCCACTAAATTTTAGAATTATATGGGGGCGGAGAGACTTGAACTCTCACGACCTTGCGGTCAACGGATTTTCATTCTCTTGCAGCTTTCGCTACTGCACCATTTGAGCTTTGAGAATTGGACTCTCCCTTTACCCTCAGCTTAATCTGTTAGGGTAGCTCCCGTCGAGTCTCTGCACCTTCTAACCCCTTTCGGTTTTAGCTTGGCTCAGGATTGCCTTATCTATCTAGACTTAGGTTTCCCTGAATTTGAGAGCTTACACTTGTAAGATTTCTCCAACAAGGCTCAATTTTACTTAAGTCCGTAGCGTCTACCATTCCGCCACGCCCCCGTCAGGTCAGAAGCTTTAGTTAGCTTTTTTCACCGACAATTATTAATAGTAGCACAAGATTGTCTTTTGGTTAACAGATTTTAGATTTTTTTAGATTTTTTCCCTGCTCCCCTCTCTCTTGCAGTCTTAACTAGGTTTTTGAGCTTAACCGAGTAGCATTGAAGTTCAAAGACAGATTGTCAAAATTTGTTTTTTCTTTTTCTTAAACTTTTATACTAATTGATTACAATAGATGTCGAATGGGAATAGTTACACTAAAATTCAGGATAATACACCTTAAAATAAAGTTGATGGCATAAAAGGGGTTTAATATGTTAGTTATTTTAACTCGTGATAATATTTTATCTGTTAATCAAGTGTGTCCCGGCTGTTTACTGGCTGATCAAAAAGGCACTCCACGGTGGCATCATGGAAAACTAGGTTGTGGCCATTCTCTCAATAAAGTCGATACACAACAAGCTAGAGTCTATGAATGCGAGATGGGATTTCAATTGGCTGAAGTTGAAGGTCAAACCGCTTAAATGCCGATAATATACTTACGCCATTCTTGATTAAGATTGCCTCTGGTATGTTTGACCAATTCAAACTGTAAACTACTGTAAGGACGACGGGGTTGGTGTCGTAGGTTCATTTGCGCTTCTTTGGGAGTGCGATTACCTTTTTTAACGTTACAACGAACACAAGCCGTTACTAGATTTTCCCAGGTGTCTCCTCCACCACGCGATCGGGGAATTACGTGATCAAGCGTTAGTTGCTCTCCTTTGTAGCGACAATATTGACAAGTGTGGCGATCCCGTTCTAGGATGTTACGGCGTGTTAAGGGAATTTCTTTGTACGGAACACGCACATAATGCCGTAACCGAATAACCGAAGGAAGGGGAAAATCAGCATAAATTAATCGCTCGTTGTTTTCCAGTTGCTCTGCTTTGCCTTTGATCAATAGAACTACAGCCCTTCGCCAACTGGTGATATTGAGCGGTTCATAGGACGCATTTAACACCAGAACCTTGCCCATAGCTTATTTTTTAGGAATTTCTGTGAGTTTAAACCCGATGTTAGCACAGTTCTCTGATTTTGTCTGCTGCGAAAGTTACAAATGTTATACATGAGGTGGTTGCGGATTTAACATTTAGTTACTTAAAATTTTCTCCCTTTACTTGACAATTGATTCTGATACCCATTCTCAAAAGTCACTAGAAAATTAACTTCCTTTTTCTTCCCCCGCCCAACTTAACCAATAATCTCTATTATTAAAAGTTGATATAATCTCCCCTTCCTCTAGTTTTTCCACAATAGTTTTCTTTTTTCCCCACATTGTTGTTAATTTTCCCCAGTAGTTAAAGAAGACATTATCATTGTGTTATTACACTTATAAGATTTGACGACCTGTTAAGATTCCTCTAACTTCTAACATAGCGGAATAGGTTGGAACAATGTGTAAGGTTTCCTCTGATGTTGTCAAGGTTAAAGCAGTTTGTACGGCTTCTTTTAAATTTTCTCTAACAATTAATTTAACACGATTATTTTCTTGAGGGAGCGTTTCTTGACTATATTTAAGACGCAATGCCATGTCATAGGTGCGATCACCACTTACCACTAAATTACCTCCTAATTTAACTAAGGGTTCTGTATCCACATCCCAAATCCACGAAACATCTGTTCCGTCAGGAATTCTATCATTTAAAATTAATAAAGTTGTAGAAGATTTTCCCATTTTTTTAATATCATTAACTGCCCGAATGGTTTCATTCATACCTACGGGATTTTTAGATAATAAAATGCGGACGTGCTTGCCATTTATGGTTAATTCTTCTGCTCGACCAAAAGCTGCTTTAAAGGCTTTTACTGTTTTTAAAATCGCTGTTGTTTCAATATTCAATTCTTGGGCAACTAATCCGGCAGCTAAGGTATTATATTTATTATAAACCCCGATCAAAATTTGTGGCCAGTCTTGACTATTTACATCTAGTTTACTCTTTTCAAAGCCACATTTTTCACAAGAATAATCCCCTAAATGAGATAAATAAACTCCCTCATAAGTTAAAGGATAACCACAACTAGGACAATAAATCGAGTCGACAGCGTGAGGAATTTCCTCTAAATATAAATTCGGTTCAGAAAGACCAAAATAACGAACATTTTGAGTTAATTGTTGTCCTAAATAAGAAAGGGTAGGATCATCAGCATCTAAGACAATGATAGTATTAGGAGAAAGCGGTGCGATCGCTTTTTGCCACCGTTGACTAATGGTATCAACTTCGCCATAACGATCCAGTTGATCTCGAAATAAATTGAGTGCTAAAATTACTTTCGGTTGACAATCTTTTAATAACAGTGGCACGATGTTTTCATCAACTTCTAAAATGGCATAATCTGCGCTTAATGTACCAATTAAATTGGTATTATTCAGTAAAGTAGTGACTAAACCATTAATTAAATTAGCCCCAGTTTCATTGTGAGCAACTTTATAATTTTGGTCTTCTAAAATAGTTCTTAATAGTAGAGAAGTGGTTGTTTTGCCATTGGTTCCTACTACTAAGATAACCCCTTGTTTGACTTGTTCACAGAGTAGAGATAGCAGTCTAGGGTGAAAACGCCGAGAAATAGCCCCAGGTAATACACTAGCAGCACCTAAACCTACAAAACGAACCAAAGCAGTGATAGTTTTTGCTACACCTACCGCTAACCCTAAACGAACGCGATCTACTATATTCATAGTTTAGATAACTGATCCTAGATAACCTTTAAATTATTTAGAATAACATGATTAACTTATTTTTGGTAATATAATTTTACTTAATACCTAAATAATCTAATTACTCTTTTTCCTCTGAAGATTCATTACTTAGTTGTTTTGGCTGTTTTTTCTGATAACTGTTAATGGCTTCATCAAGATAAGCCCAAAATAGTTTAGCTAATTTTTCTTGTTCAAAGTTAGTAATCGTCAGCACTTTATTTTTTCCAATAATTAAAACTTCTGGCTGAGAATTATTAATAACAAATGAAGCTTCTATATCTGATGTTTTAATTTTATCAATCATTTTATTGTCAATAAAAAATTTAAGATAGTATGGAGTAATATAAATATGTTTTACACGGCTTAACTGCCACCCTTGATAAATAAAAATACCTAAAACTAAAACTAATTCTAAAATATTACGCCAATGCCAGTTAGGGAGGAACCATTGAAAGGGTGAAGATAGATAAATAATATCATCTTTTCCTCTAATAATCGAAATGATCTTATGTAATAATCCCCCAAACTTAATCATAAATCCACTCATAACAATAATAAATAGAAAAAATCCTGCTTTTTCAAATAGTTTTTTAATAAAACTCCAAGTATTAGACCATTGCCATTGAGTATAAATATGAACTTTTCTTGAATTTATTTGATATCTAACTCCTTCTAAATTTTGATTAACTAAATGGTATAAAAATATTGGTTGTAATTCTTGTTCGACATAAGAATTTGCTCCCTGACTATGACTAAAAATAATATCAGAATCGAAATAATTAGCTAATTTTTTAGCAGTTAATAATGATTTATGAGTTAAAATATTTTCGTCAATAACAAAATGTTTGCCGTTACATAAATTAATTTCTATTTGCCAAACTTCATCTAAAACTTCTTGAAAAGCACCTCCTCGTAAAGAAGATTTTACGATAGAAATATGATTGACTTCTTCTGGAAAAAAACTAGCAAAAATAGATTGAGTTTTAGTGTTAGGCAAGGATAAACAACAAATTATTTTATTCTTATTTATCTCATAGATACATATGTCAATTTTACGATTTTTCTGAAAATATTGATGTTTAGCAAGCCAACAGTCTAAATACCAAATTATGAAAAATATGATAATAATGATTTGAATATAGTCTCTAAAATAGTAACCTAAAAGAGATAAAATACAAAATATACAAAAAGCTATTAAACTATCAAGTTCATTCTCAAGCTTTTTGCCATAAATCAACTCAGACCAAATAAGATGAAGTAGAAATTCATAAATAGTTTGAAGTAGCTTTTTGACCTCGACTAAAGGAAAAATAAGTTTAGCATACCAATGATCAGTTAAATAAGTTATTGTTCCTTGAAAAATTAATTTTTTAGACATTATTTTATTGATTATAATAACGAATCATTGCTTGAGTTCCTTGTTCTTGTGCTTCGCCCTTATCCATATTCGCCACTACTTTTAAAAAGCTTTCTGCTAAGCTAACTCCTGGTAATTCACTCTCTGATTCTGACATAATTTCTTGAATTAATCGTAAATCTTTTAATAAATGTTTAATGGCAAAACCAGGTTCTAAATCTGAGTCTATAATTTTCGGACCTAAGTTAGCTAAAGCCCAAGAACTGGCTGCACCTGTCTGGCAAACTTCTATCATCAGATTAGGATCAATATTCTGTTTTTCTGCCATTTTTATAGCTTCACATAAAGCCACCATATGAACTGCACATAGAGCCTGATTACACATTTTTACCGCTTGTCCATTGCCTGTAAAACCACAATAAATAATCGTTTTTCCCATAGCTTCAAAATAGGGTAAACATTCGTCAAAATCTTTTTTTTCTCCTCCAACCATAATGGTTAATGTGCCTTGTTTTGCACCAATATCTCCTCCAGAAATGGGTGCATCTAAAAAGCGAAATTTTTGTTCTTTTAATTGAACCCCAATTTCGCGAGCTGCTTGGGTACCAATGGTACTAAAGTCAACAATTAATGCGTTAGGTTTAGCATAATTAATAATCCCATTTTCTCCAAAAATGACATCATTAACATCAGGAACATCACCCACACAGGTAAAAATAATATCTGCTTCTTTGACAGCAGCTTCAATGGAAGGAGCAAGGATGGCACCAGCATTGTGTGCTACGGTGATACCAGGGCGGTTAGGACTACGGTTCCAAGCTTTGACAGTCAAACGTTTTTTTGCTAGATTAGCAGCCATGAATCCTCCCATTAAACCTAGGCCAATGAATGCTAGTTGTTGTGTCATGGGTAATTTATATAATTGATTGATTGAAATAGTTAATACTATTTTAGGATAGATATGAATTAAAATAAGAAATTTAGTGAAACTTAATGATTAATTTTTAGAGGATTAAGATAATTTAGACTATCATTTAAGCGAAGACAACGGTACGATTTCCATACACTAAAACTCGATTTTGGACATGTAAACGAACCGCTCTAGCTAATACCACTCTTTCTAAATCTTTACCTTTACGGATTAAATCTGGAATGGTATCTCGGTGAGAAACTTTAACAACATCTTGTTCAATAATTGGACCTTCATCTAAATCGGCTGTAACGTAATGAGCAGTAGCACCGATGATTTTCACACCCCTTTCATGGGCGCGGTGATAAGGTTTCGCTCCAGCAAATGCGGGTAAAAAAGAATGGTGAATATTAATAATATGGGCAAAGTGATTGATAAATTCAGGGGTTAAAATTTGCATATATTTAGCTAAAATTACTAAATTAATGCGATGTTGTCTTAAAATCTCTAACTGTCTTGCTTCTTGTTGATTTTTTGTCTCTTTTGTAATAGGAAGATAATAAAAATCGATATTAAATTGTTCAGCGATCGCTTTTAATTTTTCATGATTACTAATAATTAAAGGAATATCTGCTCTAATTTCTTTTGCTTGCCAACGCCATAATAAATCAAGCAAACAATGATCTTGTTTGGTTACAAATAAAGCTAAACGGGGAATAGTATCAGAAAAATGAATTTCCCACACCGCTTGTAAGGGTTTAGCCACAGAAGCAAAGGCAGAAGGAATCATATCACGAGATAACTTAAATCCATTTAATTGCCATTCTATTCGTGTTAAAAATAAACCAGCTTCAAAATCTGTATGTTGATCGGCATGGATAATATTGCCACCATTATCATAGATAAAATTAGCAAATTTCGCTACTAATCCTTGTTGATCAGGGCAAGAAATTAACAAAGTTGCAGTGGAACCATTCATACTCAATTATTAATCTATTATTACTTTATAGTTTAACGAAATATTTTGAGATAGTTGGTTTTATTTTTATTAAAATTTAATAATTCCTTAAAAAAATATAATCTTAAATATATATATTTAAACCTTACATATTAAATCAAAATTTATTAATACTACTTATGATCTTAAAAGACTATTAATTTTTATTGTTAATTAGATTTTTGAACTTTAGTATATTATTGATTGAAGTCTAAGAACACAATTATATGATTACCAAGTCTCGCAAAATAATATCCATATTAACAATAATACTGTTAACATGTGGCTGCTTACTCAGCCTACATTTTTATAGCCCAAGTATAGCACAAGTAAAAACCATTAGTTTGCTAGAAATTAGTAGCAAGAAAGATTTATTTTCTCACTATATTTTAGTTCAAGAATCACAGAAACAAGAAGAATCTTTGTCTGAAGAATCCGTGGATGATGATCCCCCGGCTCCTGTTAAATTAGATGGAGAAACTTTATTTGAATTTAAGACCAATATTGAGGGAATACCTAACCAAGAAAGGGCAAAGGTTGCCATGAAACGGCTCAAAGAGGTAGCAAAAGATCGTTCAATTAATATAAACAATTTAGAAGTTAAGACCATCGATGGAATATATATTATTTATGTAGAAAATAATCTTTTACTCTATTTAGGACAAAGCGATGCTGAAGCTAATAATAAATCCCTAGAAAAACTGGCACAAAATTATTCCGAGATTATCAAAAATGCCATTGTTGAATATCGTAAAGAAAGAAACCTCTCTTATTTAGGTATTAGAGGTTTATTGAGTTTATTATCTACTATTTTAGTGATTTTTATTGTTCGATTTTTAAATTGGTTTATTCCAGGTGCATCTCGTCGCATTCTTGAGGGAAGAAGTTTATTTTTCAGAACCTTAAGAATTCAAAATTGGACAATTCTTTCTGTTTACCGACAAAAACAAATTACTATACTAAGTTTAAAAATAGTTCGCTGGATTATCATTTTTGTAATTTTATATTTTTATATCCCTTTAGTTTTAAGTTTATTTCCTCAAACTGAGCGGTTAGGTAAAAGCATTTTTAGTTCATTTTTTGGAGCATTAGGAAATGCTTGGTCTGGATTTATTGATTATTTACCTAATTTGTTTTTAATTATAATTACTCTTATCGTAACTCATTATTTAATTCGTCTATGTCATCCCTTTTTTAAAGCAGTAGAAGAAGAAAGAGTAACTATTCCTGGATTTTATCCTGACTGGGCAGAGCCAAGTTATAAATTAACTGTTATTTTGATTATTGGGTTAGCAGCAGCCATTATTTTTCCTTATTTACCAGGATTTGAATCTCCTGCATTTCAAGGAATTTCTATTTTAGCGGGTGCTTTAGTTACTTTTGGGGGAGCCAGTACCATTGCTAATTTAATTGGGGGATTTGTGGTTATTTATACCCGTGCATTTCAAATAGGCGATCGCATTAAAATTGAGGAATATCAAGGGGTTGTAATAGAAAAAACTATTCTTTCTACACGAATTCGTAACCAAAATAATGAAATTATTACCATTCCCAACTCCATCTTAATTATCAGCAAAATCATTAATTATACTGCAACAATGAGGGATCTTGAAGAACCTTTAATTCTGAATACAACCATTACATTAGGTTATGATGTTCCCTGGCGTTTAGTCCATGAAACTTTAAGGAATTCTGCTTTAGATACTGTCGATATCTTAGACGATCCGACTCCTTATGTCTGGCAAACTAGCTTAGATGATTTCTATATTAGCTATCAACTTAGAGTTTATACAAATAAAACTACATCCATTGAAATCGGTAATATTTATACTGAATTACATCAAAAGATACAAGACAAATGTGCAGAAGTTGGAATTGAAATTATGTCCCCTCATTATGCTGCGGTTAGAGACGGAAATCAAAATACAATTCCTGAAAATTATTTACCCAAAGATTATAAAACTCCAGGGTTTCGTTTACACCCCTTAGAATCATTTTTTAAAGGGAATATAGAGAAAGATAATTAATAGCCCTTAAGAGTCCACAATGAACTTAGGGAAAAACACAAATGTGATACTATGGCTTGTTGTATCAGTTATAGATGGCAGTGATTGAACGTTATACCTTGCCAGAAATGGGCCAACTGTGGACAGATAGTTATAAGCTGAAAACTTGGTTACAAGTAGAAATTGCAGTTTGTGAAGCCCAAGCAGAATTAGGTTACATTCCCAAAGAAGCCGTAGCAAAGATTAAGGAAAAAGCTAATTTTGACCCGAAACGGGTATTAGAAATTGAAGCGGAAGTGCGTCATGATGTCATTGCATTTTTAACGAATGTTAATGAATATGTAGGAGATGCTGGCCGTTACATCCATTTAGGGTTAACCAGTTCCGATGTCCTTGATACGGCTTTGGCGTTGCAATTAGTGGCCAGTTTAAATCTGATTTTAGAAAGTCTCGAAGAGTTGATCCAAGCCCTACGTTATCAGGCACAACAACATCGTAACACTGTTATGGTAGGGCGATCGCATGGTATCCACGCTGAACCCATTACTTTTGGCTTTAAGTTGGCCGGGTGGTTGGCTGAGGTGTTACGCAACCGAGAACGATTAGTTAACCTACGCAGTACCATTAGTGTGGGTAAAATATCTGGTGCTGTGGGAACTTACGCCAACGTTGATCCCAGGGTGGAAGCTTTGTCCTGTCAATATTTGGGGTTAGAACCAGATACTGCCTCAACTCAGGTGATATCCCGCGATCGCCATGCAGATTTTGTGCAACAATTAGCTTTATTAGCTTCTTCTGTAGAACGGTTTGCTGTTGAAATTAGAAACTTACAACGCACCGATGTTTTAGAAGTAGAAGAATACTTTTCTAAAGGGCAAAAAGGGTCTTCTGCAATGCCTCACAAACGGAACCCTATTCGTTCTGAGCGTTTAACCGGTATTGCTCGTATTATTAGAAGTTATACTGTAGCAGCCTTAGAAAATGTTGCTTTGTGGCATGAACGGGACATTTCTCATAGTTCCGTAGAACGAGTAATGTTACCCGATACCTGTATTTTGACTCATTTTATGTTGAAAGAAATTACTAATTTAGTCAAGAATTTATTAATCTATCCTGACAACATGAAACGGAATATGAATGTTTATGGCGGGGTTATTTTTAGTCAACGGGTTCTATTGACTTTAGTCGAAAAAGGCATGAGTCGGGAAGATGCTTACAAAGTGGTACAGAAATGCGCTCACGAAGCTTGGAATAAAGAAGATGGTAACTTTTATGATTTAGTCTGTAAAGATGCCCAAGTGACGCAATATCTTAGTGCTGAAGAGATCGAAAAATGCTTTGATCCTCAACATCATTTACAAAATTTAGACACCATTTATCAACGGTTAGGTATATAGGGTTTTGATAACTTGTAGGGGTTTAATGCTATCAATTAAGCCCTTACGATACTTACGATACTATAGAACTGAGGTTTAAATCACTAAAGTCACCGTAGAGTTTTTAAGAGTTTTTGACATAATTATACCAAGGACAAGCCATTATTTTTTGATCCCCTATTTCTAATCCTTTCAGCCAAGGTAAAAATAATTCTCGCTCAATTTCTACTGTTCCATCCAAATTCAAATGTCCTATTTTATTTTTAGGACTATCTAAAGCAACAGTGCATTTAATAATGTCTCCATTGGCTCGAATTGCCAAAGAATTACCTTTAGAAGCATAACAAATATACTGATTAATATCTACTGTCTCTAACTGTTGGGAATTTTTAACTTGTTCCTGCAATATTTGAATGACTTTTCCCTCATCTTGATCACTAAAAATAGATAAGTTCTCATCGTTTTCTCCCCCTAAGCGTGATATTGATTTGAAATAAACATAAAAACGACCATCATCAATTAATTCTGTATTAATCATCTCAATCAATGGAGATAATTGAGTCCATGTATCAGGAGAAAAATGAACTCTAAGAATTATATGTGCAGGATAGTCTGTATCTCGAATAGCTAATAAATTACGCCAAATCGTATTGAAAGTACCTTTTCCATCGGCTCTTTTTCTAGTTTGATTATGAACTTCATAATCGCCATCAAGGGATATTTGATAAGTGTTAATTCCGAGAGAAACTAATTCTTGAAAAGTTATAGTATCAAGAAAATATCCGTTAGTAGTGATGTTAGCACCATATTTTAAATCGGAACATTCTTGAGTTAAGTCAATAATATGACAAGATATCTCACGAATGATATCTTTTTTTAACAAAGGTTCTCCTCCAAACCAACTTATTTCCAACTTCTTTAAATCAGGGACACGAACAGAAATCAATTTTTTGATTGAGGCTACAATTTCTGATGTCATGCCACCCATTTGATAATTTTCATAACAATAAATGCAACGAAAATTACATCTCTCTGTAGGAAAGAGAATGAGATTAAGATAATTAGGGTCTAATGCTTTTTTAACCAGCAACTTTGTTAAAGACATTTCAGTTATTTACCTCGAATATAGATTTAGTCCTTTGAATAAACTTCAACTTTTCTTAAAACCCTACTAGCATCAAAATGTACCAGTTAAGAGGTAATTCCGATTGCCCAAATATTATCCTTGAACTGGTACAGACGAATAGACTAGGATCGAATGGATAATCAATCACTAACAATGAAACCCGCACACAGTCTGCATCACTGTTTCATCTTGTACAATCTCTTCAAGAGCTTGTCTAAAATTCTCATCATCAATGATAAGACGACCGCACTCATCTACAGTAATCTTATCTAAGCTTAGATGAGATATTTTTTCTTCAAGAAATTTCAGGACGTTCTCTTGATCTTTAATCAGAGCTTCTACAAGTTCTGGACTATCAATAAAAACTTGTCCAAAGGTTACATCGGATGTTTTAATGTTGACTGGCTTAGCTGTAGACATGACTAATACCTCTATTCAATTACGATTAAATTTGTTTGGCTAAGTGAATAGCCTTTAACGCATTAATGCGTCCTTTTCCTAGTTTGTTAGAAAAGTCTGGATTCGCTGTATCAACCTCATCGCAACTCTCTTCAAGAATATGACGCACTTGATGATTAGTTAATTGAGGATTAACAGACCACACGAGAGCAGCAACACCTGCTACATGAGGAGCAGCCATTGAAGTCCCTGTATCGAAGCGATAATAATCATTATTCTCTGGTGTTGGTTTATTAGTTGACCAAATATTTTCTCCTGGCGCACAGATATCAATCTGGGTTCCATAGTTTGAAGACCCTACTTTGTGATTTTTTGAGTCTAGTCCTGCCACTGCAATCACTTCAGAATGGACTCCTGGATAACGAGGTTTATCATTATCCATATCCCAATCATCATTACCTGCTGCAAAAATAACTAGAATATTATTCTCAATAGCTCTTGTTATGGCCCGAAAGATTGCAGTATCATAACCATTTGTAACCCAACTACAGTTGATAACATAATGCAATTCAGGATGTTGCTTGGCAATCTCAATAACATAATTAATCGCATCAACACGATTAGCATTTCTGCCTGCTTTTAGTTTGACTCGTAAAGGCATTATCTTACAGTTGGGTGCAACTCCAATAATTCCCTCTGGACTATCAACTGCACCCGCTATTCCTGCTACATGAGTGCCATGAAATGTATTATGTCCAGCATCTTCAGGAATATCATCATCATCAGGGTCAAAATCCCAGTCTTCTTCATTTCGCGGTAGTATATTTGCTACTAAATTAGGATGATCTAAAGCAACACCTGTATCAAT
>NZ_AAXW01000076.1 GCF_000169335.1 Crocosphaera chwakensis CCY0110
AGATCCTAGAGAAGTGATTGTCAACGTCGATGTGGTCGAAGGAAACACAGGATCGCTAGCCGCAGGGACGGGGATTAGTTCTAGTAGTGGACTGTTTGGAACCATTAGTTATCAAGAACAAAATTTAGGAGGAAACGCCCAAACCCTTGGCGGGGAAGTCCAAGTCGGAGAACGAGAATTACTCCTCGATGTCAGTTTTACTGATCCGTGGATTGCTGGTGATCCTTATCGTACCGCCTATACGGTTAACGGGTTCCGTCGTCGAACTATCTCCTTAGTCTTTGATGGAGACGACTCTTCGATTAGAACCTTGAACGGATTCGACAGTCCTAGGGTTATTAGGACAGGGGGAGGGGTTTCTTTTGCTCGTCCCTTAGCTGAAGATCCTTTTACGAAACCAGACTGGCGACTGACGGCAGGGATTAACTATCAACGGGTGCAAATCGAAAACGCTGACGGAGATATTGCTCCTCTGTCTGCTCCTATTAATGGCTTTCCTGAACAACCTTTATCGTTTAGTGATTCGGGACGGGATGACTTATTAACCCTCAGCTTTGCTGCAGCCCAAGATTTTCGCAATAATCCTTTACGTCCCACCAGTGGTTATGTTATTCGTTTGGGGGTAGAACAAACCTTACCAGTGGGATCAGGGAGTATCGCCTTTACTCGTTTACGAGGAAATTATAGTTATTATATTCCCGTCGATTTTATCGATTTAGGGTTTATTGAAGAAGATCAACCCAAACCCCAAGCTTTAGCTTTTAATGTCCAAGCAGGAACCGTCCTAGAAGATTTACCCCCCTACGAAGCTTTTGTCATCGGGGGTAGTAACTCAGTTCGGGGTTATGCCGAAGGAGAACTGGGTAATGGACGGAGTTATTTTCAAGCTACTGCAGAATATCGGTTTCCTATTATTCCGGCCGTTGGGGCTGCTATTTTCTTTGATTATGGTACAACGATTAAATCTCAACGTTCTGTCCGAGGGATTCCTGGAGTGGTACGCGGCTTACCGAGTGATGGTTATGGTTATGGTATTGGGGTGAGAATTCAATCCCCTGTCGGACCAATTCGGGTTGATTACGGAATTAATGATGAGGGAGATTCTCGTATTCACTTTGGAATCGGAGAAAGATTCTAATCAACTATTCAAAAAATTATTAAAAGTAACATCTTTGTAAAATTAGTTATTAAACTGTTAAAAATATAGCAATACGGGGTTAGGTTAGGACAAAATTAGCTAGAATTAAAGTGCTCACGAAAACAAGAAAAAAATGCCTGCTCCTTATAGCTACGATTTGAGAAAAAAAGCCGTAAATGCTTATTATAGAGGAGAAAAGAAGATAGCTATTTGCCGATTAATGAAAATTAGTCGTAATACTCTCGATTTATGGCTAAAAAGAGAACAAGAAACAGGAGACTTCAAAGCGGTGCAGCCGCACTCGCTCCCGCGAGACCGCCAAGCGTCCTCCTAAAAATAATCGCAAAATTCAAGATTTAGAGAGATTCAAACAGTTTGTCAGACAACATAAAGATAAAACACAGCAACAAATAGCCGAGAAATGGGGAGAAAATGTCACACAGCAAAACGTGAGTGATGGAATTAAAAAGTTAGGTATAACTAGAAAAAAAAACTTACGGATATCGAGAAAGAGATGAAAATAAAAGAAAAGAATTTAAAGACCAACTTCACAAAAAAATGTCCTAACGTGTATCCGTAAGGCTATATTTATATTTTGTTGATTTTTTTCTTGTTTGATCGGCATTTTTCACCTGATAGCATGACCTAATTAGAGGAAGATGCTAAACAAATTAGCTATTTATAATAACATCATTGACGGAATCAAATCTAGGTAAAATTTAGGTTTTAGCTAGGTAGAACACTTATTAAATTTAGTCAGATTTGAATCATTGATAACAGTGATTTTTTTGACTAACTTTCAAGACAACTACTCCCTCATACGATTTATCATGAAACATCTCATCCTTGGTGGCTTATCTTCTGCTTTATTAGCTACAGTTGTCACTCCTGTGATAGCTTCTGAAGAAGTCGCAGCTGTTAGCGATTATCCGACACAAGCTACTTCTACTTTATTGGCAACAACTTTAGTAGAATTGGCTTATCAAGGCTATTTTGCTGAGTTTGGAATTCCTGGCCATGTGAGTTTTATTCATGCTGTAGCAGCCAATAAAATTGATGCAGAAACTCTCATCGAAAGTGCGATCGCTAAAGGAAGACTTGACAATAATGCTCTATCTAATCAAGAGTATGTTTCTGTTGTGGACACTGCATTACATGACGTTGCTTTTCCCTAACCCTCTAAAAAAACCCTTCTCAGTCACGAGAAGGGTTAACCATTTTGATAACAAAATAATTCAATTAAAACTAAACCGACTCTGTCCGTAAATCTTCAATTAATTGGGCTAATTGATCACTATTTGCCTGATAAACTTCCCCACAAAATTCGCAAGTCGCCTCAGCACCATCATCTTTTTCAATCATATCTTGTAACTCAGCTTCTCCTAATAGTTTCAAAGCCCCTAAAACCCGACTAAAAGAACAACGACAATTAAATCGCAACATCTGAACTTCAGGAAAGATAACTAAGCCTAAATCTCCTAATAATTCGTCTAAAATATCGGGTAATGTTTTACCGTCTCTTAATAAAGGGGTAAATCCTGAAAGCTTACCGATACGAGATTCTAAAGTCGCCACTAACTGTTCATCTCTAGCTGCTTTGGGCATCACTTGCAACAATAAGCCACCGGCTGCTGTCACCCCTTGCGCCCCTACAAATACCCCTAATAACAACGCTGAGGGGGTTTGTTCGGAAGTAACTAAATAATGGGTCACATCGTCCCCTATTTCCCCCGACATTAACTCTACGGTACTGGAGTAAGGATAACCATACCCCACATCTCGCACCACATAAAGAAATCCTTCTGAACCAACCGCACCCCCCACATCTAATTTACCGAGAGGGTTAGGAGGGAGTTCAATACTAGGGTTAGCGACATAACCTCTGACGGTTCCATCTAACCCCGCATCTACTAATAACCCTCCTAATGGGCCATTTCCCTTAACCCGAATGTTGACACGAGACCCTTCTCGTTTCATGCTAGAAGCCAGTAATAGACCGGCTGACATGGTGCGTCCCAGGGCTGCAGTGGCGACATAGGAAAGTTTATGTCTTTGTCTTGCTTCTTCTGTGAGTCGGGTAGAAATTAGGCTAACCGCCCGAATGCCCCCATCGGCTGCTGTTGCGCGTATAAGTTGATCCGCCATGAAAACCCTTACATTTCTTGGTATATTTTTTCTTATCTTAATCAAACTGTACAATATCAAACAAACGGTTCTAGTGTATTAACGTGGCCAAAGTTATTTTACAAGATATTAACAAAAGTTTTCCTCAACGAGGGGGAAAGTCCAAGGGCGATGTGGTCAAGGTTTTGCATCATATTGACTTAGACATAAAAGACGGGGAATTTATGGTCTTGGTTGGTCCATCTGGTTGCGGAAAAAGTACCCTTTTACGGATGATTGCTGGACTCGAAACAGCTACATCAGGCCACATTTTGGTAGGGGAAAAAAATGTCACCCAGTTACCTCCTAAACAGCGAGACATTGCTATGGTGTTTCAAAATTATGCGCTTTATCCCCATCTCAATGTTTATGATAATATTGCCTTTGGTTTACGTCGCATGACTCAAGGGGTAAAAGAAGCGAATAAGTCCGCTTTACCAGGAGAACTCGAAAAAGGTTTAACGGGTTTAACAAGAGCATTTCCTAAACAATTTCGTTACCATTCATCAACAGAAACAACGATTAATCAAAAAGTTGAACAAGTTGCTCAATTATTACAATTAGAATCTTTATTAAATCGCTTACCCAAAGATTTATCCGGAGGTCAAAAACAACGGGTGGCGTTAGGACGGGCGATCGCTAGAAATCCTCAAGTTTTTTTAATGGATGAACCCATGTCTAACTTAGATGCAGCTTTACGGGCTGAAACTCGTTCTCAAATTGTTCAATTACAGCAAAAACTCGGTATTACAACGATTTATGTCACTCATGATCAAATCGAAGCAATGACAATGGGTGAGCGAATCGCTGTTATGAATCAAGGAAAAATTCAACAGGTTGCTTCTCCTTTGGAATTGTATCATAACCCTGCTAATTGTTTTGTTGCGGGCTTCATTGGAACACCGTCTATGAATTTTTTACCCGTAAAAATTGAACATCCTTTGCAAATTAGTCACCGTAAATTTAGTTTTATTATTCCTCCTACTTGGAAATCTTATCTAAAAGAATACAATAAAAAAATTGCTATTTTTGGTATTCGTCCTGAACATATTACCCTAGGAACTTCTAGTACAGAAAATTTACAAGTTCAAGTCAATTTAGTGGAAAATCTAGGCAACGAAATTTATTTATTTACAAAAACATTAGATGAAACACCGTCTCAAATTATTGTTCGTCTTTCAGGAGAAAAGTCAGTTAAAGTAGGTGAAAAAATATGGTTATCTTTTAATCAAGAAAAAATACATTTTTTTGATAGTGACACTGAACAATCTTTATTAAAAAAATAAATCATTGATTATCAAAACATAGTTTTAAATAAATTCTATTCACAATTATGCCCAAATCAAACAAATTAAAGCAATTAAGTGGTAATCTTTTATTAGGATTAGGAGGGGCAATTTTTGCTTTAATAATTGGAGAAATTGCCCTAAGAATAATGGGTATTGCTTACCCTAGTTTTTATCAAGCTGATCCTCATCGTGGCCATGCGTTAATTCCAGGGATATCAGGATGGTGGAAGCACGAAGGAAAAGGTTGGGTATCGGTTAATAAAGATGGATTAAGAGATAAAAACTATATTAAAGAAAAGCCTGAAAATACCTTTAGAATTGCTGTTATTGGTGACTCATTTGCTGAAGCAATACAAGTTAATGCAGAGGATACATTTTGGTCACTGATGGAAAAGAAATTACCCCAATGTCAAAAGTTTCAAAATAAAAATGTTGAAGTGATTAATTTTGGAGTAGGTGACTATGGAACTGCACAGGAATATATGACTTTAAAACACCATGTTAGTGAGTATTCTCCTGATTTGGTTGTCTTAGCAGTGTTTACCGGCAACGATATTATTAACAACTCAAAAACCTTAAGTCCTGATGATAGATTTAGTCCATTTTTAATTAAAAAAGAGGGAGAATATGTCTTAGATTTGTCCTTTAAGGAAACAGAAACCTATCAATGGCGTAATAGTTTTATGAGAAAAGCAATTTTTTCGACAATTAATAATTCTCGTATTTTACAATTACTTAATGAAACAAGAATCGCAATCAAAAAGAATCGTCAGTTATTAGGAACTGAAACAGCAACAGAGAATCAAGACGTACTCCAGTATCTTGATTTTACACCAGAACTCTACAAAAATAGTGATCCCAACTGGAAAGAAGCATGGAATATTACAGAAGCGTTAATTAAATTGATTCAACAAGAAACACAATCAATTAACTCAGATTTATTAGTGGTAACATTAAGTAATCCTGCTCAAGTTTATCCTGATGCTGCTTATCGAGAACAATATTTTGATCAAGCAGAGATCAAAGACCCTTTTTATCCTGATAAACGGATTGCAAATTTAGGAAAAGAACAAGGATTTGAAGCGTTAACCTTATCTCCTTTATTTCAATCCTATGCTGATAAGAATAGAATCTTTTTACATGGGTTTGATAATACGATTATGGGGAGTGGCCATTGGAATGAATTCGGTCATAAACTAGCAGGAGAAATCATCAGCAAAAAAATTTGTACAACCGAGGACTAAAGATTTATGATCGAGTTAGTTCCGAACTTGATTTATTGTTGTAATCTCAAACATAAGTAAATGTTACTAACTTATTTTTTGATCCCTAATGTATCATTGATGAAGAGTAAAGTTGATCTTCGTGATCCCCGTACCGAAAATTCCTTTGCCAGAATAAGCCAAATGGATATAACATAGTTCAAAGTATTTTATAAAAAGAAGATAAACACAACTGAATCGATGATGTTGTCTGTTAACAATCAAAATTTTGCTCACGTTGTTCTCGAATCCCCTAAACCTGTCTTGGTCAACTTTTGGGCCCCTTGGTGTGGTTTGTGTCTGTTAATTAATCCCTTTCTCCAAAAAATCCAAAAAGAATGGGATAGTCCGTTGGAAGTGGTAAGTATTAATGCTGATCAAAATTTTCAATTGGCTAATACCTATCGCTTAAAAAATTTACCCACTTTAATTCTCTTTAATGAGGGGAAAATTATTTATCGTATTGAAGAGATCAAAGGAAGAGATGAACTGATACAACAGTTACATCGCATTAAGATGAATACTTGGCCTCAATCGGCATAAGATTTAACCTAAAAATTGCAGCAGAATGTCCCCACCATCGGTAAAGGGGACATATTAGACATCTCCAAGAATCTATAACCTATTTACAGCAATGGTTAAAAATTAGCTAATTGTTGACATAATTCTCGAAAATGATCTCCTCGATGTTCAAAGCTTTGATATTGGTCAAAACTGGCACAGGCAGGAGATAAAAGAACAACTTTTGCTTTTAGTTCTCGTCCTAATATTAAACTTCTTTCTATTGCTTTATCCATTGTTTCAATAATTTCGTAATCATGATAATCACAATCATGAAGACGTTTCGCGAAATTTTCAGCAGCTTCACCTATCAGTAAAACTTTAACAGCTTTTGATTTGATTTGTGTAATCCATTTATTATCGTCCCCTTCTTTTTCTTCTCCTCCTGCTATTAAAATTGTAGGATATTGTACTGATAATAAACCTACCTCTGCTGCATCATAATTGGTTGCTTTACTATCATTAATGAAATCAATTCCATCAATAGTTGTGATATATTCCAGACGATGAGGAACTCCTGTAAATGTTGCTATAACTGAAGCGATTGCCCCTTTTTCAATACCCGCTAATCTAGCTGCTGCAATAGCCATTAAAAGATTTTGTTGGTTATGAAAACCTGGCATTTTAAAGAGATTTAAGGGTAAAATCAACTCATCAAAAGCGACAACCCAATTATCTTGAATATAAACCCCTTTACTAGAATCACATAGTAAATTCTCTTTTCCTTTTATAGTAGTCCAATAAGCATCGGCCCATTGATGTAATCCTGCTTGGTGTAAATAAGGATCATCACCATTAAAAATTTGATATTCGCTGCGATATAACAAAGATGCCTTAATTGCGTAATAGTTTTCTAGGGTTTTATGACGATTTAAATGATCGGTGGTAAAGGTTGTCCAAAGACCAATTTTAGGACTTAATTCTTGAGATGATTCACATTGATAACTACTAATTTCTGCGATGATCCAATCATAATTACCAGTATTATCTTTATTGAATTGAGATAAGGCTAATTCACAAGCAGCATAACCAATATTACCGCAAGAAGGGGCGTTTAATTTTGCCCCTTGAAAAATAGCTGCGACTAAAGCGGTGGTAGTGGTTTTACCATTGGTTCCTGTAATACCTACCCAAGGAGATGACTGAAGATATCGCCAAGCTAATTCTAACTCCCCTATGGTATCAATTTTCTGGTTACGGGCTTTTATCAAGAAAGGAATATCCCAAGGAACTCCAGGACTAACGACAATTAATTTAGGTATGGCAGTAGAATTTAAGTTAAGGCTATGACCTAATTTAACTGTGATTCCTTCTGCTTGTAGTTGTCGCTGTAAATGGTTTAAATTGGAGGAGGTAGAGCGATCGCTAATGATCACTTCCCACCCGTCTTGCTTAAGGCATTTTGCTGCAGCAATTCCTGATCTTCCTAGTCCGATAATATAAGCTATGGCCATCTGTTTTATGGCTTCCTTGTTTATGGATAAAGCAGATTTAATGTTACCACTTTATGAGGATATTACTCAAGATTAATAGAAAAATTTACAGTACCAAACATTACTAAATACAAGATTTTTTCAAAATTACCTTAAAGTAAACAAGCCAGGGGAAATAGTAAATATTCTAAGAAAAATAATCTCCAAATAAACTGATAAAATTGGACAATAGACTCTTTTTCATCTAAGTCAACTCTCTGACTTCGCCATAATAATATTATTAATAACCCAAAATGAGAAAATATTAAAAACATTTTATTAATATTTAAAATAGATGAAAATCCCCCTATTATCATTCCCAAATAACAAACAGTAATAACAGCACAAGAAACTTTAAAAATTGTTTTTCTCCCTAATAAAATAGTAAAAGTTGTAATGTTATATTCTTTATCTCCTTCCATATCAGGGACATCTTTAAAAATCGCGATCGCGATAGTAAAAATAACTACAAAGGCTGTTAATATCCAAACTTCAGGAACTAAAAAAGAACGATTGATAAAACTATAAGTAAAATGAAGAAATAGTCCTAAATTAACAATAATTCCTCTAACCGTAAAAATACAAAAAGCAGCCAATAAAGGGAAACGTTTTAATCGAATAGGAGGTAAAGAATAAACAGTACCGATTAATAAACTAATAGTTACTGTTGCCCCTAAGTACCAACTTCCCATGAAAGAAAGGATTATAGCTAAAATTCCTGTAATACTGACAATATAACGCCCTTGAACAACAGAAAAATCTCCTGAAGCCAAGGGAAGATAGGGTTTATTAATTTTATCTATTTCTTGATCTTCTAGTTGGTTTAATCCAACGATATAAACATTACCACATAAACAAGCTATTAAGGGAAACAATAAGTTTTGAATATTATCAAAAGTAATACTCTTTTCGAGAGTAGATAAAGCAATTAAATATAAAGCTAAGACGCTTAAACTGGTTCCAACTATCGTATGAGGGCGAGAAAATTCCCATAAACTTAATAACCATTCAAGAGGATTTTTCCAAAAGATTTTAGGACTATTAATAGAAGGTTGGGACATAAAGTTTTTCCAATCTATACTATGATTACTTTTAATTTCTTTGGGAGTATTGTATCAGATTTAATATTTAACTTTTATCGTGTATTGATGATAAAAAATGACTTAGTTCCTTGTTTTAGGGTTATTAGTAATTTTTTTTTCTCCGTATGCTAATAATTTATTTAGGGTTTCTAGTCTATTTTCCCAAACTTGGACTTGATAGGAATAAACTTGCTTATGATTCCTCATCCAGTTAGGAAACTGTTGTTGAAATTGTCTTAAATATTGTTGGGCGAGTTTGAGATTATTCGTTGATGGTTCTGCTGCTAGTTTTTCTAGGGCTGCCTCTAATTGCTTCCCTTGATCATCAATTTTCTTCAGACTATTTTTATCCAGTTTTAACTGTTCTTTATTAGCTAAAAAAGTCCACTCTTTCTGCAAAGATTGATAACGAGATAAGGCTGTTTCAAAGGGTTGACGATAGGGCAGAGGTTGGGTAGTTTTTGTGCTTTGAATCCGACTTAATAAAGTTTGTAAAGAAGGAGTTAAGTTTTCCGTTGCAAAGAGGGAAAAACCACTAATAGGCATATTACGAACAAATTGCAATTGATCGATGGTCACAGGATCAGGAACCTTCAATAAACGTAACCCAGGAATAACCAAAGCAGATCGGGGTAAACTATCATCAAACGCCAATTTAATCCGTTCTTCTAAATTGCCAGTATCTAGAGCGTAGGTCATTAAAACAATCATATCTACCCATTCTTGTTCCATCCATTCTTCCCAATTTTGTTGCAGACGAAAGAGGCGATCGCGTTGTTCAATGGGAAACACAGAAGCAGAAATAATTAACTCAGGATTGATCTCTTTTAAATAAGTTGAAGCGGTAGCGACAAAACTATCAATTTGACGAATACGAAACCCTGTCCACTGATTCCATAAAGGATGACTAGGAGAAATTTCGATAGGATCAACGCCTGTTATTTCTTTAAATAAATAACGAGAGGATTTACTATACCCAAAGGTTTGATCATTTTGGGGTTGTTGAAACGGATAACGAATATAATCAAATTGAATTCCATCTACATCATAATTACGAACAATTTCATCGAATAGAGAAAGCAAATATTTCTGAACTCTAGGGTTAGCAGGATCAAGAAAAGCCTTCTTGAATTGTGGACCTCTATCAAAATGATTGCCTTTTTTATCGGTTATTCCCCAGTCAGGGTGACGAGAAAGCACCGGTCCCAAATAGTCTTCTGGTTGTTCCAAAACCTTGTTATGACCTTGATTAGCTGCTGCGAATACCCATACCCAGGCGTGAAGTTCCATGTTTCGTTCGTGGGCTAATTTGACCGCAGCTTTGAGGGGGTCCCATCCTTTGGTCAAGGGGTTTTGTTCTGGGGCGACTTGACTCGGATAAATGGGGTAACTAGCGTTAATAGTTTCCATGAACACTGTATTAATACCCGCTTCGGCCATTCGGTCAAATAATACCGCTAACTCTGCTTCTGAACGAGTTTTGACAATAGTGCCTCGATCTAACCACATTGCTCGCACTTCTGCTTGAGCTACAGGGCGATCAGTGGGATAGTTGTCCCAGAGACTACGACGGGCTTTTAACCACAATTGTCTGGCTTGATCATATTGCCTTTGATTCAGTAATCGCTCAAAGTTTTGCAGACTAATTTTAGCTTGATTTACGACTTCTTCAGACTTGCGTAAAGCGAATTGATTTTCGTTGGAAATGGGTTGACTATGAGCTTGGGCTGCTAAAAGGGTGCTTTCAAAACGGACAATAAGGTTAGATAACTCTTCGCTCATCGTTTGGGCTTGTTGAGGAGAAATAACCGCCACAGAATTCTGAGCGACTCCATAATTAGACCCTTGAGAACGGCGGTCGCTCACTAGGGTTGGAGAAGGGACAGAAGAGTCGGGAGATAATTCTATTTCAATGGAGGGTTCAGGCCCGGTTTCAATTTCAGGTTCTTCAGGTTTGGGAATATAGGCAGGGGGTAAGATAGGAAAAGGTTGTTGAGGAGGATTAAGATCGAGTAAATTGCAGGGGGGAATATCCACGCTTCTTTCTGCAACTAACTGATTTCCTTCATTAATACCGTAGCGATTTAAAACAGTTTTTAACCAAGTGACATCAAAGATAGCAGAGGTTACCCCATTTACGCCCCAACGCCATCCTAGAAAAATGGTCTGGTCATCAATAATAACTGCGGGGGGTTTGTTTTCTGTTAACCACACAGCAAGGGGTTGAGCCGTAATAGAACTGGGAATAACCACACCGCCGATTAAAGTATCACTCAGACTTTCGGGATTAATTAGAGAAAGTTGACTGGTTTGTTCGACTCGAATCGTAGAAGGATCGGAGTTAGAGAAGCCCCAATAAGCCCCAAATAAAGCCCTCAATTGGTCTTTTACTGCTGATTCTGATAAATTCCCTGTTGGACCACTAACAATAAGATTTCCGCCCCCTTTTACCCAAGTTTCTAACGCTTGTGCTTGTTGACCATCAATGGTTTCTACATTGGGCAAAAATAGGGTACGAACATTTCTCAGGTCTTCTGCTGTTTTCCAGTTTTCTGCTTCGATAAAACAAAATTGAATGCCGGTGGCCAGGAGACGGTTGCGAATAGATGTCCATTGCTGTTGATTTTCTGGACTTTTAATGACCCCAACTTTGCCTAGGAGTGCATGGGACGGTGTAATTAAGAAACTTGAAGCAATAAGAGACGATACCAGACTTAATAGGGGTTTCGAGGAAAAAATTAGGGTTTTTCTGCCCCAGGTTGTAGCTTTGTCCCATTGAATTTTCCTCAACACAACACACACTCCTTATTGCTAAGTTGTCAGGATTTCTGAAATCTTGACTATTCTACCGTGAACTATCCCAATTCAGCAGTTAATGTTGTTAAACACGAAATAGTTAATCTCTACTTTCTTTGTTATAGGCAACCCCTAACGCTTTCGGCGGGGATGCTTTACCCCCTAAACCTAGTAAAGCCAATAAAGCTACAAGATAGGGTAACATATTCAAAAATTGATAAGGAATATTAATATCAAAGGCTTGTATTCTTAACTGTAAGGATTCTGTAGCACCGAACAAAAAACAAGCTCCCATAATTCCTAGGGGATGCCACCGACCAAAAATGACAGCAGCTAGGGCAATATAGCCTTTTCCTGCCACAATTCCCTCAGCAAAATATTGAATATGAACTAGAGCTAAATATGAGCCTCCTAGTCCACATAATATTCCTGATAACATCACACATTTATAACGAATCCAATCAACTGAAATTCCTGCAGTTTCTGCTGCTAAAGGATATTGTCCTACCGCTCTAACAGATAAACCAAAGTTAGTATAAAATAATAAATAAAGACTACTAATTATTAAGATAATTAAGAGAAATATAAATAAGTTTTCAGGGGATAAAACCCATTGTAACTGTGATTGATTTAAAAACTCAAAAAATGAGAATTTAGGTAAAGTATTTGTATCGCCTCGATCAAAAACAATACGACTAAAAAAAGAAGTTAGTCCAGCTACGGATAGATTAACACCCAACGCTGAAACAATTTGATTAATTTGTAAAGTCACCGATAAATAAGCGTGGATTAATCCAACTAATCCCCCGATGACACCTCCTATGATTAATCCTAACCAAGCATTGTTACTAATAAAAGCCACCGCAGCACTGACAAAAGCTCCCGTTAATAACATCCCTTCTAGTGCGATATTCAAAACCCCAGACCGTTCTGACCACATTCCCCCTAAAGCAGCAAATCCTAACGGAATCGATAAACGAATCGCTGCGGTTAAATAATCCATTAAAAAACTAATGTCTGTTTCATTCATTAATCAATTTGTAATCGTTAATAACATAATTTTAAAGATAATAGTGTATTAGTTAAATTTTAGAATAGGAGTCTAGTAACCAATAATCATGTCTTAACCCAATAACTACCTAAGCATAATTATTTACACATTTTTCTAATAATTACCAATGACCCTATCTCTTGTATCTTGTCTGTCCTAACTGGGTCATTTATTTTGTGTCCTTACTTATTGTTATAATCAGAATAACTAAAACTCTTACTAAGGACAAACTTTTATGGCTACTGCACAAGTTACGAACAGTCCTAACGCATCATCAAAAGCTCGTTTTTATCCTACTCGCATCGACTTATCTGTTGATGTTCGTCAACAAGTTGTTAGTATTCTATCTCCCACTTTAGCGACCAGTTTGGACTTAAAAACCCAAGCGAAGCAAGCTCATTGGAATGTTAAAGGACTCGATTTTTATCAACTTCATGAACTATTTGACGTTCTAGCAGGAGAATTAGAGAGATATGTGGATATGGTAGCAGAAAGAATCACCGCTTTAGGGGGAACTGCGATGGGAACTGCTAGAATTGCTGCGAATGAGTCTTTAATTCCTGAATATTCCTTTGATGCAGTTAATGGTGCTGAACACGTTCAAGCTTTAGCAGAACGCTATGCTGCTTATGGGGCCCATCTCCGTGAAGCGATTGATAAAACTGAGGAATTAGGAGATGCAGACACCGCAGACTTATATACTGAGATTTCCCGTGAAGTAGATAAGCGGTTATGGTTCTTAGAAGCTCATTTAGTTACTAAAAGTGATGCAATCTAAAGGTAGATTGTAATAAAAAAATCATGAAAAGGGGCAAGAAACATTATTAACATTCTTGCCTCTTTGCTATTTTTTAGAAATTTAAAAACTAAGGATAATTTTTAAGAAGAAATCGATTGAATTGGTTGTTTAAGACTTGACTTTAACAATAAACCGTATTCAATTCCCTCTACCACTGCTTGATAAGATGCCTCTAAAATGTTAGGAGAAACTCCTACCGTTGTCCACCGTTCATGACCATTACTTGACTCAATTAACACACGAGTATTAGCGGAAGTTCCAGCACCTCCGTCTAATATTCTGACCTTATAATCCGTGAGATGAAATTGAGCAATTTCGGGATAAAAATTAACTAAGGCTTTCCGTAACGCACTATCTAAGGCAGAAACGGGACCATTTCCTTCAGCAACTTCTAATCTATCTTCTCCATTAACCGTTACTTTGATAGTAGCTAACGCATTACTGTAGGGCATTCCTTCCTCATATAACCTATCACAATGAACTTGGAATCCTTGCAGTTCAAAGAAACTTTTTGTCTGTCCTAATGCTTGACGCATCAATAGTTCAAAGCTTGCTTCTGCTGCCTCAAATTGATAGCCTTCGTGTTCTAATTCTTTAATTCTTGCTAAAATTTGACGACAAGCAGCATCTTCTTTATTTAACTCAATTCCAAAGGTTTTTGCCTTCGATAAAACATTACTTAAACCTGCCATTTCTGAGATAACAATACGTCTTTCATTACCAATGTTTTCTGGTTTAATATGTTCATAGGTTAAGGGATTTTTCTGTACCGCAGACACATGAATGCCTCCCTTATGAGCAAAGGCTGAACGCCCCACAAAAGGTGCGTGATCATCGGGGGCTAAATTAACCATTTCACTAATTAAACGGCTGGTTTTGGTTAGTTGGGTTAACTGGGTTTCTTCTAGACAGTGATAACCCATTTTTAACTGTAAATTGGGAATTAAGGTGCAGAGGTTGGCATTACCGCAGCGTTCCCCGTAACCGTTGATGGTTCCCTGTACCATTCTCACCCCTTCTACCACTCCAGCTAACCCGTTGGCCACAGCAGTTCCGGAATCATTGTGAGTATGAATACCTAATTGAGGACTGTCCTTATCGGGTTGAATGTCTAAGTAAGTGATTACATCCTGAACAATACGAGTGACATCATGGGGTAAGGTTCCCCCATTGGTATCGCATAACACTAACCATTCTGCTCCGGCTACTTTAGCCGTTTTGAGGGTTTCTAGGGCATAATCTCGGTTATTAATATAGCCATCAAACCAATGTTCGGCATCATAAATAACACGCCTTCCCTGACTGCGAAGATATTCGATAGTATCGGCGATCATTTTTAAATTTTCTTCTAAGCTCGTTTTTAGCCCTTCTGTAACGTGGAGATCCCAAGATTTACCAAAAATAGTCACCCATCGGGTTCCGGCAGCTAAAATGGCTTTTAAAAGGGGGTCTTCGGCTGCTATTTTATTAGGACGGCGAGTTGAACAAAAAGCCACGATTTCCGCTTGAGTCAGGGGTTCTTCTTGTAACTTCCAGAAAAACTGCACATCCTTGGGGTTAGCCCCCGGCCAACCGCCTTCAATGAAGGGAATCCCCATTTTATCCAATTGACGGACAATTTTAAGCTTATCCTCTAAAGATAAGGCAATGCCTTCCCGTTGGGCCCCATCTCTGAGCGTAGTATCGTAGAGCCAAATTTGATTAGCTGTCCCCATAAAATTACTTTACTTTGTTGAAATCGTTGAAAGGATGTTTGGTCTTATTCTTTTAGGTTACCTTATGATAGGCGATCGCAATGATTAATTATTGTTGTCTGTTTTAATCTTCTTTCTCTGGAGTTATTTTAGCGACTCTCCCAAGGTTTGAGAGATTGACTCTGGATCATCTTTGCAACAAAACCTTATTAAGCCTTTTTCTCAATATTTTCAATTATATCTACTTTTCTCTATTTTTTTCTACTTTTATCTACTTGAAAACCAATAGAATACAAAAAATATTTTTTTATTTGGGACTGACATCCCCTGATTATCTAAAATATTATGTTTATAACGAAATAAGGGCTTGAACCTTAAACCAACATTAGTCAATTACTTTTGATTGGTCTTTCAAAGGAATAGCCCTATTAAACTTCACTTATTTTAAAGGTAACACAAATGGCTAATAATCGCACTCGCAACTTTAAATGTCTTCTTGGGTTTCTTGCTTTAACCAGTGCTGCAGCTTTAACTCCTGTCGCCGAAGCTAAACCCACCATTCCCACTCAAACCCTTCTTAATCGTTCCGGTTTACAAATTGAATCAACCACAAGTACAACACCCCGTGAGGCAACTTTTAAGCCTAGTTTAGAAACCATCAAGCCTAATATTGGCCGTGCTGCCAATGATGGTTCTTGTGACGGAACTTGCAATGGATTATGTTCTAAAAAACCTACCGAAACTTTCACGAATCGTGCTAACCCAATTAACCATTCTATTCGTCAGTTTCAACAATAAAAATAGGTTAAGAGTTTAAGCAAATTTAGGATTTTGTTAGCTCATTCTCATTGAAACTCTTGATGCTAACTCTGTCAAGCTAAAGGTTTGGCTTTATAGGATAGTAAGTTAAATAACCTTTATTAACTTACTATCACTTTTATTAATTTCAAGTTGAGGAAAAATTATGGCTCTAAAATTATCTCATTACTATCGAGTAAGTCGTCCTGTATTTGATCAAATAGAAGAAAGAACGAAACGGGCAATTTTTGTGACTAGAACAGCGAGTTTTCGGGTAATTGATGAATGGAGTTGGCAACGAATTGAACAAGGTGATTTTGACCTTCTTCCTCCAGAAATTTTAGATGAATTAATAGCTATTGAGTTATTGGTTCCTGAACAAGAAGATGAACTTCAAACCATTATCCAACAAAACCAATCAGTCATTGATGAAGATGATAACCTTTATTTAGTGGTTCAACCTACAGCGTACTGCCAGCTAGGCTGTCATTATTGTGGACAAGAACATAGTCCTCAAAAGATGAACGAAGAAGCGCAAAAAAAATTCATCGAACGGACTAGAAATAAATTAGAAACGAAAAAGTTCACCAGTCTTTCTATTGGTTGGTTTGGGGGTGAACCATTAGTGGGTTTATCTGTTATTAGAAGTTTAACCCCTCAACTTAAAGCATTGGCAGAAGAATTTAATTGTAGTTATCAAGCTAAAATTGTCACTAATGGGTTGGCATTAACTGAAAAAATTGCCAGAGAATTAGTGGAAGATTTGCATATTACCACCATCGAAATTACTTTAGATGGGACACAGGAATATCATGATATTCGCAGAATCCAAAAAAGCGGTAGACCCACTTTTTCAAAAATTTTTACTAATGTTGTTAATTTAGCTCAACGAGACGATTTAGAAGTTAATTTAATTATTCGTTGTAATGTGGATTATCAAAATTACGAATCAGTTTCCCTGCTATTGCGAGAATTAGCAACGGCTAAGATTCAGGATAAAATTAGTTTTTATGTTGCTCCTATTCATTCTTGGGGAAATGATGCTCATAAACAGTCTCTTTCTCATGAAGAATTTGCAGAATTAGAAATTTTTTGGTTAAGTGAAATGATTGAATTAGGCTTTAATCCTGGTCTAATTCCTAGCAGAGTTCCTATTGTTTGTATGGCTGTTCAAACCAGTGCTGAATTAGTGGATGCTTACGGTAATATTTTTAACTGTACTGAAGTTTCCTATGTTCCCACCTACGGCACGCCGAATGAATATGCTATTGATCATTTATCGGGTCAAAAAATGCCGGGAAATCGAGAACGCTTAGGTAACTTTAACAATCAAGTCTCGCAAAAAACTTACCCTTGTTCTACTTGTAAAATGCTTCCCGTTTGTGGTGGTTCTTGTCCCAAAAGTTGGTTAGAGGGGATAGAACCTTGTCCTAGTGCTAAATATAATATTGAAGATCGGTTACTTCTCAATTATGCCCTGTCTCGACTAACCGATGAAACTTCAGAAACAGAGAAATGTTCTAGCGAATCACGTTAAGTAAAGTTAGTCGTGTCAACAAATCGGTGAAGGTGAGACTAAAAGCGAATTTAATGATTAGCCTAACTTGTACTATTACTTTGATCTGCATTGAACCTCTACTAAAAACAACGTCTAGAATAGAGATAAGAAAACTTACCCAGAAAATTAAGATTTTTTCATGTGGAGGATAAAATCAATGATCAACAAATCCTTAGGTTTACTTTTAGGAATCACCCTCTCTTTGTCGGTTTTAGAAACAGAAACTTTAGCTTATCCTAATCGAATTCGCTTTAATCCCAATGCTGGCGTTCATCGTACCATTATTGCTCCTAATACCAATATCGGCAATAGTTATCCTAGAGGAAATTATTATCATAGAGGTGGAGGAAATTATACTTTCCGAGAAAGAATTACTATTCAAAGGGAGCAACGGGGAAATTGCTACAATTGTGGTTATTCTAATGGTTATAACCGTAATCGAACTTACCGAGGAAATGGCCGCAATTATCGATTTGTTCCTCAGGATACATCTTATCCGTATTATCGATAAGTTAAGCTATAAACCATAAATGATAATAATGAAAAAAGGCACCAGAAACGTAAACATTAACGTTAGGGGAAGTCCCACTTTGGTGAAATCTAAAAAGCGATAACCCCCTGGTCCATAAACCATCGTATTGGTTTGGTAGCCAATAGGAGTCATATAACTATTAGAAGCAGCAAACATAACTGCTAACATAAAAGCAATCGGATTAAGACTAAGATTTTTAGCAACTTCAGCAGCGACAGGTAACATTAATAGAACTGCTGCATTATTAGAGAGAATTTCAGTAAGTAAAGCAGTGAAAAAGTAGAAAATAACTAAAACAAAATAATTAGGTAAATAATCCCCTAATATAACAATGTAGTTAGCAATTAATTCGTTTGTCCCTGATTTATCCATAGCGATTCCTAGGGGAATTAATCCTGCTAAGAGAAATATAATATCCCAACGAACTGCACCATAAATTTCTCCTGGTTTTAAACATCCTGTAAAAATCATCAATATAACTCCCACTAAGCTACTAACTAAAATAGGTAAAACATTGAAAGCAGCCAGAATAACAACTCCGAAGACAATGGCGATCGCAATGTAGGCTTTATTTTGTCGTAAAGTTTCTATATCTCTTTCTTCTAAGACTAATAATTCTCTCGTTGTTTGTAAACCAATAAAGCTTTCTCTTGGTCCTTGAACTAACAATAAATCCCCAAATCGTAAACGAACTTTTCCCAGTCTTTCTCGTAATAATTCTTCCCCTCGACGAATAGCAATAACCGTAGCATTATATCGTTGTCTAAACCGTAAGTCTTTAAGGGTTGAACCAATTAAGCGAGAGTTAGATAAAATCAGAACTTCTGCTACTTTGTCCTCTCCAAAGCTTAATTCATTTTCAACTTCTTCTTGGTCAAATTTTACATTAGCTAAAATATCAACCCCTCTTTCGTCTCGAATTTGTAGTAAATCTTCTTTACTTCCTCTAACTAATAAAATATCTCCTAATGATAAAATTTTATCGGCTAAAGGTTGAGGAAAATGAATATCATTATGTATGATTTCTAAAACATCAATATCGAATTTTCTTTGGATTCCACTTTGTCTTAATGTTTGTCCAATTAAACTAGAACGAGGGGTAATAATAATTTCGCTAACATAGTCTTTCATCCCATAATCAATATCCAATCCATCATTACTCACGGATTTGCGATCGGGTAATATTCGAGGAGCAATAAATATTAAATAAGTTAATCCTATCAAAAAAACAGGAATTCCGATAGGCGTTATCAAAAAAATACTAAATTCACCATATCCTAACTTCTTTGATAATCCACTCGCTAAAATATTAGTAGAAGTTCCAATAATTGTAAGAACACCTCCTAAAATGGCTGTATAAGAAAGAGGAATTAATAACTTAGACAAAGATATTTTTTGTTTCTTACCCCAAGATTCTATAATAGGTAAAAACACAGCAACCACAGCAGTATTATTAATAAATGCACTAATAAAACCCACAATAATTCCTAGAGAAGCTATTTGCTTTTTGAGGCTTTTTCCTCCTAACTGAAAAAGTAAATCTCTAACAATTTGTAATCCTCCTGTTCGTGTAATTCCAGCACTTAAAATAAACATAGCCATCACTGTAATTGTGGCTGAATTACTAAATCCAGAAATTCCCTCCTCAGAGTAACTAACTGACATAAAATTAATAAAACTGTAATAGCAATCGCTGTGGTGTCTAC
>NZ_AAXW01000075.1 GCF_000169335.1 Crocosphaera chwakensis CCY0110
ATCTCGCTATATTTCTATCGAAGATTCAGAACAAGTTTTACGAGCAATTCGTCTAACGCCTCCAGATACACCAATTGACCTAATTTTACATACTCCTGGGGGATTAGTCTTAGCCACAGAACAAATTGCTAGAGCATTAATTCGTCATCCTTCTAAAGTCACTGTTTTTGTCCCTCACTATGCCATGAGTGGGGGAACAATGTTGGCTTTAGCTGCAGATGAAATTATTATGGATGCTAATGCTGTTTTGGGTCCTGTTGACCCCCAATTGGGTAATATGGCAGCAGCCAGTATTATAAACGTTATACAACGTAAACCTATTGATAAAATCGATGACCAGACTTTAATTATGGGGGATTTAGCCTTAAAAGCAATTAACCAAGTCCAAAACTTTGTAAGAACTCTCCTTAAAGATGATATTCCTGAACCGAAAATTGCTCCCGAAAAGATTGATGGAATTATTGATCTTTTGACCACAGGAAAAATTACCCACGATTGTCCGATTTCTGTTGAACAAGCGAGTGAAATTGGTTTACCTATTACTGTTGGATTGCCCAGAGAAATTTACACTTTGATGGAATTATATCCTCAACCGTCAGGAGGAAGACCATCAGTACAATATATTCCCATGCCTTACAGACCTTACCCTAGTTGACCAGAAACCAAAGCAAGACCCATGTCTGAAAACAAAACGTTGACTATGTAGTATTTACAATATACCTAATTTTTTTAACACAGGTTGTGTGGACACAACATGACGACTTAACCCTAATTTTTCTGGTTCAATTCCCACAGATAAAGCTACTAATTGGGGTAAGTGTAACACGGGTAAACCCAGTTTTTCCTCGATTACTTTTTCTACTTCGGGTTGTCTAGAATCAAGGTTTAAATGACACAGAGGACAAGGGGTAACTAAACAATCAGCCCCTGCTTCTATAGCTTCTTTAATATGATTTCCAGCCATTTTAAACGATTGTTCTGTGGCATAACTTGATAAGGGCCAACCACAACATTGAGTTCTTCCTTGATAATAAATAGGGGTAGCCCCAACGGTACGAAAAACATTTTCTAAGGATTCTGGTTGAAATCGATTATCATAAGGAAGTTTATCTTGAGTTCTCAATAAATAACAGCCATAAAACGCTGCACATTTTAACCCTGATAGCTTACGTTTGACTTTTTTAGCTAAGGTATCTAACCCATAATCAGCTACTAACGCCCATAATAAATGTTTAACCTCTGTACTACCTTGATAGGGAGAACATTGTTCTTTTTTTAAAAATCCGTTGACCGTTTCAAAATAACCAGGATCATTATTTTTGGCCTCTTTTAACCGTTCATCGACGTGGCCGATCACCCCTTGACAGGTACTACAATGGGTCAATAAAGGTAGTTTTAATGATTCTGCTAAAGCGATATTACGAGCATTAACCGTATCTTCTAACAGTTGAGAATCTTCTTTGTAGGTTCCTGAACCGCAACAAGCAGCTTTTTTTAATTCAATTAATTCTATGCCCAAAGCTTCTGTTAAGGCCGCAGTCGATAAATACAATTCACGGCAAGCTCCTTGAGCCACACAACCTGGGTAATAAGCGTATTTTAGCATTTAAGTTAATGTACTGTTTTGAATTTTGCTCAAAAACAAGTTAAAGTTCAAAATTTCTGCCGTTTACTTACCCCATCTAATCACTCTTAATTTAGATGGGGAAAAAGAAAACACTTAGTTTAACCAAAACCTTTCCCTTTACTGGTCGCAGGAAGGGATAAACAATGTTCAATCTGTTGATACAACTTATCTTTATCAAGATTTTGCCCGATCAAAACCAATTGATTCTTAGGGGTTCCTTTCCATTCATCATCTTCTAAGGTAAATCGTTTACCACTGAGGTGAAAAATGTGACGTTTCTCACTTTCATTGAACCATAAAACCCCTTTAGCCCGAAAGATGTTAGAGGGTAATTGATTATCTAGAAAATATTGAAACTTCCGAATTGAAAAGGGTTGATCGCTTTCAAAGGAAATGGAGGTAAACCCGTCATTTTCTAAGTGATGGGAATGATGATCATGGTGATGATGATGATCGTGGTCGTGATCATGGTGATGATGGTGATCATGGTCGTGATCATGATCATGTTTGGTTTCTTCGTGGTCAAAATATTTATCTGACTCAAATAATCCTACACTGAGAATTAAGGGTAAGGGAACTTGAGACTTTTGAGTGCGTAAAATTCTTGCAGACTCTTTGATATCTCTAATACGAATTTCTAAAGAATCGACATTTCCTTCATCCACTAAATCAGTCTTATTTAAAACAATAATATCCCCGTAAGCAATCTGACTATGGGCAGCTTCTGAATTAAATAAATCTAAACTAAAATTAGCACAATCTACCATCGTAATGATAGAATCGAGGCGAGTCATGTCCCTTAATTCTGTTCCTAAAAAGGTCAATGCGACGGGTAAAGGATCGGCAAGTCCTGTGGTTTCAACAATTAAATAATCGACCTTTTCTGGCCGTTCTAAAACTTTGTAAACTGCTTGTACTAAATCTTCATTAATCGTACAACACACACAACCATTATTAAGTTCCACCATATTATCTTCGGTGGTAACAATTAATTCATTATCAATGCCAATTTCTCCAAATTCATTGACTAATACTGCGGTTTTAATACCTTCTTGGTTGGTGAGAATATGATTAAGAAGGGTGGTTTTTCCACTACCGAGAAATCCTGTGATAATGGTGACGGGTAAACCGTGTTTAGGTGCTTCCATTGTGTCAGAATTTCCTGACTTTTTATCCACTGTCTGCATAATCTTTCCATTAATAAAATTCTAAAAGATTGAGGTGCCGTTATCATTTTATTGCTGAATGATAACGAGACATCATTAATGACAATCTTTTGTCTCGCCCTTTTATTATAGAGCAAGTTTAAATTATGATCCCAGCAAAAAAATAGCCGGTTAATGCCGGCATTACGAAGCTTGCAAAGCAGTGACTATGATGTGCTATGTCTTAACTCTTGGGATCTTGATTAGAGTCCGGGGACTGGGGATGAATTTGTTCTGCTTCAGGACAATCATCAGAGACGAATATTTCTGAGTTGTATCTGGCAACAGAGGCAAGTTTTTGGCTAACTGCGCCAATACTTTCAAGTCTTACCATTTCTTCCCACGAACTGATCTCGTCATCCTCTTCGGTTTCGTAGCGAATGGTAACTAGATCGGCTTCTAACGAAATGATCGTAGCACCTTCAATCCAACGTTGCTGATCCCGCAAGAACAGACAAACTTCTCGGCCTTCTGTACAAAGCTGATAAATCTTGCGGTGTAGCATAGATATCTCCTTAACAGGTAATAATCTTTGATGACTTTACCTTAACATTAAAAAACCTATCTAGGCTACGTTAACAAGACTGTTTTTTGTAAAAAATTTTTGCTCTGGTTAAACTGCATAGATAAGGCGTTTTGTAGAACATGATTGCAAGGATAGATTAGTAGAAACAAAAATATTCATCCATGTCTGACATTGCAATCAATTCAGACTTTGGTTAGGTTGGATTAATCTTCATCCCATGCTTCAACCACTAAAACCTCACTAACGGGATCTTGCATGGTAAAACCAAACTCTAATAGTTCTTTTTTCCAGTAAGACCAGTCATTTCCGTATAGAAGGGCTAGTTTCCAAATGCTATCACTGGGTTTTAGAACGTTTGACTCTACCAGTGAGGACACTTTACGTTGAAACTTCATCATAGGATGAGCGACTTGGTTCGTCATAGACTCAATTAATTTGCGTTTACTAAATTGTACAAATGCTCTCTTGAGCAACACTTCTCTTTATGGGTTGGTGTTTTATTAAATCGTAGATATTTATCGAAGAAGATCTTTTGAGAAGTATTTTCACCTCTTAAGTTATAACTGATTTATTCAGTTTCTGCAAGTCTTTTTACTCACAAGTACGGTAATTACTACCTAAATCCTCAGTTTATCACCTCTATTTATAGGGTTTAAGACTGGTACTCTGAGGCTACAATCATCGATCCAATACCCCGATCGCTAAAGATTTCGAGTAAAATAGAATGGGGAATGCGACCATCAATAATATGTGCTGCTCTGACCCCTTGAGCCAGCGATCGCACACAACAATTCACTTTCGGGATCATACCTCCTGCTACAATACCTTGAGCGATCAAGTCCCTGGCTTGTTTAATATCTAATTTGGTTATTAATGTACTTGGATCTTTGTAATTTTCTAAAATTCCTGCCGTATCAGTCAATAGAATCAATTTTTCTGCACCTAGGGCTGCTGCAACTTCTCCGGCGAAGGTATCAGCATTAATATTATACGCTTGTCCTTTGTCATCGGCAGCCACAGAAGAAATAACAGGGATGTAGTTATTGGTGACTAACGAATGAACAATTTTGACATTCACTTTACTGACTTCTCCGACGAAGCCAATATCTTCTTTATCCACACGACGAGCTTTGACTAAGTTACCATCTTTACCACAGAGTCCTACTCCTTGACCCCCTGCTTGGTTTATTAAGGAAACTAACTCTTTATTCACACGGCCTACCAATACCATTTCTACCACATCCATTGTGGGTGCGTCGGTGACTCTTAAGCCGTCTTTAAATTGCGCTTCAATGCCTAGTTTATTTAACCACGTATTAATTTCTGGTCCACCACCATGAACCACCACAGGATGAACTCCCACGCAAGCCAGAAAAATGATATCACGAATGACTTTATCTTTAAGGGAACTATCTTTCATGGCAGCCCCTCCATATTTAATCACAACGGTGCGTCCAGCGAATTGTTGGATGTAGGGCAGGGCTTCGCTTAAAACTCGGACACGGTTAGCATCGGCTTCTTGTATATACTCGTTTTCGCTACTCATAAATTGATGGTTATAATTCGCAAGACCTTAAAAATGATAACATTATTATTGGTAATTTGGTGATGGTTGTAATTATAAAATATTATTAAATTACATTCTCTTTTTAAAAAATAGTCAGTCAAAAAAATAAAAATAAGAAAAACTGTGAATCAAGAATGGTTAGCTTTAATGATTGGTAATTCTCGACTTCATTGGGGATATTTTCAAGGAGAGAATTTACGCCATACTTGGGATACCAGTCATCTTAAAGAAGTTATTAATCCTATAAGATTACCTAATGATTATCTTTTCTTTGATATTTCTTCTACTTTACCTTTAGTCGTTGGTTCTGTTATTTCTTCTCAGACTAAACTTTGGAAAAATTATCAAAAATTTTATTTCATTAAGTTAGAAGATATTTCCCTCAACAATCTTTATCCAACTATAGGAATTGATCGGGCATTAGCTACATTAGGTGCAGGAGAAAGGTATCATTTTCCTTGTTTAGTGATTGATGGTGGTACAGCTTTAACATTAACAGGAATTGATAGCGATCGCACTTTTATCGGGGGTGCTATTTTACCAGGATTAAAGTTACAATTTGATTCATTATCAAGTCAAACAGCAGCCTTACCTAATATTAATTTACCAAATAAATTAGGTGATCGTTGGGCTAATAATACAAAAAATGCTATTATAAGCGGTATTTTATACACTATTTTAAGTGGAATTCAAAGGTTTATTGATGATTGGTTAAATAAGTATCCTGAGAGTAAAATCATTTTAACTGGTGGGGATGCTGAAAATTTATATAATTATTTTCAACAAGATAATTATGAACAATTGAGCAACTTAATAGTGGATCAAAATTTAATCTTTTGGGGAATGCGATCGCTTTATATTTTACAATTATAGATTTTTAAAGTTATCTATTTTTGAATATGATAAAGTAAATTTTTAAATTAATATTATGTATTATTTAGCTTTTTTTCTTAATTACTGTCCTTTATTAGAACACAAAATCAATCATCTATTATCTATACGTCAATCAAATATTTTCATTTATTGCGATAGAAAACAGAAAACAATAAATACTGTACAAGATTTCTTAGAAATCATTTATTCTAGTGCTAATCTTCCTTGGTTGATATATAGTTCGTCTCAAGAAATATCTCATATTCTTTTGCAATCTCTTACTTTAGATAAAATTTCTTTTAACAATATAGATTATGTTTTAAGTTGGCTGTCTGAAAATTCAACTTGGTCTATTATTTCGTGGGGAGGCAACAATATTAGATTCAATAGTTTTGTCTTTATCTCAAAAGATCAATCCCTTCGTAATTTATTTATTAATATTTCACCTAACACTATGGATATACAAGACATGGATTACATATCTCATATTCCCCAAACAAATCTTTTAATTTCTCAATATGATGTATTAGAAAAATTTACTGACTCCACTAAAGTAATAACATTTCATCAAGATCAAAATATAGGAAATCGAGTCGGGAATGCTTGTGACTGTGACAAAAATAAACCTTGGATAATTACTACTTCATTTGATGAAGATGAAGAAGATAGTGAACCTCATTTTTTGTGGAAAGAAGGACAATTAAGTTATCATTTTATTCAAAATTTTGATTTTACAATCTATAATCAAAGAATGTCAGTAGGATCTCCACAGGTAGGAATTTATGAACCTGATGATAAACAATCATTTATCTCGATGCTTAAAATAGAATCAAGTGAACCTGATACTTTAATAGTTGTTCCTCAAAATACAAATATTGAACTTCTGAAAAATTTATTATCAAAAACAGAAGGTCATCCATTGTACGAAACTTTTTCTTATTTAAGTTATCTTGACGATATTCTAAAAACAACGAATTGGTTGTATGTTATTAATAGTAACTTTACTTGTTATGGAGACTATACATATTCTTTGTTTGTTTCGAGAGATAATACTTTAGTTCGTAAACTGAATGAGTTGAATATAGATGATGACTATCAGTTTATTTCTTGTTTTTAGTCATATTGTTTTATCAAAAAACATTTATATATTGTTTAAATATCTCTTCTCCTAGTAAAATATTAAACCTTTTAACTGCTAACTAATAACCGAGAACTGGTCACTGATCACTGATAATTGATCACTGGTCACTACTAACATTGATATACTATTCTTATAGATTGCTATCATATTGAGGGATAACTTTAGTCGCTAATGCAACCTACTGATTCTGAAAAGTTCACCGAACAAGCTTGGGATGCTGTCGTAAAATCGCAAGAAGTCGCCCGACGCTTCAAAAATCAAAATCTAGAAGTAGAACACGTCATTTTAGCCCTTCTAGAACAAGAAAAAGGCTTAACTTTGCGGATTTTAGAACGAGCTGAAATTGATATCCCTCGGTTGCAGCAACAGGTTGAAACCTTTACTAACCGACAGGCAAAATTTGTCACTGTTGAACAGCTATACTTAGGCCGTAGCCTAGATGTTATGCTTGATCGCGCTGAAGCTTCCCGTGAAAGTTGGGATGATAAATTTATTTCGGTTGAACATTTATGGGTTGGGTTTGCAGAAGACGAACGCATTGGACGGCGTTGTTTACGTAGTTTTAACCTTGACCCCCAAGACTTAGAACAGGCGATAAAATCAGTGAGAGGAAGCCAAAAAGTTACCGAACAAGATCAAGAAGATCGGTATGAAGCATTAGATAAGTATGGTCGGGATCTCACTGAGGCAGCACGAGAAGGGAAACTAGACCCTGTTATTGGTAGAGATGAAGAAATAAGACGCATTATTCAGGTTTTATCCCGTCGTTCTAAGAATAATCCCGTTTTAATTGGAGAACCAGGGGTTGGGAAAACGGCGATCGCAGAAGGCTTAGCACAACGCATAATTAACGGAGATGTGCCAGAATCTCTTAAAAACCGCCAATTAATCTCTCTAGATATGGGTAGCTTAGTGGCAGGGGCAAAATATCGTGGAGAGTTTGAAGAACGCTTACGGACAGTGATGCGAGAAGTTACCAACTCCGATGGTCATATTATTCTTTTCATTGATGAAGTCCATACCGTAGTAGGAACGGGTTCACGGGAAGGCAGTTCGATGGATGCAGGAAACCTCTTAAAACCTATGTTAGCACGGGGAGAATTGCGCTGTATCGGTGCAACTACCCTAGATGAGTACCGCAAGCATATTGAGAAAGATCCTGCCTTAGAACGGCGTTTTCAGCAAGTGTATGTAAAACAACCCACTGTCGATGACACCATCTCTATTTTAAGAGGACTCAAAGAACGCTATGAAGTGCATCACGGGGTGAAAATAACCGACTCTGCGCTAGTGGCTGCAGCTACTTTATCCCATCGTTATATTACTGATAGATTTTTACCCGATAAAGCGATCGATCTTGTAGACGAAGCTGCTGCAAAATTGAAAATGGAAATTACGTCTAAACCCGTTGAATTAGAAGACGTAGATCGGCGTTTGATGCAGCTACAAATGGAAAAACTATCTTTAGAAGGAGAAGAAAAAAGACAAGGTTTAATGATTGATCAATCTTCTAAAGAACGGTTGAAAAAAATAGAAGAAGAAATTAAAGAATTAGAAGAAATTCACGAAAATTTAGGTCAACAATGGCAATCTGAAAAACAGATGCTAGAAGAAATTAATGCTTTAAAAGAAGAAGAAGAACAGTTAAGAGTACAAATTGAACAAGCAGAACGTGCTTATGATCTTAATAAAGCCGCTCAATTAAAATACGGTAAATTAGAAGGATTACAACGAGACTTAGAAGCCAAAGAAACTCGATTAATTGAAATTCAATCCCAAGGAGAAACCCTATTAAGAGAACAAGTTACTGATTCCGATATTGCCGAAATTGTAGCAGGATGGTCGGGTATTCCTGTTAACCGTTTACTAGGCTCAGAACGGCAAAAATTATTAGAATTAGAAGGTCATTTACATCAGCAAGTGATCGGTCAAGAAGAAGCGGTTGCTGCGGTTGCTGCTGCTATTCGTCGCGCTAGGGCCGGAATGAAAGATCCCTCTCGTCCCATTGGTTCCTTTTTATTCATGGGTCCCACTGGCGTAGGAAAGACAGAATTAGCGCGAGCGTTAGCAGCCTTTCTCTTTGACTCTCAAGATGCCATGATTCGCATTGATATGTCCGAATACATGGAAAAACACGCTGTTTCGCGCTTAATTGGTGCGCCTCCTGGGTATGTAGGTTACGACCAAGGGGGACAGTTATCAGAAGCAGTTCGTCGTCGTCCTTATTCTGTTATCCTCTTGGATGAAGTAGAAAAGGCACATATAGATGTTTTTAACATTTTATTACAAGTGCTTGACGATGGACGCATTACCGACTCTCAAGGTCGTGTTGTCGATTTCCGTAATGCTATCATCGTAATGACCAGTAATATTGGTAGCGAATATATTTTAAATTTAGCAGGGGATGATGACAATTATGAGGCCATGCGTAAGAAAGTTTTACAAGCATTGCGGAAGCATTTTCGCCCTGAATTTTTGAATCGTATTGATGATTTAATTATCTTCCATACCCTCAAGAAACAGCAATTAAGACGTATTGTTACTCTGCAACTTAAGCGGATTGAACGGTTATTAAGAGAGCAAAATATTAGTTTAGAATTGAGCGATGCTGCTCTTGATTATATCGTTAATTCTGGTTACGATCCTGTGTATGGTGCCAGACCTTTAAAACGGGCGATTCAACGGGAATTAGAAAACCCTATCTCTACGAAAATATTAGAATTAACTTTTGCTTCTGGGGATACTATTTTTATTGATTGTAAAAATAATAAATTATTTTTTGATAAGAAGAAAGATGAGGAAGTTCCTAGTGTTGAGGTTGAAGTTGTTTAATAACTTTTCCTATTTCTCAAAATCAACGAACAGACAAGAATATGTAAATTATTAAACATGAAAATCGAAGAGATAGCTAAACTAATTGAAAATGATGGATGGTATTGAGTAAAAACAAGAGGAAATCATCGTCAATTTAAACATCCTAGTAAATGTGGATTAGTCACTATTCCAGGTAAATTGTCGTTGGAAGAGATAACAATTAATAATACCTCTTTGTAATTAGTGAATGTACACCTGTCTATATTAGCGCAAGGTTGACTCTAAATTCTCGCTAAAGTCCCATTAATCAATAGATAAATGTCTCACTAACGCATCTCCGACTATTTTCGCTTCTTCATCTGTCATCCCCGAAGTCAACGGGGGACAAATATGACGGGGACACCAATATTCAGCGTTAGGGAAACTTTCACCCTTGCAAACCTCCTCAAACACTGGTTGTAAATGACAAGGTATTTCGTACACCGTTCCCCCTAAAAAGATATCCTCTTCTGCTAATGCTGCTTTTACCTCTTTAGCTGTCTTTCCTTCTGGGAGAAGTATCATTAACTTATACTGAGAGGCACTATCCATGTGATCCGTGGAAACAAATCTAATTCCCGCTTCTCGTAAAGGTGCTGTAATTAGCTCATAACACCGTTGTCGCCGTGCTATCATTTGGGGTAACTTAGCTAGTTGAATGCGTCCTAAAACCGCATGAACTTCGCTGATACGGGTGCTATTACCAAAGTCTGTGTGTAACCCCCCGAAGTCCATTCCTCGCTTCCCTTGATTTCTCAGCGATCGCGCAATATAGTCTTCTTCATCCTTGTTTAAGGTAATCATTCCCCCTTCAAAGGTGGTCATAATTTTAGTGGGGAAAAAAGAAAACGCTGCACCATCCCCTAAATTTCCTGCTTTTACTCCATTTATTTGACTTCCGTGAGCGTGTGCCGTATCTTCTAGGACAAATAAACCATTTTTGTGACAATATTCCACCACTTCAGGAAAATCGGGAGAAATCACTCCCCCGATATGCACCCATAACACCCCAGAAATACCTGGGGTTGACCCTTTTTCTACAGCATTTTTGACCATTTGCAAAGAGGGTGCAAAGGTATTCTCATCCATATCTAAATATTGAACCTTTCCTCCCACTCGCAACACAGCAGCAACGGTGGCAAAATTGGTGTTAGTAGGGACTAAAACTGTTGTTTCTTTTGCTTTCTTGAGACGTAAGATAATTTCTAACCCCGAAGAACCGGTATTAACTGCGATCGCGTGTTTGGTGCCAACATATTCAGCAAACGCTTTTTCAAATTCTGTCGTATTCTCCCCTAAAATGAGCCTACCCGACTTAAGGATGGTTTTGGACGCTTCAGCAAAAAAATCAATTTCTTCTTCTGTAATGTCGAAATAGAAGGGTTTGATGGGACTTTTAGTCATGGTGTCTAAAGCAATTTAGATTCAGGTGAGTTTCTTTCTAGAGATCACAGTGTAAAGGAAATGACCAAAAATTGCTACTTATTCATATTCACTTTGATAGATTCTTTGTTCCCTGTTCCTGAAAACTAGAAAACTTTGTACCTCACAAGTATGGGAATTGCTATATCATAGTTACGGAAAATATTGAATCCTAAAAATAGGGTGAGGATGATTCACCCTAATATTTGAT
The DNA here is from genome assembly GCF_000169335.1 of Crocosphaera chwakensis CCY0110. Classification (GTDB taxonomy): domain Bacteria; phylum Cyanobacteriota; class Cyanobacteriia; order Cyanobacteriales; family Microcystaceae; genus Crocosphaera; species Crocosphaera chwakensis. The sequence goes on from NZ_AAXW01000075.1 coordinate 11,426, forward strand.
TATGAATTTAATCACGGTCATTATAACGAGGATGTTCTCTATCACTAGAATGTCGATGAGATGTAGAATGAGAACTCTTTTGAGGATTTTTCTGATTATTGCCTTGATTACGTTGTATAGAACCTTTACCAGGATGATTAATAATTGTTTGATTAATCGTTTGGTAAACTTGATTATTATCTCCGTTTACAGTGCCTTCTATACTACCTGTTTGACTTGTGGTGGTTTGAGCAAAAGTAGGAACGGGACTCAAGGTTAATAAACTAATACTAATTAATACAATATGACTTATTTTTCGTCTCATAAAACCTATCTAACCTCCATATTTAGTTGTTGATTAAGTAATCCATTGCCACTGGTTTGTTGAGTTACTTGGGTTTGATGACCCTTCAATTCGATAACGACTGAACCCTGAGAAGGATAATAGTTACCCATCACTATAATTTGGTGACTTCCCTGACTTAAATGATTAGACAAATTAACTTGATTGTTACTACCTTCTAAGGTTTTAATGACTTGTCCATTTACTGTAACTTGTCCTTGAATATTGGTTTGATTAATCCCTTGAATCTGTAACCAAAGGGGTTGATTGAGTTCAGTTGCATTTAAGTTAATAGAACTACTTTGAAGTGACATTTGATTTTGAGCGATCGCATTAATTCCTTCTGGCAATCCTGTCACCATACCTGACAAAATGATGGTAAATAAAGTAGCTAATGTTAAAGGTTTTAAAGACATAAGTTTACCTCAAAAAATACCTTTACTTTTTGGGATGATGGGGAAATCGGTCTACAGGATTATCCACATCAACTTGAACATTTGAGCGAATTTGCACTGTTGTACTATTCGGAACTTGGGGATATTTATCACTACCTTGTTGAACATGATCAACACGACGATTTTGTTCAGCAGCATCAGCACCAATATGTCCTTGAACTCCTGTGCTAACACTAGCGTTTCCTCGGCATTTTGGATTACTTTCCATCGTGACATCATTGGTTCTTTGAGTGGGTTTTTGAGAACCGCTAATACTGTATTGAACCGAAACATCTCCTTGTACACATTGAGCCTTTACTGAGGTGAGAAAACAAGACTCAAGTATCAAAAAGAATAATAAAGAATTACTAATAGAGATCATTACTTTCATCGGATCAAACTCCTCTAAATTTCATTAAAGTTAGGATGAATCAAATGCTTAATAATTCAGCATTTGATTCAGAAAATTAGTCACTCAAGTCTTGACCTACCGACATTGATGATAAGATGTCGAACGATGGCTGCTAGTCCCGTTAGAATAACTAATTTGTTGATTAGATTGACGGACTATCTGACCATTGCGACACCTTTTAAAGGTAGATTGACTTGGGGAATTGTAGGGGAAATAATGTTGAAAGCGGGAGCGATTATTGGGGACAGAAAGTTGCATATTTCCTGTATCAATCGAGGTATCACCATTCCGACGATGCTCGATGTTTATTCTACCCGTTTGAACCTGTACTTCTCCTGCATTAGACCTCGCAGAGACAAAGAAATTCATGACAATTGCGAGTAAAAGCATGAAGGCTTTCCCGTGCATGGTTTGCCCTCCTAATGGTAAAAGAAATAAAACACAACCAATAAGTTGAGAATTTGACTGTGCTACACTAGAGACAAATAAGAAAATTAAGAAGAGACAGGAGAAGATGATAGTTATTGAAACTGGTAAACTCATCGTTCACCCTGTCCTTTTATTGTTAAGCACAGTTGAAGATAAGAGATAGTGTTTAGTGACGAGGTCCTCTGCGGTTTCTCATTTCAGTCCGTTGAATAGTGGTTTGTCGAGAGCTATTCATTTCACCCATTTGCTCTTGATATTGATCAACAGTTTGAACGGAACCGTAACTACCAGTTTGGCGAGGTTTTCTGTTATTGACCTCACGATGAACCTGGGTACTTTCTTGAACGCTTCGGTTATCATTACCATCTTGGAAACTACCTTGATATGAATTTTGGATGATAACTTTATCTCCTGAGACTTCTGTTTCATCAGCAACAGCAGGACTCACCAAGATACCGATAGTGGTTAGGCTGAGTAAACCAATTAGTACATTTTTCATGATTTGAACGCTCCACACGAAGTTTGTTTTGTTTATTTTTTGTCTGCCTTTGGGCTGACTGTTATTAAGTTAGTGAATTTTTTTATAGATGTCAGTCCTAAAAAAAGTAGAATTTTTAAATGAATTTGGTAAACTTACATAGAAGTTTATGTTTAATAAATAGAAAAAGATGTCAAAACATAGAAAAAAGTAGAAATAAGGAGTAAATTAACAGAATTTAGTGATTCTCTAATCTTGCACCTTCGATAAAACTAGCTAGTTTACAGAGGGAACACCTAAGAAGGAATAGGATTTATTTTGACTGTAACTGCTTAATAATTAATTTTCTTGTTTTTTTTATTTGGTTTTTCTGCACTGATGGAAGATATCACTTTTGGCTTAACTGTCTAGATTTCGATTGTTAAGTTTTTTTGTAAGGCGTATAAGATGTCAGTATTACAAAATTATTAATTATTAATTATTCATCCATATCATCAAATAATAATTCTTCTAGAATAACTTGCATTTCCTCATCTTCAGGAGATACTAATTCAACTTTGCCGAGTAAATTGTATTTAGCTAAAAAGAGTAAGGGAGATAAGGGAGTATAAACCGAGTACTTTTGCTGGTGGTGATAAAAATCTTTTAAAAATTGTAATTCTTCTGAATCCAAGGATGGTCCATCGTTTTCTAATTCTAGGGTAAGAATATCATCATCTTCTATGGGGGGTAATTCTCCAGTTACCGTTAGGGTAAAAGCCGTTAATTTTAGGGTCAAATCTAACTCAGCTAAAACTGCTTTAGCATCAGGAAAAACTTCTTCAATTTCTGCTTGATCTTCTAACAAGACAGCATTGTTAATTTCTTCACTATCGTCACTCTCTTCTTCCTCACTTTCCCACGATAAAATGACGACAGGGATATCGACAGGCATTAATAATAGATAAGTCCCATCATTTCCTTCCATAGCGTTTTCTATATAACAATCGAGGGTGCGACCCATTTCATCGGTTAAGGTCACACGATCAATATCTTCGGAATCGCTTTCTTGATTATATTCAAAAGAGGACATGGTTCTAAATAAGACTGCGATTGCATTAGAATATCATAAATTGTCATCAGAGATTGACTCATTTAATGTCGGGGGAGTTATCTAACCATTTATTTTTTTGTAAATACTCGAAACTCACCACATCGGTGAGATTATATTGTAGAGGTGTCAGGGTTATATAATTTTGTTGAATCCCTTGAACATCCGTGAGAATATGGGACGGGAGATGGATATGCTCTGGTTGTTCGATATCTGTGACTAATTCTCCTGCTAGCCAATAATAACTTTTTCCTCTAGGATCAAAGCGTTTTTCAAAGTTTTCGATATATCGACGTAATCCCTGACGGGTTAACATGACTCCTGCGATCGCATCGGCTGCGACAGGGGGAATATTGACATTGAGTAAGGTACTGTCCGGGAGAGGATAATCCTGTAATTGTTGAACCAAGCGACACGCAAAGTCAGCACCGGGTTGAAATTGACGGGAAGAAAAACTGGCTAAACTCATGGCAATACTAGGAATACCTTCAATGATGCCTTCCATTGCTGCTGAGACAGTTCCTGAATATAATACATCTGTGCCGAGATTGGAGCCATGATTGATCCCTGAAATAATAAAATCAGGTCTACTCTCCATGAGGGTACTTAACGCCAATTTAACGCAGTCTGAGGGAGTTCCTGAACAAGACCAAGCAGTAATCTTGCCGTGAAAAAAGTCTTCTACGATGTTAGCGCGGATGGGACGATGCAGGGTTAATCCGTGCCCAGTGGCTGAACGTTCACGATCGGGACAAACTACTGTTACTTGATACCCTGCTTGGGCTAAGGTGTTCGCTAAGGTACGAACACCGAGAGCAAATATGCCATCATCGTTACTAATTAAAATGTTGATAGTTGAAGGATTGGTCATTTTCAGTTATCACTTATTAGTTATCAGTTACTGCTCAAGGTTTTTCTGTATTCTCACATGAAAACTAGCTCGCTAAGCTAAAACACATTTTAAATGTCTTTTAGAAGTCAAAAGGCAAAAATGGATTAGGATACAGTTTTTAGAGGTAATTTTATTTATTCCAGTTTAAATGCACAACAGCTTATGGATCTTGAGATTCAAAGAAGGCAGAAATCGGATATAGGTAGGAACTTAAACCTGATATTTCTTACCTATTTACTGATTTTATTGCGTTTAGAAGGACGTTTTTTCTGTTTTTTTTGAGAATGCTTAAAATAGCTAACTAAGTAATCACTAAAACTATGACTCATCGCTCCTAATTCTAATGCAATCAAGGTGACGATCGCTTCTGCTAAATATCTATTTTTCAGTAAATTAAAGCTACGATTAGCAAAGTTTCGCCAATTCCAAGGAAACCCCCAAATTAATTGGGCGATCGCTACGATAAAAATAGCCACAATTAGAATAATAGTCAAAAGATAAATGACTCGGATTGCGGTTCCTAAAATGAAGCCATGAGAGAAAAAAGAACGATGTTTGAAACAAGATTGATAGGGCAACCAAATCCAGCGTATAATACCCCAACGTTTGTATTGTACCGAATAAATATCTAAGTCAGGGCCAAACATTAACCCACTGAAAAGATAAGCCCCGCTAAACCAAAATAACCATTCTATTCGACGAGTCAGACTATAAATAATAATCACCAAAGGAAGTAAACTAAGATAAGTAATGCGATCGTGAGTACGGCCAGAAGGCATAATCTAAATAGGGTTGAGTCCTTGAATTCTTAGACGATTCCGTGTTCTGAAGTTTCCTGAAAAAAGAATTAAAAAAGTTTGGCTTTTTCCATTAGATATGTTATGCTGGGAAGACGTTAGTGAGGGCGATTAGCTCAGCGGTAGAGCTCCTGCCTTACAAGCAGGCTGTCACTGGTTCAAATCCAGTATCGCCCATTGTTTTGCTTAATAATAAAAGGTGTCATGACCCTTCAATTATATAATACTTTGAATCATAGATTTTCCTATATAGGGTAAACCAAAAATCATAGATAAAAATAAATCCCTCTATCGGTCAGGGTAAAGGGTTCTAGTCTGTATTTAAGAAAATGAGAGCTTGGTATCTTTCAAAAATTGGAAGTCTGATAACAGTTCATTTCTTTGATGGCCATCCTCATGAATGGCGATCGCAAAGACTTCTTTTCCCTTTTGATATTCGTACTGTATTCAGACTTAATTTATTAAAGAAAGAGTCTTATATTTTAAGTAATAAACAAGAAGTTTTATTGAGACAAATAACATTTTCTCGCATTTAGAATAACAAAAAGTTTTGCGGTGTAATCTAACTAAGTAATGTCGTAAGCGACTGTTTTCTTCTTCCACTCTTGTCATATAAACTTTACTAATAATCTGGTCTTCATCAGGAATATATTTTGGATAAACTTTATAGCCGTCTGTCACCCAAAAATAACATTTCCAATTCTTAATTTTTTTCCATAATTCTTCAAACGTTTCTGAACTTCTATCGCCGATGACCTATTCTAAAATTCCAGGACAGTCTTTATCTAAAGCTGTCCATATCCATCTTTTATTTTATCTTGGTGCGCGTTCCCATAGCGAGGAAACCTCACTGGAGTCGCACCGCTTTTTTGCCAACAAATGTTTGTAATTCATCTAATTGAGCAACTATGGGAATACTATAAGTTTCTTGCTGATTTGATAAGTTTAGTCCTGCTTCTTTTACCCAACGAATTACTGTATTATGATTGACTTTAGTTATTCTCTCTATTGCTCTAAATCCATTGCCATTTACATAGTTAAACAGTCTTCTTTAACTTTCTTAGAATAACCTAATTCCGAATAATTTTCAATGAACTGCCGTTTACAGTCTTTACATTGGTGATTCTGTTTTCCTCTTCTATGACCATTTTTTCTAATATTATTAGAGTTGCATTTTGGACAATTAATTGGCATTTCTTTTTAAGCGATCGCTTATAATAAAATTTTTTCTTTTATTATAAATCATCCCCCAATAATGCAACGCCCCTGAATTAGTTTCTATGTCAGGCTGATCAATAGTAGAATTTTGCTAATGATTCGAGTAAACTATAGTAGTATTTATCTTCTACAAAGTAGAGGGAAGTAGAATTAAGTAGAAATTAGTCCGGTTCAAAGTTTCTTAGAGTCCCTTCATTATCGATGACAACATATTTATACTTCGGTAACGCTATCTGACGATATTTTTGTAGTCGATTTTTGTCATAATTAACAGGAACATTAATTTCAAAATGACCTTGTTCGGGAACCCAAGCGATCCACCAACCCTCATCGACTTGATCGTAACCAATGGTTTGCCAAAATTCTAATCGAATCTTTTCCTCTTGCTGTTGTGCAATCGAAACATTCACCTTTCTCCAAGACGGTTGACCTGCGTTACGTAACATTTGAGGGGTGATATGACTTTGTCCTGCTTCTAAACTTTTTCGATAGATGAGGGTTTGATAATAATAACTAAAACGATCTTTTTCCGTTAGCAGAGTCAAGCGAGTACAACCATCATAGGGAACAGAAATAAGACGACCATCACTCCCATAAACTAGATAAGGGGAAATAGTACCCCAACCACGATCTCCTAAAGCGGACTTTTTTTCTTCAGGGGTCAGAAACTCAAACCAATTGTTTTTGTATCCTAGTTGAAGGGGTTCTAAAGCTTGCTGCTTTTGTGTCCCACTTAACGCAGCAAATTCCTCTGTTAGAGTAATAGAATTATTTTTTAGCTGAGCATAAATAGGATTTTCTGCTTTTAGTTTCGGCCATAAACGTTCCATAATCGGTTGCACCAATGTTAAACTAGCAACGCGATCATTACAATTGGCTAAAACAACGGGAACTGAGATCATGAACTCTAGTGCTAGAGTTTTTAACGTAATTAATAACTTCAACTGATGAAAGTTTGTTATTTGCTGTTTTCTCTTACCTGTTGTTCTAAAATTGTTTAAATTAAAAATAGATAAAAGTCTCATGTTCTAACTCATTAGATATAAAAAAATATGATGAAAAAATTGTACGAAGGCAAAGCAAAAATTCTTTATAGCACAGAGGATACCGAAGTTCTATTGACCCATTTTAAAGATGATGCTACTGCGTTCAATGCCCAAAAACGAGGAACCATTGGCCAAAAAGGGAAAATGAACTGCCAAATTACAGTAGCGTTATTTCAATGGTTAGAATCGAAAGGCATTCAGACCCATTTAATTGAACAATCTGCTGATGATAAAATTTTAGTCAAACGAGTAAAAATAATTCCCATAGAAGTCGTTGTCAGAAATATTGCAGCCGGTAGTTTATGTCGACAAACTGGGTTAGAAGAAGGCTATCAATTACCTTTTCCCTTAGTGGAATATTATTTCAAAAAAGATGAATTAGGAGATCCTTTATTAACCCGCGATCGCTTGTTCGTGTTAGAACTGGCTACAGAAGAACAACTCAAACAACTGCAAACCCTTGCCCTAAGCATTAACCAATATCTACAAGAATTATTTGCCAGTTGTCAAATTACCTTAGTAGATTTTAAACTCGAATTCGGCATCGATACCCAAGGACAAATCCTACTCGCCGATGAAATCAGTCCTGATACCTGTCGACTGTGGGATCAAAATGAAAGTGATCCCCAACGGCGTGTAATGGATAAAGATCGATTTCGTCGAGACTTAGGACAAGTTGAAACTGCCTATCAACAAGTTCAGAAGCGAATTTTAGACAGATTAGCTTCCCATGAAGCGTAAAGGCGATCGGAACAATTTGTTATGGTGATAGTCAGAATAATGGGTAAGATGGCTCGGCTGTTAGACAAGCTGTTAGCTATTAGTTAAGTTAACCATCAGCAACGGATAACAGTAAAAACGCTATAGCTTGATTGGGTGTGTGGACGTGTCAAACCAGAGTAAAAAGTTCTATTTTTCTCCTTTGTTGGGGATCATTCTGACAACAACAACGGTATGGTTAACAAATAAGCCTATTAGGGGCCAAAATGTGCCATCAGTCGCTAGTATCAAAGACCCAGAAAAGACTACTTTTGAATTTCTGGACTATTCAACCACAGAATTAGGGGCCGATGATTCATCAAAAAGTGTGAGTGATTATCCCCAGGTTTCTGATATTAAACAAGGAGTACAGTCTAATGAGAAAGCGTCGGTTTCTTCCATACAGTCGATAAAAGAACAAGTAGCAATAGAGTTCGATCACTCTATCATCTCAGACCCCTGGTTAGATGAGTCCTCAGACACTGTTGAGTCATATCCTAAAGTTTCTACCCTAAAAGAAACCACAGCCACCCCAGAGATGGCTTCCAAGGCTTCTTTAGAGTCTGATGATTCTGTTATCTCAGAGTCTCAGTTAAAGGAGTCTTTAGACACAATTGAGCCTGATGTTAAAGTTTCTAGCACTGAAGAAACTGGAGCTACCTCTGAGAATCTCTCTGATTCAGCCACAGCCATTTTAGAAAAACAGACAGCGTTAACAGCACCGAACGCTTTCGAGGATCAATCGTTATCACCAACCCATCTAGATCAAGCGATCGCAGCCGAATCAACTACTGAACAAGAAACGGCACAAGAAACTACGCCTATTCCTGGAATTGAAGATTCACCAGACACTGAACCCCCAGTGGTTCCCGTTCCTGAAACGATTCCTCCCCCTGACTCTGACGCAGAAGAAACGGAAACCACCGCAGAAGAACCGCGAGTGTTGGTAGTCGAAGTGGTGGTTGAAGGGGCCGGACCAGAATTACAAGATTTGGTTTACAACACCATTCAAACTCGGCCAGGTCGAACGGCGACTCGTTCTCAACTTCAAGAAGACGTTAACGCCATTTATGCCACTGGTTATTTTGCTAACGTTGAGGTAACACCGGCTGACACACCTTTAGGGGTAAGGATTAGTTACAACGTAGAAGTTAACCCCATTTTAGAGGAGGTTGTTGTCAACACTGTTCCCGATATAGAAGATCAAAGAGCGTTACCCCCTGAAAAAGTCCAAGAAATTTTTGGTGATCAATACGGCGAAATCCTCAATCTTCGGGAACTTCAAGAGGGAATTAGAGCAATTAATGAATGGTACGCTGAACAAGGATTTGACTTAGCACAAGTGATCGGTTCTCCAGAAGTCAGCGAAGATGGAATTGTTACCTTAGTCATTGCTGAAGGGGTCATAGAAGATGTTCAGGTTCGTTTCTTTGATGCTGAAGATGAACCCGTGGACGGAAGAACTCGTGATTTTATTGTCACTAGGGAAA
>NZ_AAXW01000074.1 GCF_000169335.1 Crocosphaera chwakensis CCY0110
ACGGATTATCTTGATTGTTAATCAATTAACAGTTAACAATTAACAGTTAACAATTACTATTTTTCTATCATTGTTAATTATTAATTGTACATTGTACATTGTTCAAGTCTTCTAACTTAATTTTGAGAGTTGGGAGACTTTTTTTTCTTTAAAAATTTGACTCCTTGCAAGGCGAGAGAATAACAAATCATTCCAATCATTAAATATTGTGTAGCAGGAATACCAACGGAAACTGTCATTATTAAAGGATGACTTTCTTCGTATTCTTGACTTAATACTGTTATGACTTTTTCGGAGACTTTAGACATTTTTAAATTCCCTTAATTACACAAAAACTATTACGAAAAAAATAGACAATGAGCATTATTAACTGAATGCTCTTTCGTCTTAAATTTGGAAAAAAGTGTGTGCCTCAATGTGAAATGAGACAATTGACACTTTGTTTGAGCAGAAGCAACCCAGGTGGGGGAGGGGTTAATGCTTCTATTAATACCTTATTGCTTAGTCCTAAAATGAGTGGGGGGAATCATCTCAGAACAATTGTTGGTTATTGTAATAAACTACAACAACTTTGTCACTGTTTTTTGTTGCTGTTTTTAACATCTTTAGATTTTATTTATCATTGTCATGACAAAAAAAATTGTCATGACAAAAAAGTTTTACAGGAGTAATAAAACGCATAAAGCTGTTGTTAACCAAACAAAGGTTTGTGAACGTTCTGTGCAAAGACCAGGTAATCTCATTAGTTTTTCCTAATAATGGTTATTAAATTAGCGCAATGAGCTTTTAACAGTATTTACTATAATAATCTAAGAAAAAAAAAGAGAAGACTAAGCTTCTCTTTTTAGCGACATTAGGATAAATCTTACTTATTGGAAACTGTTAATACCCCGTCAATCAACAATAAAGTAACACCTTCGTAGAGAGGCTGATCAATTCTCAACCACGGTTCATCGCACCAATTAAACTCAAAATCAAGGGCAACCTGTCCGTTTTGTTCGCATTTGAACAAAATCATCGGAGAAATATCATCAGGATATTGAATCGTCCATTTTTGATTTTCATCTTTCCTCCTCCTTGGAGACTCTCGTTATACCGAAAAGGTTAGCGATGAGAGGAAAAGGTGGGCAGTAGCTATGTGGCATAAGAGTAACCATCCTTCTTGTGAATTTGTCGGCAATATTTGTGATTAATGCCCTGGATTACGCCTTTTGCAGTCGAAATGTTAAAACTCCCAGTCGAGCGTACGGCTACCCTCCCAACATAAATGCCGGTCTTCTTTCCCTTAGTAACTACAGCCTTAACAATGTCACCGGTTTGAAATCCTTTAACATCTTTTTTGTGCGGGACATAACGAGTTGGGAACCCATACTTGTTGGTGCGGCACATTTGCCTTGTGCCGTGACCAGTGGCTTTAATTTTAAGTGGCTTCTGTACCAGCATTCGTAATTTGCTTGGTGTTGATTTGCCCACACAAGCTGCATCTAGCCAGTGCGTCTTAGGGAGTTCGTGCTTGGTTCGATTAAACTTAGTTAGTCCTCCTGAACCAGCCTCTACCTCTAGTCCACTAGCCTTTAATCGGTTAAAGACTGCCCACCGAGCAGCGTTCACCGCAGCAGCATCTCTCAGGGGCTTTTTGGCATTAGCTTTAACTCGTTTCAGCACTTCAGGCTTACCCTTAAGGAACTCCTCAACTGACCGGTTTCCTTTCTTCTGGTTGCATTTGTGGCAACTTAGAGTGAGATTAGAAACGCGATCGCTTCCCCCCTTTGATTTAGGTACAATATGCTCTATCTCAAAAGGAACCTCTTTAGCTCCGCAATACTGACAAGTCCGATTGTACTTCTCTAGTAGATACTCTCGTACCTCATACCCGAAAAGGGTTCCTTGTTGGTACTCGACTCCTGAGATTTCAGGATTCTCTAGCTGCTGAGTGTCAAACCGAACAAGTTCAACACTAATCGAGTCCACCGGACAGAGTTTTCTCAGCCGATTAACCCAAGTGTTAATGTTCTCAACGCGGCTTTGTAAGGATGGGGGAAGCCAACCTTTAGGCCGTGTTCTATTTAGGAATCGAGGCTTGCGGTAGCGAGTTTTCCTTCCTCTGCGTCCCCTTCTTAATTGTCTTCTTGACTCAAGTGAGTCTTTGATTCTAAATCCTCGGTGTTCAAGTTCAGCACCAAAGATAACCCTATCCCCTTGAATTAAGGCAATACCGGTTACTTTTGCACCAGGATCAAGTTTAATTCGACAAGGTTTAGGCTTGTTAGGGTTCACCTCTTCTTTGAGGATAATCGTAAAGGGGTATTTTCGATATACGGCTGCCTTCCCTTGTTTTAACAGTTTTCTGGCTCTTGCCTGATGGCAGGGACTCAGGGGTCGCTTGTCTTTTGACAATACGAATACGAACATTAGTTTTAATCTCCTATTTCTAGGGTAAAGTTTGCCTCGACAATGTTATTTGAGCTTGTTAGTCCCATCTCACTTCCTTAACCCGTTTAGGGATGTTTAAAGATGAGCGACAGAGCGTGAGACTGGCACGCATCTCAAGGTGTCTTGACTCAAATAACGTAGGTCTCTAGAACCTTAGTCTGGTCACGTCTTGGGCTTTTCAAGCCCCCACTATACCTACTGGATTAGTGGTGGGTTCGTGACTGATCATACCAATAACCCAATCAACCCAGTTTTCGCTAGAAAGTTGTTTAACTCTTTCTGTATACTTGATAGAATCCTCAAATGAAGGATGATAAGTATAAAGAGTTTGTTTCTTTTCTTGAGTTTGAGACATTATTTACTCCTAAGATTATGAGATTTTCATCAAATATTGGCAAAGCCAAAAAATAGAAATCGTGCTAAAATATAAAAGTAATTTTTAGCACGATTTGTTAATTTAGTTAATTGTCTAATTAAGCTTTTAGGACTTCAATTAACTCTTTCTTTTTACAACGATTGTAAGGTTTATTACAAATATTTCTAACTGTGCTTTGTAAGTTATGAGTCTTAACAAATTCTTTAAGTTCTTTATAAGTTAAGGACTCAAGATTAGCTGATAAATTAGTTGATTCTTTGCTCTTTTTTGGAACAATCGATGTAGGCTTTATCATCAAGTTATCTGAATTTGAATGATAAGTTTGGGATAAAGAAACTTGAGGAGTTAGCTTAAGATTTGTGTTTTTTTCAATAGTTTCAGGGGTTGGATCAAATTCTTCTGAGAAAGCTTTTTTGATTGAGGGAATAAAGTTGTCAAAAGAATCTTGTTCTACTGTAGATGTAGTTGGGACTAAGCAACAGTAGAAACAGAAAATAACGATAAACAAGAAAATTTCGAGTATCATGATTTTTACTCCTAAATGTGTAGAGATATGTGCTGTGAAGTGGTTAGCACTGTTCATCAAATGTTCCTGAAAGGAAAAAAACTGATCTCAAATTAGACCAGTTTTACAGAAGATGTTCACCTTAAGCATCCAAAGCTACCAACCAATTACCTAACTTTCTAATTAAACTAGCAACTGGTGTAGGAATTGGTTTATCAATGACGTAACTATCTTCTGTGAAGTGACCATAGTATTCCATAATAGTTTGTTGGACTTTACTAATTAAATTACTTAAAATATGTTTCATATTTTTGAGAACTTAAGTTAACAGAAAAAAACTCAATCCCCACAAAGCAATTAACAATTAATAATTAATAGTTAACAATTATTCATTGTCTATTGTTCATTGTTCATCGTTCATTGTTCATTGTTAATGGGGACGAGTCTTAATTATAGTGAAAATGTAGTAACTTGGCTTTGTTTTGTTACTGACTTTAAAGATTGCCATAAACAATTAGAATTGGGATTACTAACATAGCAAACACAGGCTTTATCAATACCAATTTCTTGCCATAAAGGTTTTAGATTTGTTAGTTTTTGTTGTTTTTCTTCTATCTTATTAGAATTGACGGTAACATCAATGGCTATGGTAAAACCAAGGATATTGACGACTGTATCTATTCCAAAAATGTAATCAAGAATAATTGAACTGGGAACCATTTGCCAATCTAAAACTCTGGATAATTGATTAGTTTTAGGATGTCTATAATTAACACCGAATTCTTCAAGTAAGAAAGAAGTTGCTGATTTAATCCTTTTTCTTCCTAGTTGAGACTGAGAAGCAATATTAATCAATTCTTCCGATGAAGGTAGTTTAAAACCTTTGATTTTAGGAGAGTTTTTGATTAAATTAAATAAGATTTGTTCAGCAGCATAACCATTAATCATAGGGAGAGTCCTTGAAAAATTATCAAGAAATCTCCCTGAAAGGGGAAAAAGTTTGGATATTAGGAAGCTAAGACTTCGGAAGGTTCATAAAGTAAAGGAATTAAATATTCTTTGTTAACTGTTTCCATCGCATAAGTTATTCCTTCTTCATCAGCAAAATCAATTAAAAAAGCTTGTTCTTCAAAATCCATAACCACTGTTCCCACCTGGCCTCGACGTAATAAAATAGGATTATGAGTTTGTTTATGAATGGCTTGAATATCTTTAGTTAAAACTACTAAATTATACTCTTTAATACTGTTCATTATTCACCTCACTTATTAATAGGATAAACGTTGGTTAATCGGGGGAAGTCTTCTTGGAAACGAATAATCCAAGCACTTAATATTAAAGATGAGCCTATATCAGTCTCTAGAAAAAACTTAACATCATAATGAGTTCCCCAACTATCTTCTTTATAGAGTATAGCTTCATTCTCGCAAATTGCCTCTAATAAAGCATTTTCTAGGATACTTTTATTAGTTAAAGTAATTCCTAAACGTCTTTGAAAAAGCAGAGCTTTATGTTTCCCTATAGGATGCTCGAAATTCAAAGAATAACGCTCTATCTTATCTCCTAATATAGCACGTTTTGGATTTGGTAGTTTCATAATATAACCTTCATAAAAGGGTTAAAATTACATCTTTTTTAGTTTTTATTAATTAATAACTAAGAATGCTTATTTATTAATTAACCAGTAACGTTAGCTTAAACAAGTTAACTAAAAAACCTTATTTAAGTAACGCCCTCTTTCTTTGTTTATATTTATTTTAAGGTGGTATATAATCTGAAAAATATCATATACTGCGACACCTTAAAATAGAAGTAGTTTTAAAGGCTTCCCACTACCTTCATTCAATTTACGCAAAGCGTTTTAAACTTAAAATAAGAAAAAAATAACTTATGCTAATAACATAAGTTAAAAGTAAAAATATTAATTGATAAAACTGAGGAGATAAGTAACTCCTAAAGACCAAATTACGAACGAAGAAATCCAGCTTAACATAAGATATTACCTCTATTATTTGTCAATAAAGGCAACGCCTAAAGCTAAGATGAATAATAGTTAGACTTACAACAAACAGGACAAAAAATTTTAGTATTTTTCTGCCGTTTAATAGCTTTTTCTAAGCTCCTTTCACCCATTAACAATTCGGCTAAAGTAAAACTAATATCTCGCTCTTTAGCTACTGCACAAAACCGAGAACCTCTACCTTTTCGATGTTCTCTGATTCGTTGATCAATATCTTTGGTGAAACCTACATAATGTTGAGCGGTATGATATGGTGAGATAGGTCTTTGAAAGTGGAGAATATAAACGTAAGACATGAGCATTTAATTAATTAAAAATAACCTCTTAGAAGTTTTTTCTAAGAGGTTAAAAGTGACAAGCAAATTAGTTAATTAATTTTGATTACTCTGAATTTTCTGTGTAATCCTTTTCCCATTTGAGATATAAATCTCGAAAATCTAATCTAAATAAACCTAAAATTTCTGCTGCGCGACCTTCGGTTATTTCTCCTAAATGATGGGTGCAGCAAACCAATAATTCTACAGTTTCTTTATCAATTCTAGAATAAGAATACCGAGATAATTCCCTTAGTTTTTGACTCCAGAGTTTGACAATCTCTTTTGGGGTATTAGGAATTAAAGCTAATTCTGCATCTAGCTCATTAAGTCTACTCATCCATTTTTCTCTCTTATACTAACAATAAAGCAGGATTAAACAATGTACAATTAATAATGAACAATGACTTTTTTGAATTAATCAATTGTTAATTGTTAATTGATGTTATAATCCTGCTATCAATAACTACTCTTCTTCGACTCCTCCAGGTAAGGCTAAAGTTTCAGGGATAGCTGGTGGTAATGTAGGCTGTAACCCATCCCAAACTTGATTTTTGACAATGGGATTATAACCGACAAAGAAATCCGTCCAATTTTCCATCGTAGGTACAGTGTGTCCATTTACCCGACAAGCAAAGGATTTTTGTTTAGTGCCTACTTTTTCGCGTCCTACGGTTAATTCAAAGACACATAACGAGTTAAACCGTGCATCTTTGGGTCTGGCTGCAATGCCATTAGCGATCGCATGACAGCTTGTGACCTCTTGGGTTAACTTCTGCCATTCTTGGCTAAAAGTGGCTTGATTAGCACCTTTAGCGACGTAACTCAGGGGTACAGTGTGTAGAGGCTGATTATCTTCATTTAAGAGAATAATTTCATAAATTTGGCAGTTACCAATGTTGTCATCGTCTTTGAAAGAGCGTTGCCAATGACCAACAGGGACTAACTGTTGGGTTTCTTGAGTGGCTGCGCGGTCAAAACCAAACAAAGGTGTACGGGGACAAACCAACATTCTAGGTTTCTGGAGTAACAAACCTTGTTCAGTTTCTCCCGAAGACTCAAAGGTATATTCGATAAGTTGATCTACCACTGAGTCGAAGTCAATGAAACCAGCTTTAGCCATTTCATTGATATTGATGAAATACCCACATAATTTGTCATTCATGCCTCTTAGGGCTTGAATACGAGGCAAACGGGCATTAGGGTCAATGAATTCAGTAGAAGCAAACTCATCTCTCTCAATAGC
Organism: Crocosphaera chwakensis CCY0110; assembly: GCF_000169335.1. Lineage (GTDB taxonomy): Bacteria > Cyanobacteriota > Cyanobacteriia > Cyanobacteriales > Microcystaceae > Crocosphaera > Crocosphaera chwakensis. The sequence continues at coordinate 6,895 of NZ_AAXW01000074.1, forward strand.
TGTTTGTTGTTGATTAACCAAGGTATTTTGGGCTACTTCTTGGGGCATTTCTTTAACCACTTCTGGGGTCAAAGGTTCTGAAAGGGTTGTGTTGGTAGTGGTACTTCTTCTGGGCATAATGTTAATTTAAAAGGGTAAAGATTGGGAAGAATTGACAACATTTTGGGATGTTTCTTGAGACATTTCTATCTCGATGATTTGTTGTTTGAGATGTATTAAATCGGATTGAAGTTGAGATAACTGAGATAACATTTCTGTTATCTTCGGAAATAAATCAGTTGACATGATTAATAGTGCAGATCGATGTCTGCATAGGCTAAGTGTTCATTTTCCCAACGTTCAAACAAAGCTTGTTCTCTTGGGGTTAATTCGAGACTTTCTTCTACGTCGTTTAAGGTGAGCGTAAAGTTTAAGGGTTTCTCGTTCCAAGTTGTCGGACTTGTTTTTTTTGAGGATTTTGTGTTAGAATTCATGAAAGAAATATGATACATTTTCAATCGATCCGCGCAAATGCGCGGTTCTTTTATTTTTTGGTTTGTCTGTTCAATCGATTAACTGTTTTGGTTGCATTAATCACTTTCCAGCCTTGATTCTTAGCTTTTTCTAGGGCATCATTAAGTTCTTCTTTTGTGGGAAAGAATTTGTATCGAACGAAGTCAAGGTTTGTCTTAAAGATATAGGTTTGAAACCCATCTTTTAGTTCAATGTAGCTAACTTGTTTAAGGTAATTCATGACTTTTCATTTTCTCTAAATACTCAAATAAAGGTAATGGCTTGATGAGCTTGTAGTGATATTGGTCAAAGGTTCTTTTGGCTCTAGCTATACAACAATGAATCTCTAACCAATCATTGGTAATTTCTATGGTTTGTAGTTGTTCTTGTTGCTCACAAAGTTCATCAAATAACTTGATACTTTCTGTGATATGATCGAAGATAGATTGAGCTAATTTGGTCAAAGTAATTGTTACCCGAACTCTCGTTTTTTTTCTCGATTTGTTCCAGTAAATTGAACTCCAAATTTTGTCAAATGACTCAGTTAAATGGACAGCCGTTTCTAGTTCAAAAAGTAAAGAATTAGCGATTTCGTTGTCGGTATCAATTTCTTTTAATTTGGTAGCAGCGACTGATAAACTAGCCCAAACGCAGGGCATTCGTCCGCACGGATAGTTTGGCATAAGGCTGATAGAAAATATGTTTTTCTATCAGCGCAAAGCGCAAAAAAAGATATAATAAACTGGAAAATATTGAATTAAGTTTCCAGTTTATTATTATTAAAGTCAATTAGCTGATTTTGTTGTAGCCAATGATTTGTCTATAGAATCTTTTTCTAACTGGACAACAGGAAACGGCATTAGATCAATAGCTTCAGGACTTAATAACCGTTCCCAAGCTTTGCGTTCTGAGTTCCAAGTAAAGCCCCAATCTTTGGCTATTTGGCGTTCATCGTAGCTGACAAATGCTCGGAATATATGGCGGATTTTAGAGTTTCTAATAACAGGAAAATCGAAGCTTTCCTGCTTGTCTTTCTTGAACCATCCTTGTTGATCATAATTCCATTTAAACCCCTGTTCTTTTAAAACTTCATCAGATTTAGAACAAATAGCTTCAATGATTGGTAACTGAGCAATTCTGAACTGTTCTTGTAGATTAGGAACGCGGTTAAACACCTCTGCTAGTAGCAGACAATCATTAATAGCACGGTGGCTAATATTAACACCAACTCCGTAAAATTGTGCTAAAGAAATCAAGTCTCGTTTTCCTGGGTAAGCATCAGGAAATAGTTCAAAATCTTTGTAAGTACATAACCAAGGCTTCTCCCAAAAACCAGCCCAATCGGAGTTTAAAATTAAAGGTTGGTCAAAATCTTTATTGTGTGCAACAACCACATCTGCTAATTGATAAGCTCTTTGTAAACTATCAATTATATAGGTTTGCATCACTGTATTTTGAGTCGTTTCAATGGGTATTTTGTTGATAAGAAAAGCATTATTTTTTGTCTCTGAATCTACATAAAGTAAGGTACTTAGACAAGACAATGTGGTTTGATATTCTACGGAATATCAAATGGCTCCAACTTCAAGAATAGTTTGATTTTCTGTGTCTCCGTTGGTTTCGGTATCGATGATGAGACAATTTTTGACTTGAATCATGATTCTGATTTTCCGTTTCTCTTTAACTTTGGTAATTCTTTAGTTGTGGATATTTTTCGATAACATTAGGAAGGGGTTTTAAAACAAAGCTTAAAATAGTTTTGCTACTGTAAAGATTAAAATACGTTATTGCCTTTTAAGTATTCCCAGTAGTTACGAATTCCAGTATAAGAAAAGTCAATCATAACTTACCTTTTTACAGTTTGTTAGGGGGACACCCCCCTTTCTTGCTCTAGCTAAACGGATACCAACACAGGTGTACATAAAAGGAAAACCATCCTATTCGTAGTTCACCCCATTGAAACCTAAAACTTACCCGTGAATTGAAATTAAACTCATCATAAACAAGAAAGGCTAGATGAAGCCTAGACAGATGGAGACTCCAAATATCATAGTCATCATCAAATAATACACTTAGTTCAATTAACCTGATATCACGAAATTTAAGTTTAAAAATGATAAAAGGATGCTCCATGACTTTCTCCAAAATTTAGTTTGATTCTTGCTAAATTTGATTGAGATTTCTCTTCAAAAAAACTCTCTGAGTGCAATTAATATTTCTAACAGAGAATATCGGTTGATTAGCTTCGCTAATTCTAATTCTATTTCTAATTCTTGCATTTACTTAATCCTAATATGCTTTCCCCGTGGCATAACCTTGGCAATTAAAGTTCCTTTCTCATCCCGAACTTCATCATAATTAAGAGCTTCTTCAGCTAATTTATTATGATTAATATGAAGCCGAACTTCTTTATATTCTTCGGGATAATCTTCAGTCTTAAGTTCGGGGTTAATCCAAATAGGAGGACGACCCCCATTATTACAAAGACTAACCTTGGAAAGCTTACCTTCGAGGCGTTTACCTTTGTCTCCGAGTTGTTCTACTCTAGTTTCCATGAAGGTTTGCAGTTTACTTTTAAGCCAATGAACTGTTTGCTTATTAGTATGAGCTAAATCACTAATTCGCTTAGCTTCATTTTCTTGGTATTCTATTAATGATTCCCTCCATTTGATAACTTTTATGTAAGCATCAATTTTACTTTCTAAACGGGGGAGAAAATCATTAAAGATTTCTTCTGCGACTTTCCTTTCTTCGGGATTATCGCTGTCGAGGTATGCGAGAATTAATTCGAGTTCCTCTTCCAACTGCGGAAGACTTTCTGTTATTTTGGTTTCCATAATTATTCTCTAGTAACTACTAGGAAATAAGCGCAAAGCGCACTCAATTACTTGAAAAGATTATCAATAAAAAAGAATCCCTAATTAATAGAGATGCTTTAAATCTTCTTAAATCATAAAAAAATAGACTAACCTTAAAGCTAATAAGGTTAGTTTTAGAAAAGGTTACTTTAGATTAATTGAATTGTGAATGTAACTGCATTATCACCGACCTCATTTGAGATAAATCGAGTTCTAACTTTGGATAGTTAGAACATCCAAAACAAGCGGTGAAGAACTCACCATCTGTTTCTTGTGATAACGTTTTTACTAAATCATCAACATACCAGGATTCATGTCCAGTTACCCCATCTAATAAAATAAAGGCGTATCCGTTAGTTCGTTGTTCACAAATCCAGTGGACTTGGCGTTTAACGGCTTTATTGTTTCGGGTTTCTACCGCATCAATAAAAGCATAATTATTAGTTCTTAATAAACAACGACCTTTTTCCTTTTGTATTTCTCTTACCTTTTCTTTAAACTTTTCTGACCAATTCATCTTTATACCTCATTTTTGTCTTCATTTTAAGTTCTTATCAAAATAATAAAACTAACCTCGAAGGCAACAAGGTTAGTGGTTTATGTCAATTTATCAGAAAAGTGCCTTAAGGATTGTAGTTGTCCTTCTTTTCTAATAAATAACATACTCTCTGGTTTAACTATTATTATAAGTCGTAATTAATGCGAGAGAAATCAATTCGTACTTATAACAGAGGTGGTTTCCTTTGGCTTCCCACTGCCATTTTCATCTAATATTTGCGAAGCAAAATTAAGTGTGATTGATAGAGCTAGAACCATTTAAACTAAGCGGTTTAGATATTAATTCAGCAGCGTGAATAATATCTTCTAACCGTTTTCTAGTTAACCGTTTCTCCGTCATTTTCTTCGTTAACGTCGATAATTGCTTGACCCGACCCGAAATTTCTAATTGCTGTCGAATAAAGCTGTGAATTTTATCATCTTTCGACTTAATAATAACCTCAATTTGAGATTGAGTCAAAAGGGTTTGATCATCATCTTCGAGGGGCAAAGATTCAGCAATTAAAGTATAATCTTTGGCATCAGTTAATTCCTGAGTTTCTTCGATTTCTTCATCATCTGCACCATTCAAGAACCGACCAGATTGGGCGTATTCTTGATAGTTATCTTTGACTTCTTCTGCCATATCAGCAATTTCATCTGCTAAGTCATCAAGAACTTCGACTGGGTAGATTCCACACAAGTCTTTGAATAACTTCTTCAGTTGATTTAAGCTCTTAGAAACTTCAACTTCTGCGGTCTTTTGAGCTTGATGAACTTGCTGATCAATCCTTAATTTTTGTTGAAAGTCATTTAATTGCTGTTGTAATTTAGCAATTTCTTGTAAACTTTCTTCAATGTGTTGTGATTGGTTTTCGATATACTTATTCAAAGATGTCATGATTTTTTCTCCTATAATGTAAATGTGTCGATGTGGTTAATTATTTAAGGCTTAAAAATAGCTTTAATTTCGCTTTTTCTAGCCTTAAAATGAGGGTTGAATTGTAGTTGATGCTGTGCTGATTTAATTGCCGTCCAGCTTTCATAATGTTTGGCTTCCCAGTGACTAAATGACCAATTGGTTCCGTTCCAAACATAATTGTCAGCACTAATGAAAATGTAGTAAGAACCACGAAATAATGGGAGTTTGTTTATTTTTTTCTTGACTAATTTCCGTTTCATCATGCCAAGCTTCTGCAAAATCGTACTCTAGGAAACTCTCTTCTTTATCCCCTATACAATAAGACCAACGGGGTAGATGACCTGGGCTATAATTTAAAGCAATTCCTGTTACAATGTAATCAGTTGGATCAATTCCATCTAAGGGATCAACAATAACAGGTTGTCCTATATGAAACTTAGGTTTAGGAATGGTCGAGTTGAATTTATCATCAAAGAAATTGACTGAGATGATATTAGGAAATAAAGCTAATGCCGTAACTCGAAAACTGTAGCTAACTCTATTTTCTTCGGTTAACTGTTGAGCTAATGGGGAACCATAATAAATGATTTGGTGAACTTCTACCTCTTTTTCTTGAGCTTTTAAGGCATTTCTAGCAATCAATAAATCAATGGTTTCTACTTCATTTTGTTCAAGAAGTTGTTTCCAGTTTCTGTTGCCAGATTCGGGGTCATATTTGCAGTACAATAAAGCATAATGCTGAGCGTCGAAATTATTGATCATTGTCTAATACCTCTATATTTTTTTGAACCATGAAATACTCTGCTTAATTCACGCAAAGCGTGAGGCTTTAGAAAATGAAGGTGAAGGACATTATTTTTCCATCAGTCTCAAAGGCTTAAAGAATGGTGCTTAAGCTGACTTTGAGTCAAAATTTTCCATCACAAGATCCTGAACTTGTTCTGAAAAAAGTTACCACCTTCAACTCCTTGTCTAACCAGCCTTTTACACAGTTTCGACGAAAAATTGTTACCACCTTTAAAATGGGGATAAAACAATAAAATCCTTTGTCCAATCTATGAAAAGAGGGTTGTTTGGAAAAATTTGACCAGGTTCAAAGCCTTGTTGAATCAGCTATAAAGCCATCTTGGACTGCTTTTTTTGACCAGTTACCAGTGCCAGCGTTGACAAAAAACCGAACAGGTTCAACCCCTGATTGGTCAACGATTTTACCCCAATTGATGGGACTTTTCCGATCGCCCCGTCAACATGACTTTCCGCATCCTGAAAGCTATAGTGGATCAGTGTTAAACTGGTTATGGAGCTTGATTTTTCCGCATTTTACCTTCTAAAAAAGTCACCACTGTCAAAACTTTGTCTCATAAGGGTTAGAGTTAGTTTATAGCCCAAAAAGTCCCCACCAAATAAAGGTAAAACCAAAAGAAAAAGGAGAACCAAAATCCTCCCTAAATTCTCTAAAATTCCTGGTCTTCTGAATTAATCTCAGCTAAGGAAATTAACTCATCTTCTTGAAACCAACTAATTTCATGCTTTCCTTTAACACCCCTAATGCCAAATCGCCAATAAGGGGCTTCGTACAAGCGATCGCCTGTCATGGTGTACTCAACCAAATCTAACGTAGAGATACGATAAGTCTCATATATATCGAAGAAATCATCTTGATTCTTTTGGCATTCATGCCATTGAGAAGCTAAAACAACTTCTTCACAAAAGACATATCTGGGTTCAGAATAAGCATATTGATCATAGGGAAACCGAGGGACAAAATCGAACTGAATTCTCTGAGGAATAGGGATTTCATCAGGTTCTGCACGATATTCGATAGTAGGAATCCCTTGGCATTCGAGACGTTGAATTTGTGTATAAGACATGGTAATATTGGGTGTAGATATTTATCAATTGGGGTTGATTAAACTTGCTGTTTTTGATTAATAAAGCTAATCAAAGGCAAGTCTTGGTGGTTCAAAATTCTTACTAGAATGCCTGAACCTACCCCCCAACTTTTTATTTCGTACTGGCAAGATACAAGTCGTTGGCTACGACGGATAATTGCCCTTGAGCAAAGACGATTTTGGGTTAGATATTGATAGAATGCTTGGGCTTCTTGGTAATCATCAAAGCCAAAATATGTAGTATGCCTTTCGCCTTTTGGATTGGTAATGGTGGCTAAATGGGCTAGAAAACAATTAAGTCTCCAGTGGTCATCGAGGGGAACAACTTTACTTTGATATTTCGAGTAAGTCATCGAGGTTGCTTATACTAATCTCGAAAACAGCGCAAAGCGCACGTCAACGCTCTAAAACAAGGATTCTTGTGTTCACCCCTGTAGAGCGACTACTCATTAAGAAGCTTCCTTGTGGCAAGGGGTCATTAATAATGCACTTATCCTCTAACCATTCCCGAAACTCCCGATATTTCTTGTCCTTGCGAAATTCTATCGATTCAGGTGAAATCGCCACCAACCTTCCTCCCTCAACGAGACGATCATAAGCATGGCGAATATGATTAATTTCGCTACCCTTGACAAACGGAGGGTTCATCAGGATTCGGTCAAAAGATGTGGTAATATCGAAGCAATCAAAGCCGATAACATTAAAACCTTTAAGTTTGAGAAGTTCTCTTAAAGAAAGGTTGAATTCGCAAACTTCTAGGTTAACATCAGCAGCTTCTTTTATGGCACTGGCAATGTCCCCCTTTCCGGCACTTGGTTCCCAGACGCGCATACCTGGTCTAAGCATGGCTAATCTAACCATTTGCTCACAAATAGGCTTAGGCGTGGGGAAATAGCCAGGAATATTAGCTCCAATCAAACTACGCTCAATTTCGGCGATTTGCTTAATTTTAGGGTCAATAACAGGGGCTTGATGGAGTTTTTCGAGGGCTGCGATCGCACTTCGGACATGGGAAACAGTACGGAGATTTGCCCGTAATAGCGATCTAGCCCAACCATCAACCGCTATACCTTGTTTGATCGAGTCATCGCGCCAATTAGGATCTCTAAAGTCGGCTAACTCGGATAATTGGCTTTTTGTGGTGATGTCGGATAGAATACGAGGTAATGTGCCTTCCTCTAAGGCATCAGCCATTGCATATAACCAGCCTTGAATTAATGCTAACTTCTCACCATCTTGGCGCATAGATGCAGCAATTCTCGCCCGTCGCCTTGTTGGTCGTTGTTGCCCAATAGCAGGGTTCAGCTTATTATCGATTTGAGACTGCATTTTATCAGCTAAGTCTCTAAATCTCTGGGCTTTTTTGGGATTAGGATACCGTAGTTTTGTGGGGGTATCTTGTACAGGTAAATCGAAAATCGATAGTTGTTCGATCATTGATAGTTAATTCCTTTAATGATTTTTTCTTTGATGTATGAGTCAATTTCTCCCACTGCTACACGACGGTCTAATTCAGTTAAAACGTCGTTGATTTCTTGAGAGTTGAGTCGTAAAATGTTGTTAGGATCTTTGGTAAGTTTCCAAACTTGTTCAGGGTTATGACAAACTTCGGTTAAGCGATTAATATAGAAGTTTGTCATAGTTTCCCGACGATTTCTCTGTTTATCTTCGAGGTTGATGGGTTTCTTCTTTTTTCTGGGCATTATGATTAACGGCTGAATTTCAGATAGACTAAAAAGAGACAGATTGCTCCGTCTCTATTGGGGTTATTGAGTTGAGATAATTAAAACTAAAATAGCTTTTCTGGAAATTCTGAAATTGCTTGTTTAGCGTAGTAACGACTATTATTATTAAGATGCCGTTGCCAAGCTTTGTGATATTGACTCCAACGAAAGCTATTACTTTTAAGGATATTTCTAACTTCTTCGTTGGGTTTTTTGTCGAAGATTAATTGAAGGCGATCGCACTCAAAGTTTTCAACTAAAGTAAACCCATTATACTGAGTTTCTTTATTCCCTTCGGTAAGGGTTTGTTCAAGTTTTTCTCGTAAGTCCTCAATTCTGTTTTTGATACGTTTCATTTCCTGAGTGCCTAACGACAAATGATAAGAAAAAGGAGTACGTTCGAGGAAATCTCGTGCTACCATTGCCTTGATTTCAGTTGCATTGACTCCATTTTCAGTTAACAATTTCCCAAACTTTTCCCAGTTAGCCTGGTTCATGTTATCCTGCTTAGGATGCGGTTTTCCTGCTTTGCGCCACAGTTTATTTACAAGCTTCATTTTTTCTTGTTTGTTCTGTAACTTCTCAAGCTTGTCTTTTAACTTTTGAATAGCTTCAGGATCATCAGAAGCGATAGCTGTACTAACCGTTTTGGAAGCATAATAGTCTGCTTTTTCCTGTGCGTCGATGGATTTCCGCATATTACTATGACTACGTTCGATATCCTTGCGATGACGACGTTCTGAATGATGACCCACTAAAATCGGTTGTCCTAAAGGAATATCCTCAGTAATGCTGTTTGAGGCATTGTATCTTGCATTCGCTTCGTTTTGCCATTTCTGGGCTTTTAATGACCAGTATTCCTCTTTATTGGCAATTTTATCGTCATAATCAGCTTTTTTGTTTTCAAGATATTCTTGTGCTTCGGCGGTTTCTTCGATAGGAGTGTTTTCTTCCTTTGACATAATTATATTTTTGTTTGTTGTACTGCAAATTTGTGCGAATGCACAATTATGGTCAACCCACTCAATAACTTTATTGGCCGCTTTCTGAATACGCATTCCGCTTTGTCGTAGATTTTCTAAGGCATCTTCTCCCTGTTGCCAACCAGCAACATAAGGAAACGAATAATCCCTCGAATCAATGCCGAAATAATTAAGTACAATGAAAGCAACGGATTCAGCTTCTAATTCCGCTTTGCTTCTGGGAATATGGTTATTGTATTGTGTACGAGAATGCAACAAACTATGGCCTATTTCATGGCATAAAGTCTTGGCCTGATGTTGTTTCGGTAGCAGTGGGTCGACTACGATTTCGATAGGGTGTCCGGAGAGCGCATCGTAACGACAACAGCCATTGGCGTTTCCTAGTAATCCTTTGAAAAATACAGGGACATTATTGTTAAGGCTAAATGCCATTAAGCGATCAATTAATCCATCATCATCACCGGTTAACGGGGATGTTCTTTCTGGTAAATCTTCTCCTTGGGTTTGAGAAATATCAAAGATATTAACTGTTCTAAAGCCGAAAATACCAGTTTTTGCCTCTAGTTCTCCGTTGTCGTTTTCTTTCTCGATTTTGCATTTCAAGGGGGCTAGTATTTTGATAGATTTGCTACCTTTCTTAACCTGTCTTCCCAATTCTTGCCAATGTTGATAACCGGCAACTCTCGAAGCTTCTGGGAACTGAGAAAGAATGAGCAAGACGTTGTTAAAGGAATAGTTGTGGAACTCAGATTGCACTTTGAGATATCGTTGCCAATCACCCGATTCTAGAAGTTCGGCGAGTCCTTGTTCTAACTGCTGAAAAGCAAGTGCAGTTTTGGTGATCTTTTGCGTCATGAGGTCTAGGAAATTTTTTTCTCCTAGATCAGCGCGAACGCGCAAATATTCTGTTTGGTTGCTCATTCAACGACATAGTACAATTGGAAGAAAATGCCGTTTTTCAGGGGTAATGGCTTCTAGTACCATCGTTAATCCCAGTTCCAGCCAAAAAGACGAAACCTTAACAGGCGTTGTCGAACGAATCACCTATCATGCTGAAGATTCCGGGTTCACTGTGGCCAAAATGCAAGTGAAGGGATTTCGGGACTTAGTGGCCATTATTGGGAGCTTCCCCAACATCCAGGCCGGAATGACTTTATCGGTTCAAGGTCATTGGTACGATCATCCCAAGCATGGCCAACAGTTTCAGGTTAAAAACTATACTGAGTCTAAGCCGGCAACCCTCACTGGTATCGAAAAATATTTAGGTAGTGGACTGATTCGTGGAGTCGGCCCCGTAACAGCAAAAAGGATAGTAGCCTACTTTCAGCTAGAAACCCTTGAGATCATAGAAAATCAGATTGAGCGTTTGGTAGAAGTTCCTGGCATCGGCAAAAAACGGGTCAAGATGATCCAGGATACCTGGTCTGAACAAAAAGCTATCAAAGACGTGATGATTTTTCTGCAAGGCCATGGTGTCTCAACTACCTACGCCGTGAAGATATTTAAACAATATGGGAATAATGCGATCGCTATTGTGAGCGAAAATCCCTACCAGTTGGCTATAGATATTTTTGGCATAGGGTTCCATACAGCTAATCAGATTGCGATACAAGTCGGCATATCACCCTGGTCTAAGTACCGATATAAATCAGGCATACTGCATATATTAAGCCAAGCAGCCGAGGACGGTCATTGTTTTTTGCCTATGCCTGAGTTGGTTAATGAGGCGGTTGAGTTACTAAGTTTTGATGAGTTTGATGCTGATAAGGAAGCTGTTAAGCAAATCATCACCGAAATGGTAGAAACCGAGGAGTTAAAAGTAGAAGTAGCCGAAGGGGAAATGTGGTTGTGCTATAAGCCTACGTTTTACTATACAGAGGCCAACTTAGCTAAACTGTTACTAAAGCACCTCGAAAAACCTGTAACTGTTGACCTCAAGCGTGTAGTCAATTGGATAGAACGCTACACCAAAAGTAAGAAGATTAAACTTTCCCCCCAACAAACAGAGGCGGTCATCAAGGCAGTTTCATCACGGGTAATGGTTCTCACGGGTGGCCCGGGGTGTGGTAAGACCTTTACCCAGAAAACTTTGGTTTCGCTCTGGCAGGCCATGGGTAAAAAAATTGGTTTAGCTGCTCCCACTGGTCGGGCTGCACAAAGATTGGGTGAAATGGCAGGACTCGAAGCGAAAACTATTCACCGCTTACTGGAGTTCGACCCGAAGAAAATGGGTTTTAAACGGGATAAGGATAATCCATTACCGTTTGATGCAGTGATTGTTGATGAAGCTTCAATGGTGGATTTGTTTCTAGCACATTATTTGGTTAAAGCGATCGCTTCCGATTGCCAGCTTTTACTGGTGGGGGACTGCGACCAATTAGAATCGGTTGGCCCCGGAAAAGTTCTCAATGATTTACTTGAGTCGGGAAAAATTCCCGTGGTGAAGTTAACTCAAGTTTTCCGACAAGCGGCCAGCAGTGCCATTATTAGAAATGCTCATCAAATTAATCGAGGCCAATATCCTAAACTCGAACTTATTTCAGCCAATCCTAAATCAGATTGTTTGTTACATCCTGGGGGATCTAAACCAGAAAATAGTGTAGAAGCGATCGCTAAACTGTTAACTGCTTTTATCCCCAAGCAGGGCTTTGACCCCCGAAATGATGTACAGGTACTTTGTCCTATGACTAAAGGTTTGGTGGGAACTCGTAATCTTAATCAAGTCTTGCAGCAACTTCTTAACCCTCCTCACCCTGATAAGCCCGAAGTTACCGCTATGGGGAAAACTATAAGAGTTAGCGATCGCATAATACAGCTACGAAATGATTACAATCGTGACATATATAACGGGGATTTGGGGGTTGTTAAGGCCATCAATAACATTGACAAATCTGTGACCATTCAGGTTAATGAGCGCGATGTAGAATATGATTTTGCTGATCTTAACGAGGTGGCCTTAGCTTGGAGTATTTCAATCCATAAGTCTCAGGGGAGTGAATATCCCGTGGTGATTATGCCAATTTCGATGTCTCACTATGTGATGTTATCGAGAAATCTCGTTTACACCGGCCTCACCCGTGCTAAGAAACTGGCCATCATTGTGGGGAACTCTAAAGCGATCAGTATCGCTGTTAAGCAAGGTCATCGAAGACAGAGATATACAAGGTTAGTTGAACGGATAGGTAAATTATTACTCAAATGCTAACATTTCTTAATGTTAACATTCTCTTTGTTGAATAAACTCAAAAGTTACTATTTGATTTAATTAAGTTCTATATTTTTAACTTTATTAATTGCTTAATTATTCAAAAAATTTATATATTTAATAGAAATAAACATATAAATTTTAATTTAGCTATTTAGAATTAACATTATAGTTAATTTTTTAAAAACTTATACGAATTAAATATAAACTAATTTATATTTGGTATAGTAATCATATAAATATATATACTTATTTAAAATTCAATTTATTAAAAATATTATTTTAATAATTTTAAAAACCAAAAAACTTTAAAGATTATTTTTTAAGTAACATTAAGGATAGCTATTCTTAATAAGGATTATTTAAAAAAATTAATTTGTTTATTATGTACAACTTAATTAAGGTGATCAACTAAATAAATTAATTTATTCAATTACGAAGTTTTTGTTTGTGGAACATTTTTATTTGTGAATTAGTCATAAACAAGTATGACTAAGCTTATTAGATTTTGTGAAAAGAATGATTAAAATCACATTTCTTTCGTTGTCAGGCGGACAAGGGAAAAGCACTTGTTCTTTATTTACCGCAAAACGATTATCAAAAAATTCTCCTGTACTAACGATTGATGTAGACCCTCAAGCATCCTTGACTTCTTATTTGGGACATAATGTGCAGCCTACAGAACCTACTTTGTTAGAAGTTCTTAAAGGGACTGTTGACCCAACTGACGGCATTTATACTTTGAATGACAATACTTTTCTAATGCCAGCCGACGACGGACTAGAAACAGCAATTGAGTATTTGGCAAGTACCGGGTTAGGGGTATCAATGTTAAAGACTATTATTGAACCTTTAGAAGAAACTTTCTCCTATGCCATTATTGATGCACCACCTCAAAAAACTCAACTGTCTCGTACAGCGATGGGGGCTGCCGATTATTTAGTAATTCCAGTAGAAACTTCGGTGAAAGGTTGCGCTAGTTTAGTGAGAACTTTAGAAACCTATCAAGAGTTGAAACGCTGGAAAGGAACAACAGCAGAAATTCTGGGTATCATTCCTTTTAGAGATAAATGGGTCGGTAGTTACCGTACAAAGGAAAGTCAGTCTGCTATTGACTTTATGGAAGAATATGTTGGAGATCAACTATTACCCTCAATTCGAGAATCTGAAAAATACAAGCAAGCAATTAACCAAAGAATTACTTTAGAAGAACTAGGATATGGGGATCTTGCTTACCCATTTGAAGTTCTCGAATCTCGACTATTAGAATGTTTAAATCAAAATCAGACTTCCTTACCTCTCGCTGTTTAATACTCGTTTAAAATTGTTAAGAAATGAGCCAACTTGAAGAATTAAGAAAAAAAGCTATTCGTCCAACGGTTCCTCATCGTACAGACAGTTTTGTGCCGCCCGAAAGTGAATTAGAGCCATCTGCAAATATATCTCCTCTACCAGTAAAAGAGCTAGAGAAATCTTCTGACGTTTCACATTTGCCTTTGAGTAACAAGGCTTCTAAAAAACGACAGAAGGGGGTTAGATTGGACGAAGAAATTGCGGATTCATTAGAAAGATTCTGTCTCGAAGAAAAAGTAACCATAGAGACTCTTATAGAAGCTGCATGGTTAGAAATGCAAAATAATCAAAAATTTTGCCAGAGAGTTCTCAAGGCTGCCAAAGTTCGTCGTCAAAAACGATTTAAGTTAGGTCGACTACAGGCTAAGAAAACTGAATTGGCAGCCCTAGAAGCAGAAATAGCTAAATTTTCAGATTAAGGAGTTTCGTCTCAACAAACTTCAGAATGACGAGTTACTCCCAAAAAGACTCAGGCGACCAGGGAAATTGTTGACGCATGGCTAGTTGTAGATTATGTTGACCGATTCTTTCAACGGGTATTCGTGGACTATATTTCTCGAACCATTCTGACTTTAAATCGGTATAAATTTGAGTGATTATTTTAAATCGTTCCTCAGCTTCAGTTGAGTTGGGATTTTTATCAGGATGCCATTTAAGCCTTAGTTGTTTATAGTTATGGGCTAACTCATCCCAATAAATTGGACGACCCATAATCCGAAAACTGGGAGTGTTTTCAAGTCCGTTGGTTTTTGGCACCGGTGGCAATAATGCGATCGCTTGGGAGAGAATTCTCGATGTCTGAATCTCTCGGTTCTCCTCTGTGTTTGAGGGGGATGACTCAGTACAAACAGGAGGTAACACCCCTTGTGAGAGTTCTCTAGCTGCGGTGAGGGCAAATTTTAACTTGCCTTCAGTGCTACGACAATCTAGGTCATACTTTGTTCGGTGTTCGGCGATCGCTCTTGTTGTCCACTGCTCACGAACCCATATATACAAGGACATCAAAGCATCGACGTGGCAACGAAAACGCAATGCTGATTCAGGGAGTGAAGCAAGTTCTAAG
>NZ_AAXW01000073.1 GCF_000169335.1 Crocosphaera chwakensis CCY0110
GGTTGACGAGGATCACCATCAGGACTAAATTGTGCTAAAGTTGCCTTTTCTCCTAATACTTTTAAAACAGTTTCTCCTGCTTCATCTAAACTATTTTGATCATTTCCTTGTAGAATTAAATCAATATCAGCACGTCTGACGGGGGAGTTATTTAAGATTAAGCCTCTTACACCATCAGGAAAGAGTCGTAAACGAATATCAACTAAATTTAATTTCTCAAATTCTTGACTTACTCTATCAATGTAGGCTTGGATATTTGTTCCTGATTTAAGAGTAATATTACTCGAACCTCTTAACACATTTTCAGTCGTATTTGAGCCAAATAAATAACCCCCCGATGTACTAAAAACAAATTGAGTTTCTGGCTGTTGCAGAAAAATATCTTCTGTAATTTTCATTACTTCACGATTGGTTTCTAGGGATGTATTTGGAGGAAATTGAGCAATTAACTGAGCTTGTCCAGTATTAATACTTGGCAAAATTTCTTGAGGAACTTGTTTCGCTAAATTCAAACTACTTCCGCCTAAAACCACAAAAGCAATAATAACGACTAGCCAGCGTAACTTAAGAAGTTTTGATAGTAACCAGCCATATCCTTTTGTTAACTGCTTAAACCCTTGATTAAACCAATATAAAGGCCAGAATTTATGTAACCCACTAGACCAACGAATAGATAATAATCTTGAGGTTAACATCGGGACAACCGTTAAAGCTACTAAAATAGAAGCAGCGACCGCAAAACTAATGGTTAAAATTAATTCATTAAATAGTAAAGAAATAAAGCCTCCAATCATCAAAAAAGGCAATACAGCCACTAAGTTTGTGCTAGTTGAGGCAATTAAAGCTGATTCTACCGTTTGACTACTATTAATTGATTGATTAATTAAGTTTTGAGAAGTTAAACGACTTTTGCTTTTTTTTCCTGGAACAATGCCCACACCATCAGCAATGGTTTCTAACATAACAATGGAGTTATCCACCACAATACCTACCCCTAATGCTAATCCCCCTAAACTAAAAACATTGAGAGATAAGCCAAATATTTTCATTAAAATAACTGCACCTAAAGTAGCCAAAGGAATAGAGACAACGATAATAAAAGTTTGACGTAATGATCCCAAGAATAAGAGAACAGCAAACGCAGCTAACCCTGTACCAATTAATCCAGAATTAATAACATTTTGGATAGAATTTTTAATAAAAATTGATTCATCTAACGTTGTTACCAGAGTCATATCGTTAGTAATAATATTACTCTGGGTTAAGTTTTGGATCTTCTCTTTTACCCTGTCCACTACTTCGATGGTGTTAGCATCAGGTTGTTTTTGCACACTCAGTTTAACCGCAGGACTGCCATTCAAAGAAACAAATATTCTTTGGTCTTGTGTACCATCAATAACCTCAGCAAAATCTCGTAAATAAACCCGTGGTGATGCTCCATTTTCTTCATTACTATTCACTGCAAAAGATAAATTACGAATTTCTTCTGCTGTCTTAAATCTTCCCACTGCACGGGTTAAGGGCTCCCCATTTTCTCCTAATAAACGTCCGCCTGCTACATCTTGGTTTCTCTCTTCCAACTCATCTAAAACATCCCGTAAACCTATCCCTAATGCTTGTAAACGATCTAAATCAATATCAACCTTAACTTCCTCTTCAACACCCCCTGAAACATCTACAGAGGCAACCCCAGGAATCACGGTTAACTCTCTGGCTAATTCTTCATCAGCAAACACTCTTAAATCTACATCTTTTTTAATAGATGAAGTTAAGGCAAACTCATACACTGGTAATTGAGAGGGATCATATTTAAACAGACGAGGCGGTTCTAAATTATCAGGTAAGTTATTGCTAGCACGATTTAAGGCTGCTGTGGCATCATTTAACGATTGATCAATATCTCCACCTACTCTAAAATAGAGGTCTAACCTCACACGATTTTCACGGGTTTGAGAGTAAACCTGTTCAACACCTTCCGTTGCTGATAACGCTTGTTCAAGGGGTCTAGTAATTTCGTCAATGGCAACTTCTGGGGCAATACCAGGAGTTTCAATACGGACACCAATGCGAGGATAAGTAATAGAAGGAAGTAAGTCAACCTGAATAGTGGTAACAAAAAAGATCCCCACTATCATTACTGCTAAAGTTAACATTAATGTGCCAATATGTTGACGAATAGCTAGGCCACTAATACCAAGACGGGAAGGTTTAAATTTAGCATTCATAAGGTAAAAAATGTGAGAAAATTACTCTTTACAAAACACAATGGATTAATACTTTCAAAAGCGATTAATCTATCTGTAGATCAAGACAAAAATATTAATGGTACAATTATAACAGCATAGTTAAAATTTGTAGGCTTAAGGAAAATTCAAAAGTCAAAAAAATGCCTATTTAAGAACGATGATTGTAGCAAAAGAGCAATTCCCCGTATTAACGCCTGAAGAATACTTTATTTGGGAAGAAAAACAACTAGAGAAACACGAATATATCAACGGTCAAATTTATGTCATGACTGGTGGTACAGTTAATCATGGTCGCATAGCTATCCGTTTTACAGCTATGTTTGAGACACATTTAGAGAATACTAACTGTATAATAGGGAATTCTGACATAAAAATAAAAATGGCTAACACTCATAATTATAGTTATCCAGATGCCAGTGTTACCTGTGATAATAGAGATAAAAACACCCATGATTATATTACTTATCCCTGCTTAATTGTCGAAGTGTTATCAGATAGTACAGAAGCCTATGACAGAGGAAAAAAATTTAGAATGTATCGTCAAAACCCTATTTTACAAGATTATTTATTAGTTAGTTCTACCCGTATCGAAATTGATTTATATCATAAGAATAAAGTAGGAGAATGGATTATTATTAATTACCAAGAAGGAGACACTATAGAACTTAAAAGTATAAACCTTAGTTTTCCTATCGAGCAAGTTTACCGTAATCTTTCACTCAACTAGAATAATATTTTTATACTACTCTAATAAAAAACCTCGGCGCATCACCGAGGTATTCTAGGAGAACTCAATATCAATGGGAGATACCGAAATCACACGATTTTAGATCGCAAACAAAGCCTGTGTAAATTAAGATTTTGTTTACTGTCCCTATATTAAGTAATGTAACAATAATGTTAAATCTTGTCAACAAACTCTTGACAAAAAGCTGTTTGGGTTAGCAGCAGAGCCATTTTACAGTTATGATATTGATCTAGGTAACCAAAAAAGTGTATGATCGCATATTACTTAAATAATTAAACCTCAAGAGTCTTGATTGATTTCAGGACTTATCCTATTGTTGTGCCGTCCAACTACCTACTTTTAAAGATATAGATACTGATCGAGCCAGCCCTATCTCACCTTTTCTTCTCGTTGCTATGTCTCTCCAATGTAACCACTGAGACATTGAGCAACTTTCGCCAAAAACAGATGAAAATCAATCGTTTTTCCTATTGTTGAGAACCATCAAACATGAAACCAGCACAAGATACAAGATTCGACTATGTAAAAATTGGGTTAGCTTCCCCCGAACGTGTTCGTCAATGGGGAGAGAGAACCCTGCCGAATGGGGTTGTTGTCGGAGAAGTGACCAAACCCGAAACCATCAACTACAGGACATTAAAACCGGAGATGGACGGACTATTTTGTGAGCGAATTTTTGGTCCGTCGAAAGACTGGGAATGTTGGTGTGGTAAATATAAACGGGTTCGTCACCGAGGTATTGTCTGTGAACGCTGTGGGGTAGAAGTTACCGAGTCCCGTGTCCGTCGTCATCGTATGGGCTACATCAAGTTAGCAGCTCCTGTCACTCATGTCTGGTATCTCAAAGGGATTCCTAGTTACATGAGTATTTTACTGGATATGGCCTTACGGGACGTAGAACAAATTGTTTACTTTAACGCCTATGTGGTGTTAGATCCAGGAAATGCCAGTAATTTAAGTTATAAGCAACTCTTAACCGAAGATCAATGGATTGAAATTGAAGATCAGATTTATGCCGAAGATTCTGACTTATATGGCATAGAAGTGGGCATCGGCGCAGAAGCCATCCAACGGTTGCTGCAAGAAATGAACCTAGAAGAGATTGCCGAAACTTTGCGGGAAGAAATCGCCCAAAGTAAAGGACAGAAGCGAGCTAAACTCATTAAACGCCTACGAGTCATTGATAACTTTATCGCTACAGGTTCACTACCTGCATGGATGGTATTAGACGTTATCCCCGTTATTCCCCCAGATTTACGCCCGATGGTACAGTTAGATGGGGGTCGTTTTGCCACCTCAGACCTCAATGACCTCTATCGACGGGTAATTAACCGTAATAACCGTTTAGCCCGTTTACAAGAGATTCTCGCCCCGGAAATCATTGTCCGTAACGAAAAACGGATGCTACAAGAAGCAGTAGACGCTTTAATTGATAACGGAAGACGGGGACGTACGGTTGTCGGGGCTAATAATCGTCCCTTGAAATCCTTATCCGATATTATTGAAGGGAAACAAGGGCGTTTTCGTCAAAACCTTTTAGGAAAACGGGTGGACTACTCCGGCCGTTCTGTGATTGTAGTGGGGCCAAAACTGAAGATTTATCAATGTGGTTTACCCCGTGAAATGGCGATCGAGTTATTCCAACCCTTCGTTATTCATCGTCTCATTCGTTTAGGATTAGTCAATAATATCAAAGCGGCCAAAAAACTGATTGTTAAAGGCGACCCCAGCGTTTGGAATGTGTTAGAAGAAGTAATTACGGGACACCCTGTATTACTGAACCGCGCCCCAACTCTACACCGTTTAGGGATTCAATCTTTTGAACCTATTTTAGTCGAAGGTCGTGCCATTCAGTTACATCCTTTGGTTTGTCCGGCGTTTAACGCTGACTTTGACGGAGACCAAATGGCCGTTCATGTTCCCTTATCTTTAGAGTCTCAAGCAGAAGCGAGATTATTGATGTTAGCGTGTCATAATATCTTGTCTCCTGCAACTGGTAAACCCATTGTTGCTCCTTCTCAGGATATGGTATTAGGGTGTTATTATTTAACTGCAGAAAATCCCCAATCTCAAAAAGGAAGCGGTCGTTATTTTGGCAATATTGACGATGCAGTTAAAGCCTTTGAACATGGACTGGTGGACTTACACGCCTATGTTTGGTTACGTTCAGAAGATCCCAACGAGGAAGTGGTCACCGATAAGCCTGATAATGAGGTCTTAAAAACAGAAACCCTAGACGATGGTAGTGTTATTAAACATTATCGAGAACGTCGCGTGAGGGAAATCGACGGTGAAGCGGTTTCTCAGTTTATTCGGACTACCCCTGGACGGATTATTTACAACAAAACTATCCAAGATGCTCTAACCGTAGCCTAAAAAGCAAGGGATGATATTGATAAGTTTGGTAGAAGTTTTCACTTTTACCAAACTTTTTACTTATAACTAAGACTCACAAGCCATACGTAAAGCTCCAATAAGCCACGAACTAGGGCGAGGTTCAAGCCCACTGGCACTATCGAGTGCATTTTGCCAGCCATATCCTTCTGCTTCGTACTGTTCCATATTGCCCTTCATCGCTATGAGATTCTTCGTTATGTTTGAACGACTTGTGCCTAAGACAGACAAAAGTTTATCTGTGTTTTCAGCCTTTGGCATAGCAGTGATTATTTGACAAATTTCTTGAGAACTTAGGGACATTGGGGTAAGAGCTTGGCCAGGAAATACTGTCGAACAGAGAATAGTCATTGCGATCATCAGAGCAATGGGAACGCCTATAAATGCTATTGGTAATTGATAAAAAATTCTCTTGTTATGATTGGTTTTCATTGTTTTTCTTCAACATATTTCCGAGAAATTTGAATTTCTTACACTTATCTTGAATACTTTGATGAAGCTTTGAATAGGTCAGTCCCATTTTTACAGGGGTATTGGTAAATGTGGGCAAAGCGAATAGAATTATACTTTTATCAAATAAATTTGTAAGATTGAAAGCAGTTATCAGTTATCTGTGGCTGATAACTGCTATATTTATAATTGTTCACTGTTCATATCTCGATAAACAATCATCTAACGCATATTCATAAGCAGCGCGACGATCTTCGATGTAAGCATTTTCATCAGACTGTCTTGCCACAGAAGCAACGGAACCCACTGCAGCACCGATCGCTGCTCCCTCCCCTGCATCTCCTGCGATCGCTCCCCAAAAGGAACCATGCAAGGCTCCCCGACTAGCTCCCCTTAGTAACCCACCCCGACGCTTGCGAGGCACTTCTCCGTAGTATCCTGTTTGACGTTGGGCTAAATTAACACAATATTCGTAACGATCTTGAGCCTTAACGGGAAGTAAGCTAAAACTAAGGCTTAAGAGAGATAAAACAGCAAAAGAATATTTCATAAGACTTCTAATATTATTGTTAAATAGATTCGATGGCTGAAAAAATAGTCAT
This sequence comes from Crocosphaera chwakensis CCY0110, assembly GCF_000169335.1. Classification (GTDB taxonomy): domain Bacteria; phylum Cyanobacteriota; class Cyanobacteriia; order Cyanobacteriales; family Microcystaceae; genus Crocosphaera; species Crocosphaera chwakensis. The sequence goes on from NZ_AAXW01000073.1 coordinate 6,441, forward strand.
GTCAGGATCTTCAACGCAAACATCCATTAACTGTTCGGTAGCTGCTTGCATTTTTTCAGAGTCAAACTCTAAATTATTTTCTTTTCCTGCAACAAACCCCCAGTACATCATCAGTACAGCCATGCGATCAAAATTATTAGCATCTAACAAGTTTTTACAAGTCACTTCTGATAAGTTAAAGCGGGTAACAGTGGGTGTTTCTGTTTGGGCTAAAGCATTGCCCGAAAATCCCACAAATAAGCTCAGCACGATAATCAAAGGTTTCCAGTTGAATTTGAACATTGGTAACATTTTTTTTCTGATTCAAACAGCAATGGGTAAATTCAGTTAGAGTATAAACCAATTTCAGGGTAAGCTGTTGTGCATTTAAACCAGATATTCAAGTTTTTAGTACAAACGCTCAAACTTTTCTCCCACGCTCCCCTCTCCCTGCTCCCATGCAGTCTCAACTAGCACTTTAAATGATGAATAGCTTAGTCATTCAAGGGGGTATGTCTTAATTCATAATTAAACAAGACAAACGTATCAAAAATATGGGCAAATCTAATATGACCGAAATTTTATTTTTTTTACTCTTTTACAGTTTCCTTTTATCATATTATGAGAAACTTTCAGCTTTTCCTTTAATTTATATCTTGACAAACTAAAAGCCATAGCTGTATCTCTTTATAACTATTAAATCTGCCTGGATCACGTAACTCTTTTTCTATTTTCACTACAGTTTCTTTGTCTAATATCTTACGTGGTTGGATAAGCTGGGGGAACCCCAGCATCCCCCACGCGCTTTTTTTGGTCTCCCTGTTTTTGGATGTTCTTCTAGAAGTTTAGGTATTCCTCCTGTTTTATCTAACTTAAGCCAATGGTGGATTGTTGATTCAGAACGTCCCATAATGACAGCTAAATATCTGACCGTTTCTGCCACCTTTGTTTTGAGGAGATAGAGACTTTGTACTTTAGCATGATTGAGAGAGGTTAAAGTTACTAAATCCTTGGTTTTATGAACATGGTTTGGAACTTTGTCTTGTCAGGTGCAAGATGTGAGTTTTACAAGAGCGCTTATTGCCTTGCGCTACGAGCTATACACTCTCGTTGTTTGAGATTAAAACGATAGCCATAAGTTAAGATATGTAGCTTGGCACCACAAATTGCTAATGCCTCATCTTGTAAAGATTGGTCAAGATTACTGTGACTGATATTAGAAACATCGACAATGGTTACCGAACCTTCTCCAACAATATCGACTTCATCGCCATTAACAGCGATCGCGGTATTTTCATCAATACCAAATCCTAAAGGCACTGACTGTTGCATCAAAGCTGAAACAAATCTACCAATTCTTCCTCGTTGAGAAAAATGTTGATCAATGGCAACATTAGGTAAAAAGCCCATCCCAGGTTCAAGAACAACGCTGTCAATCGTTGGATGAGTAGTGCTATCTCCTTCGACAATCATCATTTCTGACATCATCGCTGCTCCTGCGCTGGTACCAGCAATCACTAACCCTTGAGCAAATTTTTTATGTAATAATTTGTCAATTTCTGAATCTTTAAGTAATTCGGTAATGCGCGACTGATCGCCTCCTGTAAAGAATACGCCGGTTGCGTTATCGATAACTTCTAAATCTTTGGGATTATCCCCGTCTTCTCGTCTTTCGGTATCGACGATATCGACTAGCTCAGCTCCTAAATTTTCAAAAATATATCGATAATCGTGGCCAACTTCTCCTGGTAAACTGGTTGCGACAGTCATAATGACAATTCTCGCTTCTCTACCGCCAGCACGACGCACGAACTCTCTTAATATTGTGCAGTCTCCTTCTTTATCTTCTGCACCACCGATAATAATTAATTGTCCTGTTGACGATTTTACAGCAGAATCCTTTGATTCAGAGCTGTCACTGTTTTGAGTTTCAACTGCAACGACCATAAAACCCTACTACTTATTTTAAGTGTAATTGATTAATTCCAATAAAACATATTTTTATATGCTTTGTATTATCTCTAAAGATAGATTTTAAGGTAAAGTCAAGCATAATAGCTTAATAAAGTGACATATTGTCGTGATCCCCAAAACAAACTTAAAATTTTTAAAATAAATATTAACCCTTAAAAATAGCTTTTCTTAAATAAATTTGGATAAAAAAGAAAAACCAATCTTGAGATAGATTTAGCTAAAAGCTAATTTCGAGTAAACTAAACAGCATTGATATCAAAAAAGCCAAACATCCAATGTTAATCGAGACGAGTGAACTAATTCGCGTTAATGCTAGAAAAAGCGATATTTTTGACGTATTTAACGTTAGAGAATTTATTGGTGCTAATCCTTATTTAAACAAAGCTGCTTTAGTCTTCGATTTAGGGTTGACGGGATACGATCGTCCTTTACCCATCGAAGATTATTTAGAGGTGATAGGGGATCACTATCCTCGGCTTGCAGACCAGAAATATGACTCTCATAGCGAATTGTTTGCTCATACGGTAGCCCAAGTTAACCAGTTAGACATGGGTTTACATTTTCATCAATGGAGCGTCACAGAACAACCCGATAGAGATTTCAGCAGAATTGCGATTGAATCCCTGCATCTTCGCACCACTAGAGAAGTCGTTTACTCAGTTTGGGATTGGTTTGAAGCGATTGAAAGAAAAGAGGATTACGATCTAAAGACTCAAATTACTGCTTTACAACAAGTATTTCGTAACTCCGTTTATGGAGGGCCAACGGTTTATGCGTTACTCAAATCAGCATACCATAAAGAAATTCCGACGTTTTATCTGTGGGATGAAGGCTTAATGCAGTATGGCTACGGTAAGCGACAAATTAGAGGTGTCGCAACCACCTTTGATGTTGATAGTCATTTAGATTCTGATTTTACCACCCAAAAAGACTACTGCAAGCGGTTTTTAGCTGAATTAGGGTTTCCTGTTCCCCAAGGAGATATCGTTAACTCCCTAGAAGAAGCAAGAGAAACTGCGACTAACATTGGTTATCCTGTGGCCGTTAAACCCGTCGCCGGCCATAAAGGTATTGGCGTAACCGCAGATGTACAAGATCAACAAGAACTAGAAACAGCTTATCAAAGAGCCGTTCTAAGTATCCCAGAAGAGGGCAGCAAAGCGGTTATTGTCGAAAATAGTATCAAAGGACAAGATTATCGTTTACTCTGCGTTAACGGTCGTTTTGTGGCAGCTACGGAACGTAAGCCAGCGTCTGTCGTAGGTAATGGACGGGCGACTTTACGAGAATTAATTGATCGGGAAAATCATTCTGTTCAACGTAGCGATACACCCACTTCACCCATGGGAAAAATTCATACCGATGAGGCAATGGATCGTTATTTAGAAGAACAAGGATTAGATTTGGAGACGGTAATTGAAAGCGATCGCCAAGTTTATTTACGCAAAGTGGCTAATCTCTCTTCTGGTGGTTTTAGTATCGATGCCACCCCAAGCGTCCATTCAGATAATATTATTTTAGCTCAGGATATTGCCCAACATTTTCGTCTGACTTGTCTTGGAATAGATGTAATCACGGCTGATATTTCTCAGTCTTGGAAAGAAAGTGATTTTGGTATTATCGAAATTAACGCAGCACCAGGGGTTTATATGCACCTTAATCCTGCTATTGGTGAACCCGTCGATGTTACTTCTCGTATTTTAGAAACCTTTTTTAGTTCTAATGAGAATGCCCGTATTCCCATTATCAGTTTTAATCGTGTAAGTTTACGCGAGTTACAAAGATTAAGCGATCGCATTTTAATGTCTCATCCCGATTGGACAATTGGGGCAGTCTGTCGGGAGGGAATTTTAATTAATCGTGCGGAAAAACCTCTCAACCGTCATTACAATACCAACGTTCGCAATTTATTACGGAATCCTAAGTTAGATTTACTGATTGCTGAATATGAGGAAAGAGTTTTAGAGGCAGAAGGAATGTTTTATTATGGTAGCAACATGGTGGTCTTAGATAATCCCAGTGATGTAGAAATGATGTTAACTAGAGATGTTTTTAATGATTCTAGTATCGTTATCAAACAAGACCAGCAAATTACCATTAAACGTCAAGGTTTATTAGAGCAATATGAATTAGAATCGGGTGAATTATTAGAGCAAGTTTATTTAAAAGAGGTTGCGACAATTTTAGATTAAATCTGCACTAACCATCATGTCAAGAGAAAGTGCGATCGCCCTAAGAAAAAAAGTCAACAGCCTAACAAAATAGAACAATAATTAGGCAAAATATAAGTGTAACTTTGTTTGAGGTACTGTGTTATTATGTTTCCTTTCTTTCCATTTTGGGGTAATCCTTGCTGTGGTTATGAAACCACATCAGATAAAGAATACAAAGAACGTAAGCTTAAATTTCTCAAAATGATGAGAGATAGCTTAGAAACAAGATTAGCTGGAGTTGATGCTGCTATTGAAACAATAGAACGTCAAATCTCTCAAGATAGATAACCTAACAACTAAGATAGGGTTCACCTCAAGATGAACCCTATTCTAAGCTATAAGGATTTACTTAAAGCCATTCCTGCTAACCAACCCGTAGTCCAAGCACTTTGAAAATTAAATCCCCCAGTTACTCCGTCTATGTCTAAAATTTCTCCAGCGAAATATAAATTAGGACAAATTTTACTTTCCATTGTGGTAAAATTAACTTCTTTTAGCTTTACCCCTCCACAAGTCACAAATTCATCTTTAAAAACCCCTTTACCCAAAATTTGATACTTGCTTTGAGAGAGTTCTTGAGCTAGTTTAATAATATCTTTTTTAGACACTTCAGACCAGTTTTTGTTGGTGTCAATATCAACAAACTCTAGCAGTCTTTGCCAGAGTCTTTTCGGTAAAGGTAGAGGACAAAAAGAACTAATCTGCTGACGAGATTGATTATTTTTATTTTTAATTTCTAGCAATTTGTCCTTAACTTGCTCAGGAGTTTGAGGAAAAAGCCAGTTAATTGATAGTAATATTTTATAGTTATTTTCTGCTAAAATTTTCGCTCCGAATGCTGATAATTTAAGCACACCAAAACCACTAATTCCCCAATGGGTAATAAGTAAAGAACCTAACTGTTGCGGTTGCTGCTTTTTTCCCTTCCCCAACAATTTTAACCCGACTTGATCAACCGCAACTCCTTCTAGTCCTTGCAAACGGACATCTTCAATTTTAAAAGTAAATAAAGAGGGAAGGGGTTTAATAATTTCATGACCTAAAGATTTAGCGATTTGATAACCTTTCGGACTACTACCTGTTGCTAATAAAACTCTCTTAGCTTTCAGAGTTTCTCCGTGTTTTAGTTGAAGTTCAAACTGATTATTTTCTGATTTTAAAGCAACCACTTCCGACTTAACTTTAAGGTCAATTTTAGCTTTTTCTACTTCGTTGATTAAACAATTAACAATGGTTTCTGAATTATCAGTGACAGGAAAAACACGACCATCAGATTCTGTTTTTAAAGGGACTCCTTTCTTCTCAAACCAGTTGATTATATCTCTAGGTTGAAAGCGAGTAAATGCTCCTCGTAACTCTTTACCCCCACGAGGATAATAAGTAACTAATTGTGCCGGATCAAAACAGTGATGAGTGACATTACAACGCCCTCCCCCGGAAATACGAACTTTTTTTAACACTTTTGCGCTTGCTTCAAGTATTGTTATTCGGGTTTGAGGATTATTTTCGGCACAGACAATTGCAGCTAAAAATCCGGCGGCTCCTCCTCCAATGATAATAATATCTGACGAATTGCTCAATATTAAATTACCTATAAAAATTCTTGGTTTAACTAACTTAACCAAGTTATAACATACTGTAAGGTGGGCATTGCCCACCCTACTTGAACAAGATTATGCTAATATTGTTTTCCTGTTTTGCGATGAGCGATCGCCGTTAACCCCTGATCTTCTAATACTTCTCCCTGGTTAACTAAGGCAAACACTAACCAGCGATCGCCGGCTTCGACTCGTTGCTGTACGGTACATTCAAGATAGGCTAAACCTTCTTTTAAAATTAAACAACCATTAGAAGCAGTTTCCGTTTCCAGTTGCTCAAAAGGACTACTATTGGACTCAGAAAAATGTTTCCTAACGTTGCGCCCTTCTTTGAGAATATTGACAATAAAAGAGGTATCTGTTTCAAAATCTCCCTCATTCCATTGTTTTTTATCAATGGCAATCATTAACCCTGGCGGACTAAAGGTAGCTTGCGAGATCCAAGACGTTAAAAACCCTTGATGAGTCTCATTTTCACAAGTAGTAATGACACAGATAGAACCAACAATACGACCGATCGCTTGTTCAGTGCGATCGCTTTGTACCGTAGTTAACCCAGAGGTCACAGGCCCTTGTTTTTGACGTTTTTTCAGGGTTTGAGCAAAATTAGCCCCTGTTTGTTGACAGTTTTCTATAGCAGTGTCATCGGGACTAAAACGAATACGCAACGGGTCAAAACCTAACTTATAATTACCGTCCCGCAATTTTTGGCTGATCAAGTCAACCGCTTCTCCACTCCAGCCATAGGAACCAAATACTCCCGCTAACTTGGTTTTACTAGCCGTTCCTAAGACAATACCTAAAGCGGTTTCAATTTGTACCGGCGCATGACCTCCCAAGGTTGGGGAACCAATTAAAAAGCCGTCACAGTTTTGAATGGCGCGGGTAATCTCTTCTGTCGTCGCTGACTCACAATTTATAGATTCGACTCCTACTCCTTGATCCATAATACCTTGAGCGATCGCTTGAGCCATAATGGCCGTATTTCCATAAGCAGAAGCGTATAATAAAACTACTTTCAAATCTTGAGACTGCTGTTGTTGACACCACTGACGATAATCGTAAGTTAAACGACTTAAACTATAGCGAACGATTACCCCATGGCCAGGAGCATAATATCTAGCAGAAAATGGCTCAATTTTATCTAAAATTTCCTCTACTTGTTTCGTTTGCGCTCCATGAAGACAGTCAAAATAGTAACGGCGATCTTCATCTAACCCTTTCCAGTCGTCATCAAAGACAGCATCATGACACAGATGTAAGCCAAATAATTTATCAGTGTAAAGAATACGGGTTTTACTATCATAGGTACACAGTCCATCAGGCCAGCGAGGAGTAGGAATAAAGGTAAACTGTAGGCGATGGCCTTGTCCTAACTCTAAGCTATCTTCTGAACGTACTACCTTAATTTTATCCTTCCACTGGGGAAATGTAGCTTTTAAGGTCTTAGCAGCCGATTTAGAACAAACTAGGGTAATTTGAGGTGCTTTTTCAACCAAAATCCTCAACGTGGCCATACGGTTAGCATTAACATGACCTAAAATGACGTAATCGATCTCAGATAAAGTCAGATGATGCTCTAATTTTTCTAAGAAAATTTCGGTAAAAGACTCTCCTGGGGGATCAAATAAGGCTATTTTGTCAGCTTCAATCAAATAAGCATTGGCTGTTGTGCCTTTACACAAAGCATATTCAACTTCAAATTTTAGACGTTCCCAGGTTCGAGAGCGAAAAATGGTCGTATTTTCGGCAATGTTAGCAATTTGAACATCACGAGGACGGGTTGGAAGACAAGTTGAGGTGAGCATGATTGATATTTAGTGATAATAACTTATAGTAAATGGGAGGAGTCAGGAGTCAGAATAACAAAGCAAAAATCATAGTTACTAACTCCGCACTCCGATTAAAGAGGTTAATTGTTGGATAAAATGGCGTGATTACCATTAGTTTCTGCTTTTTTAGACGTTGCACGTTGTTGATGGCGTTGGGATACAGCGTGTTCGGGATCAATACCATCAAAGGTGGGAGGCAGCCAAACCCGAATCACCATTAACATTCCTAAAACCAGTAAAAAGGCGCAGGTGGCTAATACTTGCGTTGCAGCAATTTCGAGAACACCTCTCACAATAAATTCTCGTAACACTGAGACAATAGCTACTTCTACGGCAACACCGATAGAAATTCGTTGTTCTTTGAGGTAAATAATTAATAAACGGAACAATTCTACCCAAATAAGTAAGGATAAGATATCAGCCGTAACCACTTGAAATTGTACTGGCGGCAACAGAGACAATACCATTGAATACAGTTGCAACACCATAAACGAAAATAGTCCTAAACATAAACAGATAACAATGGCATCTTGAATGACTTCTAGAATGTTGACGATACGGTTGAGGTTAAGCCAACTGTTGCGTTGTGAAGAAGGATGTTTTATGGATTCGTACATGATTGTTTAGTTTTAAAAGGTAAATAATGAGGAGACGAAGAGACAGGAAATAGTAAAAAATCAGGAAATCTTGTGATGATATAACCCTATTGCCTATCTTTAATAATGGGTTCCAACTTTGCGATGATGCACAGCAGTTAAACCGTCAACGTTAGAGACTCGTCCTCGTTGTACGGTGCTATAAATCATCCAGTGATCACCACAGTCGGTTCGACTAATCACTTGACATTCGAGATAAGCTAAAGCATTAGCTAAAATTTGAGACCCATTTTGAGCCGGATAGGTTTTAACCCCTGCAAAGCGATCGGCCCCTGGTGCAAACCGTTTCAGAAAATGCTTCATTAACCCTTGTGCATTTCCTTCTTCGAGGATATTGAGAACAAAGCGATCGCTTGGGTGCATTAAGGACTCGATCGCTCGATCTTTTGACACTGCAATGGCAACTCCCAAGGGTTCTAAACTCGCTTGAATGACCCAAGAGGCTAACATTGAGCCGGCAATTTCCCCTTTATTAGCGGTAATTAAATACAATCCGTTACTAATGCGTCCTAATGCTTTCTCTAGGTCAGAATTAATGTTTTTTAGGTTTTTGATAGAGCGATCGCGGGTTATGCATTGACCCAGATCGGTACCTGCTTCTTCAGCCATTTTCTCGGTGTTAGGGGTTGGCGCACTTTTAACTAAAATAGGAGGAAATCCCTCAGTTACGCCAATTTCTTGCAATTTATTCCGCAAAGGATAAATGGGTTCGTCTTCTCCTCCTCCTGATTCAAATAACCCGATCGCTTGTTTAGGATGAGCAACAGCTAAAATGGTATTAACAATGACCTGAGCGTGATCATCAGCTTGGGAGGGCATTCCTAACACTAACCCTTTGGCTTCATAGACCAGTTGTCGGGTTTCATGGGGATCAGTTGTCGATAAATCAACTAAGTCTATATTAACCTCTGTTTTTTGCAATCCTTGGGCAATATGTCTCGCAATTTCTTCACCATAACCATAGTTTTCGTCATAAAAAATGACAACTAAATTATCGGTTTTTGCTTGTTCTTTACTCCATTGACTGTAATCATTCATCCATTGAGGAATATGATGTTTTAAAATAGGTCCATGTCCGGTGGCAATGGTATTAATTTCTAGCTTATCAATGCGTTTTAAGGCAGCTAAAACAGAACGAGCATTAGGACCCATTAAACAGTCATAGTAGTATTTAAAATCTGCTTGCAATAGGTCGGGTTCTTCATCATAGATATAATCGTCACAATAGTGCATCCCAAATACATCGCAAGTATAAAGAATACTGGTTTTTTGATCATAGGTAAAAATGGTATCCGGCCAATGAAGATTAGGAGCAGAAATAAATTGTAATTCATGGTTTTTTCCTAAATCTAAGCTAGATCCACTCTTAACAATAAGACTATCGAAAGGTTGATGCACCATATTTTCTAAAAATTGTATGGCGACTTTTGACCCCACCACAGTAACATTAGGAGCCAATTTTAAAACATCTTTGACTAACCCACTATGATCTGGTTCCGTATGACTAACAATCAGATAATCAAGGGTTGAAAGATCAATTAAATCTGCTAAACAGTCTAAATATAATTGTCTGAATTTTCCGTGAGATGTATCAACTAATGCAGTTTTTTCTCCTTCTATGATGAAAGAATTGTAAGTGGTTCCGTTTCTTAAACCAAACTCAATATCAAAGCGATCGCGATCCCAATCTAAACAACGAATTGCTGTGGTATCTTCACCAATATTATTCGTTTGTAAGGTCAAACGACTTAATGCTCTTAAATGTGTACTCTGATCCCTGAGCGCAACCATACACTGCTGCCTCCAAATAATTTTTTTACAATACTTAAACTTGCTTGACTCCCATTATGGCCTGCCTACATAGGTTTTGTAAAATGTCAATTCTTTAAGTCTTGCATAAGTATTTTTTATACATAATAAGATAAATGATTACTATTTCTAAGAGTAAGTAAGGAGTAATGGCCATTGACCCTTAGAAAAATTAATAAGTTCGATCAACTACCATAAGAAGAGAAGTATTTGACAACGATAATAATCAGTGTAATGAAAACAATTCCTGGTTCTAAAACCCCTAAGTTGATACAACAATTACAATGGATTTTCAATCCTACTAAGTATCTCAAAACGAATCATCGTCGCTACCCAGATATATTTAAAGCTAAAATAATCGGTTTCGGGGATAAGATGATTCTCACCAGTCGTCCTGAGATCATGCAGTATATTTTGACTCATGATCGCAAGCAGTTTACTTCCCCTAGTGGTTTAAATGCTATATTACGGCCATTGCTTGGGGATTCTTCGGTGCTTATGCTTGACGGCGATCGCCATCGTCAACGTCGTCAGTTAGTGATGCCATCGTTTCACGGGGAACGTCTTAAGGTATATGGTGACTTGACTTGTCGTATTACTGAAGAAGTGATGGCAAAAGTACCCCAAAATCAACCTTTTTTAGCGAGGGAGATCATGCAAGATATCTCCTTAAAAGTGATTATGGAAGCGGTATTCGGAGTAACGGAAGGAAAACGTTATGAACAATTACAAGATCGACTAAAAAAAATGCTTGATCTGTTCAATTCGCCTCTGACTTCTGCTTTTTTATTCTTTCCCTTTTTGCAAAAAGACTTAGGCAGTTGGAGTCCTTGGGGTCACTTTCTTCGTCAACGTCAAGCGATCGATGAGTTAATCTATGCAGAAATTAGCGATCGCAAAGCTCACCCCGATTCGGATCGCACAGATATATTATCCCTTCTTATGTCTGCAAAAGATGAACAAGGCCAAGGGATGAAAGATCAAGAACTCAGAGATGAATTAATGACTCTCTTAACCGCCGGCCACGAAACCACGGCATCAGCTATGGCCTGGGCTTTATATTGGATTCATCATACCCCTGAAGTCAAAGATAAGCTAATCGAGGAGTTAAACACCCTTTCACCCGATGCAGAAGGGATGGATATTTTCCGTCTTCCCTACTTAACCGCAGTCTGTAACGAAACCCTAAGACTATCCCCCTCAGCCATGTTAACTTTTACCAGAGTCGCTCAAGAAAAGGTGGAGGTAGCAGGTTACACTTTTGAACCTGGGGATATGATTATGGGATGTATGTATTTAACTCATCTACGGGAAGATTTATATACTAACCCTGAACAATTTAATCCCCAGAGATTTGTTGATCGTCAATATACTCCCTACGAATTTATTCCTTTTGGTGGGGGTTCTCGTCGTTGTGTTGGGGAAGCGTTAGCACAATTTGAGATCAAATTAGTCATTGCCACAATCATGTCTCAGTATTGCTTAAAATTAGCCGATACTCAACCCGAAAAACAACAAAGACGAGGTGTAACTTTATCCCCTGCTAGAGGGGTAAAAATGATTTTAGAAGGAAAACGCCAACCTCAACCCGTTCGAGAATTGGAATTATCAAGACAATAAAAATATAGTCCCATAACTCCTAATTATGTCTAAATTTTTCAATGCTTCCCTAACCAAATTGCTGACTTTTTTATTAGGTATCGGCTTAATGTTTGAATTAGTGTCTCACCTTATCGTTGAGGGGCTTTGGTTCCAAGAAGTGGGATATTTAAACATCTTTTTTAAGCAATTATTATGGCAGTTAGGGTTATGGGGTATTATTAGTGGTTTTTCGTTATGGTTTTTGTGGGGGAATTTAAGTCAAGCACAACGCTATCAATGGAATTTTATCCCCCAAGTTCCTAGTCAGAATAAGACAAGGCGAAAACAACGTAAAACAAGAAACCCTCAATTAATACCTGATTCTCGTTCTTTTGGCCTTTTATGGTTACTTTTTCTCATTATTGGTTTAGGGGGATTAATAGGATTAATGCTCCTTTATTATATTGATGTAGTTTATAATATTTGGACTCCAGACTTTACCTTGCCTAATATTACCCCGGATCTACCCAATCCTTTCTTTTTCACATCAGTTCCTCAACTCTTATCTCAACTTAAAAATCAGTTATGGAAAGGGGCAATTATAATAACTATTGTTACGATTATTTTTCTTAAAGGTCAGTTCTTCTTAAGAGCAATATCCTTAGTTTTTAGTATAATCTTTGGTTTGGGTTTGTCAGGAAACTGGACAAGAATTGTACAGTATTTTAACCCAACTGATTTTAGAGAACTTGATCCCCAATTTGGTCGAGACATTGGTTTCTATGTTTTTAATTTTCCCTTTTGGAAGTTAATTAATTTTTGGTTAGGCGGATTATTTTTATTAGGATTAATTATTGCAACTTTAACTTATTTATTATCAGCTAATAGTTTATCTCAAGGTAAATTTCCTGGATTTTCTCGCGATCAACTTCGCCATTTATATATTTTAGGCGGTCTTTTGATGTCCATTATCGGACTCTACCATTGGTTAGCCAGATATCAATTATTATACTCGACGCAGGGGGTCGTATTTGGAGCCAGTTATACAGATATTCATTTTTTATTGCCTATCTATACCATAGCAGCTATTACCTCCATGATAATTGCATTATGGTTATTAATTAAGGGAATAACAGGATGGGGACGCTATGCAAAAATGCGTTCATTAAAACGTTCTATTTTTTATAATCTTCCTTTTTCTCCTCTACCATTTATCATCTATTTGGGCATTTTACTTATTTCTTTCTTTGGTCAAAAAACAGTACAAAGTTTAATTGTAGAACCAAATGAATTAGACAGGGAGAGACCTTATATTGAGCGAAATATTGCTTTAACCCGTCGCGCTTTCGATTTAGACAAAATTGAAGTCGAAACCCTCAATGCAACAGGAAACTTAACAGCAGAATCTTTAGATGAAAATCGCCTAACGATTAACAATATTCGTCTTTGGGATTCTCGTCCCCTCTTACAAACGAATCGTCAATTACAACAATTACGACTTTATTATAAGTTTAACGATGCTGATATGGATCGTTATACAATTCCTCTGGAAACTAATGGAAATTTACCGCAAATTGCTAAACAACAGGTATTAATTGCTGCCAGGGAATTAGACTATAATGAAGTCCCCGAACAAGCAAAAACATGGGTTAATAAACACCTAGTTTACACTCATGGTTATGGCTTTACTTTGTCACCAGTTAATCAGGTTGCTCAAGGGGGTTTACCTTTCTATTTTGTTGAAAATATTGGCACAGAAAACAATACAGGAGATTTACAAACTTCTAGTCCTTTGATTCGAGATAGTATACCTATTGATAACCCTAGAATTTACTTCGGAGAGTCAACGAATACTTATATTATGACCAATACCGAAGTAAAAGAATTAGACTATCCCAGTGGCCAAGATAATGTTTATAATATTTATGATGGAAGAGGAGGAATTGAAATAAAAAATTGGGTAAGACGACTCCTATTTGCTGATTATTTAAAAGATTGGCAAATGATATTTACTCAAAATTTTACCCCAAATACTAAATTAATATTTCGTCGTAATATTAATCGTAGAATTAGAATGATTGCCCCTTTTTTGAGGTTTGATCGTGATCCTTATTTAGTAACAGCTAGGGTTAAAAATGATGAAAATAAACCAGAAGAAACTACCCTATATTGGATAATTGATGCTTACACCACTAGCGATCGCTATCCCTATTCAGAACCAGGCGATCGCCCATTTAACTATATTCGTAATTCTGTCAAAATTGTTATTGATGCTTACAATGGTGATGTTAATTTCTACGTGATTGATGAGAGCGATCCCTTGATTCAAACTTGGGATAAAATTTTTCCGAATCTATTTAAACCTTTCTCAGAAATGCCTATTTTTCTTAAGGCTCATATTCGTTATCCTAGGGACTTATATAATACTCAATCAGAGCGTTTATTAATTTATCATATGACCGATCCTCAAGTGTTTTATAATCGAGAGGATCAATGGCGAATTCCTCAAGAAATTTACGGAGAAAATCGGCAACCCATTGAACCCTATTACTTATTAATGAAGCTTACCAGTAATGCACAAGAATTTATGTTATTTAGTGTTTATACTCCTACCAGTCGTAATAATTTAATTGCTGGTTTATTTGCCCGTTCTGATGGTAATAGTTATGGTAGGATGCTGTTATTTGAACTGCCCAAACAAAGAATTATTTATGGTCCTGAGCAAATTGAAGCCTTAATTAATCAAGATCCTGTCATTTCTCAACAAATTTCTCTTTGGAATCGTCAAGGATCGCGAGTTATTCAAGGTAACCTGTTAGTCATTCCTTTTTTCCAAGAGCAATCTTTACTCTATGTTGAACCCTTATATTTAGAAGCTGAAGAAAATAGCTTACCAACCTTAGCAAGAGTTATTGTAGTTTATGAAAATCAAATTGTTATGTCAGAAACCCTAGATCAAGCTTTAACTTCTATTTTTGAACCCGAAAATGTTAATCCTTCTACCATTATTAGAGAAGTTGAGCAACAAGATGAAGTTATTGTCCCTGACAATTAGATTATCTAGACTGATATCTTATATAAGTACATAAAAGCTCAACACCAAAAGGAATAATAAAATACTGCGATATAAATAGTTAATATTAGTTTTATGAGGAACAAAACTATTGGTTGACAATAATAATGTAAAAAAGATTTTAGCATTCTGGTTTGGGAAACCTGAAGACAAAGACTACGGAAAACCTCGAAAATTTTGGTTTATGAAAGATGATTTAATTGATCAACAGATACGCTCACAGTTTTTGTCTATTTATGAACAAGCAGTTACAGAAAAATTAGACGAATGGAAAAATACTCCGTTTAGTTGCTTAGCATTAATTCTTGTTCTTGATCAATTGCCTCGTAATATGTTTCGCAACTCGCCCCAATCATTCGCTACAGATAATCATGGCTTGAAAATTGCTCAATATGCAGTTTCTCAGCACTTTGATCGTCAACTATTGCCTGTACAACGATGGTTTATCTATTTACCTTATGAACATAGTGAAAATTTAATTCATCAACAGCAAGCTATCACTTTGTTTTCAACACTTCAAGATGATCCTGATAGTCAAAGTGCCATAAAATTTGCGACTCGTCATTATCAAATTATTAAACGATTTGGCCGTTTTCCTCACCGAAATAAAATTTTAGGGCGAATTAGTACGCCAGAAGAAATTGATTTTTTAAAGAAGCCTGGATCATCTTTTTAATATTCTCAAATCTTAACTTTTCCTTACAATAAAAAGTAGGTAAATTTCATTAACTTACCTACTTTTAAACTTATTTATTGATGACTAAAACAATTAAATCGCGATACTCTGAGGAATACGAGAAGGCTGTAAATAAACATAAGGGGTTTTACCTTGTTGTTTTAGGTTGTTGTTACGTTCTTTCAACTGACATTCAATCTGCTTTAACTGTTTCTTAAAGTCCTTAAAAGCTTGTTTATCA
>NZ_AAXW01000072.1 GCF_000169335.1 Crocosphaera chwakensis CCY0110
TATATAAAACAACAAAATTCTTAAAATAACCTAGCTATTAAATTAATAATATTTATTTACTTAGTTTCACTCTAATAGTACCCAAATTAGACTTATTGCGTAACCTAAAAGAATATAATCTTTCAATCATACGCCAATAAGCTAAGATGCGATCTTAAGATTCTTACTTTAAGATTAATCCATAGTTTGGTCAATAGACAAGTTCAAATTGTGTGGGTGATCGCTGGTTTAGCTTTTACAACTTACTATATTATTGGGGTTAAATTTTTTGCCATGAATCCTTGTTTTTTGGCATATAAATAGATTTGTTAAAATAGGTGCATTGTACAGGTAGTAATTTTTCAATATTTGGTAAATAGTTAATTAGTCTTTGTTTAACAGTTTTTGCTAAACTTTGACACCATTGATACTGTAATAAACAACGAGTTCCAACTAATTTAATTCCTTCAACGTTATAGATAATTTCATCACATTCTGAAGAAGAAAAACAATCTTTGATTATTTGATAGCCTAGAGATGAAAAACTCATATATTATTTCAGATTGACCTTAAAATATAATTAAGCGATCGCTATTTTTGAAAAATCAATGCAACAGCGATCGCCAATGAGGTTAAGAAAATCGTTACTCTTCGTCGTCTTCCTCTTCATCTTGAGGATAAACAAAACTATTGGAACGGCCAGATAGAACAGATTTACCTAAAGATAAAGCTTTTTGTGCTTCTAAAGCTGCATTACGTTTCCAGTGAGCTTTACGTTGGTCTCGTTTTGTATTGGATGTTTTCTTCTTAGGGACTGCCATAGGACTTAAACATAAAAAATTACACAACCTTTCTATTATACGTTATTTTTCGGTTGAGTCGCTACTAATAGGGTCTGATTTTGCTAAAGACGTTAATTCATTAAACGTAATAAAACCATCTTGATTGAGATCACATTTATTAAAGGTTGATTCAACCGCTTTACTAATATTAAGGTCTGTATTTTCTCCCCAAATGGTTTCTAATAATTGTTTTAATTCTTGTCGATCAATCTTACCATTATTATCTTGATCAATTTCATCAAAAAACTTTTTTAATTCTTCGGTTTCATGTTTATTTAAGGGAATGGTCATGATTAGTAACACCTCTATTAATGACTAATTTGTATTGTCCAAGGTTCTCCAGGTTGAGGAATACCAAACCCTGGTAAATTTAATAATACTCCAATTTGATTAATATTATAACTCACCATTCCTTTTGTACCAATTTCTAAGGTTAACTTATTCAATATTTTATCTTCCCAGGGTTGCTTTTTTCCTTCTATTTTTTCCCACTGTCTTTCTGTTATAAATCCTGATTGTAAAAGACGGATAACTTGTTTACCTTGAAAATAGCAAAAACTAACTGAATCTGATACCGTATAAGCTGCTAATCCTAATATTTTTTGATTTGGGAAAATTTGAGCTATTTTTTTACCGTAGGAAATCACCTTTTCTGGTTCATTTACATAAAGTTGTATCCAAGGGGTTTCTTGATGATAACGAACGGGAAATTGATAACCTTCTTTGACTAAAATAGAGGCAATATTATTAATTTCATCTATATCAAATTGATCTCGACTATAAGATAAGTAAATTGCTCCAAATTTGGTCATTTTTTCAAGTTATCGAATAGAGTTTTCTGTTGCTACATAAGATCTCAACAAGTTATTAGCTTCATAGAAATAGAAAATATTAACAATTACACCTCCTCGCTTAATTTCTATTTTACCGATTTCTTTCATTTCTGTAAAAAAGGCTCTAAATTCATCAGTCAATTCTGGCATTTCATGAAACCGTTTTAAAGTAATATAAAGGGCATTTTTTCCTATCCATTGATCCGTATCTGGCCAAAAGTAAAAACCCCGTCTATCGTAACTAAAACAAGTAACAGGAATATCATGTAATGGTTCTAATGCTAAGTCAATTAATCCTGCTAAATAATAGGCATTAGTAAATAAAAAATCTGACTGTTTTAAATGGTTTAGTAATACAGGAGATTTCATTACTTGTTTTCTAAATTCTTTCACATCAATTAATTCAGTTGTAGGATCAGTTTCAGGGGTTAAAAATCCTCCCAATATAGCATTATGACTCGATATAAATAAAGTTCCTGTATTAAGATGTAGTAATAATAATACTAAAATAGTATTAATCGCGATCGCACTACCAAATAACCATCGTTTTACCCATTTTTTTGAATAGTTTAGCCATTGTTCTCCATATAATCCTAATAGTAAAATCATGCCCCAATAACCAGGTATTGGCCAAGTAACTAATATTTGTTCTTTACCTCCTAAAATAATTAAACCCAAGGTTAAAGGTAAAGATATCCAATAAATGAATAATTTTTTGTCACTTAAATTATTGACATTTTTTTTCTTAGATAATAATCGATAAACATCAAAATATAAGCTTTTACTCATTACCCACCATAAGGGAAATCCAATAGTTGGAAACAGTAGAGCAATGTTTATGCCTAATACACCTAAAGCATTGAGAATATTATAAGATTTTTCAGGAGCATTAGGTACAGGTAAAAAGCGATCAGAAAGCTGAAATTTTAAAGAGATCCAATCATGTTGATAATTCCAAAATAATAAAGGAAATAAAGTTATAATAAATAAACATAATCCTAAAATTGTCCAACGAGAAATTAAAGCTTTACGGTGATTATTACTACTTAAACAAAAACCAACTAAACATAATCCTAGGACAAAACCATGATATTTACTTAGACAAGCTAATCCGATTAAAATCCCTAAAAGACTAAGACGATAACTTGGTAAATAAGTTTGATTGCGTTTTGTAAAAAACTCATCAGTAGCACAATATAAAGCAGCCGACCAAAAAAAAATTAAAGGGCTATCTGGAAGAGTAATAATCCCAAAACCTAATTGAAAAATAGGAATAATTGATCCTAATATTAACGCTATTTTTCCTGCAGTTTGGTCAAACAACTTACAACTGGTTAAGTATAATAAAAACAAACTGCCTGTATATAAAATTAAAGTACCAATACGCAAGGTAAAAGGGGATGTAATTCCCGTTAACCAAATACCGAAACCAGTAGTTAAAGCAACAAAAATTGGATGATCGAAATAACTCCAATCTAGATGTTTGGTATAGAGATAATAATAGCCTTCATCATAACCAGGCAACAGCCAAAAAGCAATCAACGAACGAAATAATAAACCAAGCAATAATATTAAAAATACTGATAAAAACTGATTAATTGAAGATTTTTTTTTATAAAAAATAGAATTTAGTAAATTTATTTTTTGTAGAATCATTATAGCTAATTAGGTTAAGGAATTTTAGAAACACTTGTGTTAACAACGCTCAATAAAATTTTAAATTTATGTAATGTAATAAATAATATTCAATTCTAAATCGCCTCTAAATATCCTTCGACTAAAATATCTCTCTCCACTTGACGAAAACTAACATTTTGTAATGGTAAAGCATCAGACATTTTATCTAAGCCTAAATCTCCCACAGGAGAAGCAGCAGAGAAACCGCCAATGATTTTTGGTGCAATAAATGCCATAATTTTTTGAATAACCCGTTGCGTAATAGCTTCAGCCCCTAAAACTCCCCCACATTCCCACAAAACGCTGCATAATTGTCGTTCATAGAGAATATCCATTACCTGAGAAGGGGTTAAAGGGGATAATTCAATCACTTCTACCCCCTTGTCTCGTAATTTAGTTTGTAGAGAAGGATTGTTTCCCCATTCCGTAAAAACAATGGTTGGTGCAATGTCAACATTCCAGAGATTAGCTTCTTCGGGTAAGTGTAAGTTGCGACTCATGACTACTCGCAAAGGATTAACCCCAGTAACTTGATGAATGGTTAAATGAGGATTATCTCGGCGTACCGTATTCCCTCCAACGATCACCGCATCGCAACCCGCTCTAATTTGATGAACCAATTGCCGAGACTTTGTTCCTGTTACCCAAGCACTATGGCCTGTACTACTGGAAATTTTACCATCAAGGGTCATGGCATATTTCAGGATACCAAAAGGTTGATTATTAAGAATGCGATGACAAAAAGCTTCATTTAAGCGGAGACAGGCTGCTTCTTCAACCCCGACTGTAACCTCTATTCCTGCCTCCTGTAATCTCGCAATGCCCTTTCCTGAAACTAACGGGTTAGGATCGACCATACCTACCACTACCCTAGCGACTTTCGCCGAAATTAATGCCTCTGTACAGGGCGGTGTGCGACCATAATGATTGCAAGGTTCTAAATTGACATAAACGGTTCCTCCAACTGCCTTTTCTCCCGCCTCTCGTAAAGCGAAAACCTCTGCATGAGGTTCTCCTGCTTTTGGGTGAAATCCTTCTCCAATAATTTTCCCATCCTTAACAATAACCGCACCCACCAAAGGGTTAGGAGAGGTATAACCCAAACCTTGACGGGCTAAGGTTAAACATCTTTGCATCATTTGTTGATCAACATTGTCTGGGATTATCATAAGTTCGGAATTCGGAGTTATGCTAAGTCCTATTTTTGTTAAGGTTGTAACAAAAAATTAGAGATAATTATTAAGTGACCTTGACGAAATTAGGGGATTCTCTTTAGAGTTTATACACTAAATAAGGACATGACTGCTAAAAAAACATTTAACGAACAATTTAGTCATTTCCAGTGTTAATGATTTTGTTAATCATCTCCTAAAAATGGTATCAACACGAACAAAAAAAGACGTTTCTCAATGGCAACCGTTAAAAACGATTGCTAAACCCTTTTCTCCTTATTGGATTGCTTGTATTCCTTTAGCAGCCCTTATTACTATTGTTGTGAATAAGGCTGTTGTTGCTCAAGATGTAGAAATAGATGTATTCGCTATTACCGAGGCAACCCCTGGGGCAATTCAGCAACTGCAAGGAACCCTCAACGCTATCTGGGTACTGATTGCAGCGATTCTCGTCATTTTCATGAATGCTGGTTTCGGAATGTTAGAAACCGGCTTTTGTCGTCACAAGAACGCAGTTAATATACTCGCTAAGAACTTAATTGTTTTTGCTTTAGCCACGCTTGCTTATTGGGCGATCGGTTATTCTCTAATGTTTGGCGGCCCTGAAAATCCCATTATTGGGTTTGGGGGTTGGTTTCTCAGTGGAGAACCAGCTGCCTATGGCCTTGATCCTTTTCCTGTTGGACTTCCTGTCTCTGTCGCTTTCTTATTCCAAGCAGCCTTTGCTGGAACTGCAGCCACTATTGTGTCAGGGGCAGTGGCAGAACGAATCAAGTTTACTGACTTCTTAATTTTCAGTTTATTGTTAGTTGGGATTTCCTATCCTATTACCGGTCACTGGGTTTGGAGTGGCGGTTGGTTAGGTTCTCTTGGATTTAGCGACTTTGCTGGTTCTACCGTGGTTCACTCCGTTGGGGGTTGGGCTGCTTTAATGGGGGCAGCTATATTGGGTCCTAGAATGGGTAAATATGTGGATGGTCGTCCTCAAGCGATTCCTGGCCATAACATGAGTATCGCAACCCTGGGCTGTCTTATTCTCTGGATCGGCTGGTTTGGCTTTAACCCCGGTTCTCAGTTAGCTGCTGATAGTGCCGTTCCCTATATTGCTGTTACCACCAACTTAGCGGCCGCTGCCGGTGGTGTTGCTGCAACCCTTGTTGCTTGGGCAAAAGACGGTAAACCTGACCTTTCTATGATTATTAATGGTATCTTAGCCGGGTTAGTAGGGATTACCGCCGGATGCGATGGGGTATCCTATTGGGGTGCTGTGATCATCGGTGCAGTTGCTGGTGTCATCGTTGTGTATTCTGTTAGTTTGATTGATTCGGTTCTCAAAATAGATGACCCCGTTGGTGCAATTTCTGTTCACTTGGTCAATGGAATGTGGGGAACCTTAGCCGTTGGCTTATTTAATATGGAAACTGGTTTATTTTACGGTGGCGGTATCACTCAACTGATTAATCAAATTATTGGGATCGTTGCCATTGGCGCATTTACTGTTGCTTTTAGCGCTATTGTCTGGACTGCCCTCAAGGCCACAATGGGTATCCGCGTTAGTGCTGAAGAAGAACTCAATGGCCTTGACATTGGAGAACATGGCATGGAAGCCTATCATGGCTTTGTTAAAGAACCCGATGGATTTGGGGGTTCAGGTTCTTCTAGTATTAACGACGATATTCCCACAGGAGCCGGAATGTAGGTAAATTCCATATCAATGATAAGTTCGCTATCATGGCGGACTTTTTTTTATCTTGTTCTCAGAAAAATCCCAGATTCTTCTCAGATTGATACTTCATAGTAGAAAGTGTTAAATCAAATTAAGGGGTGACACCGATGAAATTACACCGTTTTGCTGCTTTTGGTCTTTCTTCTTCTTTATTACTTGCTTCTGCTATTTTCTTACCCTCATTTTCTTCTCAAGCTTGGGCTAATCAGACAAAAGATCAATTAATGGCTCAAGAAGTTTCGGTATTATCTTCAAGTGACTTTATTACTGTCGAACAAGATCATCAAACCACGGGTCAAGTTCGTGTGATTCGTCTTAATGGGAAACGTTATTTAGACTTTGATTCTGATTTTACGACTGCTCAAGGTCCTGACGTACAAATTATTCTCTATCGGGGTAATAAAGTCCCTCTCAATGTTTCTGAAGAAAATTATATTACCTTAGCTAAACTAAAAAGCTTTAATGGCTCACAACGTTACGAAATTCCTGACAATATTGATTTAGATGATTTAAAATCAGTAGGCATCTGGTGTCGCAAATTTAATGTTACTTTTGCCTATGCTTCCTTGTCCTAAACTTATTCTGAAAACACTGATAACTGATTGAAACGGAGAGGGAGGGATTCGAACCCTCGTTAGAGTTACCCCTAAACAGCATTTCCAGTGCTGCGCCTTCAACCACTCGGCCACCTCTCCTTATGGGGTCACAAATATTCATTATACACCATTAATAAACTTTTTTAACCCTTTCTTCAATAGAATTGCCAGTCAAAAGTAATTAGGTATGATAAAACAACAGGAAACGGCAGACCAGACAATAGTCACAGCGATTTGTACCTAGTAATTGAATTGATCACTATTAATCTGACTTACAATTTTTCTAAATAACTCAATAAATCAGCCATTTCTTGGGAACTGGGTTGGAATTTTGGCATAGGTGGCGTTTTTCCACTGATCACTTGTTGGATCAAACTTACTTTAGATTTATGTTTCTGAACCCGATGCAAACTTGGCCCAACGATACCATCAGCCTCTATTCCATGACAACCAGCACAATTAATCTCAAAAATCGCCTGTCCTCGACTAACATCTCCTTGACGGGATAACACTTCATTGATATAAGGATCAGAAATTTCATGAAGATACCAACCAACTACGATGATGATAGCCAGAAAAATCATGCCTAAAATAATTAGAATTATTCGTTGGATAGCATCCTTGGGTTGGATTAACTGTTCAGTCACGGTGATTCAAGGGCGATTGCCTTAGCCTTCTCTTTACATTTTGCAATGTTTTGGAGGTAAAAAGCTAGTCTCGTTAACTGATGTAACAATTTAACGGTAATTTTTCCCATAATATTAATTTTCTTAAAAAAAGTTTGACAAAATGAGGTCAATAACTTTGATCCAAGAGCATAAATAGAACTCTCAACGATCTAGAATGGCGAAGCAAACTTTTTTCTACCCCTAGAATTGGGACAACCTTCTCCAGTACCATAGGATAGTTATCATTCATCTCAATGAGGAGAAACTTCATGATTGAACCTTTACTCTTAGGCATTGTTTTAGGTCTTATTCCTATTACCTTAGCTGGTTTATTCGTTGCTGCGTATTTACAATATAAACGCGGTAATCAACTTAACCTAGATTAATTGTGTAACGAGCCTGATACTTATCTCTCACCATTAACTATTTGTTTAGTAACCTAAAAAAACCCCATCCTTCAAGAATGGGGTTTTGTGTAAAAATTAATGACAAGGAAAAATTAACCCATCAATCGCCTCACTTAGGAGTTCGGAGTCATGATTTTAGAAACGAGATCCTGAAGGTTTGAGACTTGTCAGTTGGTTAGTTATCTATCAATTTTCTAATATTGAACTCAGGTATCAATAACCTTAATTTTCTTAGGTCAAAATAAGGATAACTTTAGATGTCTAGCTTAAAATAATCTAAAAGATGGTGCTATACTAACAAAACTATTTAATGATAATTTATTAAACAATTATCTCCGCATTAGCTATACTTTTTCCATCCTCAAAACGTGACTACTCAAACTTCTTCCCTTCCCAATAAACCAGAGACTTTACCCACCAATACCCTTGATAAAAGTCTCGATCGCCAAATGATAGTTATCCTTGATTTTGGTTCTCAATACTCAGAATTAATTGCCCGTCGCATTCGAGAAACCCAAGTCTATTCTGAAGTTCTCTCTTATCGCACAACAGCCGAAAAATTACGCCAACTTAATCCCAAAGGTATTATACTATCGGGGGGACCTAACTCGGTCTATGACAATCGCGCTCCTCAATGCGATCCTGATATTTGGGAGTTAGGTATTCCCGTATTAGGGGTTTGCTACGGAATGCAGTTAATGGTTAAACAACTTGGGGGACAAGTTGAAAAAGCGGTACGGGGAGAATATGGTAAAGCATCCCTGCGTATCGATGACCCCACAGACTTATTAACTAATGTAGAAGACGGTTCAATCATGTGGATGAGTCATGGAGACTCTTGTACTCGTCTTCCTGAGGGCTTCTCTATTTTAGCCCATACCGAGAATACCCTATGTGCTGCGATCGCTGATCATGAAAAGAAACTCTTTGGGGTACAATTTCATCCTGAAGTCGTTCACTCGGTAGATGGGATCGCCCTTATTCGTAATTTTGTTTATCATATTTGTGAATGTGAACCCACCTGGACAACAGAAGCGTTTGTCGATGAAACTATTCGTGAAATTCGGGCTAAAGTAAGGGATAAACGAGTATTACTTGCTTTATCTGGCGGTGTGGACTCTTCTACCCTGGCCTTTTTATTACATCAGGCCATTGGAGATAATTTAACCTGTATGTTTATCGATCAAGGATTTATGCGGAAAGGGGAACCTGAACGCCTCATGGACATATTTGATAAACAGTTTCATATCCCTGTAGAATATGTTAATGCTCGCGATCGCTTTTTAAAACAACTCGAAGGCGTAATAGACCCAGAAAAAAAACGTCGTCTTATTGGCCATGAGTTTATCCAAGTGTTTGAAGAAGAATCAAAACGTCTAGGCCCCTTTGATTATTTAGCACAAGGAACCCTCTACCCCGATGTGATCGAATCGGCAGATACCAATATTGACCCAAAAACAGGGGAACGGGTTGCCGTTAAGATTAAAAGTCACCACAATGTAGGCGGTTTACCCAAGGATTTACGATTTAAGTTAGTCGAACCCTTGCGAAAGTTATTTAAAGACGAAGTTCGCAAAGTTGGGCGTTCGATTGGGTTACCTGAAGAAATTGTACGCCGTCATCCCTTTCCCGGCCCGGGGTTAGCGATTCGTATTATTGGGGAAGTGACCTCAGAACGATTAAATATCTTACGAGACGCTGATTTTGTCGTACGGGACGAAATCGGTAAACAAGGAATGTACCATGACTTTTGGCAAGCATTTGCTGTTCTTTTACCCATTCGTAGCGTTGGAGTGATGGGAGATCAACGCACTTATGCCCACCCCATTGTACTCCGTCTCATTAGCAGTGAAGATGGCATGACCGCAGACTGGTCAAAAGTTCCTTACGACCTCTTAGAAACCATTTCTAATCGAATTGTCAACGAGGTGAAAGGGGTTAACCGTGTGGTTTATGATATCACCTCTAAACCCCCAGGAACTATTGAATGGGAGTAAATAAATAGGTAACAGGGGTTTAGCAATGCTAAACCCTTACTATTTTCAGGAAAGCAAAAAATGAGTGATTGCAAAAAGAATGAAAGCCATTTGGTCAGAGCTTAAGGTGATGAAAATAGGATAATGGAGAGAGAGAAATCAGAAAAACTTGCAACTAATCTGAGAATTACGTTAAATTTAGTTAAGTTGGATCTGCAAATTAAGCAAAATTCCGATGTTTTATCTTTAACTTCTTGACAAAAGAAGCATTTTGTATTAAAGAAATCAATTTTTGATAACTTACGAGAAACTTTAACCTATGAAAATATCTTGGAGAACCCTATTACTCTGGACTGTACCACTTCTAGTGGTGGGTTTTTTCCTCTGGCAAGGGGCTTTCCCTTCTGCTTCAACCCAGATGGGCAATAACACAGCTAACACCCGTATGACTTACGGGCGTTTCTTAGAATATTTAGATGCTGGCCGTATCCTCAGTGTGGATCTCTATGAAGGAGGACGCACTGCTATTGTACAAGCTGTAGACCCTGAAATTGAAGATCGGGTACAAAGATCGCGGGTTGATCTTCCCATGAATGCCCCTGACTTAGTGGCTAAGTTACGTAAATCTGATGTACAGCTAGAATCTCATCCTGTTCGCAATGAAGGAGCATTATGGGGCTTTTTGGGCAATTTATTATTCCCTATTCTCCTCATTGGGGCTTTATTCTTCCTCTTCCGTCGTTCTAGCAATATGCCAGGGGGACCAGGCCAGGCCATGAATTTTGGTAAGTCTAAGGCTCGTTTTCAAATGGAAGCGAAAACCGGCATCATGTTCGATGATGTGGCCGGTATCGATGAAGCGAAAGAAGAATTACAAGAAGTTGTCACCTTCTTAAAACAACCGGAACGTTTCACCGCTGTTGGGGCGCGTATTCCTAAAGGGGTGTTATTAGTGGGACCTCCAGGAACGGGTAAAACCCTCTTAGCGAAGGCGATCGCAGGAGAAGCTGGTGTTCCCTTCTTCAGCATCTCTGGTTCTGAGTTCGTGGAAATGTTTGTTGGTGTGGGTGCGTCTCGTGTTCGTGATTTATTCAAAAAAGCCAAAGAAAACGCCCCTTGTCTCATCTTTATCGATGAAATTGACGCAGTAGGTCGTCAACGGGGTGCTGGGATCGGTGGCGGTAACGATGAACGGGAACAAACCCTAAACCAGTTATTAACGGAAATGGACGGGTTTGAAGGCAATACCGGTATTATCATTATTGCTGCCACTAACCGTCCTGATGTTCTTGACTCTGCGTTAATGCGTCCTGGCCGTTTTGACCGTCAGGTTATCGTAGATGCGCCTGATTTCAAAGGACGACTCGAAATCTTAGAAGTTCACGCCCGTAACAAAAAATTAGCCCCGGATGTCTCCATTGAATCCATCGCTCGTCGGACTCCTGGGTTTAGTGGTGCTGATTTAGCGAACTTACTCAACGAAGCAGCTATTTTAACCGCCCGTCGTCGTAAAGAAGCTATTACCCTCTTAGAAATTGACGACGCAGTTGATCGGGTGGTTGCTGGTATGGAAGGAACTCCTTTAGTAGATAGCAAGAGTAAGCGTCTCATTGCTTATCATGAAGTTGGCCATGCCATTGTCGGAACCTTAGTGAAGGATCATGATCCCGTACAGAAAGTAACCTTAATCCCCCGTGGACAGGCCCAAGGGTTAACTTGGTTTACTCCTAACGAAGAACAAGGATTAACCACTAAATCGCAACTAATGGCCCGTATTGCTGGTGCTTTAGGGGGTCGTGCAGCCGAAGAAGAAGTATTCGGTCATGATGAGGTAACCACTGGTGCTGGTGGCGATCTACAGCAGGTTACAGAAATGGCTCGTCAGATGGTAACTCGTTTCGGAATGAGTGAGTTAGGTCCTCTATCCTTAGAAAGTTCTTCTGGGGAAGTCTTCTTAGGGGGTGGTTTAATGAACCGTTCCGAATATTCAGAAGAAGTAGCCACGAAAATTGATAGTCAGGTTCGCACCTTAGCTGAAGAAGGCCATCAATTAGCCCGTCAAATTATTCGCGATAACCGTGAGGTGATTGATCGCTTGGTGGAATTATTAATTGAAAAGGAAACTATCGATGGAAAAGAATTTCGTCAAATTGTGGCTGAATACACCCATGTTCCTGAAAAAGAACAGTTTGTGCCTCAGCTATAAACTAGCTTAGATATAATAAAAAAGACGCGGGCGATCGCGTCTTTTTTTTACTCACATCTTGCACCAGTACAAATAAACTCAATAGAAAAAAATCAATTCTAAGACAGTTAGAGTCAAAATAAACCCCTATACCCTACACCCTTTCACTACTAGCCAATTTTAAACAAGATGCAAGATGTGAGTTTTACGTAAACATACTGTAAAGACAAGGATCATCTTTAGGTAGATGCCATTTTCCTAAGAGGGATATACTGTTTCTCGAACTCATAACGGTACACCTAAAATTCAACTTCTGACTTGGTGACTCCTAAAACTAGAAAACTTTGTACCTCACAAGTATGGGAAATGCTATATACTAATTTATTACCTCTTTTTAATTGTATTTATTAACCTCGATTAAATCTTTAAACTCATCAAATTGAAAACTATTATTAGTCATATTGGTTCTTCCTTGTTCTTGTAATTGTTGGAAACAGGAAAACATAGAATTAGTAGAACTTAATAATCCTGATAAAGCATAAGCAACCATCTTGAAGCCTATTTTTTCTAATTCTTCTAATGAGAAACAAGGTGTTTTTCCTCCTTCAATAATATTAGCCAGTAAAGGAACATCAGGAAAATAATTACTAATTTTTTCTAATTCTTCTCTAGTTTGAGGGGCTTCTATAAAGATGATATCTGCGCCAGCTTCTTGATATTTTTTCCCTCGATACAAGGCTTCTTCTAATCCATAAATAGCCCGTGCATCAGTTCTTCCTATGATGACTAAGTCACTGTTATTTCTAGTCTTGACTGCTGCCTTTATTTTCTTGACCATTTCTTCAGTTTCTATCACTTTTTTTCCTTCAAAATGTCCACATTTTTTAGGACATTCTTGATCTTCTAAGATAATACCTGCTGCCCCAAAACTAACAATATCTTCTACCGTTCTTTGTACATTTAAAACATTTCCATACCCAGTATCTATATCACAAATAACAGGGATATCAACAGATTTAATAATATTTCTAACTTGATTTAACATTTCTGTTGCTGTTAAAAATCCCAGATCAGGCAGTCCTAATAAAGAAGCTGACATCCCAAAACCACTGGTAAAAATAAAAGAAAATTCTGCTTTTTGGGCCAACTTAGATCCAATACAATCATAAACAGCAGGAGCTGCTAGAATGCTAGGTTGATCTAATAGTTGACGTAACTTTTTAGCTGGTTTCATAAACAATTTTAATCAAATATTTCTGCTTCTTTAAAAGAAGAACCTTCTTGATCTTTTTTAGATAATTTGGGTTCATCCTTTAATTGCCAGTCGATGGAAAGATCGGGATCATTCCATAAAATACTTCTTTCATAGGGTGGGGCATAATAATTAGTGGTTTTGTATAAAAATTCAGCAACATCTGATAAGACAACAAACCCGTGGGCGAACCCTTCAGGAACCCAAAATTGACGTTTATTTTCTGCATTTAATAGACAACTTACCCATTGGCCAAAAGTCGAGGAACTTTTGCGGATATCCACAGCAACATCTAACACTTCACCCACCACAACACGGACTAATTTTCCTTGAGGTTGTTGAATTTGATAATGAAGTCCTCGCAGGACATTTTTTTGCGATCGCGAATGATTATCCTGTACAAAATTTCGTTCTATTCCGGTTGCTTCTGTGAAAGCTTTTTGATTATAACTTTCATAAAAAAAACCGCGATCATCTCCAAACACACGGGGTTCAATAATTACAACATCAGGGATTTTTGTTTGAATTACATTCATAATTAATAACTGGTAACTAGATTAAACTTCTACGGTTACCCAATTTTGTAACGCTTCCCATCCCAAACCTTGACGAATAATTGAAGGAGGATCAGAAGTCATATCTAAAATAGTAGATACGTCAAAACCAGGTTCTAAACTATTATCAATAATCATATCAACCTGACTTTCTAATATATCAAACAATCTAGCTTTTTCTAAGCCAATAGTAGGAAACTCTCCCTCTTCATCGGGTAAATGGGCAGAGGTAGAAATAATTGGATTATTTAATTCTGTTAAAATAGCTTGACAAATAGGATGATCAGGAACTCGAATCCCTGTGGTTTTTCGTTTAGGACTCATCACTAATTTTGGAACAGCTTTGGTAGCTGGTAATAGGAAAGTGTATGGACCAGGAATCACCCGTTTCATAATACGATAAGCTTCATCCGTTACCCCTGCATAGTCAGCAATATTGGATAAGGAAGAACATAAAAACGTTAAAGGTTTATCATTGGATAATTGCTTTAATTGTCGCACCCGTTGCACAGCCGATTTACTATTAAGATCGCAACCGATCGCATACACTGTATCGGTAGGATATAACATGATCGCCCCTTTTCTCAGGGAATCACAGATTTCGTCGATGCGACGGGGTTGGGGGTTTTCGGGATGAAGATCGTATAAAATAGCCATAATTATGACCAAAATAGCTTATTTAGACTGTGTAACCGGTATTGCTGGGAATATGTTTTTAGGGGCTTTAGTTGATAGTGGTGTTCCTCTAGAATACTTGATTGAGCAACTCAAAGGGTTAAATATTGACCACGAATATGAGTTAAGTCAAGAAAAAGTACAACGCAAGGGACAACAAGCCACTAAGGTTCATGTTGAATTATTGATAGAAGACTCCCATAAAAGCCACCATCATCATCATACCCCTGCCCGTTACTTACCTGAAATTGAGAGCATGATTCAACAGGCTAATTTACCGTCACGGGTAACACAATGGAGTTTAGATATATTTCGTCGTTTAGCGGTTGCAGAATCGGCTGTACATGGTGTTAAACCGGAAAAGGTACATTTCCATGAAGTCGGGGCAACGGATGCCATTGTGGACATTGTAGGCACTTGTCTGGGGTTAGATTATTTAGACATAGATGAATTATACTGTTCAGCATTACCAACCGGTGGGGGAACAGTTTGGGCTGCCCATGGCCGTTTACCGGTGCCAGTTCCTGCGGTGTTGAAGTTATGGGAATCCCGACAAGTTCCTATTTATAGTAACAATATTGAGAAAGAATTAGTCACTCCTACAGGGGCTGCGATCGCTGTTACATTAGTTAAAAGTTTTGGTCAACCGCCTAATATGATATTAGAAAAAGTCGGGTTAGGTGCCGGTTCACAAGACTTATCCTTACCTAATATTTTACGACTTTGGATAGGGGAAAGGATGACAGAAAAAAAAACAGTAATGTTGACATAGTTGCAGTATTAGAAACCCAAATAGACGATCTCAGTCCGCAAGTTTTTGGTTATTTATTTGATGTTTTATTGAATATTGGCGCGTTAGATGTATTTACTCAGTCAGTGATGATGAAAAAATCACGGCCAGGTATCTTATTAACGGTGATTTGTCCCGTTGATAAAATAGAAGTTTGTGAGACTATTATTTTTAGAGAAACAACTACGTTAGGGATTCGTCAGTCGATTCAAAAACGTTCAATTTTAGACCGAGAAATTAAAACAGTCAAGACACAATATGGAGATATTAGAGTTAAAATAGCCAGTCAAGGAAAAGGAGAAAATAAAACGATTATTAATGTACAACCAGAATATGAAGATTGTGCAACTATGGCTAGAGAGTATAATCAACCTTTAACAAAAATCCAACAAATGGTATTAGATGCTTTTACTGATTAGTTTGGTCAATTAAACTCTCTTTTGCCTTATCTACACTATTTTGTAGAGACTATTTTCGGAGATGTTTTTTCTGCCGATAAAGGACAGGGTACAGACTTGGTCCCTGACCAATCGGTAAAAGTTTCTTCATCTTTATAATGTCGAGGGGTTTCTAACATCAAAGACCAGGCTTTTTGGGCTTCGATTAAATTAAATCTATCCTTGTAGTGAGTGAGTAAGATATCTTGAACGACAGGATAGTAATCAGAGTTTAGATTAGGAAAAATATGATGTTCTGTGTGGTAAGAAAAATTGAAATGTAGGAGATCAAAAATTTTAGGAACTCGCAATGAAATACTATTAACTAGGGGATCATTTACAGGAGTCATCCGACATAACATATGATTAGTGTAAATGTAAAACATGATGCCACTATAGCCAATCCAAACAGGAAGAAAATAGCCAAGTAATAATTTAATTGGATGAAAATCTAAGTAAATTAAAACACTTAAATGAAAGACAATAATGACGACTAATTCTAGAGCGATCGCTTTACGTTCTTTGCTACTTACTTGAAAAGATGCAGGGGGATATTGAGTTAAACCGTTATTAAAAAATAATACCGATGTAAGATTACGAAAAGTATGTACACCCCAAGCATGAGCATTGCCAATAATTAACCAAATGGGATGAACTTCAACAGAAGGAACAAAGAGATTTTGAATCCATTTTCCCCAATTTTT
The DNA here is from genome assembly GCF_000169335.1 of Crocosphaera chwakensis CCY0110. Taxonomy (GTDB): domain Bacteria; phylum Cyanobacteriota; class Cyanobacteriia; order Cyanobacteriales; family Microcystaceae; genus Crocosphaera; species Crocosphaera chwakensis. Next base: position 16,474 of record NZ_AAXW01000072.1, read on the forward strand.
AGGCTGCTTAAATAAATAGTTGCGATCAGGATCAGCTAAAGAATTAGTTTTATTATGATGCTCACGGTTATGAACTGCGTGCCATAACGTGGGAGGCATCCATAATATTGCCAAGCTAAATAAACTAATTGTTTTTCTCAAAAATGGGTTTTTAATTGTCTTACTATGTAATAAATCATGGGTGCTAAATAGTAAGACAATAACACTATTTCCCATAATAAGACTGAAGGGTAAATAAAGCGGAAGAAAGTACCATCGCCATTGATCTAAATAATCAGCTATTCCCCAACCTAAAATTAAAATAGCTAAATTAATCAATAAAATCCATAATTTATTAATATTTGGATTGAATGCTTCAGACGGCAGTAAAGGTCGTATTTGTTTAGCGTACTCTGCTTGAGAAATAAAATATTTTTCCTGACAATTAATCCTTGAGGACATATTTTTTTAGGTTAAGGTTAAGATTCCTTCTTATTGTAAACCACATTCCAAGCTTCAATTATTTATTATCAATTAAAGTTTTTAGGTAATTGATAATTGAGATTTTTTTTCATGATAGTTCGTATAGTAGTAAAAAATAGGAATTATTGATAGACTATGATCAGCATAAATACTTAGTTTTAAAGTTAATGAAGACTGACCTAAATCAAACTGATTCTTCCTATGAATATCAAGTAGGTGGCAGTCTGAGAGTTAATGCACCGAGTTATGTGGTACGTCATGCGGATAAGCAACTCTATCAAGCTTTATTAAAAGGCGAATTTTCCTACGTTCTCAATACCCGTCAAATGGGAAAATCTAGCCTTCGGGTTCGTATCAAAAACCGCTTACAACAAGAAGGCTATCGCTGCGCTTCTTTAGATTTAACCAGTATTGGTAGCGAAACTACAACCCCCATACAATGGTATAAAGGGGTAATCTGGGAATTGTGGCGCGGGTTTAACCTCATTGGCAAAGTTAATTTAAAAGCTTGGTGGGGTGAACAAGCAGATTTCTCACCCATTCAACGCTTAGACCATTTTATACAAGATATTCTTTTAACCTCTATTCCTTCTCAACCCATTGTTATTTTTATCGATGAGATTGATAGTGTCTTGGGATTACCCTTTGCAGTAGATGATTTTTGGGCATTCATTCGCTTTTGTTACAATCAACGGGCAGAAAATAAAGAATATAATCGCTTAACCTTTGCTTTATTCGGTGTTGCTACCCCCTCAGAATTAATTCAATCTAAAGAGCGCACCCCGTTTAATGTTGGGACAGCTATTGAATTAAGAGGGTTTCAACCCCATGAAATTAAGCCTCTAATTGGGGGTTTAAAGGAATCATTGAGCTATCCCCAAGGCATTTTACAAGAAATCCTATACTGGACGGGAGGACAGCCGTTTCTAACCCAAAAACTCTGTCAAATGGTGCTTCGAGAAACCCCTCCTTTCCTTACCCCGGCAACTGTACCCCAATGGATAGAACGAATCGTGCGATCGCAAATTATCGACCACTGGGAAACCCAAGACGAACCAGAACACCTAAGAACCATCCGCGATCGCCTTCTACGGAAAGAAACCAATATAGCCCGAATTCTTGCTCATTATCTCGAAATTTTACAATCGGGACAAATGCCTTTGGATAATAGCTTTGAACAACGGGAATTATTATTATCAGGGTTAGTGGAGAAACGAGGATCTTCCTTACGAGTCCGTAACCCCATCTATGAAATGGTGTTTAATAGGGATTGGGTTAATGAACAATTGGATCGTCTTCGTCCCTACAGTTCCTCATTGCAAGCATGGGTCAAGTCCCAGTATCAAGATGACTCTCGACTATTGCGAGGACAAGCGTTAGCAGAAGCGAAAAACTGGGCAAAAGATCACCGTTTAAGCGATCTTGACTATCAATTTTTAGCAGCCTCTGAAACCTGCGATCGCCGTGAAAGTCAGCAAAAATTAGAAGCAGAACGCTTAAAAGAAACAGAAAAAAGGCTAAAAGCACAAAAACGATTAATTGGAGTCATTAGCATCGCTTTATTGGTATCCTGTGGTTTAATTTGGATGACTGTTAGCCAATACCGTCAAGCAACTCTCAATGAAATTCGGGCGATCGCTCGTTCTTCTCAAGGTTATTTAATTGCTGAACGGGGGTTAGACGCATTAATAGAAGCAATAAAAGCAAAACGCAAGCTACAAAGATTAAGGATAAACGATAAAGAAACAGAACAAGAGGTAGAAAGAGCTTTAGGAAAAGCGGTATATGGTTCCCTACAATTTAATCGTTTTACGGGACATAAAGATGGGGTTTGGGGAGTGGATATTAGTGGTGATGGACAAATGTTGGTAACAGCAAGTTGGGACCATACCTTAAAATTGTGGGAACGGGACGGAAAATTATTAAAAACCCTGACAGACCATGAAAATCGTGTCTATAAAGGTAAATTTAGCCACAATGGTCAATTGATTGCCTCTGCAAGTGTTGATCAAACTATTAAACTTTGGACTATTGAGGGTCAACTGTTACGATCTCTCCTCACCTATAAACCCGTTTATGATGTTGCTTTTAGTCCTGATGATCAAACTTTAATTGCTGCCACAGGCCATGATATCCAAATTTGGACAGTGGAAGGAAAATTACTCAACAAATTAAAGGGACATAGTGCAGAAGTTTATGATGTAGAATTTAGTCATAATGGTCAATTTTTTCTCTCCAGCAGCAAAGACCATACCATCAAATTATGGACAAAAGACGGTCAATTACTAAAAACCTTTCAAGATCATAATCATACGGTCTGGGAAGTGGAATGGAGTGAGAATGATAGCTATTTTCTCTCTGCGAGTGAAGATGGAACCATTAAACAATGGACTCTAGATGGAAACCTCATCAAAACCATTTTCGCTCATTCGGGTGCAGTGATGGATATAGAATTTGTACCCAAAAGAAAGGTCTTTTTTTCTGCGGGGGAAGATCAAACCATTAAATTGTGGACTGTTGAGGGAGAATTAATTGATTCGTTTAGTAGTCATCGGGATGGGGTTTTAGATTTAGCGGTAGCCCCCCACAATACATTTTGGGCCTCTGCAAGTTGGGATAAAACCGTTAAACTGTGGAAACCGAACAAACCCCTTTGGATTGATTTTCTAGAACATCAAGCAGAAATTCGTGGTGTTGCTTTTAGTCCGGATCAAACTCATGTGGTTACAGCGAGTCGAGATCATACTTTAAAATTATGGAGACCTGAAGAAGAATCAATTATGTTGCTTCGGGATCATACCGATGGAGTCTCTACCGTGGTTTATAGTCCCGATGGACAGTTTTTTGCCTCAGGAAGTCGAGATGAAACGGTTAGATTATGGAGTAATCAAGGGGAGAATTTTCGCACCTTAAAGGGTCATACAGATTGGGTTTTAACCGTTGCTATTAGTCCTGATAGTCAATTTATTGCATCGGGAGGTTTAGATAGAACCATTAAATTATGGCGCAAAGACGGTACTTTAATTAAAACCATTACAGGACATTCTAGGGGAGTTTTAAGTGTGGATTTTAGTCCAGATGGTCAATATTTGGTGTCTGGAGGTCGTGATCAAACCATTAAAATTTGGCGATTGGATGGTAGTTTAGTGAAAACGATTAAGGGACACGAAGGACCAGTAGAAAGTGTTGCTATTAGTCCAGATGGCAGTAAAATTGTCTCAGGAAGTCGAGATACTACCCTAAAATTGTGGAATTGGCAGGGAGAGTTACTCCAAAGTTTTGAAACACATCAAGAAAGGGTTTGGACTGTCGCTTTTAGTCCCAATGGTGAGATGATAGCATCCGGAAGTGATGACAAGACCGTTAGATTTTGGGATCTTGAGGGGCAACTTATTAAAACATTGTATGGTTATAACAGTATGATTCGTTCCATTGCTTTTAGTCCCAATAGTGAACAACTGGCAGTGGGAAGTCGAGAAAATATGCTTATTTTATGGGATTTAAAGGAAGTTTTAGCCTTAGATGAATTGCGTTATGGCTGTGATTGGATTAAAGATTATTTAAAATTTAATGCTGATCTTTCAGAAAGCGATCGCCGTATTTGTGATGGAATTAACCAATAAGATGTGATAGATTCAACGGCACTTTTCCAAGTTAATGGTCATTATTGAATAGAAATCTTATTCACCTTGTCATTTTTTGTTTATGTCATTATCTTCTGCAAATCTAACGTCTAATCATTCATCTATAGAGAATTTATCTCTTTTAATTATTGAGCAGCTAGAACAAAAAGAGCAATTATTTCAAGCGATTAACAATTTAGTTCATAAACTTCATCATACCCAAATGTTATTAGAGGAAAATAAACCTAAAGAAGCTTTATTAAACATTGAACAATTAGTTCACTATGGAGAAACCATTACTCGTCAATTTTAAAATAGTTGCACTTGGATCTTGCACTTTCAATAAAGTTAGCTAGTTAGGATAAACAAGAGGCAAGAGGATTTTCTTTTGAGTTCAACTGCCTCAGAATTTATTATCTGCTTTATGATTCAGTATATGAAGCGACTTTATTTACCTAATCAAGACGCTAGGGAACACGCACCAAGACAATCGACAGAAAACATTTAACACTAAAAACTAAAATAAAAAGGCTTCAAAATAAACTCATAGCTTGCACCTTCGATAAAACTAGCTAGTTTAGAGAGGAAATAGGGAACAGGAACCGGATAAAAGCCTTTTATTTTGATGTCAACTTATTAAAAAGTGATTAAAGTACGTCTGACACCTGACTCCTGCTTTCTGCCTTAAAACTTCTTGTACCAAGAAACTGGCTCGAAATTTAGCTTACAGCCTTAAATTGTCACAAATGAGTTATACATGGTGATTGACAGAACTTTACACCGTGGCTAATTTTGTACATATTCTTTCCATACCCCAATTTATACTAGATCCGCTTTAGATAGTATAGTATTAACTTTCGGAGCAGGGAGTGAGGAGAAAAAACGTTACTCTACTAAAATAAGCGGATTTGGTATTACTTCTACCTTTCTTGTCTTACCTACTCATAAAATTTTAAATTTGACAAGGACAAATAACATAAGGTTAATGAGATTTGGCTCACAGCGTTTTTAGAGGTAATAACTTTATCATGATATTCACGGAGATCAGAAAAAATTATTCGACGTACATCAGAAAAAGCTATGAAGCCTCAATATAAAATAATATCTAATCTTGATAAGTATTGAGCAAGCTAATCTTAGTTATAAATGTAAAAATTATTATCTATTTCTTCAAATAGATATCCCAGTGAAACAAGTTAAGATTATCAAAAAAATGAGTTTATTAACACTTCAAAGAATTGGGATTTATCAATATCTTTTTATTGCCTCAATTGTGAGCAATTTATTAGTATTAATACTATCAAAAATAGAATTACCGTCAAGGATCTTGAATAAGAAATGTTTTTAAATACCTGTACACCTTAGATAAATCCTCAAGGAAATTATGATAGCGAATCTCAAAAAAACTTGTCAAAATAAAAACTATATTTTGGCTTTTAATTTAACTAATGATCAGCAAATTATTCATCTAGAAGAATCTCAATATTCCATTGGACGGTCTCCTGAAAATTCTATTGTCATCAAATCTCAGTCCATTTCTAGATTTCATGCAACGATTCTTAAAGAAGTTAGTCAAGAAGGAGAGGTTTCCTTTTTTCTGATCGATGGGATTCCAGAGGGAGAACGGAGTCGTAACGGGTTATTTGTTAATGGAAATAGGTGTTTCAAACATAAGCTTGAACATGGTGATATTATTCAATTTGAGCCAGAAACTCAAGCGAATTACTATGTTCTTCAAAAAAAAAGTGAAGATTTTGTCAAAAATCTTCTTCCTAGAGTTTCAGCTAAAACTAATTTTCCTTCTTTTCTTCCTCAAATTTCAAACGATTTAGCGAAACAGACTGTAATTGTTGCTGAACAAAATTTAAGTCATTCCCCCTCAGATTTAAGAAAATTTGTTTCTTTAATTGAGTTAAGTCCCAATCCTATCTTAGAAATTGATTATCAAGGAAATATTATTTATGCTAATTCATCAGCTAAACTGCATTTTCGAGATTTAAAACAAGCGCAGATAAATCATCCTATTCTTCGAGGATATTCAATAATAATGAAAGTCG
>NZ_AAXW01000071.1 GCF_000169335.1 Crocosphaera chwakensis CCY0110
AATTCCTTCTAAAACAATAAATAAAGGTTGCATCTTTTTAAACTATAAACCTATTTTATTATAGTATACAAAAAAACAAACACCTTACTTTTTATCAAAGATGTTTGTTTTCTATAATTTTCTTGGAAATTATTGAATTAATACTAAAATCATACCAATAATAGAACCCACAAATAAAGTTAAACTACTTAAAGAACTAATAGCAAAACCAATCATTCTCTTTTCAGCAGCTTGATAATATCCCACGGCGTATAAAATACGGCCAATAATCCAAAATCCTCCAATAGCTGATCCCCAAATAGGGTCAATATAAAAACAAAATAACCATAATAAAGGTAAGAAAAATACCATCTGTTCTAATGTATTTTGTTGAACCCTTAAAGCTCTTTCAAAGTTAGGATCACCTGTGGTTGCAGGAGGAAGTACCTTGTATTTCATCCTATTGCGACCCACATTTGCAGTAATAGCAAAATAGACTGCTAAGGCAATAACAGTTACTAAACTAGGATAGATTTCCATCTTATTTTAGTCATTACTTAATTTCTTATTATTTTACCATAGTTTTGCATTTCTTTAACTGATTATTTTAGCCAACGATTCACCATTGGTTGTAATTTAATTTCTACTAAGTAAGCAAGGGAAAAAATGAGTAATAATTTTAAAGTGTACTCTAAGCTTATATGAAGATTTAAACCATATTTATGTAAATGTAATTGAGCTAAAATAGGATAGTGTAAAATATAAATTCCATAAGAAATAGGAGAGATTATATAAAAAAATCCTAAAATAGAATCAAAATAACGTAACTTATTAACATACCAAATTAAACCAGCTAAGATGGCAAGAAAAGCACTAGCAAAATGTCTAAAATTTAGAAAAGGATAATAACCTAATCTAATCGTACTTATTGATATAACTGGGATAAAGCTAATGATTGACATTAAAAACAAACAAATAAGAATAGGTTTCATACTTCTAACAGTAAATCGTTGCTGTTTTAGGTAAATGTCCGCTGCTTCGACTCCACACCACCAAATAATGAAATACGCTAGATATAAAGCAATGGCATTAGGATAAATAATGTAAATTACGTAAGAGATAAAAGAAACAATAAAAACAAAATAAATACGGTTGTTTAATTGAAAAAGAATACTTTTGTAAAAAGGGAAAAACAATAGATAAAACCACCATTCATAGGATAAACTCCACAGAGGATAATTAGCTAAAAAAGGTCTAACTAAAATTCCTGGTTTAGCGGAAAAATCCTGTAACATTAATAAGTTACCTAGCAGTTCAGACCAAGAAAACTTTTGAATAAATTGCTGATTTAAAATAGCTAAAAATACAGATAAAAACAAGGCAACAATTAAAGGAAAGTAAATGCGCCGAAATCGCCTAATGAAATAATAATGAAAGGTGAGATCAGTTTTGGGATAGACAGACAGATAAATAACAAAACCACTGAGAAGAAAAAATAAAATGACTGCTTCTTGTCCAAAAGAAAAAAAGAGATTTTCTACTATTTCTGGCATAAAATCGGTCAAAGCAAATATATGATAAATTAGAACATAGAAAGCAGCAAAACCGCGAATATAATCTAATTTTTTAATATATTTTTTAGAGCTTGATATTTGATAAGTAACTGTCATCAATTCATCAAAGAGTTATCCCGAAAGACCTTAGTAAATAAAGATTTTTGTTAGGTGGACAAAGCCCACCCAACTTACAATTATGGGTTAATGTTAGAAGAAGGAATTTCCCCTTGAGAAATACGAGTATTAACAATGGTGGATTGTAAAATAGGGGTACTGGTAACAGAATCATTAGCCAAACTAAACAGTGGATTCGATAAAATCCCTGCTAAAGATGTGGCAATAACTGATAACACTAAACCCACCTGCAAAGGACGCATTCCTTGTAAATTCCAGCGAATTTCAGGGTAGTTTTTCACAGAATCAGACATTTCGTGAGGTTCTTTAACCACCATCATTTTAACCACACGAATGTAATAGTAAATCGAGACAACACTGGCCACTAAAGCTAATAATACCAGTCCGTAAAGTCCCGCTTGCCAACCAGCCCAGAAAAGATAAATTTTGCCAAAAAATCCAGCTAACGGAGGAATACCACCCAAAGACAATAAACACAGACTTAATCCTAACGTTAATAAAGGATCTTTTTGATAAAGTCCTGCATATTCACTAATTTGATCCGTTCCAGTGCGTAGAGAGAAAAGAATGACCCCACTAAACGCCCCCAAATTCATGAACAAATACACTAATAAGTAAAACACCATACTAGAGTATCCGGCATTGGTTCCGGCGGTTAAACCAATCATTACAAAGCCGGCTTGACCAATAGAAGAATAGGCTAACATCCGTTTCATACTGGTTTGGGCCAAAGCTACCACATTACCCAAAACCATACTCAAGATAGCCAAAGCAGTAAAGATCAAATGCCATTCATCCACAATAGACGAAAAAGCCGTCACCAATAAGCGAATAGCCAAAGCAAAACCGGCTGCTTTTGATCCCACCGAAAGAAACGCTACCACAGGAGTTGGAGAACCCTCATAAACATCCGGTGTCCATTGATGGAAAGGAACCGCCGAAATTTTAAAGGCAATACCTGCAATGACGAATACTAAGGCGATCGCCAGTCCCAAAGAAGAACTACTATCACTAGCTAAAATTTTGGTTGAAATCGTATCTAAGGTGGTTTCTCCCCCCGATAATCCGTATAATAGGGAACTACCATAGAGGAAAATAGCCGAACTCGAAGCCCCGATCAAGAGATATTTCAAGGCTGCTTCATTGGAACGAGGATCTCGCTTCATGTATCCTGTCATTAAATAGGATGAGATACTTAACATCTCCAACGAGACGAAAATCATCACCAACTCATTGGCCCCGGAGAGGAACATTCCCCCCAATGTAGCCGTTAACATGATAGCGATGAATTCCGCTAAAGAGGTGCCTGTTTGTTCTACGTAGCGGATCGACATTAAGATGGTAACCACAGTCGATAAGGCAATAATCCCTCGGAAGACAATACTTAAATTATCCCCATTAAATGCCCCGAGAAAGCCGATGGTTGAAGGGCTATCCCAAGCAGTATAAAGGGCAGCGATCGAAGCCAATAAACCCGCGATCGCCCCATAGGGTAGCCAGCTTCTGGCGTTACGTCCCCCAATGAGATCCCCGATGAGAACCACCATTAAGGTAATGATTACAATTCCTTCGGGTAGAATTGTTCCAGCGTTTAGTTGACTGGCAATGTTGCTAGAAAAGTCCATAAGTTAGTTAGTAACAAAGTTTTCGCAAAAAGACACCATTACATTAAGCATAAAAGACGGTATCGTTAATGTGATCAGATAATCGTCCTCTTGGATCATAAGGGACGCTGACCGATTCGGGCTAGTTTTTAAGATGGTGATCACACTATTCAACGTTAAACAATTTTGCTCAAGAACCTTAAATAATGATTGAATCAATCAAAAACTGTTACCTCTTGTCTTTTGCCCAGAGACTTAAAGATAGAAAAATATCTATTTAAGATTAACTCAAAATAATAAATAATCTATACTTATCAGCTTAATTAAAAATTTTTTATACTTGGCTAGATTAAACATAAGTTTTTTAAAAACAAAGATGCTAAACTGATTTATCAAGTTAACCAACCGACTCAGTTAACTAATTAAAAAGCTCAGATAATAACAGCTATCAAATTCACTTATTGAAGTGCTGTCTTTCTTTCAGGGATAAGCTTTTTTTATTTTTTATTAACTTTAATTATCACGATTTTGTCTGTCGAGATCATAGGCAGCAGGAGGCTTTTATGTCCAACTTTTCTCCCGTCACCCGTCGCAAGTTTTTACGTACTTCTGCTTTATCGGCTGCAGGTGCAATATTATTAAAAGGATGTGCAGGGAATCCTCCCGAACCTGGCGGTAATAACGCATCAAGCAGCCAACAGGCAGCAAATCTCAGCCCAGAGATGCAACCAGAAACCACAGCAATTAAATTGGGCTATATTCCTATTGTAGAGGCTGCAGCCTTGGTTGTCGCCAAGGAACAGGGATTTTTCGCTAAATATGGCATGACGGACGTAGAATTGTCCAAACAAGCTAACTGGGCTTCTGCTAGGGATAACGTTACCATTGGTTCTGAAGGTGGGGGTATTGATGGGGGACAGTGGCAAATGCCCATGCCTCACTTGATTACCGAGGGCATCATTACCAACGGGCGCAAAGTGCCTATGTATGTTTTAGCACAGTTAAATACCCAAGGAAATGGGATTGCTGTTGCACCTATCCATGAAGGGAAAGGAGTCACCTTAGACATATCTCAAGCAGCAGACTATATTAAAAGTTTCCCCTCCACTAACGGAAGAAAGTTCAAAGCTGCCCATACTTTTCCAAATGTTAACCAAGATTTCTGGATTCGTTACTGGTTTGCTGCTGGAGGTGTAGATCCTGATACTGACATTGATTTACTCGCTGTTCCTCCTGCTGAGACAGTACAAGGAATGCGTAATGGAACCATGGACGCATTCAGTACAGGTGATCCTTGGCCTTATCGAATTATTGCCGAAGATATTGGTTATATGGCCGGTTTAACCTCACAAATTTGGCAATTTCATCCTGAAGAATACTTGGCTATTCGTGCCGACTGGGTTGATAAAAATCCTAAAGCTACGAAAGCCTTATTAAAGGGATTAATGGAAGCACAACAATGGATTGATGAAAACAATAATCGAGCTACTGCAGTTAAGATATTAGCTGGAAGAAACTACTTTAATGTCCCTGTTGATATTTTAGATGCTCCCTACAAAGGTAACTACAAAATGGGAGATGGCAAAGCAGAAGTTAAGGATATAAATATGGGACCCTTATATTGGAAAGATGGCAAAGGTAACGTATCTTATCCTTACAAGAGTCACGATCTTTGGTTCTTAACTGAAACATTACGATGGGGTTTTCATAAAGATCAAATATCGGATCTTGATACGGCTCAAAAAATTATCGATAAGGTTAACCGCGAGGATATTTGGAGAGAAGCTGCTACAGAAGCTGGGTTTACAGCAGATATTCCTGCTAGTACCTCTAGAGGAGTTGAAACCTTCTTTGATGGGGTTACATTTGATCCTCAAAATCCACAAGCTTACCTAAATAGTCTTGCGATTAAACAAGTTTAATTGAGTCAAAAATTTTTATTTATAAATAGGAGACAAAAATAATGACTACTACAACTAGAATTCGTCAAAGCCAAAGAAAAAATAAAAATCAATTGTTAATATTTTGGGATAAAAACAAAGTAGAAATAATACCTCCCATCGTTGGAATATTAGGATTTTTGATAGTTTGGCAGTTTATTTCAATGACTGGTCTGATTAAATTACCCCCTCCCAGTAGTTTATGGACTGATGATCGAACCCGTACTTTATTAATGTATCCTTTTTACGATCGCGGTGGTTTAGATAAGGGGTTATTTTGGCAAACTCTAGCCAGTTTAGGACGGGTTGCTCAAGGGTATTCCTTAGCTGCAATTGTAGGTATTAGTGTGGGTATTTTAGTGGGGACTCAACCCTTAATTAATAAAGCCTTAGATCCTCTCTTTCAATTTTTAAGAATGGTTGCACCTTTAGCTTGGGTTCCTATTGCTTTGGTTGCCCTACAGCAAAACCAACCGGCTGCTATTTTCGTCATTTTTATCACTGCGGTGTGGCCAATTTTAATTAATACTACAGAAGGCGTAAAACAAATTCCTCAAGACTATATCAACGTGCAGCAAGTCTTACAATTATCTAACCGAAAATTCTTTTTCAAGATATTGCTTCCCTCTGCTTTACCTTACATTTTCACAGGATTAAGAATTGCGATCGGTTTAGCTTGGTTAGCCATTATTGCAGCAGAAATTGTTATGTCTGGTATTGTAGGTATTGGCTTCTTTATTTGGGATGCTTACCAACAAAACTATATCAGTGAAATTATCTTGGCAGTGGTGTACATCGGGGCAGTTGGACTATTACTTGATAGAGGTATTGCTTACTTACAAAAAGTGATTGCACCAGGGGAGTAAGTTGTTAGAAATTACTCAAAGTTTGCTAACACTGAGAGCAGGGGAGGAGGGAGTAGGGAGTAGGGAGTAGGGAGATAATTGACCGTTAATTATATCATTCCTCCTAAACTCTTATACTTCTGAACTCCTCACTAAAATATCTTTTCCTACTATTAACAACCGAGGTTAAAATCATGGGTGTTTTTGTTGCAGCCGATAGTATTGATAAAGTTTTTCCCTTAAGTGGTGGTGGGGAATATGTTGCCCTTAAAGGCATTGATTTAGAAATTAAAAAAGGAGAATTTATTTCTTTAATTGGTCACTCTGGTTGTGGTAAATCAACTCTATTAAATATGATCGCAGGTTTAGATTTACCCACAGAAGGCATTGTTACCCTAGAAGGGCAAAAAGTGAAAAAACCAGGGCCAGATAAAATGGTCATTTTCCAAAATTATTCTCTATTACCTTGGTTAACTGTCTATCAAAATATTGCCCTGGCCGTTGATGAAGTTATGGCCGGTTATCCAGCTAAAGAACGGAAAGAAATCATTGAAAAACACATTGATTTAGTAGGTTTACGCCATGCTGTTGATAAATATCCCAAACAATTATCAGGGGGAATGAAACAACGAGTTGCTATTGCTCGCGCCCTTTCTATTCGACCTAAACTATTATTACTTGATGAACCGTTTGGAGCATTAGATGCCTTAACTAGAGGCAATTTACAAGAACAATTAATGCGGATTTGTGAACAGTATCAAATCACTTCTGTTATGGTGACTCATGACGTAGATGAAGCTGTTTTGCTCTCAGATAGAATTGTCATGTTAACCAACGGACCAGGGTCAAATATTGGGGGTATTTTAGACGTAGATATTCCTCGACCCCGTAAACGTATGGAAGTCGTCAACCATCCCAGTTACTATAGTCTTCGTAGTGAGATTATTTACTTTTTGAACCAACAGAAACGGATCAAAAAATTGCGGGCTAAAAAGACAGATGCGATCGCCCGTCATGGCCTTGAAAAAGTTAACCTAGAAATAGGCTTTGTTCCCCTCACCGCTTGCGCCCCCTTAGTTGTCGCCCAAGAACGGGGATTCTTTGCTAAACATGGTCTAGATGAGGTGAATTTAGTCCGTGAAAGCAGTTGGCGAGGGGTTGTGGATGGGATCGCAGGGGGCTACTTAGACGGGGCGCAAATGCCCGCCGGAATGCCCACCTGGTTAACTGCCGGAGGACACCAAGATCAACCTTTACCTGTTGTTACTGCTTTAACCATGACTCGTAATGGCAACGGCATCACTTTGGCCCAGTCGTTTTATGAACAAGGGGTAACTAACGTCAACGAATTAAGACGAATGTTACTCGAATCCACCGAAAAACGCCATATTTTCGGCATGGTTCATCCTTCTTCTATGCACAACCTCTTATTACGTTATTGGTTCGCTGCTGGAGGCATCGATCCGGATCAGGATGTACAATTAGAAACCATTCCCCCAGCCCAAATGGTAGCGGATCTCAAAGCCGGAACAATTGACGGGTACTGTGTGGGGGAACCCTGGAATATTAGGGCTGCCACTGAAGGGGTAGGGTTTACTGTAGCCACAGATTTAGAAATTTGGCAGGGTCATCCGGGTAAAGTGTTAGGAGTCAGGGAAAATTGGGCTAATACCCATCCGAATAGTCATATTGCCCTGGTTAAAGCCATTTTAGAAGGGTGTCAATATTGCGCTGATCCGGCTAACCATGAAGAGATCCGTCAATTATTAGCCAGTCGTAAATACCTTAGTACCGACCCCGAATATATTCAGTTAGGAGACCCGAAAAACTATACCTGCAATGTGGAAAAATTGGTCGAATACGCTCATCATATGTTCTTTGGGGAAGGAATGAACCGACCTAGTCGGACCGAACATTTATGGATGATGACACAAATGGCTAGATGGGGTCATATTCCGTTTCCTCGTAACTGGGTGGAAATTTTAGAACGGGTGTGTCGGGTTAGTGTATTTAGTACCGCAGCCAGGGAGTTAGGAATGATTGATATTAAATACCGTCGGGAACCCATTAAGTTGTTTGATGGTATCACTTTTGATGCAGAAGATCCCGTTAATTATCTCAATGAATTAGCCATTAAACAGAACTTTACGATGGCAGAAGTTCATCTTGATGGGGTTAAAACTCCTGTTCCAGTTGCAGCTTAATCTTAGTAATTTCAATTATTGGTGGGCATTACCCACCCTAAATAATACGGAGAAAATTATGCACACGATCAAATCTAAAAATCCAAAAATCCTTAACCTAAAACCTCAACCATCTATGAATAATAATCTTTCGGTTGTTATTGAAAACGTCAGCAAAGTTTATCCCACTCCCAAAGGACCTTATACGGTTTTACAAGATGTTAATTTAACCGTTCAAGAAGGAGAATTTCTCTGTGTTATTGGCCATTCTGGTTGTGGAAAATCAACCCTTTTAAATATGGTGTCAGGGTTTGCTACACCCTCACAAGGATCGGTTTTAGTTAATGGTAAACCCGTCAAAAAACCAGGGCCTGATCGTATGGTGGTGTTCCAAAATTATGCCTTATTACCCTGGTTAACGGTGTTTGAAAACGTCTATTTAGCAGTGGATGCAGTGCATCCTAACAAACGAGAAGCCGAAAAACGATCCATTGTCCGAGATCACTTGGCCATGGTGGGTTTAACGGAAGCAGAGAACAAAAAACCGACCCAAATATCAGGAGGGATGAAACAACGGGTTTCTATCGCACGAGCTTTGGCTATTCGTCCCGAAGTGTTAATTTTAGATGAGCCTTTTGGTGCGTTAGATGCGATTACAAAAGAAGAATTACAAGAAGAATTGCTAAAAATTTGGAATGATCATCGTTGTACGGTGTTAATGATTACCCATGATATTGATGAGGCGTTATTCCTCGCTGATCGTCTTGTTATGATGACCAATGGACCGGCTGCTAATATTGGGGAAATCATGAATATTCCTTTTCCAAGACCAAGAGATCGCGATCGCATTATGGAAGATCCTCAATACTATGATCTTCGCAACTATGCTTTAGATTTCCTTTATAACAGATTTGCTCATGATGATGATGCAGCCTAATTAGTAATTTAAGTTTTATTTGCATGAGTTTAGGGTGCGTTTTTGACGCACCTTTTTTTACTTATTTTCAATTCTTTACTAATAAACCTGACTTCGGTGAGCAATTTTAATAACAATTACTTGAATGATCTGATCATCAATTTCATAAATAATACGATAGTCTCCGACGCGATAACGATAATATCCTTTTAACTCACCCTTAAGAAATTTAATATTAGGATGTTGGTAAGGCGTTTGTTCTAAAATATCAAAACTTTTTGCTATTTTTCTAGCCAATACTTTATCAGCATTAGCATAAAAAGCCTTGGCTTTTCTGGTTAAGACAACCTTATACATCAGTTCTAACGTCTCGCCAATCTGTCAATTCTCCCTGCTCAATATCTTGCTTAGCTAACTTAATATCGTCTAATAAATCAGGAATTTCCAACAATTCTGCGGTTGCTTCCTCTCTTTCTTTTTCTGCTAAATTAGACATGAATTCATAGACAAGTTCTAAGTTAGGTTCAGATAACTGATCCATATATTCACCAAGGGATTTTTTAAGATTTTTAACCTTTGACATAAACCAAGTTCATAAAATAAAAAGTATTTTAATATTATCATATTATACTTATAATGCTCAGAAGAGTATCTTGTAGATTGAGTTAAGAAATAAAACCAAACAAATTCTAGAAATTTTGTTTAGTGCGATCACATTATGGAAGATCCCCAATACTACGATCTTCGCAACTATGCTTTAGATTTCCTTTATAACAGATTTGCTCATGATGATGATGCAGCCTAATTAGTAATTTAAGCATTATTTGCATGAGTGAGGAAAACTTTTAAAAAAGCCAAGAACTTACCGTGAATCAGCGAGAAAAGAGTATTTAAGAATAGCTAAAAACCGTCGTCCAACGAAAAAAGAAAGAAGAGAGTGTCTCAAAAACCAACTGAGATATATTAAAAGGAATCTTCTCCATATAGAAAAGTTAAACTCACTTGGTGCTAAAGTAGACAATTTAAGTAAAAGAGAAAAAAATCTTCTAGAAACGGTGAATAAAGTTTATCAACAACGTTTGTGAAACCTCCACAAAACCCGATTGTTTCAGTTGCTTGATCACTTCTCTAGCTGTTAAACGAGGCGTTTTTGGCATAATTTACAGCTATCCTAAATAACAACTTCAACTGTATCAAACTTTTTGTCAGTGTTAACTAAATGCTCAGGAATCGGTTCTAAAAGCAACTGAATCGCTTCTTTTAGATTAGCTATAGCTTCTTCTTTAGTATCCCCACAAGAAGAAATATAATTTAATTCGGGACAAGTTGCCGAAAAAGCTTTTACTTCATCATCCCACTCTAAAACTGCTCTAATAATCATAGGTATTTTAAAATTAAACTATTAACAATTATCTTAACACTAGCATATTATAAATAGTCAAACATCCCTTATGATTAGGTATAATTAGGAAAAGATCGTCGATCAAAAATAAGCAATAAAGTGAATAGTTAATTATGAAAGTTCAATTAAAAAGTGCCTTAAACGATAGTCATATTGATGCTAATCAAAGCAACACTCAAAGACAAGTTGCCATATCCCTTTCTGCTGTTAGCGAAAGCAGCGATCGCACCTTACCCTTAAACCTAGGTTTAATTTTAGACCATAGTGGCTCCATGACGGGCAAACCGATAAAAACCGTCAAAGAAGCAGCTATACGTTTAGTCGAAAGTCTCGGATCTGGCGATCGCCTCTCAGTGGTGGCTTTCGATCATAAAGCAAAGGTTATTGTCCCGAACCAACCCATAGACGACATCAAAACCGTTAATCAACAGATCCAACGTCTCGAACCGGCTGGGGGAACCTGCATCGATGAAGGAATGAAACTGGGTATCAAAGAAGTCGCTTTAGGGAAAGATGATCGCGTTTCTCAAATCTTTTTACTCACCGATGGGGAAAACGAACACGGTGACAACGAACGCTGTTTAAAATTGGCTCAAGTGGCCGCAGAATACAATATTACTCTTAATACCCTAGGGTTTGGTAATCATTGGAATCAAGACGTTTTAGAAAGCATCGCTGATGCAGTGGGGGGAACTCTCTGTTACATTGAACAACCAGAACAAGCGATAACTGAGTTTATTCGTCTGTTTACCCGTATCCAGTCCGTGGGGTTAACTAATGCTTATCTCTGCTTAGAATTTGTTCCAGAAGTTCGCTTAGCCGACTTTAAACCCGTGGCTCAAGTAGAACCCGAAACCGTCGAATTAAACGCCCAACGAGAAGGAAACACCTATATTATTCGTTTGGGGGACTTAATGACCGATAATGCACGGGTAATTCTAGTTAACCTCTATTTGAGTCAATTAACCCCCGGAAATCATACTATCGGCACGGTACAAGTTCGTTACGATGATCCGTCCCTTTCTCAAACTGCTTTATTATCAGAGAAAATTCCCCTAACCGTAGAAGTTCAAGGGGTATATGAACCTAAAGTAGATAGTAACGTACAAAAATCTATCTTAACCTTAGCCAAATACCGTCAAACCCAATTAGCCGAAGCTAAACTCAATCAAGGCGATCGCCAAGGGGCAGCCACCCTCCTACAAACCGCAGCGAAAACCGCCCTACAATTAGGAGATAACAGCGCAGCCACCGTACTACAAAGCAACGCCACCCAGCTACAAGCAGGGGAAGAACTCACCGAAGCGCAACGCAAGAAAACTCGTATAGTGTCTAAGACTGTTTTGCAAAATGATCAACAGTGACCATTTAATTTATGACTTGTGAAAAAACAAGATTTTTTATGTATTATGTAGTATAATTGTAGTGCGTCATTGTTAAAGTAAAAATCTATGCCTTACGAACCTTTAAAAATTAGTACAGAAAAACCCGTATTATCCTGGGCTGATCATGATTTAGACTCAGCGGAAATGAAGATGGCTAAAAATGTGGCTTCTTTACCGTTTGTGTATAAGCACGTTGCTTTAATGCCGGATGTACATTTAGGAAAAGGGGCGTTAGTCGGTTCCGTTATTGCCACAGAAGACGCAGTTATTCCTGCTGCTGTGGGGGTAGATATTGGTTGTTTTACGGGAGATACTTTAATTCCTTTGGTAGATGGAAAATCTTACCCTATCCAACAACTAGCAGAAGAAAAACAAGCCATTTATATTTATGCTTGTACCCCAACTGGTCGTATTGTTGCTAGTGAAGCGATCGCCAGAAAAACTCGTAAAAATGCTCCTCTAATTAAGGTAATTCTTGATAATGGCGAAGAAATTAAATGCACTCCTGATCATCAATTTATGTTGAGAGATGGTAACTATATAGAAGCTTGTGGTCTTAAAGCAGGGACTTCCTTAATGCCTTTTTATTCTAAAACAGATAAAGATGGCTATACTTTAATTAAACAAAATTATTCAGAAAGATGGCAAAAAGTTAATGAAATTATTACTAAGTCTGGTATTAACAAAAAAAGTTTAAACTTGATCCAAACTAATACCATTAAAAGCACAAAAACGATCCATAACCATCGAAAATATCAACATGGTTATAATCATAAAGTAGTTTCAGTAATCCCTTTATCTGTTACAGAAGACGTTTATTGTTTGACTGTACCAGAATATAACAATTTTGCTCTCAGTGCAGGAGTGTTTGTTCATAATTGTGGGATGGCTGCCATTAAAACCCCTTATCAAGCTGATCAATTAGAAGGAAAATTAAAGCAAATTCGCTCAGAAATTGAAGCGACTATTCCCGTGGGGTTTGAACAAAACAAAGAAGGGGATAGAATGGTAACCAATTGGCAAAATTGGCGTAACTTCAAAGACTTACATAAAGGAGTCCAAAAGTTAGAATCAAAAGCCTTAAAACAAATGGGATCATTAGGCGGTGGTAATCATTTTATTGAGGTTTGTTTAGACACAGAAGACCAAATTTGGTTAATGTTACATTCCGGTTCTCGTCATATTGGAAATAAGTTAGCACAATGTCATATCGGTACAGCCAAAGAGTTAGCAAAGTTAGCTAGTCTTTCCTTACCTGATCCAGATTTAGCTTATTTTGTAGCAGGAACTGATGAATTTGCTGCTTATTGGCATGACTTACAATGGGCGCAAAATTATGCCCGTTTTAATCGAGATGTGATGATGCAACGGTTTAAACAAATCATTGATAAACATTTAGCAGGAGGTAAACCAAAAAAACCTTTATTATCAGTAAATTGTCATCATAATTATGCTGAAAAGGAGCTACATTTTGATAAAGAAGTGTATGTAACCCGTAAAGGTGCAGTGAGAGCAAGAGAAGAAGATTATGGTATTATTCCTGGTTCAATGGGAGCAAAATCTTACATTGTAAAAGGGAAAGGAAACCATGATAGTTATTGCTCTTGTTTTCCTGCAAAAACATTAATTTTGACAGAGAAAGGATTGATGAACATTGAAGATGTTTTTAACTCTTTAACAACTGTTAAATTGATTTCTTACGACCAAGAATCTCAAACATTTATCCCTAAAAAAATTATTGATAAAAGTGTCCGCAATGCCTTGGTTAATCAATACTCTCTATCTCAAACGAGAAGACGTTTAGAAAATACAATTTGCTGCACACCAAATCATCCTTTTGCTACTTACAAACGAGGTGAATTAGTTTATGATTCCATCGAAACAATTGCTAATAATCAGAGCGGGGTTATTGTTCCGACGCAAATCTCTTTACCTTCAAACTTAACTTTTGAAGAACAAGATTGCAATTTTTATTATCTGTTAGGAGTTATTTTATCTGATGGAACCATTCATCTCAATAAACGAGCAAATGCACCAGATATTAATCAACGGCCACGAGGAGGAAAATATTTACAGTCTTATGTCCGCATTTTCCAAGCAAATAAACCCGAAAAACAAGAGTTTATTAATCATGTAGAAACCTTACTAAAAATTTATAGCGACAAGGTTTCTGTAAGAATCAGTCCCCCACGAAAGAGTAATTTACAAGATCGAATAATTCAAGGAACAGGTTTGATTGAGTTAACTATTAGTGACTTAGATTTTGTGAATAGAGTTAACAATATTCTCCCTAACTTATCTAATATTTTGTTGACTAATCCTTGGTTAGCCTTGCAATTTTTAGCAGGTTATTTAGATGGAGATGGTAGTTATAACCGTCATACTATTTCTATCAGTATTGGTAAAAATAAGATGTTTTCTCCTTTAGTCTGTGCTTTTTTGAGTTTAGGAATTGCCTATAAAGTTTATCGAAATCGTGAGCATTATGTCATTGAATTTAGAGATAATACCATCATAAACAAATTACGTGAAATTTGTAAAAGATTACAGATTCAAGAGCCGCCAAAACGCTTTTATTCTGATAAGCTTTTATTAGGAAAAACCATGATAGGTGGTGAATCAAAATGTGAGAATCTCACCACAATGGCCAAACAAGAAAAAATGGTGAGTGTTCATAACTTTAAAGGAGAATCATTAGATAAAACCCTAACTATGAATCGAGTTTTTTCCATTGAAACAGTTGAAGAAACTGAAGTTTATAATTTTACTGTTGAAGACAACCATAACTATATTGTTTTCACTGAATTTTATACTCCCGTTTTAGTCCATAATTGTTCCCACGGGGCAGGGCGTTTAATGTCTCGAACTCAAGCTAAAAAACAATTTACCCTTGATGATTTAATTACCCAAACTGAAGGGGTAGAATGTCGCAAAGATCGAGGAGTTTTAGATGAAATTCCTGGCGCATATAAACCCATTGAAAAAGTCATTAATCAACAATCTGATTTAGTGGAAGTTGTAGCGACTTTGAAGCAGGTGTTATGTGTCAAAGGGTAATGCTAATACTAAAGTAAGGTGGGCAATGCCCACCTTACTTTAAAAAAGGTTAAAAGAAATCAGGTAAACTAGGACTAGGTAAGGTAAAAACTTGCTCTAAACTATCTAAATTGTTGTCATTTGCTTTTAATTTTCCACAATAATGTAATTGTTTAGCGGTTAAAAATCCTGTGTATAAAGACGCTAAACTTTGAATATTTAGTGTAATATCTGCTATTTCTGATTTGATTACTTTTCCTTTTCCTTCTGATATTTGTAGTTTAAAGTTAGAACAATTTTGAGAAATCAAACTATCTTCAATAGCAAAACTTAATTCTGTTTCTATTTGACTAGGATAAGGGCGCATTTCTAACGCTTTGATCACATCAATAATTCTAGTAAACCAAATATCTTGATTAATAATTTTTCCAATTTGTTCGGGTAATAATAGCATTTTGTAGTCATAAAATGACCCTTTCCACTGACATTTACCAACTTGAGAACGATGATCACTAATTAAAGTCCATAACCGTTGCATTGCTAAAGAATTTAAAGCAACCCAATCTTTAACTTTTAAACAAACTTGACCATTAATTGTAACTTGCTGATAAATCAAATAACCTTGTCGATTATCTTTTTCTCCAATCAAATAAGCATAAATTTTTCCTTCCTCACTATTGAAAATATTTTTCCAAATGGATAAAGAACGGTCTAGATAACCATTATTTCGTTTAGCTTGTTCTTGATACAATTCCTGAAAATCATCAGGTACAAATTTTTCTATTTTTTCGATAGGTAGAACACGATTATTAACCGAAAGATTACTCAAAGGAATTTCCCATTGACAATGAATACCACCTTGTTCATAACCCACTCCACGATATAATTTTTGAGTTGCAGGATACAAAGTAGAAAGGGGAATATTTTTGTCATAAAGTTCTTTAATTAGTTCACTCATTAGAGTCGTTGCTGCTTTTTTCCCTCGATATTCTGGGGCAATTCCCACCGCAGCAATACCAGCCATCTGAATAGATTGACCGCCAAAATATTGACCCATTAAATAAATGGCTAATCCTCCGATTACTGTTTTACCTTGACAAAGGATACGGAAGTTATCCACCCCAATACTTTCATGATATTTTTCCCATTGATCTTCTGGAAAACCGGTAAAACATTGACCGAGAATTGCTCCTAATTCTTTAGCTTCTTGAGGAGTTTCTAGGGATTTATAAGTAAAGTTAGTATTCATTGTTTAATCAAAATTTTATTTTTTCTAGGTACTTAATTAAGTTATTGTAGTAGCTAATACTGATTAACCTGTACAAAATCCCCTTTAAATCACTGCTACATTGGCAGGGACAAAAGCATTCTCAGAAGATGAAGAATCACTTATTTGAACAAAAGATTGAGACATAACACTAACTCCTACTGGTTCAATGCGTATGGCATCAGCAATCACATAACCATTAGCATTATCAGATAAATCAACCATTAAACTATCATCTGTCACCTGAACTTCTCCTAACGCTTCCCAAGCAGTACCACCATCAATAAGGTCATCAGGGTCTATTTTTTGATTCATATCTACCCCTAAAAGTGTATCACCTTGTCCATTTTTCACCGTAAAGGGTGCATCACTCGCGCGGTTAGAATGTTGAGTCCAAGTTGCATATACTTTGTAGTTTCCTGATATTAAATCATCAAACAGCCAAGTTGCTTTATCTACACCGGTTCCCAGCGCACTAAAACGGACATTACCCCCAAAACCTTGACTTCTCTTACCAAAAATAATTTCTCGGATATACCTGATTTCAGAAGTTTGATTGCTAAAAGTTCTTTTAAATTTGCACCAAGAAAGTAATCAAAGAAGTTTTCCCCAATGCTTTGATAGTAATTGATAGATTTCATGCTATGAAATTAGTTAATAAAGCTCTGAATACTATCCGTCTTTTACTAGGATTTAAAGGCTTAAAGAATCGCTGTTTACTTCTCAAAAACGGCGTGGATTTAACTCTAGAAGAAAAAAACGAACTTCTCCACCTTTTTTATCAGTCTCCTTGCTTAGGAATAGCGTATGAATTAAAAGAAGAGTTTAGAGAAATATATGAAACCAGTAAAACGGTGAAAATGGGCTTGAGAAGATTTAAAAAATGGTTGATTTATGCTCGTATCATGCTAGGTCAAGTGGCTAATACTATCAACAAATATATACAAGAAATTTGTCATTATTTTGTTAGTCGAACTACCAGTGGTGTTATGGAAGGATTAAATAATAAAATAAAACTAATTCTTCGTCAAAGTTATGGGTTTAAAGATTTCAATACTATGAGAGAAAAACTGTTAACTTGCTTGTTTTAATAAGCCGTACTTATCACCACAGGTACGATTGCCATGACATCAAAACCAGGAAGGACTTAAAACACATCAAGTCTTATAAGAGCCAGAAAGTATGGAATAAAACCCAGAAAGAATTCAATTCTCATTTTGAACGGTCTAAATGGGAATGGACGAATGGCTTACCTACACTGGTCAACGGTACTCATAACAAAAGCCTATTTACAGAGGAGCCGGATGATGCGAAGAGTGTCAAGTACGGTTCTTAGGGGAGGGAGATACGGCGACGTATGCTCTCTTACCCGACAATCGCACGCACGGTTCTGAAGACGAGTCGGGCTGGTGACAGCCTAGCTTAGTTTAACTATTATAATGATGGCCAATTATTTCAGCTAGAGGAAAACCATGATAGTCAATTTCCGCAATCCTACCACAGTGTAACAATTTATGATACTTCTGGAATGTATCGAGATAATCACAAACAAATTTTAAAGGCTTTAAGACTTCAAAATATAGCCTATAAATTTTTTAAAAATATAGATAATATTGATGACAACCCTGATGACGTTAAAGTTTTTCGACAAGAATTTTATGATGAACGAAGCTATACTGGTTATGAACCTAAACCTAGACATTAAACTCCAAAAAAATATCTATCAAAAATCGGTTTTTTCTATTTTTACTCTATATCAATACCAGAAAAGAATATAACATCAATCTAAGGTGGGCATTGTCCACCCTACTCTGTACTTGTTTTGAATAACTAAATACAAAGATTTGTTAAGCTATAAGGAATCAGGGAATATTACAACCACAACAAACTGTATGGTTATTAAAAAGCGCATTCAAGCTGCATTAATATTAGCCAGTATTTTAATGTTAGGGTCAGTTGGCTGTAAATTTGTCTCTGATAGCGAGGCAAAAGAAGAAGAAACCGTCAATTTTGAAGAAAGAATACCATCCGTTGATGTGGCGATCGCCCGTACCGACTCTATCCGTGATGCCATTGAATATATTGGAACCACCCAACCCGTGCAAACTGTTGCCTTGCGATCGCAAGTAGAAGGACAGTTATTAAGGTTAACTGTAGATGTAGGCGATCGCGTTACTCAAGGGCAATTGTTAGCCCAGTTAGATGATAGTTTATTACAAGCACAAGTAGGTAAAGCAGAAGCAGAGTTAGCAACCTTGAATTCTGAGGTAATCAGCGCCCAAGGAGAGGTTAAATCAGCTATTTCTGCGGTAGCGTCGGCAAAAGTTCAATTAGAACAAGCGAAAAACGACGTAGATCGATTACAAGAATTATATGAAGAAGGGGCGATCGCTTTACGAGAAGTCGAGTTAGCTCGTACAGCCTATCTTACCGCACAGCAAACCCTATCATCGGCACGATCTGAGGTTAGTGTACGTCAGTCTGCCGTAGAAGCAGCAAAAGGGCGCGTTATTGCCCAACAATCCTTAATTCAACAAGAACAAGAAAGATTATCCTATACTCGTCTTAATTCTCCCATCACTGGCTATGTGTTGCAACGGGTGATAGAAACGGGAAATTTAGTACAACCGGGTAGTGAAATTCTGCGTTTAGGGGACTTTAGTCAGGTTAAGGTGGTGGTTCCCGTTTCCGAGTTGGATTTAGCTAATATTCGCTCTGGTCAGTCGGTAAGGGTGCGTTTAGATGCGTTTCCCCGTGATAGTTTCGTAGGACGAGTGAGTAATATTTCCCCTGCAGCCGATCCCACCAGTCGGCAGGTTCCTATTGAGGTTATTTTAGCTAATCCTGAGCAGAAAATCAGCAGTGGATTGTTAGCAAGGGTTAGTTTTGGTCAAACAGGTTCCCAACCAGTTATTATTCCTGAAACTGCTTTACAAACGTCTGGAAATGCAACAACAGGAGAAAGAGGAACGGTATTTGTAGTCAGAGGAGACAAGAAGAATGCAATGGTGACAGAGAGAATGGTGAGGTTAGGGGAACGAATTGATGGCCAGGTGGAGGTTTTAGGGGGTTTGCGTCCAGGGGAACGCTATGTATCTAGGAGTAGTGATGCTTTGAAGGATAATCAGTCTGTGAAATTAAGTATTTTATCTGATTAATCAGGTAAGATAAAGTCATTAAAAAAAAAGATGAATATCTTAGCTATTTTTCCTCTAATCACATTATTATTACTTTTCTTCCTTTGGTATAAGCCAGATATAGATTGGCGTATATCTTATTTATCGGCTGTTATAACTATAAGTAGTCTAATCGCTCTTTCTAGCGAAATTTTAAGCTTAATTAATGGGATTAATTATCCAATGATTATAAGTTTTTGGATAATGACTAATCTCATCTTGGGGGCATCTTGCTATCGCAAAATATCTAAAAAACAGCCAGTCTTTCCTCCTTTAAACTTTCCAAGAATCACAAAGCTTTCTTGGCTTCTTTTAGGAGGAATTTTGGTGATTATTATATTAGTAGGATTGATTGGTATTATCGCCCCACCTAATAACTGGGACTCCATGACATATCATATGTCAAGAGTAATGCACTGGATACAAAACCAAAATCTTGCTCATTATCCAACCTATTATTCTGCTCAATTAGTTCATCCTCCTTTAGCAGAAATTGGCATTATGCACTTACAAATTTTAAGTGGCAGCGATCGCTTTGCTAATTTAATACAGTGGTTTGCGATGGTGAGTAGTATTATTGGTGTTTCTTTAATTGCAAAACAATTAGGAGCAAAACAAGAAGGACAATTATTAGCATCAGTATTTTGTGCAACTTTACCTATGGGAATTTTACAAGGTTCTAGCACTCAAAATGATTATGTTGTTGCCTTATTTATTGTTTGTTTAGCCTATTATACTTTAGCTCTAGTTTCTCATAAAGTTATTTATTGGTCAGTTATTTTTGCGATTGGAGCTAGTTTTGGACTTGCTTTATTGACTAAGAGTTCGGCCTATTTTTTGAGTTTTCCATTTCTTGTCTGGTCAAGTCTGTGGTTATGGAAGAAAAAAAAATGGAAATTTCATCAATATCTATTGGTAATTTTTTTAATAGGATTATTATTTAATATTGCCCATTATTCAAGAAATTTTGAAGTTTTTAATTCTCCTATTTCTGCAGCCGATTATCGAGAAGAAAATCAAAATGAGATTTATAGTTTACCAACCTTAATTTCAACAGTTATTAGACAATTAAGTTTTCATAGTGATATTATTCGATACTTGCATTTAGAGGGATTTCTCACCCCCATAACCGGCAAAGTTGAAAAACTTATTTATCTGATTCATCAACACATACTAAACCTTGATCCTAGCGATCCTCGAATCACTATGCCAGGTTATACTTTTAGAGTACCTGGGGTTTCTTTCAATGAAGATGTAGCAGTTAATCCCTTGCATTTGATGTTGATTTTTTTTGCTATTTTCGCTTTCATTTTCAATAAAAAACTACGAGTTAATAAAATAAGTTTAACCTATTTAGTTGTTTTAATGAGTTCTTTTCTGCTGTTTAGTCTTCTTTTGAAAGTTCAACCCTATTCGGTTCGTCATCATCTTCCATTTTTTATTCTTTTTTCGCCAGTTGTTGGCTTATGTTATTCTCAAATTATCAAACCAATCCCATTAAAAATATTAGCTTTTATTTTGATTGTTACTTGTCTTCCTTGGTTATTTAATAATAACCTTCGTTCTCTTGTGGGAGAAAAAAGTATTTTAACAATGCCTAGAAATGATATTTATTTTATAGCCAGACAACAAATTAAAGAGCCTTATAATGAGATAGCACAGATAATTAATCAACAAGAATGTTCCAATATTGGACTCTCTTTAGGATGGGATACAAAATATACTGGAAAAATCTGGGAATACCCACTGTGGGTTTTAATTACACAGGGAAACTCTCAAAAAGATTATCACTTTTCTCATGTGGTTAGTCCCGACAATTACTCTGCTAAATTAATGAATCAAGCTCCTCATAATCAGTTTAATTATTGTGCATTGATTGCCATAAGATCAAGTAAAGATGAACCGATTAAAGAAATGAAGTTAGAGAACCAATTATTTATTGAAAATTGGTCAAACTCCTCAGTTAAATTACTTTTGCCCAAAAATTAGGGTGGTAAGCTAACTAAAAATCAGATCAAAAATAACTTTTTTAGCGATAACTCTCTCCCCAATGGGCAATTACTCGATACAATCAAACTTGAAATTCTATACTTAACTGAGAGACTCTGTGGATAGTGCTAAATATTACTTCTGAATCCCCTAAATACTCCTTTATTATCCCTATCTATAATGAAGAAGAAACCATTCCCCAACTCTACCGTCGCATCAGCAAGATTATAGACGATCTTGATGATCAAACAGAATTAATTTTAGTCAACGATGGCAGTAAGGATAGTTCTCTGAAAATGATACGAGAACTACACCAACAAGATTCCAGGGTGTGTTATCTTAGTTTTGCTCGTAATTTTGGACATCAAACTGCCGTAACTGCTGGACTTAATTTCGCTAGGGATCAAGTGATAATCATTCTTGATGCTGATTTGCAAGATCCACCTGAGTTAATCCCTGAGATGATTGACTCATGGAAACAGGGTTACCAAGTTGTCTATGCTCAACGGATTAAACGAAAACAAGAAGGTTGGTTTAAACGATTTAGTGCTTATTTATTTTACCGTCTTCTTAAAAGATTGGCTGATGTTAATATTCCGTCGGATACAGGAGATTTTTGTTTAATGGATCGGCAGGTGGTAGATTGTCTTAATGCCATGCCAGAAAGAAATCGTTATATTAGAGGTCTAAGAGCTTGGATTGGTTTTCGGCAAACTGCTGTCAAATTTGAGCGAGATCCTCGCTTTGCTGGAGAAGTGAAATACACTTTCCATAAGTCTTTTTCTTTGGTATTGAATAGTTTAATTTCGTTTTCAAGGGTTCCTTTAAGATTATCCAGTTATTTAGGCTTACTTTCTGCTTTATTTGCCTTAATAATGGCATTTTTGGTACTTTACTGGCGATTACATGATCCAGAATCTACCCTGACAGGATTTGCTACGATTATGATTGCTATTTTCTTTCTCGGATCTGTGCAACTTGTGTGTCTTGGTATTTTAGGAGAATACATTGGACGTATTTACGAAGAAGTTAAAGGAAGACCCCTTTATACCTTAGCTGAAGTTGGAGGCTTTCAGTCACCAAGTAAGCGTTAAGTAAGTAGGTAAAATTCATATCCTCCTCGCACTAAAAGATGCGGGAGTTATTTAAAATAGACTTAATTGTACCGTTTTGAAGTTAGTTAAACCCTTAACTTAAAATGTTTGTCTCCCTATAATCTTAAGGATTACAATAATTACAATACATTGGATCAGCATATTTGACGTTATTAGGAAAATCCTTAGTTTCTTGATGATTACATTT
>NZ_AAXW01000070.1 GCF_000169335.1 Crocosphaera chwakensis CCY0110
CGTTCGGCATTAATCGTGCTGCTGCTGGGCGATTCCTAGAGGTTCATTCTTCTTTAGTTACTCAAGTCAATCAGGTCGGTAAGGTCAAAAATATCCGTTCTCATAACCGTCGAAAAGATCCCACTCCTCTTCAATCTTTTGTTGATACTTTTGTTAAAGACTCTTCTGGTTAATTTGATTATTTCTTACTAATTTTTCTTGTTTTTTAGGAGTTTAAAATAGTAGTTATGTCTCAAAGTTTATCTCAAGAACGTCAACAACTTATTAATCTTTATCATCAAGAAACGGCTTTTCATCAACCCATTATTCAATTGCTCTCAATTATTTATGAACCCATGACTCGAACCCCTCTCCGAGCCTGTGTTCAAGCAATGGAAATTCAAGATAAAGAAGGAAAATTTTATCATACTAAAACTTTAAAAGCTTCTCTTGATCATTTACTAAAAAATAACTTGCTAATTGAAAATGACGAAAAAAAGCTAGTTGTTAATCCTCTAATTATCGAAATAGTGACTAGAGAAACTTTAATTGAAAATACTTTTGAACCATTGGCTAGTATTATTGAGCAGAAAATCCCGATTAGACAACGGAGTTGGGGAGAGCCAATTCGACAATTCGATAATGAATTACAACTAATTAGAGAAATCCGTCTTGGTCTTTATCGTCAAGATTTTGACTTCATCTCTGAGCAAATAGAAGCCTATGAATCTCAGTCTTATAATAAAGATATTCATTTAGAAACTATCATTGAATCTATTTTGGATAATCCCTTTGACCCCATCTGGTTCCGTCGTCTCCCTCAACCTCTCTTTGAAAAAACACTGGTTAGTATTCTTTCTAAAAAATTAAGCAGTCTCGATAATAGTGATGATTATTTTGAACTCTTACAAGTCACTTGTACTGAAGAAGATAATCGCTCTTCTGATGCACTCCAATTACTCTTTATTGAACAACTTATCTTCAGAAATCGTTTAGCTGAAGCTGAAGAATACCTCAATGAAATTTCTGTTTCTATTGACAACTATTATTTACTTAACTTCTATTTAGGTTTTCTCTCTTTTATTAAAGGTCATTATCAATCTTCCATTAATTACTATACTCAGTCTCTCAAAGGATTAAAAAAGCTCACTCGCAAACGTAAGATTTTTTTTGAGCCTTTTGCTGGTTTCTTCTTTATTTTAGCTCTAATTAAAGACCAATCTAGTGAGTCTCTTCAATTAGCTCAAGACTCTCTTTCTATCATTCTCAGAGATGATAATCTTCTCTTCTTAAAAAAAATTAGTTGTCAATATTTAGAACAGCTTATTTTACTACTTTCAGGAGATTTATCGGTTAAAAATGATTGGGATAAACATTATTTACCTCCTACTCCTCATCTGTTTTCTTTGTTTCCTTATTTATGCTGTTATTGGTTAAATCCTGATGAGGCTAAATCTCGTTTACCTAAATTATTAAATGAACTTTTGACTCAAACTTATCAAGCTGGTTATTACTGGCTGTGCTTTGAAATTGGACAACTTCTTTTACGTCTTCAACCTCGAAGTCACTGGAAAGATACTATTTATCAATTAACCCCCCTCAACGAGGTAACTCCTTTGGTTGATCTCCTCGATTTTCAAGAACCTTGGCAACTTAGTTTAAATGCTTTAATTAATTTAAACTCTTCTGAAAAATCGACAACCAATACTTCTTCTAATCAAAAACGCTTAGCTTGGTTTTTAAGTTTATACAAATCTGATTGGTCTTTAAAACCCAAAGAACAAGTTTTTACTAAAAAAGGGGTCTGGAGTCAAGGTCGTCCCATTGCTCTCAAGCGATTAGCTCGTAGTCCTGAGTCTTTCAGTTATCTCACTGCTCAGGATTATCAGGCTTGTTCTAAAATTAATACTTATAGCAGAGGCTTTTATGGTGATGTGGAATATCTCTTAGAAAAAGAAGCCATTATTGACTTAATTGATCATCCTTTCGTTTTTTGGGAGGATTCTCCTCAAACTAAGGTTGACTTAGTGGCTGCTACTCCTGAATTGTTAGTTAAAAAGAATCGTAAAAAAGAGATTACTTTAAAACTTTCTCCTCCTCTTTATCAAAAACAATCCCCTCTCGTTTGGCAAGACACTATCAATCTTGTTAAGGTTTTGGTTATTACTTCTGATTACGAACAAATTGCTGCTATTTTAGGTAAACGTAATCAATTAAGAGTTCCTCCCTCGGCCGAAGAACAGGTTTTGGCTGCTATTAATACTATCTCTAGTTTATGCACGGTTCATTCTGATATTGAAGGGGATATTGCTGATGCGATTGAAGTGGAAGCTCACCCTCTTCCTCATCTTCAATTATTACCAAATGATGAGGGATTAAGTGCTAGAGTGGTTGTCTGCCCTTTTGAGAAAGGTCATTCTTTTTATCATCCTGGTACCGGTGGTGCAACTGTTATTACTGAGATTGATGGTCAACGTTATCAGACGACTCGTGATCTCGAAAAAGAAAAGGATTTATTTAACGCTCTCATTGCTGATTGTTCCCTTCTTTCTTCTGGTGATCCCACTACGGGAAGATGGGATTTTGATGATCCTGAACTTTGTTTAGAATTACTTCTACAATTACAGGATTTAGAAGGTCGAGTTATTGTTGAATGGCCTGAAGGGGAGAGTCTTAAGGTGACTCAACCGGCTGGTTTTTCTCATCTTCACCTTAATGTTAATTCTCAACAAGATTGGTTTGAGGTGTCTGGTCAATTACAGTTAGATGAATCAAAAGTTTTTGATTTACAACAATTACTGACCTTATTAGAACAGAGTCCGGGTCGTTTTCTTCCTTTGGGTCAGGGACAATTTTTGGCTTTAACTGATACTTTTCGTCAACGTCTTGAAGAATTTCGTCTTTTTTCTCAACCCCATAAACAGGCTCGTCAGCTTCATCCCTTGTCTACCTTAGCTTTGCAAGATTTTTTCTCTGAGGTTGAGGATTTAACGGTTGACCAACAATGGCACGAACATTGTCAGAAAATTCAAGCCATGCACGAATTTACTCCTCAATTACCTAGCACGTTTCAGGGGGAGTTACGAGACTATCAATTGGAGGGTTTTCATTGGTTAGCTCGTCTCTCTCATTGGGACGTAGGAGCTTGTTTAGCTGATGATATGGGCTTGGGTAAAACGATTCAGGCTTTGGCTGCCATTCTCACCCGTGCTACTGCTGGCCCGACTTTAATTGTTGCTCCCACTTCTGTTTGTTTCAATTGGATTGATGAATGTTTTAAGTTTGCACCGACCCTTAATCCTATCTTATTTGGCAGTGGTAATCGTCAAGAAATTTTAGATAATTTACAACCTTTCGATTTATTAATTTGCAGTTATGGGTTATTACAACAGGAATCGGTGGCTGCTATGTTGGCTGAGGTTTCTTGGCAAACTATTGTTTTAGATGAGGCTCAATTTATTAAAAATATGACCACTAAACGCTCTCAGGCTGCTATGAAGTTACAGGGTCAGTTTAAGTTGATTACCACTGGCACTCCTCTGGAAAATCATTTAGGCGAGTTATGGAATTTATTCCGCTTTATTAATCCTGGTTTGTTGGGGTCAAAGAAACAATTTAATGACCGTTTTATTGCTCCTATCGAATCAGATTCACATAAAATTCTTCATCAACAATTGAAACGGTTGATTCAACCTTTTATTTTACGTCGTACTAAAACTCAGGTTTTATCTGAATTACCTCCTCGCACTGAGATGCTGTTATCCGTTGAATTGAGTAACGAAGAAATGGCTCTCTATGAGGCTTTACGTCGTGATTCCCTAGAAAAATTGAGCGAGAGTGATGACAGTGGCGGACAAAAACATTTACAGGTTTTGGCTGCTTTGATGAAGTTACGCCGTTGTTGTTGTCATCCGAGTTTAGTTCTTGATGATGCTTCTTTAAAGGGTTCTAAGTTACAGTTATTTCAAGAAATCCTTGAGGAGTTACTTGATAACCGTCATAAGGCTTTGGTTTTTAGTCAATTTGTTGACCATCTACAAATTATTAAATCTCATCTTGATCGACAAAAGATTAGTTATCAATATCTCGATGGTAGCACTCCTAAAAAAGAGCGACAACGACGGGTTAAGGCTTTTCAGTCTGGTGAAGGGGATGTCTTTCTTATCAGTTTAAAGGCAGGGGGAACCGGTTTAAATTTGACGGCTGCCGATTATGTCATTCATCTCGATCCTTGGTGGAATCCTGCTGTTGAAGATCAGGCTACCGATCGCGCCTACCGCATCGGCCAACAACGTCCTGTTACTGTCTATCGTTTGGTTGCTAAAGACACTATCGAGGAAAAAATTGTTCAACTTCATCATCGTAAACGGGATTTAGCTGATTCTCTTCTTTCTGGTACTGATGTTTCTGCTAAACTTTCCACTTCTGAATTATTGGATTTGATGAAATAACTCTTATTGCTTTCGTTTATACGCTCCTCAATAAACATATAAAGTCAAAAAGCCCCTTACCAGCCAAGTACGCTTTACCTCTAGCTAACTTCTTCAGTTACTTTTTGTATCTTTTGAGATTCTTCTGCCGAATTCTCCCTCTATTGTACTTTAGTCTCATTTTTCTTCATATTGCTTTTTCTTACTCCTACTCATTAATCTCTTACTTATACCTGTATAATCCTACTCATACTTGTATAATACTTATACTCGTATAAAATCTTGCATTTCTTTAATTATTATCCACATTTTCAGATAGTCACTCAATCTTTGCCATCCTTTCCATAAGGTCTGCACTCCTGGCTCTCCATCCCCTTTTCTGCACATAAATCCTCCTAATCTTCCTATCCACCTCACACATTCATATATTGTCGGTATTTCTGACGGTAACTCTTTTTTTTTAGTTATTACACAGTATAACACCTGCCATTCTTCCTCTTCCAAAGCAATGTCGGCTGGTTCATCTGGCATTTCTACTGCACAATATTTGAGCCACAATATTCTTGAGGCAATGATGCTGTAGGTGGCTAATGCTTTTTCGAGTCGCTCCCCTTTGTCTAACATCAGCTTCTCAATGCCACAACCTGTTTTCAATACATAGTGAAATCTCTCAATTAACCAACGATATGTATAATATTTTAGGACTTTTTGGGCATCTGCTAAGTTATTCACAGCTAAAGTTGTTAATAGTACCCACTTTACTGCTTTTTCTCCTTTAGGAGCTTGAATCTCTTCGGCTACGATCGCATTTATCTTCATGGACTGCATTTGCTGATACTCTGGTTTATTGAGAGGTGGTTGGATCTCCACTGATGTCCATTTCACTTGTAATCTTGCTATTCTCGGTTTTCTTCGCGGTGTTCGCCTCAATTTAATGGCTATTTCTGCCATTGATTCCAATTTCTCTAACTTAGAGAATAATTTATCTATTTCCTCTTCTGTTTTAACTCTCCTATTCTGTGCTGCTCTGATTAATAAGTGTGCGCCTTCTCTTAACGGTTCGGCCAACAACTCAAAAATGTCTCCTTCGCGATCACACACCGTTATTAATTCTATATCTTCTGGTATTGCCTCCTGTACCTCTCTTAATGACTCGATCCATCTAAAACTTTCTTTCTCTTCTATTTTCCGCTTTCTTTCTACATATCCTTTGCCTTTCCTTACTTTAGCTCTTGCCCATACTTTTTGCTTCAATAAGCCGTATGGAATTCCTTCTCCACTGACAGCCAGGACATTATGGACTTTTAATCCTTCTGCACCTTGTTTACTGATACTCCCTAATCCTCTTCTGCCTTTTTTTGGAGGAAATTCTAGCTCTGTTGTGTCTTGCACCGCTAACACCACTTTTTCTCCTGCGATCTTCTCTATTGTCGCTTTTTTATGCGCTTCTATTATTTTTTCTGCTTTCACATGACGATTTTCCCAAAACTCGTACGTGGCCTGTACATCTGATGGCTTCTCGATCGCCTGTGGAACTGTTTCGTGAGGATGTTCGGATAACTCGGAGAGCATTTTTTCAAGTCTGGTATTTAACCGTTTATCTCCTAAATCTAGAAATTTCAGTTCTTCTTCTACCCATGCTTTCATTGACTTATCCTCCTTCCGTTATTCTCTTGAATATGATTTGAGCAATTGTTGACTTTTGAACCTTTTTTCCTTATTCTTAATGAGTAAATACTCTAACTTTTCTAAACTTTTATGTCCCTAATTTTTTAACTAAATTTATTTGTAATCCAGACAATATAAGGATTAAAGGCTTTTTACTTACTTTTATTTTATCCTAATTTTTGTCTTAATTTTTATTTATTTATCTTCATCTATTTTAATTGATTTTTTACTTTTCTTTTAATTACTTTACTTATTTTAAAAACATATAGCCTCTTTTTTTATTCTGTTTTTCTTCATAATTACTGTAATTGCTCATGATTACTATCTTTCAGCCTTTTTTCTTTTGTTAACTTATGTGTGCCGAAGGGATAGCCTTATCCAAGAATTTATCAATATTTTAGAAAATAGGAATCAAAATCAATCAATTGTTGGTCGCTCACCAATAGAACCAATAGAAATGAAACTATTTTGGGATGATCTGCCAAATCTAGAAGATTGCTACAAATATCAAAGAGAGCTTATTAGTTCAGAGAAAAGTACAATTGTTTTTCAATTTATAAGAGGTCAAGAAGAAGTTACAGCCGAGTTGGTAGCAGAAAATACCGATGTAAATTTAAACGATGTCAAAGAACTTCTAATGTATTTTGCTCGCATAGGCTTTCTTGATAAGTTAAGTTCTGGAGCTTACAAAGTTAATAAGCACAACTTGATACTAGAATAGGTGTTATCATAATTTATCTGGTAAATTGGCTCCTTCTATCACTAATGTCTTGACCTTTGATTAAAGATAAGTTTCTAGCAAACACTCAATTTCATCAATCTCATAATCCAAATGAACAGAAATATTCTCATTTAGAGAATCTTCTTCCATTATGCACACATTTGAACCAAGAAATGGCAAAACTTTTTCTCCCATACTTGTCACATAGCTTGCTGAAAAATTTGGAGTGGCTAGAAAAACAATGGCTTTACTCATATCTTTTGTAATTGTTGATAAGCCTTCTTCAAAAGCTTGAACCATCTTGTCTTTAAATTCAATTGTTGCTAAATATTTTTCACTCTCAAACAGAGTCGCTTTATAGATAGGGTCTTTCCTTTTTGAGAACATTTCCACTTTCGTTGTTAACGAACCAAATTCATTATATTTATTTCTTTGCCACACCGTTCCATTGGAATCTTCATCATTCATGAGCATAAATATACAAGGTTTATTCTCATCTAGATTTTGCTGATAATAAGCTCCAAAATCTGGTATTAATTTTTTAGGTTTATATTCAGGACTAGGATTCGATTCTTTAATCAGTCTCGACTTTTTCTCCCCTTTTAATAAAGCCAACGTAGTTTCAGAGGATAGCGAAGTGAGAGATTTTTTCTTTTTTCTCTTATGTTTTCTATCAGATTTTTTCATTCTTTTTCCTCTTTTTCTAGGTCTATTATAGTAGGTAAACTGCCTATATAACCGATGATTTTAGCTAAAAATTAAACAGAAGTTAAATAATCAACTCGTAACGATCTCCTAACTCCATTAATCTCTAAAATGGCATAACGGTTAATCCCCTCCCTAAGCTCCTTAATTAACGCTTTAGCACCGATTAGAGACTTATCCAACAAGTCCCCCTGAATCTTCACCCATTGGCCTATCTTAAACGGCCAGTTAACCGGCGGACTGGCTTTTTGTAGTATCGATTCCTGATCCAGATGTGGCTGATTTTCTTTAACAGTTATTGGCACATCTGGATCATTACTTCTCTTCTCCTGGTCTGCATTACAGCCATTTTTAGACTCATGAGTTTGATGGGTACTTTTTTCTGATGATTTCGTACTACAAGATTCCTGTTGTAGTATGTTTTCGTTGTCCCATCTCAGGGTTTGGAGATGTTCGGGTGAGTAATCCCGTTCTATTCTGGCCTCAATTATTTCGGTTAGTTTGCTGATGACCCCATGAACAAAGTGATCGTGTCTGTCGGGTTCGATGACTTCAAATATGTTGATTTTAATGGGGATGACCTTATATACCCTTGTTCTTTGTTCATCTGACAAACGGCGATCGCTTAAATCATATCCAATCTGATTAAGCAACCACCGCACAAACTTGATGGGGTCTTTTGAGGGTCGTCTTCCTAAACCCTGCCAGATTTTTTTTAGGTTGGCTCGTTTAATTAATTCTTGGACCGGTTCACTATCGGCTGTAAATTCCCCTGCTACTTCGATAAAGTAAAGAAGTCTTAAATCAAACAACGCTTTTAGAAATAGATAACGGGGCTTAATTTTCCAAGGACAAAGCTTTCCTATTCTAGCTTTATTTAATAGGTTATGATAAAATTTTTTAACCTTTACTAAGGCTGGTGAGTTTTCTTGGTCAAATTTCTCAAGATAGATTCTATTTTCTATCTGAGTTATTAGATTGGGATATTTATATTTAACCAGGTAAATTAACTCAGGACTCCAAAAAGCAGAGTCTTGAATATTAGGTAAAAGTTTGATGAGTTTAGCTTTCATTAACGCACATCTATCTTCCCAATGAGCGTCTTGGCTTAACATCATCCAAGGTTTATCTAGGTACTTATCAGAAGACTCAAAGATATCTGTTGAGTTCTGAAACCTAGTTTTTATCTTCTCTTTTGAAACCTCTTTATTAACCGTTTTAAATGGGTCTTGATATTCGGGTGTATAACGATTACAAATATCATATCCTTGTTGTTCTAATAACCAATAAACACACTGTCTAAGGTTAGCTTTTTCATAATTTATCATTGCTTCTAATCGTTGGGCTAGTTTACTCTCAGGAGTATCTAAGTCTTCTTTAACTTTGGTTAATAACTCACTGATTAGTTCTTCTTTGTTATCCTCACCAACCATTGCTAAATGGAGATCACGGGTTAACCGTTGGTTAAAATGATATTGTAGCTTTTCTAAGAAAGGCGATTTAATACTATTCCCATCATCTACCTTGGTAAAGGGATTTACCCATAAATAACGGGTCACTTGACTATCTCTAATTCTCCCTATTATCTGAGTAATTGAATCTGCATCTAATGCCCCATAAAATAAACCAAAGAAGTGACTAAAATAGTTACTAATCTTAATATCTAAGCCACTCTCACAGGAAGGAGAAAATAACAATCTATCTATTTTATTCTCCCTTAAATACTTATCAGGGTCTTTTAAGAATTCTTTAACTTCTGGTTGATTGATTGTTTTTGAGTCAATTCTTAATACTTTGTAACCTAACTTATCTAAAATTCTATGTAATGATTCTAGTAAGGTTTGATTGTCAGAGGCGATCGCTCCTGTCATATCGCTAATAGTTATTAAGTCATATAACCAAGGGGCATGATCCCGTTTTCTTAGTTTTGTTTTCTTGATGGTTCCTTCTAATAAAACTAAGTTAGCTTTATTACCTTTATAGGTATTTTCTACTTTTTCTATCTTTTTGGTGGGGTCACAAGCTTGAATAAAGTCACAGTACATATCTGATAGATTACCATCAAAACAGATAATTCTATCAGCTTTTTTAATGGCTTCTTTGACTAATTCTATGGCTTGTTCCCGACTATTAATAGTTCGGGAAAATAACAGATGTTTTAAGACTGAGATGATTTCGTCTAGTAGTAAGACTTTCTCATCGAAGTCATTGGCATTAAAGCGATAATGTGAGTTAATACAAGCTGTGACTTTTCCTTGAGGATTCCTAATATAAAGACTACTTTCTTGTTCATGAATATGGGTGAATTCTATGTTTTTACCTGTTTCTTTCTTAGCCTTAGAGGTTTTCTCACAAAACTGGTAAAGTAAGGAATTTCTATATCCTAAGCTTACCGCACCATAGTTCTCTAATCCGTTTTTAAACCACTCAATTGTATTGGTTGTTTTACCCGTTCCTAACCCTGATTTACCGCATAAGATAGAGTTCTTATCGGGTACACTTAAGTCTAAATACTCCTGCTCTACTGTTTTTGTTGGGGTAAACTGTTTACAACTTTTCCAGGCTTTAAAGGCTTTTTGATGGTAAATTAATTGGTCTGATTTTTCCTTGAACTCATCAATAGAAATTAAGCTTATCTTAAGGTTTTTGACATCAATTTCATCAATGTCTAAGCCAGTTTCTTTATTGGCTAACTGTCCCCAATCCGCTACTTGTAAATCAGGCAAGATTTTTCCTAATTTGCTGTATGCGATCGCTACATTTCCATTGATGATAGAACCTGCATCGGCATACAAAATAAATTCAACCTCATCCCATCCGTATCGCTCTTTGATTGAGGCGATCGCACCTTCTATGGCCTCACTACTACTACCAAAGTTCCCCCCACTGGCCCCAATAACAGGAATCCCCACCTTAGATGATGCTAGAAGGGGTTTATATTCTAATCCTTCAGTAAACCCTATTATTTGCTTTTCAGGGGCTTTATGGGGCAAATAAACACCGATAGGTTGCTCCCCTGATGGTAGATGATACTTTACCCCACGCTTAGCACTGCTGAGGGGATAGTATTTGTTCTCTGTTTCAGGAGTAAGATCATTAACCCTCAGATGCGTATATAATCCGTCTTCATTAGGAATAGGGATCAGTATTCCGTCTGTATGGTTAATTAAGCTTAAACCGTCATATTTAACTCCTGATAAACGATTACTGACAGGATTACTGAGTTTCTGCCATTGTTTGACACTGCGATAGTTGCTTTCGTTGATTTGGCGATCGCTTATTCCCCTTCCTTTCAAGATTTGAACATGGTGATCGCTTAACGTTAGTTGGCCTAGGATTTCCCGAATAACTCTATCTCGTTCGGGTATGGGTAGCAGGGCATTAAGTTGTTCTCGTTCCTGTTGTTGCCGTTGCCGTTGCCGTTGCCGTTGTTGTTCTTCTAACCATTCTTGGCAACGTTCATCGGCCCAGGCATCCGCATCGGGCTTATATGCCCATATATTGAAGCCCCAAGTGTCTTGACCCCTGTATAGGTAGTCTTTGGGGTTGGCTTCGTTGCTGCGACAGTGGACTAGGCCGGTTGTTGTGTTTTGTCGGCAGTCAGGGCGTTCTCCTTGGCATACTGGACAGGAAGTGCGGCGATTATATCTAATCCAGTCCATTTGTACTCCCTCTTTGAGATATGGGGGAGTAGATGATGGAACTTAAGAAAAATTTTCCATCACTTTCAGATCCGCCACAAGGCAGACTACGTATAAGTTTCATTCCTTTCTCCAGAAGTTAGTATCGGCTTCTGGCTACCCTCAAACTGGCGTTAGTGGGGAATCTTGAGTGACAATAGAAGTAATAAATTATAGTTTTCGGGCTTGGTTCAGCCCTGTTGGTTAGGAAAAGATTTCCGTATTTGCCATCGGGGTTAGCCAGCTTTTTGCTTTTTTACTTTGCAGAATAATTAGACTTTGTTCTCTTTTTTCACTCCACTACCCATTATCAAGTTAATTTCGTCAGGAGTCAGAGAGAATTTGATGAGATCCTTCGGTTCAATAATCGGTTTTCCTTGAGGACGTAACGAGTTTAGTCCTATCAGTAATTCGTTTAATGTTCCTTCTGTCAGTCTTGGCATTCTGGTACTTCTTAAATTAGAAATGGCATTATTGCTCACGCCCATAACCCTAGCCAAGTCACCGGCCTTGATCCCATAGCTTTCCATTAAATTGATGAGATTCCAACTGATCAACGTTTTATCCATACATACACTTCTCCTTATTACTATACAATTCTAGTTTTCCCCTTTATATTACACTTTAGACTTTTAAATTACAAGTTTTAAAGCTGATAAGTTTCGTAGTTTTAGATTTTTTTATCTTTTTAAAATCAAAATACGAGCAATTTAGTTATTTTGAAAGAAAAAAATCTCACAGTTTATCATTTTCTCTGTTTTTATTGCTTTTAATCTTAATTACCCTAATTTTTAGTAATTTTCAAAAATATTAACGATAATTAAGACACAGCACACCTACAAAAATTTATTGGAAAATACGAGATAACCCCGTTGTTCTTACCTTTCAAAGCAAATAGGCTATTAAATAGTATTAATATATTTATTTTTTATGAAGACAGAGCCAAGTATTTTAGCTTTACCCAAAGTTGCTTTAGAAAACCGAAAACAATTACCCTTAGTTTCTGGTATTTATTATGTGATTGATCAGAACGATGTAATCTGGTACATTGGTCAAGCTAAAAATCTTCAAGCTCGTTGGAAAAGCCAATCTCACCATAGACTATTTCAATTAAAATCACAGAAGAAAATAAAATTTACTATTTATTATCAAATTCTCGAATCTTCAAAACTTAATGAGGTTGAACAAAAAGAAATTGCTAAATATCACCCTCATTTAAACCAAAGTAAAGTTAAACATCAAAAAGTTAGACCAGCAGAAAGCTTATTACGAGAAACTCTGATTAAGTTCTCTGGTTATATCGTTGTCTTAGGTATTGAACCACCGAGAGAATTAGATTCTAATTTAATTCAACAGTGTCAATTTTATAATGAAAAATGGTGGATACAAAAGAAAGTTTTAACCTCTAATGTCGTCCATCTTGGTCTTGATGCTACTAAACTAAATGAATTTGCTAATGAAGAAATTGAGACGTTTGCTTGTTTAATTGATAGTCCCTTTAAAACTAGAAAAAACTATTCCAATAAATGGCAACAACCCCCTGGAGCTAGGAAGAATCCACATATTGGTGTTGGACATGGTGCGCGTCTTTTTGTTAATGGTTTTGTTATTGAGATATCTGTAATCTACGGTATTCAAGAGTTACTAATAGATATCAACAATACTACTTTAGCATCTGAAAGTATTTTTAGTCTTAATCCACAATCATTACATCAACTTCAAAATAAATGGTTTAAAGCTTTAGCTGGTATTTATCCAATAGAAAAAGAAATTAAAGAAAAACAAAAAAATTATCCTAGTAATTTAGTTCTCTCAAGATTACAACCTTATACAGACAATCCTATCCCTATTGTTTTTAAAGAAAATTTAGATAAGTCCATATTGACAAGTGAACTTCAGAAGATTAAAGATGAGTATAAATCAGGAAAAAGAGGCGTAGGCAGTCGTTCAAAAAAAAACAACTTTCAAATAAGTATCAATTAGGACAAAAAAATAATCCATTCCCTCTTTCTGCTATATCAAGTTGGCCTTCACGATCTCTTAGACACATAGAGTTTTTACCAAAATATTCGGGAATTTATATTGTTGAAGTTGTTGCACATAACCAACACTTTATCTGGTATGTGGGTCAAGCCAAAAATCTACGTTCTAGCTGGATAGGAGATAAACATCATCTTCATTCGCAATTGGATAGATGCGAAGAAACACTCTTTTACATGGTTTATTATCACGAGTTTCCGCAAGAAAAATTAGATGAGAAACAACAGTATTATATAGATTTACTTGAGCCTATCCTTAATCTTTAATAAGGAGGTAACAGTGCGATCGCAAAGTTTCCATCCCCTCACGGGGAATAAGTGTTTTGAAACAAGTATTAATGGTTTCGGTTTCAGCATCAAACCTGTCGTTTCCATCCCCGTGAGGGGAATAAGTGTTTTGAAACTGCGGAGCTTTAGAAACTATATATAATGAGGTTTTCAAGGTACGTTTGCGCTTAAGCCTTTCAAAATTGCCTTTGACTCTCTTCGATGATAACCCAAAACCTCTGAAACCCTTACTCTGACTGGTGCGCTTCAGGCTCAAAAACTCGAACCCTCCCTA
This sequence comes from Crocosphaera chwakensis CCY0110, assembly GCF_000169335.1. GTDB lineage: Bacteria > Cyanobacteriota > Cyanobacteriia > Cyanobacteriales > Microcystaceae > Crocosphaera > Crocosphaera chwakensis. The sequence continues at coordinate 13,785 of NZ_AAXW01000070.1, forward strand.
AGCTTCACCCCATTAGGGTTACAAGCATTTTCACCCACTTGCTTCTTTCTACATCTACACCGTAGCGCAAGACAATCCCTTTTGCGATCGCTTTTTTCCTTCTCATCATAGTTAGCTTTAGGCTTGAAGCCTCATACTGTAACAGGGTTTCAGCATGAAAGTCCCTTGTTCCCCAGGCTCCAGACGGGTTAACGCTCATTGTCCCCTGCCTGCTGAGTCAGCCTTAGTGCATTAGGGAATGCACCATCTCTTGGAGGATTTCTCCTCCAAGAGCATTGCGGTCGCACGCTTTCGTAGCGCACTTCCATCCCCTGACGGGGAAAGGGTAGAGGAAAGAATTCATGGACTTTCTCTCGAAAACTTCGAGGAAACCGTTTTGTTTCCATCCCCTGACGGGGAAAGGGTAAAGGAAAGATTATAGGTCTCAAAATTCTCTTTAGCGTTTATTTTTCGTTTCCATCCCCTGACGGGGAAAGGGTAAAGGAAAGTGCCGTGATAGATGGTCTCAGTCGTTGCAATAACTGTTTCCATCCCCTGACGGGGAAAGGGTAAAGGAAAGAGGACACCAACTTGAAGTGCCCGTCTCGTTAACAGAAAGTTTCCATCCCCTGACGGGGAAAGGGTAAAGGAAAGATGTTTTATGAGTGGCAAGTTGTCACAACTACAGTTTCCATCCCCTGACGGGGAAAGGGTAAAGGAAAGAGTTCGTCTGAGGAGCCTTACAGAGACTGGGTTACAGAGGACAAATCGACGCACCCCCTTAGATCGAAATAAATTTCCCTCAGAAAATAATTTTTCGTAACCCTCAAACCCTGATGGTGTAAGGCATCGACGCAGGTCTACGAAAGAATGGGGGTTTGAGGCTAGTGGGCTACCTGCGTGGATTTCGAGAATGGTAGGAAAGCTTTATTAAGTTTTCAAGGTTCTTTATTTAATGAATTAATAGTATCATAAATCTATTAAACTTACCCAAAAAACTGAAGTTTTTTGATATTTCTTAATAGTAAAAATCTAATAATATCCTCATTCAAAAATAAAAATTATCAATGGATTGGTAGTGATATAAATCTGTTGAAAGAGGGATGATTAAGAATTGGATTTGAGTTAAAGTAATAAATGAAGAACTCAAATTAACTTTTCGATGACTGTTTGGTTAGCTATTGAATGTCCTCATTGCCATTCAACTGATGTTGTTAAAAATGGTTTCTCAGGAGAAGGAAAACAAAGATATTTCTGTCAAAATAAGAGCTGCGAACGCCGTAGTTTTATTCGTGATTATAGCTATAATGGATGTCGTAAAGAAGTCAAAAAGCAAATTCCCAAAATGGTGGTAAATGGAAGTGGAATTAGAGATACAGCCAGAGTATTAGAAATCAGCCCCATAACGGTAGCATCAGAACTAAAAAAAAGCGAAGATTAATTGAGAAAGTTAATTACAAATACTTGAAAAGAAGGGATAATAAGGAGATGAAAGTAATACTTCAAAAAGCAGAAGTAGATAAAATGAAAATTTTTGTTGCCAAAAAAGAGCATGAAAGATGGTTATGGCACGCTATTGATCATCAAACAGGAACAATATTAGCCTATGTTCTAGGGCAAAGAACAGATCAAATGTTTTTGAAGCTAAAAACAATGCTTAAACCATTTGGGATTAGTGAGTTTTATACAGACAATTGGGGAAGTTATAAACGTCATTTATCTGATGAACAGAGAACAGTCAGTAAGTATAAAATGCAAAAAATTGAAAGAAAACATTTAACATTAAGAACAAGAATTAAGAGATTGCAGAGGAAAACTATTTGCTTTTCCAAGATATCGCCAATGCACGATTTAGTGATTGGTTTGTACATTAATAAATACGAATTTCATAGAAATATTATCTAGCTATCCACAGATTTATATCACTACCAGGGAATGGAAAGAACATTACAAATTTCTCGTCCTTTGATAGTTGTTGTTTTGAGGCGAGAAAAAACATTTTCTTCCCACTGATATGGAGTAATGTCAATTACGTTAGAACCAACTAGGAAATTTCCACAATTTATTTTTCCTGTATTAGCTGGATTAGATGTATAGAGAACAAAGCCACTTCCATAAGGTCTTATTTCAATAAAGTTCATCGTTGAAAAAATGGGTTTAATTTTTCTTGATTGACTTTCAAAAATGTAGGCATGAGTTGAAATACCACTTCCTCCTCCACTTGACAGTAAAACGACTAAAGCATCTTCTTTGAAATCATCATTAAAGTCTCTGTACTCAACTTTCTCTAATGAAACATAACCCCAATCATCATCTTGATACTGACCTTGTTTGAGGGTTATATTTCCAGAAGGTCCCATTCCTCCTTCTCTTATTTGGTAAGTAAAATTATTAAAATCTATTTGCCTAATTATTTCTTCGGCATGGCTAGGTGGTATAAGTAAAAATCCTAGAAAAAAAGAGGTTATTAATCCAGTTAACAATTGATTGTTTTTCATAACTTTGCCCATTAATAATTAAGTTTAACTTTGCAACGGAATGCTATTAAGACTAAAAGTAAACAGCTTAGCCCTCATTGATTTAATAATGTGATTCTACTCAAGAAATTAGTTAAGTCTTGTAGTTCAACTTCACAGTCACATCTAATTGAGACTTCTAGTAGTTTTGATTGATCTGGAATGGTTCCTAAAAAAGTCATACTATAACCACTCTCAGAAACTATAATATAGCCAGGGATTCTACTATTTTCATAAGAAAAATATGTTTTCAAGTCACCATGATAAATATCTAAAATTAGTTCCTTTAAACCTTCTGAGTGGTTATTTTCAATTAATCTAATACTTTCGGAATAACGACCTGTATGATATTGGGCTATACCACCATTGGCTATACATTCAAGAAATTGGTAATCATTAGGATGAAGAATTTCTACAGAACGGTCTTGTTTCAGCATAACTCTATAGTTTTCAGGAATATCAACACTTATTCCAAAACCTTCAAGGTTTAGTCTTCTATAAGTAGGAGAAGGAGATTCATAATTGCCATCAATTTCACATAGCACCTCAGCAAAACTTGGTTGAGATAAAAAAGAGACCAATAAGCTAATAGAAGAAAATAAGGTAATAATTGATAAAAATTTCATAATAGCCTTACATTGATAATTTTCAAAATAGGAACACTAAAAAATTAGAAGGTTATGGAGTTTTAGAGAGTAAAGTTATATTAGGTAACATACATTTCAAGACTTGTAACCCTGGCGCACCTGGATATATATGTATTCCTAATAGTTGCTTTCCTGGTATATCTATATAGTAAGCAGCACCATCACCTAGTTCAATTAAGTATCCAGATCGTAAGTTTCCCAATGAATCTAATATTTTATGCTCTTTCATATAGCCAAGAGAATCTCTATTTTGATGAGCATGATTTAAAATTTCTTCTAAAGATGTTTGTTCAAAGAATATATAGATGTTAGGATAATCTCCTAGATAATCTGCACGGGAATCATTCGGTTTCTGAAGAACCTCGAATATATCTTGTCTGATAATATCAACTCTCTTTAATCCATTGAGACCACTCATTGCTCTATAGTTGGTTGGAATATTGCTAATTTTAATGCCAAAATCTTCCAAAACGATAGTACGGTTAGTTGTAGCTGCTGGTGTTCCATAAAAGTTGGACAAATTACATTTATCTTTTCCATTTATCTTGACACTGTTAGGAAGAAATTGAGCAGAGGTTTGCTCAAAATAACCTAATGTAGTAGACAAAAAGGTTAATATAAACACTAGAAAATACAAATTGCACCGTTTCATAACTTGTTCTTACCCTCATTAATTAGTCTGGAAAATAATTTTTAAGTGGATCGTAGTCAAAAGGAAGCTTATTCCAGTTCCAATAAAAGTCCCAATCGCCTGGAAATTGTTCATCTTTGTAATGAATTCGACTAAAACCATCTCGACGCATCGTCCAATCAGACCAAGTTGGCCCAGAAAACGAAACGAGGGCTACTTGTGGACAAAAGGGTGCAAGACGTTGAGCTATTTGTAGCATCACCCTTTCTCTTTCTCCAGAACCAAAGTCTCCTGAAAGGGCAGAAAAACCAATTGAATAGTTACCCTTATAATCTCTAGCGACATCTACAGAGGTTTTCTCGAAATGTTCACGAGTCGGTTGATATCGTCTTATTTGATTAAAGACTTCAGATGTAATGGTACGACATTCATCGGAAAGCACTTCTATTGATAAATTTCTTTGAGCTAAAGAAGGAGACACATCAATGATAATTGGCAGGGTTATCAAAGCGGTACTTAGAAACTGTTTGAATGACAAAAATAGAAATTTATGTCTAAAGAAATTCTTCATTTTTTAAATTCTTAAAGGTGGGTATCTATAACGATTTTGTGTCCGTAATCAACTCTAACTGTTAATTTCACTTGGGTTTTTGAATTCCAAAAATCAATATAACAACCAGACCATCCATTTCCACAAGTTAAACAGGGGGCATTACTCTCACAGATGTTTTGATTGCTTGCTGAAACAGCTGTTTCCTCTTGCGTGACTATCCTAAAACCATTGGTATATAAAAGTTGTTTAGCTTGTGATAAATTCATTCCTGCCTTCAGGTAATTAGGACTTAAGTTATTGCAAAGATACCTATTAAGAAGCGTGCTATGGTAAGGATTCAAAACATAATAGTCAAACTGGTCAGGTGGTACATTTAGCTCATTAACAAATTCTCCTTCGTAATAAGTTTTAAAAGCCTTTGCCTGAATAACTTTAACTTGTTTATTAGTAAATTTTTTGGACTGACAACTATCTATTCTTTTCCCTTTGACAGCTAAATATTGTTGTTTTTTGTCTGAATCATAGAAAAAGTAAGCAAACTCCGAAGTAACGGAATTGTCAGTTTTTTGAAGACTATTTTTGTTGATTTCTATCCTCACATTAGGATGACCAACACTAATCCATTGAGACCCTAAATAACTATTCGTTTGAGCCGATAGCTCCATAGCACTAGAGCTAGACAGGACAGCAGCAATTGTTAACGACAGAAAAGAGCGCATGAGATAATTTCTCTCCATTTTTATTGAATAAAAAGAGTATGATTACTAAGGATTGCGATTAGGGGAAAAACTAGCGAAGCTGTCACCAGGGGCAATCTAGCTTGAAACTCTTACTGTGTAAGGATTTCGAGTTGCCAAAATTGAGCGATCGCAAAAGTAAGAATATTGCAGTCTTTGACTAATCTCTGCAAAATCCAGATTTTCTAATCAAGTAACTTAATAGCTGAAACATAGTCAATGCAAGGATTCTGGCGATTCTTGTTTAAGATAGAATTTGATTACCTTAAACACTAAAACCTGCAAAATTATCTAGATTGCCCCTCATGTCACGCTCCCTAGTTTTCCCCCGATTAGTAATTGATTTAGAATAAACTTGCCACTGTTCAACGCCAGGGCCTTGGTCTAGTTGCTCATCTACTTGACCGATGGTTTTTACTTCTAAGTAATTCCCATAAACATCAACAAACTCAAAAAGACACGGAGCTAGTCCTGTGCCAGAGCAACTTGATACTTCCCAAAATCCTTTCTCTAGTAACCATTTCCCGTTACCATATTCTGTCCATAGAGGTCGTGGAGTGGTACTTCTGAAAGAATACTCTGTGACATGAGGTTGCCAACCATGAGATATTAGCTTTTCACGCGCTTTTTCATATTCAAGTCCATATAAATTGGGAATTGGAGCATGATGTTGAGCAATTGCTGGCACACAAGTTAGGGTCAATGTAGAAATTCCGAGTGCTATTGCTTGAAGATTTTTCATTTCAAAATCCCGTCGCTGATATTGACTGAAAAGTTAGTCTAGTAATAACTTTCCCAAAACAACACTAGAAATCTTCATCACGTAGCCCAATTTGCTCAACCCCCTTAACGGCCTACCTTCTTAGATTCACCTTTTTGAGATGAGGCTTTCTCTTGAAGCAAACTCACTCCTTCAAGAGAATCAGTATTTAACACCCTTTCTGTTAATTTCGCTAACACAGCTTGACGAATTTGCTCATTATCTGGCAGTATATCTAGAATTTGCTGAACGTATTTCTCTACTTTGTCTTCATTACTATTATCTACCCAAACCATCCGATGGGTTTCCTCCCCATCAGGACGAGTAACAGGGTAAACGCATCAAAAATGCGTGCAAAATTGAGTTATAATGTGTTTAAGGTTTCAAATTACCTGGTAATTTGAAAAACCTTCACAAAAACTTCTACAGAAGAAAAAAGGCTTGTTAATGCAAGCATTTAGTATGAAAATAAACAGCCTTTTATTGACCTCTTACTGAGATCGTTTTTAGAAGTTCTTTAGACAAGCGATCTGGCTTCGCCAGATCCGCTTTGCGGTGCGCTACTATTAGATACCTAAAACTTTAGCCAAATATTTATTATCCCAAGCAGCTTTGAGTCGTTTATTCTTCTTTTCGTGGTTCATTCTCTGATGAATTAGAGGATCAAGCAATAGTAAGGGAAGAAGAGAATAACCGTGACCATTCACAAGAGTTGACCTTCCCAAGTAATGAACAATTACAAGAGTTTTTCAGAGAAGAACGGGGTAATATGGTACAAATTGATTATATTTTGCATCATTTCTTTGATATTAGTCCAGAAACTCCCCAAGAAACCATTAAAGATAAGCTCAAAAAGCAACTCAAAATAGGTTCACAACAACATAAGTGGTCACAGGTTCCCGACGCACCTGATTGTTGGACTTTTACTCTCTCAGATTTTGCTGAATTTGCTCCTTCTACTCAAGAGAATCCTTTATTTCCTAATTTAAAAAGTGAAGTCTTACCCACTAAAAAAGTAGCAGAATTATTATCAATTCAACCTGAAAGAATTTATGAAATAAGGAATCTTTATTCTGATGACTTTATTAAAGGCACTGATTATTTTCAGAATAATAAGGGTCATTACTTATGGAGCCAAAAAGGAGTGGAAAAACTATCCGGCTTTAACAATAAATTAGGGTCAAAAAAAACACAAAACTCATCAACCCCGAAAGATAACTCATCGAATTTGAAGTCATCTCCACCCCAAATGCTACCCTCATATCACGGGTTAGCTACGGAAAAAGCTATCAAAAAGCTGTTTCAATCCTCCCCTGGTAGAGAATGGACAATTAGCCAAGAGTCCTTTGTTAGAGATAAAATTACTAAAGGTTTATCAAAAGGACATCTAGACGGACTCTGGAGAAGAGTTCCTAGAAAAGTTGGGGTTTATAGTTCTCAAAACTAATTAAATTGTTTACTATAATAAGTAATGAGCTTTAGCTAAAAGCCTACTTTTTTTTATGACTAATGTAATTTATACTGACATAATGTCTAACTCAAATTCTCCCCTTTCCCCCCTTATCCAAAAATTTATCAATATTTTAGAAAATAGGAATCAAAATCAATCAATTGTTGGTCGCTCACCAATAGAACCAATAGAAATGAAACTATTTTGGGATGATCTGCCGAATCTAGAAGATTACTACAAATATCAAAGAGAGCTTATTAGTTCAGAGAAAAGTACAATTGTTTTTCAATTTATAAGAGGTCAAGAAGAAGTTACAGCCGAGTTGGTAGCAGAAAATACCGATGTAAATTTAAACGATGAGTAAAGATTGCTTTTTTTAGCTCTTGCTTTGGGTCAGCAGAAATTCCTAATATTTCTTGAAAAACTTCACTTCGAGATGGTGGTAAATAAGAGACAAGCTCCTGAAAGTTTTGTTGATTAGCTTCTTGATTAGAAGCTAAAATCATTCCTGTTTCTAACCATTGCTCAAATTTCGTTTCTAGAAAGAAACTAACTATCATTAATTTTCCTCGAAGTCTTTTGATTGTTGCTCCGAATTCATAACTAACTGAACACATTTTATATTTTTAAGTTCTCCAATGTAAAGGTTTCCCTTTTCTCTTATTTTATTAAATAAGTTTTCGGCTTCGCTGTACTGTAGTTGTCTGTCAATACTTTCTAAAGATTTTTCTTGAGACAGTTGATAACTATAACCAGTAACTTTTTGACTTTCTAATCTAACTAATTTGATAATTTCATAGTCAATAAAAGTGCGATTTCTAAGATAAATCTCAGTGGGCTTGATTGCTTCTTCGATTGCTTCAGAAAACTTTAGTAATTCTGACAGCACTTTACGTTCATTTAAGGCTTGCCCTTTTTCTAAAAAAGTTGGGTTTTTAGGACAATCCCCAAATCCAGCCCATCCTGCTCGGTTCGCCATTTCTGCTATTAAATAATGGTTAAATCGAATGTACATATTGACTTGGTTCCTTCGTAATTTACTTAAATTTTAACAGTAATGTCGAGAAAAAATGATCTATGAAACCATTATTCTCTTTGTTTGCTATTAATCTCAGATGTACTCAGGCGTTCCTCAACACTTTAATCTCCTCAATTACGGATAAGGGATAAACATAGAGAAGATTTTATATTTAAAAACTGTTTTATTTTTAACATTTTTGTTTATTTTTAAAACTTGATTGTACTATGAAACCTTACTAATTATCTCTCCATATTCCTACAACAACCCCTTGTATTTTTACAGTCTTTCTCGGAATTTTCAAGATCGTTTCTTGATCGAAAGAAATTAAAGTTACCTCAGAAAAATCTAATGTGTATCTTCCTAATCTGACACCATAACCTTCGACATTAGCAGCGACTATTTCCCCGTTTTTTACCGTTTCTCCTGGAGCTAAACGACGGATAATGGCTATGTCTTCATGGGCGATCGCTTCATCTACTAAACTATTCCCTTCTATCCGTAAAGCGTAGTATTCATTTTGGTTGACAAGGTAGGGAAGTTCTAAGATTGATTGTTCATCGGTGAAAGGTTCGACTAAACCACCAGCAGCTATAGCCCCTTTGATAACAATCCCTGGTTTCTTAACTTTTAGGGGTTTGATGGTTCTTGCTTTCCCTTCAATCCATGTCACATAACCTTTGTTTCGCAACCGTTGTAAACGGGATTGAACAGGGGCTGGCGAACGTAAA
>NZ_AAXW01000069.1 GCF_000169335.1 Crocosphaera chwakensis CCY0110
ATATTTAAGGAAGTTGTTTGAGGATACAAATATGAACGAATAGCTTTAGCACATTTTTTAAGCCATTTTTCTAGGATTTCTGACGTTAGTTCTTTCTTAGGTAATTCAGTTATTAAGCTGTATTGCTGTTCATAGACTTCTATTATCTTGTCCAAAGTTGTTTCATCAGGTGCCGAAAGTTGCTGAGTTCCTTTTGCTTGATTAGGAGTGTAAATCTCCATAAAACAACGCCAAGCTAGTCGATATTTCTCAATTTCTTGATGACTTAATCCTGCATTTTTTAAAGCAATTATTAAACGTTTTTGACTAACTTTCCTTAATAAAGCCCAATCACTACAAATATCAGTTTCTCTTCGTTGTCGTAAAGTATTGGTAATAATACTTCTAAAAATTTGACTTCCATAACTTTTTAGAGAATTCCCCAGTTCTAGATCAAAACCTGTTAATACTTTATCCATCGAAGCGATCGCTATTTGAAACCCATCGGATAATTTATATTGTAGATTAGAAAATTTACCAACTGTGTTTTGTGCTGCCCAATAACAGGATTCTTGTAAATAAGCTGACAAGTGATCTTTACTTAGAGGATAAGATTGTTCTTGCCATTTTTTATGCCAAAAAATAACCCAAAATTTTTCTGAGGTTGTCGAATCAGATAAATTCTTAAGATTAACTTCCATACTACGACGTAATTTAGGGTCAATTAACCAACCCCCAAAAGAATCAGAAGCTAATTGAATAAAACTTGAAAATGATTCAAAGATATCTTGACGAGAACGCATTAGTTTATTACTGGATTGATGGGAACGCACAAAGTCACATCGGTACAAATATTTGCGTATTTGTTAGCGTATGGTAAATTACTAGCTATTAAAGTTAAATATTAAGTAAGTACATTATGTTCTGTTTTATTCTAAGATAAGCGTTAAATACCAAAAATTAAGTAAAACTTAACATAGAATTAAACTGAGAAAAAGCAATTTCTTACCATTGATCTCAAAAAGCTGTGCTAGTTTACTGATAGGAATAAGTATTTGAACTTAATAAAACCAGAGAAGATTTTTGAAAGATAAACTCACTATAGTCTGCTAAATCATCCAGTCCCAGAAAGTTAAGCAAGATTTCAGACATTAGGGTAATAAATAGATAGAGAAGTAACTTTTTCCATTTAACTTGCATTGTTTTAATCTCCGCATTGTTATTAGATGTTTTTGAGGGTTCATTATATTAATAGATTTGACTTGAGGGATGTTATGCACAAAAAAGGGACAAGGATTTAAAAATCAAGCCTTGTCCCCTATTCATACTTTGAAGATTGAGAAATCTTAGTTAAATAGTCTCTTAAAAGAGTGAATTCCACCAATCTGTAGCCTTATCCGACCACTTATTAACAGAATCCCACCAACCACGAGCAACATCGTAATACTTAGTCAAAGTATCATCGGTATATTCCCAAAAATTCTGAACTGTGCCACCTGCATATTGCCAAATTTTTGTGGTATTACCTATCCACTCTACTTTTTTTGTTAGACTACCAGCACTGTTCCAAACGTAACGAAGATTATTGACACCATTTTCATAAAGGTTTTTGATCTGAGAACCATCACTCAACCATTCTATTTTCTCCGCTAATTTACCAGCACTGTTCCAAACGTAACGAAGATTATTGACACCATTTTCATAAAGGTTTTTGATCTGAGAACCATCACTCAACCATTCTATTTTCTCCGCTAATTTACCAGCACTGTTCCAAACGTAACGAAGATTATTGACACCATTTTTATAAAGGTTTTTGATCTGAGAACCATCACTCAACCATTCTATTTTCTCCGCTAATTTACCAGCACTGTTCCAAACGTAACGAAGATTATTGACACCATTTTCATAAAGGTTTTTGATCTGAGAACCATCACTCAACCATTCTATTTTCTCCGCTAATTTACCAGCACTGTTCCAAACGTAACGAAGATTATTGACACCATTTTCATAAAGGTTTTTGATCTGAGAACCATCACTCAACCATTCTATTTTCTCCGCTAATTTACCAGCACTGTTCCAAACGTAACGAAGATTATTGACACCATTTTCATAAAGGTTTTTGATCTGAGAACCATCACTCAACCATTCTATTTTCTCCGCTAATTTACCAGCACTGTTCCAAACGTAACGAAGATTATTGACACCATTTTCATAAAGGTTTTTGATTTGAGAACCATCACTCAACCATTCTATTTTCTCCGCTAATTTACCAGCACTGTTCCAAACGTAACGAAGATTATTGACACCATTTTCATAGAGGTTTTTGATTTGAGAACCATCACTCAACCATTCTATTTTCTCCGCTAATTTACCAGCACTGTTCCAAACGTAACGAAGATTATTGACACCATTTTCATAGAGGTTTTTGATCTGAGAACCATCACTCAACCATTCTATTTTCTCCGCTAATTTACCAGCACTGTTCCAGACGTAACGAAGATTATTGACACCATTTTCATAGAGGTTTTTGATCTGAGAACCATCACTCAACCATTCTATTTTCTCCGCTAATTTACCAGCACTGTTCCAGACGTAACGAAGATTATTGACACCATTTTCATAGAGGTTTTTGATCTGAGAACCATCACTCAACCATTCTATTTTCTCCGCTAATTTACCAGCACTGTTCCAGACGTAACGAAGATTATTGACACCATTTTCATAGAGGTTTTTGATCTGAGAACCATCACTCAACCATTCTATTTTCTCCGCTAATTTACCAGCACTGTTCCAAACGTAACGAAGATTATTGACACCATTTTCATAGAGGTTTTTGATCTGAGAACCATCACTCAACCATTCTATTTTCTCCGCTAATTTACCAGCACTGTTCCAAACGTAACGAAGATTATTGACACCATTTTCATAGAGGTTTTTGATCTGAGAACCATCACTCAACCATTCTATACTTTCGGTTAAAACTCCCGCCGCATTCCAAAAAGTTTTTTCTAGCAAGTCCCCTGCTTCATTAAACAATTCTTCAATCTTGCGACCATCAGGTAAATATTGAGTAATTAAGTTTCCTAATTGAAATATAAATCCAGAACCAAATTCATCTAGAATGACTTGAGCAATTCTATCTAAATCTTGAACGATTCCATCATATAAGGCTTTAGCAATGTTATCTAAACTATGAGTAACACCATTGTAAAGCCCTCTGGCAATGTCTCCTAAATCATTAGTAATACCATCATAAAGACCTTTAGCAATGTCTCCTAAATCATCGGTGATGTATTGATAAATCGCACCAGCAACATCGGAAATGTCGCTGTATTTATCGTAGAGAAAATCAGCAATTTGAGTAACCTGATCTAACCCTAAATTTCCACCATATTTGCTGAATGCGTCGCCAATAAGTTTAGCAGTATCCGAAATACTAGCACCAGCATCATTCAAACCATCAACAAGGGCGGAAAACGCTTCATCTGCCAGTGCAACTGCATCGTCTGCTAATAATGCACTTGCTGCCGTCGTTAAGATTGGACTACCCGTTAATAACCCAATTGCAAGTAAGGTTAAAGCCCCTTCTCGTTCCGTTGTATCAATAAAACCTTGAATATCAGAGCTAATATCCGCTAAAGAACCCGCTTCATAATTATAGAGTTCTACAACTTCTTCCACTTCGCCGTCTTTAATCAGAGGGAAGCCAAAATTACCAATGGGGAACAGGGTTGAAGTGAGTCCAAACCCCAGATCAATACCAAAATTGACGTGCAGATTATCGGGATTTGTTAATCCTGAGAGTCGAACTTTGGGATTTGAGTCTGTTAGCGGATCATCAATAAAAGGCGAATCATCTAAACGAATACCGGCTTCACCTATCAAGGAAACGTATCCTGCGAGATCAACAGTGGGTAAAGCGGTTAATAAGACAGTACCGGTGAGACTAGCGGTTAATTCGGGATTGAGAGAAAATAAATTATCCCCAACTGTGCGCCCTGATGGTGCAATGCTTCCCCCTTCGAGAACGTAAAATCCATCTGTATCAAGTCCAATGGTTGTATCAATGTTGAGGGATGCTTCGGGGGTAATGGCTACATCGGCGACCACATTAACGATGCCAAAGGCACTGAAAACAGGGGCAGCAAATATAGTTATTTCTTCTGTGGGGGCCATGAAACTTTGTTCAACATCGAGACTAATTAAATTAGCATCGTTGCCGTTGAGGAGATTAATAATACTAGATGCACTGATCAAATCAAGGTTTAAATCAATTAAAGATTGATCATCATTATTATTAATTTGGCTGGTATTTTGTCCTAGGAATTTGTCAGGATTAATGAGAATTTCGGCTGACGCAGGAACCCCAATAATTTCTAAGAGGTTTTGATTGAGTAAGGGAATATCTAAGGTGAGAAATTCTCGAATTTCTTGGGGAATAGGATTGGCTTCAATTAAGTCTCCTAAAAAGAGATTAATAATTCCTTGTTCATTACCTTGTAATAGTTGAAAAATTGCATCTATTTTCTCATCCTCTTGAACGCTATAACTACTTGCTCCAGTGGCTAAATCATAAGTTAAAGCAGCATTCCAGGTGAAATCAAAGTCATCAGGAATGATTTTATTAAGAATGGGAATATTGAGATTATTTAACGGATTATTAACCGTTAAACCAGCCGTTAATCCCAGTTCTCCGGTTAATTCAATGGCTTGTTCATTACTTAAGAGGGCATCGAGAGAAAGCTGATTATTTCCTAATAAATAGAAACGCTCATCAGTAATAGCATCAAAATCACTAAAGATGAATTTTGCCTGGGGATTCAAATTGCCGTTTTCGATACTAACTTGTGCCTCTAAAATATCACCAATTTCAGCTGTTCCTGTTAAGTTGAGCAATACGGGTAATTGAGCATCGAGACTTGCCCCTTCTATGATGAAGGGACCATTGATTAAATCTAGTCCGAAAACAACATCTAACCCTATGGTTGGTGTTGCGTTTAACTCACCATTGAGGGTAAAGGTGGCTGGGTCTAAATTCAGTGTTTCGCTGATATTATCTAAGCCAAAACTATCCCTAATAGAGGTATTATATCGTAGTAATAAAACATCTTCATTGAGATAGTTACCACTAAAGAATTGTTCAGGCGTGATCACTTTTTCTACAACAATGCCTAAAGATTCTAGATAAGCTCTTGTTCCTTCTGTGGGAGCATTAATATCAAATCCTTGTTCAATAATTGATGATAGTCCAGACGCTAAATTATCCCCAAGGATGGGAATATCTTCGGTAAATTTTGCCAACTTTAAGCTTTGAGATTCTAGGAAATTAATACCTAAATCAACTGCATTGACTAACCCATCTAAAAGGGCATCTTCTTCAAAGACTAATTCGGTTTCTCCTGTCATAAAATCCCAATACCCTGACGCAGAGATCGCTAGGTTTAAGGTATTAGATAAACTGGGTAAATTCCCTGTAATTGTCATTTCTTCAAATTCAATGCTTCCCGTTAAGGAAATGCCCTCTGGATCAATGATTGTGGTAAAATTTTCATTGCCTAAGTAGAGTCTTTCATTAAGAATATTATCCCCATCATCTATTAATAATTCAGCATCAGCAGTTAAGAGTCCTTCTCCTGCCAGACCACCATTAATTAGACCAACAATGTCAATTTCCCCTGTAAGATTAGCTCCCAAATTAAGATTATAATCAAGTAATCCCCCTTCAATTATAAACGTATTGCCATTACTATCAATGCCAAAACTAATATTAAAACCTAGGGTATTTGTTCCTTGAGCCGTCCCTGTGACTGTTCCTTCAATTGCAGAGGTTCCAAGGTCAAAAGTTTCTGAGTTTCCGATAGTTTCTGAGATATTAAATGATTTTGAAAAATCAAAGTTAAAGATAATTTCACTGTCACTATTTAGCTCAACAGTGCTAATTAAATCAGAGGTAATCATGTTACCGTCAATAGCTAATGTTACTCCACCAAAATCGTCAATTGTAGTAGATATTTCTTCAAGAATTAAGTCTAAATCTAAGTTAGCTGCATTATTTAACGTTGTCTGAGCTTGGTCAATAAGATTCGTTAATTCATTGAGAAAGGTAATAGCGGTTTGACTATCAATTCGTTGGGATAATAGGGCAATTTCTTGAACAAATAGAAGATTGTCTTCGATGGTATTTTTAACCTCTGTAAACACTGATCTAAAAGAGGATAAACTATCAACAATATCGGTTAGTTTCTCTTGCTCAGAAATTGGAAGTGGATTTTCTCCTGTATCGGTTGGAGGAGTATTATTTTCTCCTGTATTGAGACTATTCGCACCTGAGTCAATAGGAGTATTAAGGGTTAAATCATAATCAGAATTAGTATCTCCTTGATAACCATGAACTTTGAGGCGATAATCTCCAGGGGATAAACCATTTAATGAGATAATTTCTTGATCACTGACAGATAATCCAGTCAAAAAATCCGTATTTTGGGATAAATTTTGGTCAGTTGTTTCAATTTCTGTTTCATTTAAGAGTGGAGTCAAATTAAGTTCTGTCTCTGACCCAGATAATAATAAAGTATTTGTATTTGTCTCTAAATAACTCAAATCTCCTATCAATCCCGTTGTATTAGGAGAAACAGAAGTGTCAAGATTTGTTAATATGGTACTAGGAGTATCCTCAAACATGACTTACATTTCCTCTATTTTTTGATTGTTGGACTTCCTCTTAACTTCATAGATGTGAATAAAGATATTTATGCAGTGAATGCGCTAACTTAAGGCTGTACTCGGAATTTACAAAGGGACAGGGGACACAAAAGAGTGGAGTGAGAAACTATTTGTAAAAAGAAAATAAAACTCAGAACTTACACCTAGTCAAATTAATTCACTCTCACGCTACGTTTTGGAGAGCAGGAGAGGGAGTAATTCCTTTCCTGACTTTAATCAGTCCTCAAGCGGATACCAGAAACCTACGCTCGTCTAAGGACAGAGCGTAGGCAGTTCACTCAAAAACACAGAAATAGATTGACTAATAATTAGCTTGAGATGAAGTAGGAACATTACGAGACTGTTCTGTATTTCCTGATTTCTGTGCTGTGCCATAATTGGGAAAAGACATCGGTGCTTCTAAAGTTAAGATATGAACACTACCTTGGGGAATTTGGACAACAGACTTTTCTTGTGGTGTTTCCGCTCCTAATTCTACTAAAATACCAAGAGCATTCCCTCCTAACATACCTTGCATCATGGTGTCATTTTTTTCACTTTTGTTGTCTGAATCACCAAAAAAGCTTGCAATACTACCACCCAGAGAACCTAACATTTTCCCTTTTGGTTTTTGTTGAGGTGCTTGAGCTATGGTTACTTTTGTTTCAGCAAGAACAGGACTAACTGCATGAATAGGAAGAGCTTGAGAGCCAATTACAACGGATTCAGCGACAATTCTTACCCCTTGTTCTGTAGAAACCAGTCGAGTAGTAATAGGAGAATTTTGAGGAATAATAACATTACCGAAATTATCAACAACAGGCTGCGCTAATAAAGCGGTTATGGGGCTAGTTTTACCTTGTGAGGGTTCAAATTGTATGGGTTGAGAAAAACCAACGGTAAAAGCAGTAGATTTGTTGAGTGTAATTTCTTGATGGTAGTGAGAAGATGATTGATTGACAAAAGTCTTAGAATTAGCCATAACAGGAGAAGTGAGAGGGATCATTGCGCTTAAGGTAGCGAAGGTTAAAATGATTGATTTTTTCATGACAAATAGCTCCGAATAAATTAGATAGTAGATAAACAAAAAACTTGACTTATTAGGGAAAAATTAATAGTTTTCCTTTTCATTTTTTCTAGGTTAGAAATTACTCTATGCTGGTCGGTTTAAAAAAAAGAAAACTTATTCTTTGGGATAAAGAAGACTTGGAAATCAATAAAACTTTCTTGTCTTCCTTTCTCCCTTGTTTCCTCACACCTTTCATCTCACGGACTGTTTAGGTTTAACCGAATAGTATTAATAAATTACCAACCCTGCATTAAATTGTTAAAGATTTGCATTTGAGAATTACTGTTAATCTCCTCTATTCTCACTTTTTCTTTTGACTTAATAGCTTCACGATTGGTCATTGTGTTATCGTAATTCATTTGAACTTGTCCTGCAGTGTGGATTTGTGTTGATTGAACTTTTTGTGCGGCATCTAAATAAGCAGAGCAATCATGACCAAGTTTTGCATTACTAACCTGTCTGTCATGCTCAATTTCAAGTCCTTGGGCTCCTGATTTTTCATAATCAGAACTTGAACTTGCTGTGTCATGGTTTTCGTTATGACTGCTGTTTTTGCCACCACCTTTTCCGTCCAACAAACCCCAAGCATAACTACCACTTCCACTTAATTCTTGATTGCGTGAACTGATGTTAGAGTGACTTTCGCTATTACTGTTAGATTGACTCATAGAATCTTGATTATTAATGGCAATTCTTCCTTTATCACTAATCGCATCTGTACGAAGAGCAATATCAGTACACAAAGTATCTCTTTGAAATTGATCAGATTTCGGAAAATATTCAGCCCCTGCGGAAGAGAAATATTGAGCTTGTACAGGGGTGATAGCACCAAAAAGAGTCGTTGTAGCGATGAGTGCTGATAATAATTTAAAGCGCATTGGTTAACTCCTTAAATGTGTGTGTTGAGTTGAGTAATGAAGGATTAACTCCCTTCATTTATTCAATAGATTCGGACTCAGAAGTTTATGCACAATTGATAGGATTTTGAGTAAAAATTATTTCTGATTCTTCAAACACCCTTTATTTATAGAAGTTCCCATACTTGTGCGATACAGAGCTTATCCTTTTGATAGCAGTTTTCATATCGATAGACTAAAGAAGAAAATAAAAAAATAGAAGCGAGACGAACTCACTTCTATTATTATTTTCTGAAGTCAAAGAAACTTTTAAAAATTATGAAGAGGGAGTGGAAACTGGTTCTTCGATAAAAGCTCGGATCTCAAGAGTCTCGGGTACAGTTTCAGGTGCGACATAATTTTTTGAGTCAATTTCCTTGAAGTCTTGAGTTTCTTCTCTTCCCATTTTCTGTATTTGACCTTTATAGTTTTTCTGTAATTCTTCAGCTAATTCATCACTAATAATACTGATTTTCCCTCCACTATTTGACGTTTTTTCTTCGACTTCGGACGTTTCTATCTCTATAATATCTGATACTGTTTCTGTCTCAGGATTAGCAACATTTTCTAGTTCAATTTCATTCAATTCTTGAATTTTCTTAGTTGCTGTTTCTTTTTCTATTTGAACCTCTTGCTCTAATGTTTCAGCTAACTCATCACTTACCTCAGTTTCCATAATACTAATAGCAGGTTCTTCTTTTGATGTTTCTACCACTACCTCTTCAACCACCTCGGTAGCATCACTGGACAAGGGGACTAACTTTTTTCCTAATGAGTCAACGGTTTCTGCTTGTACACTTAATGGTAAAGCAACTAGGGGTAAACTAACGATGATAGCAGCAAATTTAGTTAATTTCATCATGGTTCTCTCTCTAATAATTGTTGATGTTTTATCCTTTCACTTAACCTATAGATTGGGTTTAAGAAATTTATGCACATTTGATAGTAGGTTGAAAAAAAATAATTAAATAAGTAGATATTTACTTCAAAAAAAAGAAGCGAGATAAACTCACTTCTACTGTTACTATCTGAAGTCCAAAAAGCTTTTAAAATTACAAAAATGGGATGAAGGATTTAAAAAAGGAAAAAGGACCATCTTCCCCCTCGTCCGTTTCTACCTCAGAACTATCAGACACAGTTTCTGTCTCATCTTCAGTAGCATTTTCTGAGTCAATTTCTTCTGATTGTTGAGTTTCGTCTGTGACCATTTCCTGTTCTATTTGAACCTCGGAATTAAATTCTTCAACTAACTCATCATTAACCTCAGTTTCGATAATACTAATGGCAGGTTCTTCTTCACTCTCATTTGTTTCTACTTCAAGACTATCAGACACAGTTGCTGTCTCATCTTCAGTAGCATTTTCTGAGTCAATTTCTTCTGATTGTTGAGTTTCGTCTGTGACCATTTCCTGTTCTATTTGAACCTCGGAATTAAATTCTTCAACTAACTCATCATTAACCTCAGTTTCGATAATACTAATGGCAGGTTCTTCTTCACTCTCATTTGTTTCTACTTCAAGACTATCAGACACAGTTGCTGTCTCATCTTCAGTAGCATTTTCTGAGTCAATTTCTTCTGATTGTTGAGTTTCGTCTGTGACCATTTCCTGTTCTGTTTGAATCTCAGGGTTTAATGTTTCAGCTAACTCATCATTAACCTCAGTTTCCATAATACTAATAGTAGGTTGTTCGATTGATGGTTCTACTACTACCTCTTCAACCACCTCGGTAGCACTATTGGATAACGGACTTAATTCTTTTCTGTTTGAGTCAACGGTTTCTGCTTGTACACTTAAAGGTAAAGCAACTAGGGGTAAACTAACGACGATAGCAGCAAATTTAGTTAATTTCATCATGGTTCTCTCTCTGATTTTAATAGTTTTGGATGATTTATCCTTTCACTTAACCTATAGATTGGGTTTGAGAAATTTATGCACATTTGATAGTAGGTTGAAAAAAAATAATTAAATAAGTGGATATTAAATAAAAAAAATAGAAGCGAGACTAACTCACTTCTATTATTATTTTCTGAAAGGTAAAAAATAAAAATAATGAAAACTTAGAATCCAGGAGGAAAAGCAGGACCATCATCAGAAACATCTAAATCAAGAAGACTGTTATGCAATGTTGAAGTACGACCATTATATTGATTACGTTGATTGACACCATTCAAGTATTCAGTTCCATATTCTCCTGCTTTGTGGCCAATTTGACCCCCATAGTCCCTACCTAATTCTTCACCGAACTTACCACCAACGTAACCTCCTGCTGCCCCACCATAAGGCCCACCAACATAAGTCCCGGCCGCAGTTCCTCCTACTGCACCACCCACTCCTCCGACAAAGCTTCCTAAATCTTGTCCTAATGCTTCGGCAGTTTGAGCTTGTACACTTGAGGATAAAGTAACTAAGGGTAAACTGACAACAATAGCAACGATTTTAGTTAATTTGGTCATGATTCTTTCTCTAACTTAGTTGTACCATGAAGATAATTCATCGTGCTGTAGATGATTTATCCTTTACAGTTAGGCTATAGGTTGAGTCAAGAAACTTTATGCACCGTTTCTCTAAAATCCGTCAAAGTCTTATTTTCTTTCTCATTGGGTTGTTGTTTACTATAGCAATTATTCCAGTGAAGGTTTATGCCCATAATATACAGATTAGTCAAACCTTAAATTCTGGGTTAGAACTGGTTAAACAGGGACAACAATCTTATCAACTGGGACAGTTTCGAGATACGGTTGAGAATTTACAGCAAGCCATTACAATCTTTACTCAACAAGAAGATACCTTTAATAAAGCTATTACGTTAAGTAATTTATCTTTAGCTTATCAACAATTGGGAGAATGGGAAGAAGCAAAAACAGCTATCAATAAATGTTTTGAACTACTTGCATTTAAACCTAAAAATTCTGTTGATAATTTATCCAAACAACAAGCTCTTATTCTTGCACCTGCACTGAATATTTATGGACGTTTGTGGTATCAACAAGGACAAGGAGAACTTGCCCTTAATAGTTGGCGTAAAGCAACTCAAGTTTACCAAAAATTAAACAAAAAAGAGGGAGTCATTAGCAGTCAAATTAATCAAATTCAAGCTTTACAAAGCTTAGGTTTGTATCAGCAAGCAAAAGAAATGTTTATAATTATCGAACAAGGACTTAATGAAGTATCTTTATCATTACAAGTAAAAGGATGGAGAACGTTAGGAGAATTATGGCAAACCTCTGGAGATTTACAAGTCTCTGAAACAATGTTAAATCGAAGCTTAGTGATTGCTCAAGAAATGGATGATGCTGAAGAAATGGGGAGAACTTTATTAAGTTTAGGTAATTACTATAGAGAACAAATTGATTTAATTCAGGAAAGAGAAAATAAAAACAAAGTTTATGATACAAATTCTTGGCAATGTTTTGATAACAATATATCTCAAGAAATTTTATCTTTATCAGAACAAGCTTCTAATGCTTATCAACAAGTGGGTTTTAACTCGATAAATCCTTCTCTTATCGTTAAAGCACAAATTAACCATTTAGATTTATTATTAAAGACGAATCAAATTAGTCAAGCACAACAAATTACACCAACTATAAAGGTATTACAATTATCTCCTGGACAAAGTTCTATTTATGCTCAAATTAAATTAGCTAAAAATCAAGCTTGTCTTCAACAAAAGTTAGCAGCTAAACCTAATCTTAGTTCTTGGGACAATATAGAAACTGCTTTACAAACAACCGTTCAACAAGCGAAAAAATTAGATGATAAACGAGCTTTATCTTATAGTTTAGGTAATCTTGGAGGTTTCTATGAATACTTAAGTTTAGAATATAATCAATTAGACTTTTTATCACAAGCTCAACAATTAACTCAAGACGCTTTATTACTGGCACAACCTTCGCAAAATCCTGATATTGCCTATCTTTGGCAATGGCAACTTGGTAGAATATTTGCTAGTCAACAAGCAACAGAAAAAGCTATAATAGCTTACCAGGATACTGTTAAAACCCTGGAGCAAATTAGAGGGGATTTACTAACCATTAATACTGATGTTCAGTTTTCTTTTAGAGATAATGTTGAACCAATTTATCGACAATTGGTTAAACTGATTTTAACCAATTCTCCCGAACAAGGATTAAAATCTAATAAATTAGCCGATATTATTGATTTAATTGATGCTTTACAATTAGCGGAATTAGAGAATTTTCTGCGCTGTGATTTAACTTCAGTTGCCACTAATCAATCAAATTTTGATACGATTCAAGAAGCTGCTTTAATTTATCCAGTCATCCTTGAAGATAAATTTTATATTCTTTATAAACTCCCTAATCAATCTATTAACTACAAATTCACCGAAATTCCTCAAACTGAAGTAGACAATACGCTTATTACATTACGAAAAGCATTAGGTAGTCAAGATAATCAAACCTTTATAGAAACCTCCCAAAAAGTTTATCAATGGTTAATCAAACCTCTTGAAAATGATTTGGAAAATAGTCCTGAAGTAACAACCTTAGTTTTTGTGCTAGATGGTTATTTAAGAAATATCCCTATGGCAGTTTTATATGACAAAGAAAACCAAGAATATTTAGTCGAGAAAAAATACGCTTTAGCTTTACTTCCCAGTTCAAAATTATTAAATTTACAGCGCCCTTCTCAATCACTTAATGTTCTAGCTGCTGGTATTAGTGAACCTTTACAAGTTGAACAACGAAACTTTAGAGAAATTAAAGCCCAAGATGAAATAGAAATACTCAAAAAAATTGCTCCAACCGATGCTTTATTAAATGCTCAATTTACTCAAAATAATTTACGAAAAAAACTAGAAGATAATAATTTTTCAGTTCTTCATTTAGCCACTCATGGTAATTTTAGTTCAGATCCCCAAGAGACTTATATTCTTGCTTATGGCGAATTATTAACCCCTAATGAGTTAAATAATTTATTAGGAATTGAAACAAACCAAGGCATAAATGAGCTTGATTTATTAGTGCTTAGTGCTTGTCAAACCGCTTCTGGGGATAATCGTGCTACCCTAGGCTTAGCTGGTTTAGCGGTTAGAGCAGGAGCAAAAAGCACTCTGGCTAGTCTTTGGTTAGCCAATGATGATTTTACAATTCCTTTAATTCAACGTTTTTATGAAGAATTAACCAAAGGAGTTAGCAAAGCCGAAGCCCTTCATCAAGCTCAAAAATCCTTAGTTTATCAAGAATTTGATGGAATAAAACTGCTTAATTCTCCCTATAATTGGGGGGCTTATGTTTTAGTCGGGAGTTGGCAATAATTTCGCTTATGGATTCTTTTACCTAACTATAAATTGGGAACAATCACAACACATTGAAAGGGCTGCTCCTAGACTAATATAGTCTAATTCTAAATGTTCCCTTAGGATAATTTCCTTCAATACTATTTCCGACACATGATCCTTGATGTTTTTGGTTGCCTCGTCTCATAAAGATTACTGTGTTGCCTTCTCCACTTCCTCTAATTTCAGCATTTTCGCCTGGAAGGTTTGTATAACCCCGAAAGCTAAAATGATTGTTCCTGGTATTCTTATCGTCTACATAAACAATATCAAGTTCTCCTTTCCAGAATCCATATCCAACATGAGGATGTTCGCTCCAAGAAATAGTTGCACCATTGTAAGGTGAAGATGCTTTTTTCAATAATGAAAGACAATTTGCTGCACTAGCAGGCTGAATGTTAGTTACCAATAAAGCAATTCCAGAAGTAATACCTAGTAATGTCTGTAACTTCATAATCTAATTTTCTCTCCTAAGCTAAACAGTTGAGTTACTTATTACTAGATACCAATCTCTAAATTTATGCACCCTACTTACAAAAACTAACTACTAGATTGATCAGGACGTGCGTGAAGATATTTGCTAGTGATCTCCACACTACTATAATCAATACTGGGTCTGGCTGCAGATCAATAGAAAAACCAGAGAAATTGTCGGTTGTTATATTGGTGACCGTTCCCGTGAATCGGAATCACTACCCAACACTTCTGCCTAGTTACGGCGTTTGAGGAGTATCTGATACTCAAACGCCGTTACCAAAAGATTCTTGACTCAATTTTTCTTGATTAATAGCTTCTAAAAGATTTAGCCAAGCCTTATTTAAGTCAGAATCTTCAGGATTAGTAAAATATTGTTCAGCTAAAGTATTAATGGCATCGTACCAAATTTCGTTATCTTGATAGATAAGATAATCTTCTTTTTCAGCCGAATTTAATTGATTATTTAGTTCAGCCGATATAGGAACTCGCTTAACCCATCCTTCCAGGACTAAATCGGGATCATCGGTAGTATTTCCTGTACAATAAGCTATTAATTTCCAGCGATAAAGTTTATCAACTTCTAGAGCATATTGAGGTTGTTTTAAAACGGGAATTTTCATCAGTCCCGACCCTTGACTTAGTTGAAGTGAGGTTTGATAAATATTTTTTAAAGAATTTTGTTGGGGGTCTTCAATAATAAATTGAATCTCTTTTATATCTTGGGGTTGATAAGGAATATAAAACCAAAAAGTGGGATGAGAAGAGACAGTAAAATCTTTACCATTATAAGCAGCCAAAGCCGTAAGGGGTAAAGAAGTATTCTGACAAATGGCATCCGGTCGAGTTCCACCAGGGGTCGGCTTTCCTGGGGGAGTTCCTGTTTCTGGTGCCGGGGGAAGTTCTGCCCTTAATAATACAGGCAATTGGTTACTGTTAATTAACGTTAAAAAAGCAATACAAAAAATTACTTTTGTGAAGTAAGATATTTTTTTCATCGTCTTTACTATTTCTACTTTTTTATTTTAGAGATAAACAAAAGCCTTTATGCACTTAGGAACTAAACGTTAATTAAAATTAATCTCTAACCAGCTTATAAAACCCCTTCAAACGCTTACTTATCAATTTGGATCAGTTCTCTTTCCCTACTCATTTTGACTTATTGATGATCAACATAAAATTGTCTTGTTTCTGAAAATTCAGGATATAACAAAATTAAAAATCTTATATCCTGACTCATTAGTTTTATCATGACAAAGGTTTATCTAATCTTAGTTTAGTAAGTAACCAAGCTCCTCAATTTGACCGGATGGAAATTCTATCAAGGCAGATGAATAGTCGTTAATGTTAACTTCCAACAGATATGTTCCGCTTGAATACACAGAAAAGGTTATCCCCCCAATATATTCATCTTCATAGGGATCTTCCATATTCATATCTTCGTAAGAAAAAGAGCAATTGACCCTATCCCCTTCATGTAGTTGTAGAGATCGACCATTATCGTTAGGTTCAATCTGAAAATAAGTGTTTGGCGTATCGCAGGTTAACGTCCAATTGGCCATTACATTTTCAACAACAACATCATATTTTGATTGAACAGCAAAATGAGAACCTGAATCAGTTTCGGTACTAGGCGCACTAGGAACCCAAGTGCTAGGATCTACAAACGTATTCTCAAAAATTGTGCCATCAAAAAACCCTGCTTTAGCTGGAACCACAGTACAAGCAATGACGCTTATGCCTAAAAGTGCTTTAAAAATTAGAGATTTTGCATTGAGTTTCATGTCTTGTACCTTCTACAGAGTTTTTAGGAAGAGAGTTGAGCTATTTTTTCTCAATCTCAATTGCTGACTTAATTTCTTTTAGGACTCAATGATTAGATTGATGCACAAGGTTTTAAAAGGGATTAAAAATCAATGAAAAATGAAGACCATGTTCTTGCCATGTATTATCAATTCGGTTATTGGGAGTTAAGGGAATACCCCAATCTAGACGCGCACTGAAAATATCTCCTTGTTGCCATAACACACCCAACCCCACAGAGGCTAAAGTAGCAGGATGAACAGTCGGCCGCTTCAGGTTCCATCCGCTACCATAATCAACAAAAGGAATAAGTTGTACTAAAGTGTCATATTCCTCAATGCGTAACACAGGTAAACGTATCTCTGCGTTAACAATAATCCCATTATCCTTAAGACGATAATTTTGAGCGTAACCTCGTACCGTTCCTGCACCCCCTAAAACAAACTGTTCTAGCGGAATTAAAGGATCTGAACTAATTTGAATATCACTACGAATTAAAAATAGAGTATCACGGTCTAACACACGGGCCCATTGTGCTTGTCCGCGCCAAGTAAAATAACGATTTTTCGGGGCATCGGGATTAATGTCCGCATCAAAAGGGCTAGTAATTCCGAGAAAATCTAAGCCCATATTAAACGAAGAACGAACGGCAATCACTTCTTGCGAGTTCCGTTGTAACCATTCTTGAAATAACCGTAGAGTGGTAATGCGAGTTTGTCCTTTAATATTTGCCCCAGGAGACAAGGGAAACGCTATACCCCGTAGAAAATTATTACTTTCTTGACGTTCTAAAGATAATCCTAAAACCACTTCTTGTTGCGGGGTTTGGAACACGGGTTGCCTAATGGTCAAGTCATAATTTTCGTAATGAGAATCAATATCAAATTCGTCAAACGGCGGTTTAACAATGGTACTGTTGGTGGTTCGGTATCTAAACCTGACACTGCCATTGTAAGGGTTAATGGGAAGGGTATAAGAAACCTCGACATCATTGCTGCCATCGCTGTTACGATATTCTGCTCGTAACGTATCCCCCCACCCTAATAAGTTGGCTTCTGAGATAGCCCCACCCCGTCGAAACCCTCCCACACTGGGGGTACGGTTATTATCGGAAAGTCCTTGCAAAGAAAAAGTATCCCTCGTGGCAAATTTGACTGTTAAAATACTGGTTCCAGGACGAACTCCATTAGAGAGTTGAGCAGAAATTTGTTCAATGAGAGGATCTAGTTGCAGCAGTTGTAATGCTTCTTGAAGACGATTAATATTTAAGGGTTTACCTACAGCCACAGCAATTCGAGAACGCACATATTCAGGATTAAGATCAAGTCGTTCCCCTTCATTCATAGGACCTACTTGAATCTCTTCTAATTCCCCTTCAATGACTTCAACGACGACTATCCCTTTTCCTTGTAGTTGAGTCGCTTTAGGAATAGAAATTACTGCTCCGGATGTACTATATCCCTTCTCAGCGTACACTTCAGCGACAAAAGACGCAACTTGTAATAATTGTGATACCTGAAGGGGTTTATTGGTCAATCCTGTAGTGACTGCTTCGGTTAATTCCTCGTCGGTAAACACTGTATTACCGACAAATTGAAACTCTGTTAGTATTATTGTCTGTCCTGTATCGGGAGCAGTTTCGGGTGACGGTTGTTCTGGAGAGGGAAGCAAATCTTCGGGTGATGACGTTTCTGGAGGTGACGGAAGGGAAGGGGGTGGTTGAGTAGGAATTAAGTCTCTTAGAGGCTGTAAGTCGACTTCTGAGGGGGTGTCTATAGTTTGAGCTATGAGTTTTTGTGCCACCATACTATTCAGTAGTATGATGAATATTCCTACACACCATTTTGCAGAAACGTTTGCCATTTGCTCCAATTAATGAATTTTTCATAAATTAGCATTATTTCAGCCAAATTGGTTTAATAGTGGTTTTTATCTTAGGTGAGGTTTAATAGGTTTTTAGAAGGTGCGAATACAGTTGCTACTCCCCCCTTTGTCCTGCAATCCCTATAGAGGAACCTTTACCCCTAACCTCAATGCAGGATTATTGCGCCACCGGTCAGCCACATGAGCATACAAAGCAGTCGTCCTCGGATCAGCATGGCCTAACAAATCCTGAACCTGCCTTAAATCCGACCCTGCCCTAATGGCCAAAGTACCTGCCGTATGCCTCAGAGAATGTGCGCTCAACTGTCGCTGTGGTTGTTGAAACTTATGAGACTTAGACGAAGCAGATTGTGCAGGACTTTGTTTTTCCCTTATAGACGGTTGATGAGACTGATTAGATGCTCGTTTTTTACTTTTGGCTTTCGTTGGCTGCTCCTTTAACCCTGATGCTCGTAAATACTTATCAATCACTCGCTGAATGGAACGACGACTTAATCGCCCTCCATGAGTCCTTTTATCTAAGGCAATAAACAAAGGGGTATCCGCTAACAATGCCTCCCCTGACCGCTTCCTAGCATTCAAATACTTATTCAGCAGCTTCGCTAGATCAGGGGTTAACGGCACAATGCGTCGAGATCGCTTCCCCGATACCCTGATGCCAATATCACCCCCTCGTTTAACAATATCCCCAATACAAGCGCGGTGCATCTCCACCGTTCTGCATCCCTCCAATACCATCACCGCCACCAGAAACCTATCCCGTAACGCCCCAATGGTATTCTCAGTGGGCAAACTCGCCAATAACCCTGTTACTTCAGCTTCTTCCAGGTAATTAATCCGTTCTGCCGGATCAATATTTTCTCTGGGGGGTTTTATCCCCAAAGCAGGATTAGCCAATATTAGACCCCGTTCTACCGCCCCGGCATAAAAGCGACGCACCACCGTTAATTTTAGAGCGATGGTCGCACATTTATAATCCTGAATTTCTACCAACCAACGACGGTATAACTTGATGTCATCCCTTGTGGCATCGAGGGGATGGAGACGAAGAGAGTTACACCAGCCAAAGAACTGTCTCACCGTACAAGCGTAGGTTTTCACCGTATCATCAGCTGCATTGCCATCAGCAGTGTCCAGGCGAACGAAAGCAGCAAAGCGATCCAATAAATCAGTGGGGGTGAGATCCGAGGAGGTAGTTTGGGTCAGCATAAGCGTCGGATAAATCCTTTTGTAGATCAGGCTCAAATGCCCGATACTGACCTCATTAGCATACCATAGTGCGTCGGATAATTACCCTTATACGACGTTAAGTGAGAACGGCTATTCCCGAATAAAATAGAGAAAACCATTATAAAACCAACACCCATGTTATCTATCAATCTAGATAAAGAAACTGAAAGCTACCTAGCAGAAATCATCTCCAAAGAGAACATTACCTCAGAAGAATTATTAAAACAGCTAATTTACCAACATTGGCAAACCTTACAACCCCGTCAAACCCTAGTAGAAAGACGAGGAGGACACCCCAAGCATTTACTTCAAGACGCTCAAGCTGACTTATCATTACGAGAAAATCGTAAAAACATCGTAGCCAGTCATATTAAAAACCGTCATCAAAAATCCAATTAATGAAGAATTATCCCCCGATTATTCTCACAGATAGTAGTATTTTAATCGCTTATTACAGTGCCAAAGATAACTATCATGAGAAGGTTTGTCGCTTTTTTGAACAATGTACCAGTGAACTAATTACTACTACGGCTTGTGTTACGGAAGTCATGTATCTTCTCAGTTCAGATTATCGGACACAGAATGAATTTCTTAACGATTTAGCCCTAAAACTTTATCAATGTATTCCTCTCATATCAGAAGACTTTGCCCGAATTAAACAACTCAATGAACAGTATGCTGACTTACCTGGAGATTTTGCTGATCTATCCTTAATTGCTATTTCTGAAAGACTCAATATTTCAGCAATTATTACCCTAGATAGTGATTTTGATATTTACCGTCGTTATCGCAAACAACCCTTTGAACGGATATTTTTGAGCTAACAAGGCTAATCGCTTAGTTAGGTTTTGTCTAATAGGTCATGATTTTTTGGCTCATCTAAAGGGGGGATTTAGTCAGCATTTAAAGTAACAACTTTGCCATCTTTAAGAATACTAATTGACTCCCCTAATCTTCGGTGTCTCTCATAAGAGTTCGGTATTTCAAGATTGATTAATCATCAAACTCTAATTAAACGGGTGTTTTTTCTCGTTCTAAAGGTGAATGATGTAAGAGCATCAATTGAGTTTCTGTTAAGGTTTCGATAGCGTAAGCTTTTCCTGTATTATCACTAAATTCGACCTCAAAAACTCCAGGTTCGTATTCTTCTACAATGGTTCCCACTTGTCCCCGATAAAGGTTGAGTTCGGGTAAATTTTCTAGTAAGGCTACAATGTCTAAGAGTTTCATTTTTTTTCTCCTTAAAGTAGATAACAGGTGACTAACCGAGGAAAGTTTTCATCATTCCTAACTATCCAGACGCTATGCACAATGGCGGTTTTATTGTCTCTTGTCAAGGGAAAGTCAATAATATATTTTTGTCCGTAAGAGTTGGCTTTATCAGGAATTGCTGAGTAGGTTTTAACCGCTTCTAATAGGGCTTGCTTGAGTTCTTCTATATTATCAATGGTGAGGTTTAAAGCTGATTTGAAAACACGGGCTTTGTGTTTTCCTTCGTCATGGTTTACATTCAGGGAATAACCCGCTAATTTATTATCATCAATGAAGGTTTTTGAAGGGTTAGGCAGTTTCATTATAATTGTTTTTCTCTTAACCCTATTTTATCATAATTAATTATTTTTGTATTACACCTTGTTTAACAATATGTTAATCAGTTTCTCCCTTGGTTTCCTTTATGGGTTACTCTAGTTTGTATAACACATTGTTGAACAAATGAATAACGATGAGTGAGACGAAAACCAATCAAACCTGGATAACCTCTAAGAGCATAGCCATAGCTGCTAGAATCCCCCATAACCTCTATAACCAAATAGAAGCCTACGGGATGACTCATTTTGCCAAGGGTGAGGGTAAATATGATAAAACAGCCACTATCATTGACCTCATCACCAAAGGCTTAGGACTTGATGGTGTTTCACAATCTGTTCAACAAAGTGTTAATCAACAAGACCTTGAACAACTTGTCAAACAGACTGTTACACAAGAATTAGAGAAGACTGTTGCTCAAAACGATATACAGAACGTCAAACAGGAGTTATTAGAATCTGTAAAACAATTTGTTCAACAATCTGTTAATAAAAGTCCAGAATCATTAGAGTATGCCATTTCCCACCATCCCACGATCCAATCGATGAAAACCCATATAGATTCATTAGATCATTATTTAGATGGGTTAACGAAAGCAATTCAGGAGTTAAAAGAACTTAAACCTCATAATCAACCCATTGAAGAAGTTAAAGAAGAGAATACAGTCATCAGAGATGATTCTCTCGAAGATACACCCAAAATAGAGAATGAGAACATTCCTTTGAGTGAAGTGGTAGAAACTAATCATCTACCCCATGAAGAAACGGAGTTTGATTCTAGCTTATCTCACGATGAGGAGGTCAAGAAAGCCATCTCCAAGGTGCGAAAATTAACAGTCACACAGCTTCAACAAATAATGAAACAGTTTAATTCATTGAAGGGGAAGACGGTTTTTACAAGCAGAGACTATTCACAGTCTAGAAAGCGTCGGAAAACTAATTTAATAATTGATGTTCTAACTCGTGAAAAAGAGAATCAGGTTTTGATGATACAAGCTATTCAAAAGACACTTAATTCTTAAAGGTTATTTAATAGTTACCCCATTGAACTGTTCTTATTTATTGCTAATAGAAAACACCTGGGAGTCTTGCCGTGTTTCGACCCCAAGTGCTTTCTTACATTACTCTCTCACACCACAAATGACCGATTAATTATCGATTTACAATAAGCTTAAAATCGCCACTGTTTTGATTCAATAGATAAGGGACACTTTGATAATTGTCACAAAAAATCCCTATCAAATGATAGGGACTCGATGATCTTTACCTTAAACGACTAAGCAGTGGCTTCAGCTTCAGGAAGACTAATTTTAACAACTTTATTTTTTTCTTCAGAAGATAATGGTAGGTTTAAATGAAGAATACCATCTTTATAATCTGCGGTAACATTGGTATTTTGAATGCGTACAGGAAGGGGGATCACTCTTTGGAATTTACCATAACGGAATTCTGAGCGAGTCTTACCATTTTCATTCGTTTCAGTTTCCGATTTTCTTTCACCAGCAATAGCCACTCGATCTACCATTACTTGAATGTCTAAATCTTTAGCTGACATCCCAGGAACTTCAAGTTTGAGATGCAAAGCGTCATCAGTTTCGGTTAATTCAGCAGCAGGGATTTTAGAGAAATTTACATTTTCTTCCCAATTAGTAGGGGTTAAAGCTTCATCCAATAAACGATTTAATTGATGTTGTAAAGAATTCATTTCTTGCCAAGGATTATAACGTACTAATACCATGATGCTGTCTCCTTTAGTAATAGTCTGATAGTTGATTAACGTAAACTGATTTGTTTATTTGTTTGGTTATTTTTATATTAATCAGATGGCAAGAGGAACGTAAGTGGGGCTTATATCCCCTATAAAGGTAGGGTTTACTCACCGAACCAATTAAAGAGCGTTTCGGTCATGAAAACCCTACTTAATCCAGGTTGATTGTTTTTATTGGGATAATATAGCTTTTACTTTTTTCGCTCTAGTAACAGCAATTCGTAATTATTTAGCTATTTTGTGAATAAAATACCCTTGGTTTGATACACTTATAAAAATAGGATAAAGAATTAATGAAAAATAGAGATAGATATCCTGATGATTGGGACGAAATTGCCTTAAGGGTTAAACAGTCGGCTAAATGGACTTGTTCTAAATGTGGGCAAATGTGTCTATCTCCTGATGACAAATTATCTATTAACCTTTGTCCTACCATCCTATATAAAGCTATTTATCCCCTATCATTACTCCTATTTTGGTTGATAATCATACAACAATGGTTGACCGATAAAAGTTTAAGAACCAAATACACCTTAACCGTCCATCATTCTGATTATGATCCCTCCAATAACCATCCGTCTAACCTCATTCCTTTGTGTAGTGCCTGTCATCTTTATCTGCACCGAGGACAACGAGGAAATATCAGTCCAGGTCAATTAAAATTAGAATTAGGAGTCTAATATGAGTTTAGATTTA
>NZ_AAXW01000068.1 GCF_000169335.1 Crocosphaera chwakensis CCY0110
CTGCTTGTAATTTAATATATTTTTCTTCTTTCAATCTAAACCAATCAATTTCATTATCATCGACTCGCCAAACTAAATATTCTTGAACTTGATTACGACGATAGGCTTTTAGTTTATCATGTAAATCGATAGATACCGTACTTGCTGCAATTTCTACTATTAATTCTGGCGCACCCTCTACATATCCATCTTCACTAATTATTGATTGTCCACCTTTTTCTATCCTTAATAAAGCGTCTGGTTGTGGTTCATTTTCGGGATCTAATCTAACGGTACAATTATCCCCTATTTGAACACCATTTGTATAAGCTTTATAAAATCCAAGCCATGCCATAATATTAGCATGAGGTTCACCATGTTTGTTGATTCTTAGAGGAGATCCCATATAGACAATACCTTCTATTAATTCTGCTTTTTTAACATGAGTCATTTTCTGATAACGCTTTTCAAACTCTAGACGAGTTAAGCGATCACCATTTTCTAAAGGGGCAATATTTACGGTAGATTTTGTAATACTTTGTGTCATGATTTTTACCCTAAACTTTGTTTCTAATATTCATAATACTAATTTTCAGAAAAAAAGGATAAAATATTTACATAATAAGTTCTTGCTATGACCAAAGGAGTAACAACCAATGAACATTATTCTTAATTCTAAATTAGAAAACCTCATTCAAAAACAAATTACCTCTGGTAGATATACAAGTATAGATAATGTACTCGAAGAAGCTTTGATTTTATTAGAAAAACGCAATGAATATGAGCAATGGATTAAAGAAATTGAGCAAAAAATTGACATAGCCGCACAACAATTAGAACAAGGTGAAGGAATTGATGGAGAAACTGCTATTAACCAATTGAGAGACAATTTACAACAGAATAAATAAGAGTAATCATGACTCAATATATTATTGCACCAGTAGCTATTCAAGACCTTAAAGAGATTACAGATTATCTCGCTCAAACTAATATTGAAGCAGCAGAAAAACTATTAAATTAGTTCCAGAAAAAATGTCGTTATTTAGTAAAATTTCCTAAAATTGGTCGTAGTTATAGCTATATTCGCCCGTATCTACGAGGTTTACCTTTAAATAGTTATATTATTTTTTATCGTTTGAATCAAAATAATATAGAAATTATGCGAGTTATTAAAGGTAATCGTAATTTAGAAGTTCTTTTTAATAATGATTTCAATGAATAGGTTGGTCTATAATCTATCTCTTCTACAGTATTAGGCTTGATTATAATCTCACCGATCCTATTAAGATAATTATTTAATTGTTGAGTTTCCTCAACTTTTTCTTCCAACTCAAGAACTGATAAATTCGTTACAATAATCCAGCCTTGTGTAACCGCAGTTATAATGAGACCTATCCACGGCAAAGCAACTTCTAACCTTCCCTTTGAATCTTTTATGTTTACGGTAATTTCTCTATTATTTGTCATATTGCTTAGATAGATTTGATTCGTGTTGATTTGATATCAAATATAGCCAATTTCAATTAACATTATACAGCGCACAATAGATTGTGAAAGACTCATTGTTAATTAAGTTGGCTTTTCTTGAAAAAATTTTCTTTAACAACTTTCTTATTGTTTTAACCTTTCCCAACCCAAGCAACACTTTACAAAACGTTACGTCACGGTTATAGTATGCCTACTTGACTTCTGTTAATCAGACGTTAATGTTGTTCATAGGAAACTACTATGAAAATCTTAGTTACCGGTGCATCTGGCTTTTTGGGGACCAACTTATGTTCTCAACTGGAAACCCAAGGACATGACTTAATCAAATTAAACTCTAAAAATTGCGATCTGACACAACCAGATTCCTTACTCAATTTTAATGACATTAGCTATGATCAAATTTATCATTTAGCAGCCTGGACTCAAGCAGGAGACTTTTGTTTGTACCATCCAGGGGAACAATGGATTATTAATCAACAGATGAATACTCATGTGTTAACTTGGTGGCAAAAACATCAACCCCAGGCTAAATTTATTTGTATGGGAACAAGTTGTGCCTATGATCCCGACTTAACTTTAGTAGAAGAGAATTATCTAACAGGAATGCCCATTAGTAGCCTATTTACTTATGCCATGACCAAAAGAATGCTCTATGCAGGACTTTTGGCCTTGAATAAGCAATATGGCTTAAAATATCTATGTTTAGTCCCTTCTACCTTATACGGGACAGGGTATCATACCGACGGTCGCCAGATGCACTTCATCTTCGATCTGATCCGAAAGATAATTCGCGGTAAACTGTATGATGAACCTGTTATCCTATGGGGAGATGGCTATCAATCACGAGAGCTTGTCTTTGTGGAAGATTTTGCTAAGATTGCGATGGAATTATCCCAAACCGTAGATAATGATTTGATTAACATCGGTGCAGGGGAGGAGTTTACTATTCGTCACTTCGCTAAAGTTATTTGTGAAGCTGTCGGCTATGACTTCAATAAAATTCAGTTTGACACTTCCCGTTATGTGGGGGCTAAGTCTAAGTGCTTAGTGGTTGACAAACTTAAGCAATCTTTACCCAATTTCAGCTTAACTCCATTAGAATTAGGATTAACGAAAACAATTGAGTGGTTTTGGCAGGAGCAAGAAAAACTTGTCCCTGCTCATTAACTGATATGTGAGGAAGGAACGGTGAACTATTGGATTCAACATAGGCTAAAATGCCTAGAAGAAGCGTTTAACCCTAAATACTGTCGTGCGCTAGACCATACCATTGGTATCGTGGCTAGACAGTTTGAAGCAGGGAATAAACTGCTAATTTGTGGTAACGGTGGCTCCGCAGCCGATGCTCAGCACATTGCTGCTGAGTTTGTCGGAAGGTTTCAACTGCATCGTAAGGGGTTACCTGCGATCGCATTAGGAACAAATCCTGCTACCTTAACAGCATGGTCGAATGATTACGAGTTTGAGACAGTTTTTGCTCGTCAAGTAGAGGCATTTGCTCAACCAGGAGACATTCTTTGGGGTATTTCTACTTCTGGAAAGTCTGCTAATGTCATTCGTGCAATGGAAATGGCCAAAGATTTAGGCTTAATTACTGTTGGTATGGCGGGTAACAATGGGGGAATGTTAAAGGATTTAACGGATTTTCCTTTATTTGTCTCAGAATATCATACCCCTTATATTCAAGAAATTCACTTGATCACTTATCATCGTATTTGTGAACAAGTCGAAGCTCAGTTATTTGCTAAAGCCGGTTTAGAAGCACAAATTGCTGTCTAATAATTGTAATATGACCACAACTCTTACCCCTTATACACAACTCCAAAAGGCTCTATTTTTGGATAGGGATGGAGTTGTTATTAAATATGTTCCTTATCTTAGTAAAGTGGAACAGGTTGAGCTTCCTCTGGGTGCAGGGGAAGCTTTAAAACAATGGCAAAATGCTGGTTATTTATTAATTTTAATTACTAACCAAGCGGGGGTAGGAAGAGGTTATTACACATTAGAAGATGTAGAAAAGGTACACAATCATATTATTGATGAATATGGAAAGTTTGGGGTAAGATTCGATGACATTTTTTTATGTCCCCATCATCCTCAAGATCATTGTTTGTGTCGTAAACCTTCTCCTAAAATGTTAATCGATGCTTCTAAAAAACATGGTATTTCCCTCTCTCAATCTTTTTTTGTAGGGGATGCCCCTAGTGATGTAGAATGTGCTATTAATGCTGAATGCCAACCTGTTTTAGTCTTAACAGGAAGGGGACAAGAAACATTACAAAGAATTGTTGAATATACTAAAAAAGTTGAAATTTTTGATAGTTTACAGGATACAGTTAAACTAATTAAACCTTAGTTAAGAATTAACCATGAATCAAGATGAGGGAAAGAAAATATCACCGATATTTGTATCCTTAATTCCTAATTTAATGGAAGGTGAAGGTCATATTCTTCCTTATCATCAAGCAGTTAATAAAGCGGTCAATAAGTTAGGATGGAAACATAAAATCACGGTTCCTATCGATAATAAAGTTGATAATTTACCATCAGAATGGGATGAGTGTTTAAGTCATCATGATTTGGAAGAAAAAGGTAATATTATTGAGAAGTTTTTAAGAATTCAAGGAACCTGGAAATTAGCGCGAAGTATTAGTAATTATTTGCAAAATAAGGTTATTAACCAGTCAGAATTATCTGTTGTTTTTCTAGAAAGATTTATTCATTTACAATTATTCGCTTTATATCTTGCTTTATTATGGGTTCCTACTAATAAGTTATCGGTGTGGTTATTATATAGAAGAGATACTCATAAAGATAAAACTCGCTTGATTTATAAGTTTCTTAATAGTTTAATTAAAAAACAATTACAACCAGGAAAATTTAAACTTTTAACAGATAGTGATTTACTGAGTAAGTCTTTATCAGCTTACTTTGAAGAATCGGTTATTGTCATGCCTATTCCTCATACTGATATTAATCATTGTAACATAAATGCTCTCGATTCACCTCACATTTTATGTTGGTGGCCAGGTTCTCCTAGGGAAGAAAAAGGATTAAAAATTATCAAAAGTTTAGTCAATTATTCAGGGGAAAATACTAAAAATATTAACTTAGTGTGTGCAGAAAAAACAAAATTACAATCTGTAGACAATGGCATTGATTTGAAATTAATTGATAATCATTTAAGCAGAGAACAATATTATCATTGGTTTGGGTTGAGTCAAATCATTTTATTACCTTATAGTTTTCCTGCTTATGAAGGAAGAACATCAGGAATTTTTACAGAGTGTATTATGGCAGGAAAAACTCCTTTGGTGACTAAAGATACATGGATGGCTTACGAGTTAAACAAACATAATTTACCAGAATTAATTATTGATTGGCAAGATCCTTCACAAGTTTTTGAGACTATTATAAAAGTTCTTAAAAGCGACATGATTCAAGATAAAATAAAGAAAATGCAGCATAATTATGAACAATTTCATAGTGTTGATAATTATGCCTATATTATTAATCAAGTTTACCAAGAAATGATTATGGAGGATCATGTTGAAAGTTTGTATTGATGCAACTCCAGTCAGAGGAAAATTAACAGGTATTGGTGTTTATACCCTTAATTTAATTGAAGCATTATATCGACGACAAGAGGAAGACAATTTTATCTTAGATATTTATTTTCATCCTTCTGTAAAAAATTGGTTAAAACGAAGCTTATCAACACCAGAACTATTAACCCCGTATCTTCAAGTTTCTTCTGTTCCTATTCCTGTTAGTGTTGCTCATTTATTAGCTCAATATGCCCCTTTTATCCTACCTTATTTTGAAAAACATTTAGACCAACCTGATATTATTCAAGGAACCGATCATTATATTTTTCCTTATAGAAAAGCGTCTAAAATCATGACGATTCATGATTTAACTTTCATCAAGTTTCCTCAATATTCAACCAAAATTGTTAAAGGTTATTTAGAGAGAATTAAACACTGCTTATCTTGGACAGATGCTATTATTACTTTTTCAGAAAGTACAAAACAAGACATTATCAAATTGCTAAATATTGATCCTAATGTTATTTATGTAACTCCTCAAGCAAGTCGTTATTCTCCTAATTATCTGACTCGTCAAATACTATATGATAATCGTAATTTTATTGATTATTATTTATATAAACCTTATTTTCTGTTTGTTAGTACCTTAGAACCAAGAAAAAATATTTTAACTTTAATTCAAGCATTTGAATATTTGAAACAAAACTATAAAATTCCTCACCAATTGATATTAGTGGGTAAAAAAGGCTGGAATTATCAAGATATTTTAGAGACAATAAATACATCACAAATTAAAGAAGATATTCAGCATTTAGACTATATTTCTGACGAATTAGTAGCTATATTGTATAGTCAAGCAGAGGCTTTTATCTATCCTTCTTTTTATGAGGGTTTTGGACTTCCTGTACTTGAAGCAATGACATTAGGTTCACCCGTTATTACCTCTCCTACTTCTTCTTTACCCGAAGTTGCAGGAGATGCAGCCTTATATATTGATCCAACAGACTATTATCAATTAGCACAAACTATGTTAAAAGTAGTAGATAATTCTACACTAAGAAAAGAGATGATTAATAAAGGTAAAATACAAGCTGAGCAATTTTCTTGGCAACAAACAGCAGAAAAGACATTAAATGTATATCAATCTATTACTTAATAATGAATCATCAATCAAATTTACTAATAAATTTATCTCTATTATTATCAAAACCAACAGGAATAACAGTTTATGCTAACAATGTTTTTCCTTATTTAAAATCCTTAGAACCCACTTTATTAGCATCTCAACAATATCAAGATTTTAATACTTATTTAGTCCCTAATAATTTAACGCCAGAACATGGAACAAAAGGACACTTAAACCGCTTACTTTGGACACAATTCAAACTACCTAAAATTTATAAGCAATTACAAGCAGATTTATTATTTTCTCCTGTTCCTGAAGCCCCTTTATATAGTCAATGTCGTTCGGTGGTAATGGTACATGATCTAATTCCTTTACGCTTTCCCAAAGAAACATCTCCGTTAACTCCTTATTTTAAATATTATATTCCTGAAGTGCTTAAACAAGCTGAACATATTATCTGTAATTCTCAAGCAACTGCAAAAGATATTGTTGATATCTATAATGTTTCTACTGAAAAAATAACCCCTATTTTACTCGGTTATAATCAAGAACATTTCAAACCGTCACAGACTAAAAAAGATGCTTCACCCATTCCCTATTTTCTATATATAGGTCGTCATGATCCTCATAAAAATGTTAATCGTATTGTAAAAGCATTTGCTAACTTAAAAAATAAGCAAAATTATCAATTATGGTTAGCTGGTCCAACGGATAAACGTTACACTCCTAAATTAATAGAACAAGCACAAGAATTAGGGATTGAAAGACAAGTAAAAATTCTTGATTATGTAGAATATGAACAGTTACCAATTATCTTAAATAAAGCATTGGCATTAGTTTTTCCTTCTTTATGGGAAGGGTTTGGGTTTCCCGTACTTGAAGCAATGGGTTGTGGTACTCCTGTTATTACTTCCAATATTTCTTCTTTACCTGAAGTTGCGGGAGAAGCAGCTTTATTAATTAACCCTTATAATATAGAACAAATAACAATAGCAATGGAAAAAATTGCTACTGATGATGATATGCGATCGCAGTTAAAAACTCTCGGTTTACAACAGGCTAAAAAATTTAGTTGGCAAACTACCGGAGAACAAACTTTAGAAACTTTAAAACAATTTCTTAATTAAGAATAATCTTTGAAAGATCGTGTGAAAAACTTGATAGTAAAATAAAAATAGTCCCCAAACAAAAAATTTTGAGAACATCTTACATAAACAACTAATTTGAGAATAAGACAATGGCAAAAGTAACAGAGAATGATCTCAAAGAACTAAAAGACTTGATTATCGGTAATCATCAAGTCTTAGAAAATCGATTGACTAATATAGAAACTAGGCTAACTGGGGTAGAAACTCGACTCACCAGTGTAGAAACTCAATTAACTAACGTTGACACTCGACTCATCAGTGTAGAGACTCATCTAACTAACGTTGACACCCGACTCACCAGTATAGAAAAAGTACAAACTGAGGTAAAAGAACAATTAATAGGAGTTGATAAACAATTAGTGATGGTAGACACTCGTTTAGAAACTTGGAAACCTGCTATCGATAAAATTCCTGATTTAGCCGAAAAAGTAGGAGAATTAAAGAATTGGAGACAGTTTGTGATTATCAGTATAACTGCTACTATTAGCGGTGTTTTAGGTTGGTTTTTGCGAGGAGGAAATACTAAACCATAGTTTAAAGTGTAATAGTTATAAACAGGTATAATCCTAGCAA
Organism: Crocosphaera chwakensis CCY0110; assembly: GCF_000169335.1. Classification (GTDB taxonomy): domain Bacteria; phylum Cyanobacteriota; class Cyanobacteriia; order Cyanobacteriales; family Microcystaceae; genus Crocosphaera; species Crocosphaera chwakensis. The sequence goes on from NZ_AAXW01000068.1 coordinate 7,863, forward strand.
TTCTCAAAAAGTTTTTGTAAGCTACAGTATGAAGCATAATTAGGTGTGAGGAATTATATGAAAATTGGTGTCCCTAAAGAGATTAAAGATCAAGAGTTTCGGGTGGGTTTAAGTCCCAACAGCGTTAGGGTTTTATGCGATAGAGGACATCAAGTTTCTGTAGAAACTCAAGCAGGAACCGGATCGGGTTTTACAGATGAAGACTATCAACAAGCTGGAGGAAAAATTGTCACCAGTGCTACCGAAGCATGGGAACAAGATTTAGTGGTAAAGGTAAAAGAACCTCTCAAGCAAGAATATGACTATCTTAAAATCCCTAAAATGCTGTTTACCTATCTCCATTTAGCAGCAGATAAGGAATTAACAAAAGCATTAATCTCATCGAAGATAACCGCGATCGCTTACGAAACCGTTGAACTTCCTGACAAAAGACTACCTTTATTAACCCCCATGAGTATCATTGCAGGTCGCTTATCTGTGCAGTTTGGGGCGCGATATCTTGAAAAACAACAAGGGGGTCGTGGGGTTCTTTTAGGGGGCATTCCTGGGGTTTGTGCTGGTACTGTGGTTATTTTAGGTGGGGGTATTGTCGGTACTGAAGCAGCTAAAATCGCCGTGGGAATGGGGGCTAAAGTGCAAATTTTTGATATTAATGTAGAACGTTTAGCCTATTTAGAGACCCTTTTTGGTTCGCGGGTTGAATTATTGTACAGTGATGCTTCAAGTATCGAAAAAGCTGTCCCTAAAGCAGATTTATTGATTGGTGCCGTATTAGTGACAGGAAAACGGGCCCCAACGTTAGTATCTAAGGAATTAGTCTCCAAAATGCGCCCTGGTTCAGTGATCGTAGATGTGGCAGTAGATCAAGGGGGATGTATCGAAACCTTACGCACTACTTCCCATAGTTGCCCTACCTATGTCGAGGAAGGAGTGGTTCATTTTGGCGTTCCTAATATGCCTGGGGCTGTTCCTTGGACAGCGACACAGGCTTTAAATAATAGTACCTTACCCTATGTTTTGAAATTGGCCAATGAAGGATTAGAGGTTTTAGAAAAAGATGCCAGTTTAGCAAAAGGAGTCAACGTTAAAGATGGGGTTTTAATTCATCCTGGCGTGCAAGAAGCCTTTAAAGATTTAACTCTTTAACTGCTAAGAAATAGGTAAGTGAATGGTGAAAATACTTCCTTGATTAACTTCAGATTCAAGGCTAATTTTACCACCATGTCCCTGAACAATTTGATGACATAAATGAAGTCCTAATCCATAGCCTAAGCCTTTATGATTTGTATGGTAAAATCGTTTGAATATCTTGGATTTTGCTTGAGGACTAATGCCAATTCCTGTGTCTTTAATCTCAATCATTAAGCAATTATCTTTTGTTTCATCTCCCGTAGATAGAGAAACTGTCACTTCAATGTAACCCGTATCAGTGAACTTAATAGCATTACTAACGATGTTGGTTAATACTCGTCTTAGTTCTTGGCGATCGCCGTGAATTTCTTCTAGAGGAGACTGCCAAATACAACGCAATTCTAAAGATTTTTCTTGTGCTAAAAAATTTAGTTCTTTAATTACTTGCTCAGTCAGATTTTTTAAATTAAAGGTAATACAACTTAAGCTTTTTTGCCCTTCTTCGTAAGAGTGAACATCTAATAGCTTATTGATCATGTCTAGTAAGTTTTCATTACTACGAACAATATTATTAAGAGCTTCTTCTGTCTTAAGGCTAACTTCTCCGAAAATTCCCTGTTTAATAAGTTGTAACATTCGATCGGCTGCGACTAAAGGAGTTCGTAAATCGTGGGTTAAACACTGCACAAAATGTTCTCGCTGATCAATACTTTGTTTGAGTCTTAATAAGGATCTCACCCTAGCTTGAAGTTCATCAATTTGAACAGGTTTACGAATAAAATCATCCGCACCACTATCTAACCCTTTGACCACATTTGATTGTTCATGAGCCGTAATTAATAAAATTGGAATATAAGATAAACGAGAATTTTGACGAACTTTTTTGGTGACTTGATAACCATCCATTCCTGGCATCATCACATCAAGTAAAATAAGATCGGGAGGACATTTATCAATTTGAGCTAAAGCCGAAGAACCATCATTAACTAATACCAGTTCATGTCCATCTTGTTCTAGTGCTAACTTCACTAAAAAAGATTATCAGGAACATCATCAACGACTAAAATATAGTGATTCATTATAAATTGGATGATAAACGTCGTGGGATTTCAACTATAAAAACTGAGCCTTTCCTAGTTCGCTAGTTACATGAATTTCTCCTTCCATCATTTTGATTAAAGAATGTACAATCGCTAAGCCTAACCCTGTACCTGAATGCTGACGGGTTAAGGTTTGATCGACTTGTTGAAAAGGAGAAAAAATGCTTTTTAAATGCTCTTGAGCAATACCTATTCCTGTATCTTCAACCCTAATGGCAATCTTTTGAGAATTCATTTCCCACACTTTAACCTCAATATGACCTGTCGGCGTAAATTTAATGGCATTAGAAAGAAGGTTAATGAGAATCCGCCTTAAAAAATTTTTATCATTAAAAATTAAAGGGTTGCTTAAATTAACATCAACATTTAAAGTAAGGTCTTTATTTATAGTTAAACAAGATAATTCTTTGATGGTGAATTGCACCAACATACTTAGGTCAAATTCTTCAACTGTGAGATCCATTTGATCGGTATTCAGTTTAGAATAATCTAAGACTTCATTAATAAGTGTCAGAAGATTTTGACTATTATTAAATATCCGTTGTACTATATCTGTTTGTTGAGAACTCAGAGGATCAGGATACTGACGCAGCAACAGTTGAGAAAATCCCATAATGGCATTCATAGGGGTACGTAATTCATGGGAAATAGTTGCTAAAAATTGAGATTGACGACGAGATGCTTCTTGAAGTTGTAGATTTTTTAAATGAATTTGTTTTTGTTGCTGTTTTAATTCTTCGTTTTTTTGTTTAAGAACTTCGTTATTTTCTCGTAACTGTTGATTAATTGAATTTAATTCTTTTTCTGCTTTATGGATACGCATAGAATTTTTGAGGGTTTTTAGGAGAACATCAGGAGAGATCATCGATTCAACAATGTAGTCCCATGCCCCTGACTTCATAAATTCCTGAGCGATTCTTCTGTTTTCTGAAGGAGTTAGAACAATTAAAGGGATTTCAATACCCATTTCTTGTAGTTCTTTGAGGAGACTGACTCCAGTCGTATCAGATAAAAGATAACCCAAAAAGACACAGTTAAATGAGTTTCGTTTGAGTAGAGAAATAGCTTTTCTTCGACTTTTGACTTCAGTTAATTCTAATGACGGAACAATGGGTTCAAGCGATCGCTGGATCGCCAGACGATTCCCCTGGTCATTATCAATAATTAAAACTTTAAGAGCTTGTTCCATTTTAGAGAATTGCACACAGTTTCCTGTGTCAACTATTGGTGATAATTGCTTTGTTTTTGATGAAGTCTTTGTCAGTAACAAACTAAACTCTATAAATTAACTGCTATCTTATCTACTTATTTACAATTATATGAGAAATTTTGGTTGATAGATCGACTATTAGAAAGAATTTATGTTCAATACTCCTCTACCTTATGATATATTAAGTGGATTGGCTATCTGTGGGAAATGGTACATTAATTCCCGAAAGGCTCTATAATGAAAATCCAAGATCATATCGACTTTTACGTTTGATAATATTATTCAATTGTCGGTATTGGGAGTCCGCAGTTAAGAAATCAACTGTAAAGGGCTTATTCTTTTTGATTTTGTTGTTTATTATTTAATACAATTAAGGTTGACGGTTGGAGGATTTGTGGCGCAATGAGTAATATTCGGGTTGTACTTATAGAAGACCATGACTTAACTCGTATTGGTCTTCATGCAGCATTGGAACAAATCAACGAAATTGAAGTAGTCGGAGAAGCAGCTAATGGTCGTAAGGGTTGGCAAGTTTTAGAAGAAACTCAGCCAGATGTGGCGATTATTGATGTTGGATTACCCGATATTGACGGGATTGAATTAAGTCAACGTCTTAAACAATCTAAAAACGACTCTGGACTCTCAAATACTAAAATTTTGATACTGACAATGAATACCAGCAAAGATACGGTGTTAGCTGCCTTTGCTGCAGGGGCTGATTCTTATAGTATTAAAGATGTTAATTTAGAAACCTTGGTTAACGCTATTAAAGTTACCCATGAAGGCAACGCTTGGATTGAACCGACGGTGGCCAGGGTTGTTCTTGAGCAAGTGCAATCGGGTCAATTACCTGAGTTAGCGGTCAATATTGACACAACAGAACAGAACCATCAAATGAGAGAGATTGATGCTTTAGATGAAGATACTCAGCAAATGATCAATAGCTCTTCTTTAACTCCCAAAGAATTAGAGGTGTTAGAACTAATCGTCGCAGGATGCAATAATGCTCAGATTGCAGAAAGGCTTTTTGTAACGGTGGGAACGGTTAAAACTCACGTTCGTAGTATTCTCAATAAGCTATGTGCTAATGATCGCACTCAAGCTGCAGTTCGGGCTTTGCGATCGGGTTTAGTTGACTAAAAATTGTATATAATTCTCAGATAATGCTATCTTTAAGTTTACTAATTTTAAGATTTATTATTAATAGTTTTCATTTATAACAAGCGAATACTATGAATATCGATAGTTCTTCAACTGAGCAAAATCCTACCCGTGGGCAACTAGAGAGGAAACTTTCTCAAAGTATCCAAGCTTTTTATCGCCAAAATTTAGGGTATCAACCAGGTCAGACAATTTGCCATTTATTTGAGCAAAAATTGGCTATTGTTATTGAAAACTCCGTCACTCCCACAGAACAGTTTTTAACCGATGAAGGTGAAGCGTCTCTGGCTAAAAAAGTTCGCGAAAGTTTAGATAATTTAACTCGTTCTCGCTTACAAGAATTAATTGAAGATATCTTAGAAGTACAGGTCAGAGATTTGCTGAGCGATGTGACCTTAGAAACAGGAAGAATGGGCATTATCGTGGTTTTAGAAGAGACTCCGAAAGTTCGTAACCCCGAATCAATCCAAAAAAAAAAATCTAGTTAAAGCCTAATGAAAAAGGGAGAAAATAGACAAAATAAGAGCTTTCAATCTTTACTTAACTTTAAACCATTAGCTTTAGCCAGTTTTTGCCTATTATCGCCACCAGACTTAATGAAAAGCTCCTAATGAACTGAAGACTTAGCTGTAATTAGTGAACGCTGTTTTTTAACCAACTTAAAAACTAGGCTTTCTAATTGTTCAATGAGGTAAGGTTTGATAATACAACCTTGACAACCAATGTTTAAGAGATAGTTACATTTTTCGGGATTAGCAAACCCTGTAACGGCAATGATTGGTATATTTTTAGTTGCTTCGTCTCCTTTGAGTTGCTCAATGACTTCAATTCCATTGAGTCCTGGTAAAATAATATCTAATAAAATCAAGTCAGGTTGATAATCTTTGACAAGTGACAATACATCATTTCCATTATTAGCAGTGATCAAATTACAACCCATACATTGCATTATGTGAGTTAACAGTAACAAGTTATCTTCATTATCATCAACTCCTAGTATTAAAGGGGATTGATGATTAGAATCATAGGTGGTGTGAGAAGGAAAAGCCAGGTCCATATTATATCCTCATTGAAGAAATTAGGCAGGCATTTCTAAGCGTGGCATTTCTGGCACTAAAACTTTGAAGTGGCTTCCATTCATTTAATTGTTAAACAACTCAAAATTCCTTGATTTTGCTCCTTAGTCAGCCAAATGGGTGAGTAAAAGCCATAAGGAATCGGTTATTTTATATTTCCCTGTTAACAGATCAGGTTTTATAGAACAAGCTTAATAACTTATATTCAAGTATTGGTTGTTGTTGTTTCTATTCTATATGATAATTTTGTTTGATCAACACTTTTTCTTAATATTTATTCTAAGTTGAGCATAATCTGAAAGTCTAAGGAAGTTATTGGAGAAAAATTAATTAAATTTTATATCTGGACTCTGAATTTCTAACACCGAAATCAGGTTATTTATATCTGTTAATTTGAAACTCCTTCATTAACTCGACAAAAAAGCAGGAATATTAAAATAATTCCCACTTTCGGCTTTTTTAATCAGCAAAAATTAGTCGATAGCTTGTTTTACGTTATCTTTCGCATCTTCGACAGTATGTTGAACTTCTGCTTTTTGTTGTTTAGCTTTACCTTCAGCTTTATCTTGAGGATCGCCTGTGACTTCTCCCATCATTTCTTGGGCTTTCCCTTCGATGTTGCTTTTGGTTGCTTCGACTCTATCTTGAGTACTCATAAGAAATTATTTCCTCTGGTTTTACTTCTAGTTACTATCCAAACAAGAGATAATCTTGATTCACTCTACCCAAAGAAATATAAACTAGATTACCTCTGGTAACTTAATGCTCTAAGGCTGATCGTCCTTGTTTTCCGAGACGGATAAATAAGAAATAAGCAAGATAAAGAACATAAATTGATAATCCCAGTAAACCCATAAATCCCATAAAACCGGGAGTCGCATCTCCGTGAATAATAGACCAATAACCCACAGGTGCTTGTATCCAAGCTTGACAAAAAGGAGTCTCTAGGGTGCTTCGGGACATAGCACAGGAAAGAAAAGGAACTTGTACGATCGCTCCAATGCTACAGTAAACTGTGACAGCCCAACGCCATGAGGTTACCATCAACTTTAAGAAACTCCCCGGTAAATCTTTAATTTCATCATTCAAATCCACCCAAAACCATAAAGCAACAGGAATGAGTATACGAGAAGCTAAAGCAGTAATGAAGCCTATTTGCGCGCACAATGCCTCAAAAGGAGTGTTTTCTCCAACCCAACCAGGAGCTAATAAATAAACGGTAATCAACAATAAACTGGCAACTCGCCAATAAATGATTAATAAACGTCCGATCGCATCAACTTGCTTCGTCAATGCCCAAATCGTCAAGAGCAAAGGGAGAATAACTGTAAATAAAACGGCTAATCTATAATCTGTCCAAATGAAGGGTTGAAACCAAAGGTCTTCCATAGTGGTTGTGGATTCGACAAAAAATGCTTCAATTACTGTAAGACTTTTTTGCTTTTTTTACCACCAGCAAGCAGATCCAATGCAGGGAGTTAGGAGAGAGATGATTCATATCATTCTTTTTTCCCTTAAGTTAAGGGTTCGGGGTTTAGAGTTATTTTTTTTCTGGGTGTGCCTTATTTTCCAATAGCCAAAAATTCCTTGCTTTATAATAGTTAACAAAACACCATATATTAAACCTTGGACAGCCTCTGTGAGTATTTTAGACACTTATGACAATCTTAAACCAGAACAAAGACGCAGTTTAGGGTTTTTGTTAGGAATAGGGTTATTCTTTTGGATTAGTATTACGACGCTCTTACCCACTTTACCTACTTATATTAAATATCTTGGCGGAACCCGCTCCCAAATCGGTTTAGTCATGGGTAGTTTTGCTATTGGTTTGCTTTGTTCTCGCACTTTGTTAGGTTATTTAGCGGATACAAAAAGCCGAAAATTAGTCCTTTGTATTGGTATTTTTGTGGCTGGACTTGCTCCCCTTGGTTACTTATTAATTCAATCGGTTTTTCCTTTAATCGTTGTTCGCGCTATTCATGGTATTAGTATTGCTGCTTTTACTACGGCTTATAGTGCTTTAGTTGTGGATTTTGCGCCCATACAAAAACGGGGGGAATTGATCGGTTACATGAGTTTAGTGACTCCCATTGGTATGAGTATCGGCCCTGCTTTAGGGGGTTTTTTACAAGAATTTTCAGGATATACTGCTCTGTTTATTACTTCTGCTAGTTTTGGTTTTTTAGGATTAATTTTAGTCAATTTTATTGAAGAAACTTCCCAAATTCATCATAAAAAGACCTCTGAAGCGAAAGGAAAAATACGTAATTTTCAACAGATGGTTAGAAGTCATTCTCTAGTGATTCCTGCTTTAATTTTGTTGATGATTGGTTTATTATTTGGTAGTTTAATTACTTTTTTACCACTATTTTTACAAGAAACAAATTTAGGACTGGGTGCAGGTTTGTTTTATACGGTAGCAGCTATTGGCAGTTTTTCTTCTCGTATTTTTGCTGGTCCTGCTTCTGATCGTTATGGTCGCGGCCCGTTAATAACGGTTAGTCTTCTCTGTTATTTTGTTTCGATGCTCCTACTCACTCAAGCTACAAATAGCCAACAAATATTATTCGCTGGTATCTTAGAAGGGATTGGTGCAGGAACTTTACTTCCTATGATTATTGCTTTAATTTCTGATCGTTCTTCTGCTTACGAAAGAGGTCGCGTTTACTCTGTTTGTTTAGGGGGTTTTGATATGGGGATCGCTTTAGCCGGTCCAGTGGTAGGAAGCTTAGGGAGTAATTTAAGTTATCAAGCTATTTTTACGCTTAATAGTAGCCTCGCTTTAGTTGCTTTCTTCTTGTTTATTAGTCAATCCAATTACAACTTGAAAACTTCTTTGAGTTTTGCCTTGGGAAAGGAAAAAGATTTATATGCTTTTAATGATTAATCGATAAGAAAATTAATTTTTTCTGACTGTTAAGTGATATTACTTTACTGATCGGTAAAAACCTTAATATAGTAATATTAAAGAGATATATTTGAAGAGGAAATTAAGCCAATGGGACGTAAAGCTAAATTAAAGAAAGAAAGAAAAGATCAACCTAAGCAACTCAAAAATTCTTCTCAGAATTCCGATCAATTTGTTCAACATTTAGAAAGACAAGGTTATTCTCTCAAAAAAGCGAAGATGGCTCCAGATATGCCTGAAAAAAAGATTAATCCTCAAGTGTAATAGAAACCAATTGATTGAGCTAATAGGGGTTAACAATTATCAATAAATTTATTATCAGTTATTAGTTGTGTTTTAAAATTAAGATGAAATCCTATCAAGTTTTGACTATTGATTCTTTAGCTGCCCAAATCTATGAAAATGAAGAAAAACTATCCACTGGGGCTGCTAAAATTGGTCAAGAATATATCGAAAAGCTTCTAGACAATCAAGCTGAAGTAACCATTGTATTAGCCACAGGAAACTCCCAATTAAAATTTCTCGATATTTTAATTGCCTCTCACAAAATTGATTGGTCAAGAATTAATTTATTACATTTAGACGAATATTTAGGAATTGAAGGAAAAAACTCAGCTAGTTTTCGTTTTTATCTCCATGAAAGAGTAGAAAAACGCATTAATCCTAAATCATTTAATTACTTAATTGGTGATGCTTTAGAACCTATCCAAGAATGCGATCGCTATACACAATTACTCAAAAAATACCCCATTGATTTGTGTTGTTTAGGGGTTGGAGTAAATGGACATTTAGCGTTTAATGAACCACAAGTGGCGAATTTTGACGACCCCCACTGGGTAAAAATTGTCAAATTAGATCAACAAACTCGTTGGATACAAGTTAGTCAAGGGCATTTTAAGAACTTTGATCAAGTGCCAAAATATGCCTTAACTGTGACCATTCCTACTATCTTATCAGCGAAAAAAATAATCTGTTTAGCTCCGGGAGAAAACAAGGCAGAAATTGTTAAACAAATGCTACAAGAAGAAATTTCGACCCAGTGTCCCTCCTCTATTTTAAGAAAACACTCCAATGCGACTTTATTACTCGATCAACAATCAGCAGCTTTACTATCATCTCCTGATGAAGAATCAGGAGAAAATTGATCAACAATAAATAAGCGTTAAACGTTAACCTTAATCACGCTTTGTTGTAGAGCTTCCACAAGGGAACGAACGGCCGCCACCATAGCCACTTGATCATTCAGTTGGTTAATGGCTGAACCCACACCAATCCCTGATGCACCGGCCGTAATGGCCATTGGAGCCGTGACAGTAGATAAACCAGAAGCACAGATGACAGGAACAGATACAGCACGAGAAATACTATGGGCTGCAGCTAATGTGGGGGCTGCTTTTTCAATTAAACCTAGGGTTCCTGGGTGAGTCGGACGACTGCTGGTTCCGCCTTCAGTTTGAATAAGATTAGCTCCTGCCTCAACTAATGCCTCTGCTAAAGCGACTTGTTCATCTAAGGGGAGGATATGAGGAACCGTCACACAAAGGGGAGTATTAGGGAGTAATGCACGAGTTTGTTGGGTTAACGCTAGGACTTCTGGAGCCTCAAATCGTCGTCCTTGGGAATAAAACGCATCAAAATTACCAATTTCTACTAAATCTGCCCCGGCTTCAACAGCATCAGCTAATAACTGGGCTTCAACGGCAGAAACACAAATGGGTAAATCAATTAAGGAACGAATATAACGGACTAAACTAGGGGAAGCAGCGATGTCAACAAAAGTTGCCCCTCCTGCTTGGGCTGCTTTAGCGATCGCTGAAACATTACTTTGATCAAAATTCGTCAAACCACTAATGATTTTGATAGCTTGACGTTGTTCTAATGCTTTCTCTAATTGAGGGTGCATAATCATGGTCTGTGTCAATAGATTTTGAAGACAATAATTAACCCATAGAAATTAATCCTATTATGGGGTCTTAGAATTAGTTTATCTTAACTTACAGCCATTTTCTGTGGGTGATGGCAAAGTCTACTATCAGGTTAAAAATGCGATCGCATTTTTCTTTGAAGATGACACGCTTATAACTATCAGGTAATGAGCAAATGCTATCAACTTAGATTAATTTTCACTCCTTCAATAAAGCTACCCAATAAGGGTAGGCATTGCCCACCCTACTATTTTAGCGAGTAATAGGAGTTGGTGTTTCTGTTGATTCTTGAGGCATTTCTTGAGGTTTAACCTTGCGTTTTCCTTCCCCTACTCCAGTAATTAAACGGGCCCCACGACCACGGGTAAAGTAATTCCAACCCCATTGAATCATAACCACCAATTTGTTATCAAATTCGATGAGATAGTAAATGTGAGCCCAAACCCAAATAAACCAAGCCAAGAACCCTGAGAATTTCGCAAACCCTAAATTAACCACTGCTTTATTTTGACCAATGACCGCCATATTGCCATAATCATCATAAACAAATGAAGGCAAAGACTCTCCTTGAAGACGTTTTTTAATTAATTTAGCAACATAAGCGGCCTGCTGCATCGCCACTGGTGCGATTCCAGGCAAAGGCCGTTCTCCTTGGTGGGGAAAATTAGCTAAATCACCGATAACAAAAATATCAGAATACCCTGGAATACTAAGATCAGGTTCCACCACAACCCGTCCAGCACGGTCTAATGCTACCCCTGTGCGTTCAGCTAATACCTTACCCATTCTCGACGCTTTCACGCCAGCAGCCCATAAAATGGTGCGAGAGGTAATTTGTTTAATTTGTTCCCCTTGACGAACCGTTACCACATGGTCGTTGATATCTGTAACCATCGACTGGGTTTGTACTGTGACCCCTAAATGACGTAAATCATCTGCTGCTTTGGCAGATAATTCAGGGGGATAAGGAGGCAAAACTCGATCTAATCCTTCAATGAGGAGAATTTTAGCTTCTTTGGGATCAACGCTGCGAAAATCTCCAGCTAACGCACCATGAGCAATTTCTGCGATCGCCCCGGCCATTTCCACTCCTGTCGGGCCACCGCCAACAATAACAAAAGTTAACCAAGCTTGACGCTTAACGGGGTCAGTTTCTTTTTCGGCTGCTTCAAAGGCCATAAAAATACGGCGACGAATTTCAATGGCATCCTCAATGGTCTTTAAACCGGGTGCAAGAGGTTCCCAATGATCATTGCCAAAATAGTGATGAGAAACCCCTGTGGCTAATACTAAGATGTCGTAGGGAATGGGTTCATGATTATCAAGGATAACCTCTTTTTTCTCAGGATCAAGATCGATCGCATGATCTAAAAGAACTTTAGTATTTTTATGTTGACGTAAAACCAATCGTAAAGGAGAAGAAATATCAGCCGGAGAAAGCACTCCTGTGGCTACTTGATAAAGTAAAGGTTGAAATAAGTGAAAATTGCGTTTATCAACGAGCGTTACCTGTACAGAGGCATTTTTGAGGTCTTGAGCAGTATACAAGCCTCCGAAGCCCCCACCAATGATAACAACGTTTGCTTGATTTTTTAAAGCGTTACGATCCATAACTGTTTTAAACTCCTGTCGCGTGGGTTCCACGCAGCTAACTTGCCTCACCCACAGTGTAAAGGGAATGGAAAAAAGGTTAAGTAACTAGAGTTACATGGGTCAAACCATCGCGTCAAGTTCCTTAAAAATGTTAGGATTGCGACAGAAAGAGAAACGTGATAAAAGAAAAGGAACGAACGCTACATGCAAGAGTTTGACAAGTCAATATCCTTCGACGGACGGGATATTAGGCTAAAGCTAGGATTGTTAGCCCCCCAAGCTGGCGGGGCAGTCTTGATTCAGTCTGGAGATACGGCAGTTTTGGTGACAGCAACAACATCGAAAGGAAGAGAGGGCATCGACTTTTTACCCTTGACCGTAGATTATGAAGAGAGACTTTATGCTGCGGGGCGTATCCCAGGGGGCTTTTTAAGACGGGAAGGCCGTCCCCCAGAACGGGCAATCCTCATTAGTCGTTTAATTGACCGTCCCTTACGTCCTTTATTTCCGAATTGGTGGCGTGATGAAATCCAGATTATTGCGACAACCCTATCAATGGATGAAGAAGTTCCCCCGGACGTTTTAGCGGTGACAGGGGCTTCGATCGCTGTAATTCAGGCACAAATTCCTTTTTATGGGCCAATGGCCGCGGTGAGAGTGGGTTTAATTGGTGATGACTTTATTATTAATCCCACCTATCGAGAAGTCGAAAGTGGGGATCTCGATCTCGTGGTAGCAGGAAGTCCTGATGGTGTGGTTATGGTCGAAGCAGGGGCTAATCAACTCCCTGAACAAGACATTATCGAGGCCATTGACTTTGGCTATGAAGCGGTTAGAGATTTAATCGGGGCCCAATACGACATCATGGAAGAGTTGGGTATGAAATTAGTCAAGGCTGAACCCCCAGGCGTTGATGAAGCCTTAGAAAAATTTATCAGCGATCGCGCTGCTGACTCCATTAAAAAGGTTCTGGTTCAGTACGATCTCGGTAAAGCAGAACGGGATACCGCCCTTGATAATATTAAGGAAACTGCCATTGAGGAGGTGATCGCTGAACTGCCAGAAGAAGACCCCATCAAAGTTACCACCACCGAAGATCCTAAAGCGGTGGGTAAAGTCTATAAAGGGTTAACTAAAAAGTTAATGCGATCGCAAATCGTTGATGAGGGCATTCGGGTAGATGGCCGTAAACTCGACGAAGTGCGTCCGATTTCCTGTCGTGTGGGATTGTTACCCCCAAGGGTACACGGTAGCGCACTATTTACCAGAGGACTTACCCAAGTCTTTTCTTTGGCTACGTTAGGGACTCCAGGGGATGCTCAAGACTTAGGGGATGATCTCCATCCTGAAGACGAAAAACGCTATCTTCATCATTATAATTTTCCGCCTTTTTCTGTGGGAGAAACAAAACCCCTTCGTTCCCCAGGCCGCCGAGAAATCGGTCACGGGGCTTTAGCAGAACGGGCGATTACTCCTGTTTTACCGCCTCAAGATGAGTTTCCTTATGTGGTTCGGGTGGTTTCAGAAGTGGTTTCCTCTAACGGTTCGACTTCGATGGGATCAGTCTGTGGGTCTACTTTGGCTTTAATGGATGCTGGCGTTCCCATTACTAAACCAGTGAGTGGGGCAGCGATGGGACTCATTCGAGAAGGGAAAGAGGTTCGTATCCTTACCGATATTCAAGGAATTGAAGACTTTTTAGGGGATATGGACTTTAAAGTGGCAGGAACCGATGCCGGTATCACTGCTTTACAAATGGATATGAAAATTACGGGACTGTCAATGGATGTAGTAGCTAAAGCTATTGAACAAGCTTTACCAGCCCGTTTACATATTCTTGAGAAAATGCTGGGTGCGATTGATCAACCGCGTCCAGAACTCTCTCCTTTTGCCCCGCGTCTGTTGACCATGAAAATTGACCCCGAACAAATTGGCTTAGTTATTGGTCCTGGGGGTAAAACCATCAAGAGCATCACTGAACAAACGGGTTCAAAAATTGATATTGCTGATGATGGAACGGTTACCATTGCTGCGATTCAAGCTAAGAAAGCAGAACGGGCCCGCGACCTCATTTTTAACATGACTCGTAAACTCAATGAAGGAGAAGTTTATTTAGGTCGTGTTACCCGTATTATTCCTATTGGGGCTTTTGTTGAAGTCTTACCAGGGAAAGAAGGGATGATTCATATTTCCCAGTTGGCCGAAAGGCGTGTCGGTAAGGTAGAAGAAGAAGTCGCCGTCGGGGATGAAGTCGTGGTTAAAGTTCGTGAAATCGACAACAAAGGCCGTCTCAATTTAACTCGTTTGGGTATTCATCCCGATGAAGCGGCCGCTGTTCGCAAAACCTTCTAAGTACAGAAATCCTAACTTCAAATTTCCCTAGCCAAACGCAGATGAGAGTTAGATAGAGGAAAATCATCAAAAAAGATGAAAAAATAATCAGTACAATGGAAACCTAGGTTAACCTAGGTTTTTGTTTTTCAAAAATTAATGATTCGTCCAATGTTCAAAACAATCTTTGGGATTATAAGTAGCACTTTTTTTCTAAGTTCTCCTCTGTTAGCCCTAAATATAGGTAATAATTTTACTCTATTTAATAAATCTCCCCGTTTGCTTGATGCAGTGACGACATTAAGTCGGATTCGTGTCGAAGGGGCAACTTATTACTTTACTGTTCACTTACCGACTGATGTAGGAGAATCTCTGCAACAATTGACCCTTCAACAAACTCAAGGATTAGAAACGATTTATTTTTATTTAAATGATACGATTGCTTTTGAGGGAAGACCGGTTAATAGAGATGGTCATTTAAACATTGCTAGGGTTAAAAGAAATCTGGATAATAATACCATTGCGGTGATTTTTGATCCCCCAATTCCTCCAGGAAAAACTTTTACTATTGCTATGAAACCTAAAAGTAACCCAGAACTTAGTGGGGATTATCAATTTGCGATTACTGCTTATCCGGCTGGGAAAAATGCCCAAGGTTTATATTTAGGGTTAGGTCGATTTAATTTTAATCAAAAAGGCGAGCGTTTTCCTTAAACTCACATCTTGCGTAAGGATTCAGGTCTAGAAGTTAGGAATTAGGGAAGGAAACAAACAATTCGGATGACCGACTTTGGCTATTAATGACTTCTCGAAAAAATCAATCACCGAACGTTCTTGACGACGACAAGTTTGAATAACCGTCAATAAGTTAGCTGTTTGTTTAAATCGTTCCATGCTTCTTGAACCCCCACTAACTTTCCGTTTCGTGATGGCTAATCTTAAGGATCTTTCAGCAAGATTATTATCAGGGGGGATCTCTGGATGCTCCAGAAAATACCACCATTGCTCTGCCTTTTGCCGAAGGTTTCGCAAAAGTTTTCCGGCTTCATAACCGGCTTTAGGCTTCCATTCTTCTGTGGCTATCTTTATCTTATCTTTGAATTGTCTTGCCCAAACTTGATAACCATGCCTATTCTTATCGTTTTGCCAAATACGATAATGACGGAAAGCTTCATCAATTAATTTGAGAAAAGTTTGACCGATGGTTTTGTTATATTGACCTGGAGTTTTTATTAATCGCTGAAAGTGACGGCGTAAATGTGCCAAACATTTCTGTTGAGCAACAACAGTATAACCATTGTAAACTCCCAAATCATCACTACTTAAAACACCACCATATTCATGGCCTAACTGATCTTCTAATTCCTTACGCCCCCTAGTATCAGCAGCCCGAAACAGGCAGAAAAGTTGATTGGTAAATACCCACAACCATTCTTTGACTCCCTTCACTGGCCAGGGTGTTTCATCAACATGAATTGGGGGTT
>NZ_AAXW01000067.1 GCF_000169335.1 Crocosphaera chwakensis CCY0110
ATTTATTCTCACTTCTGAAGATTTAAAAGTGATTACCAAAGATATTGATAGTGATGAGTTTAATCAATTAATTACCCAATACCGTCAGGAACTCTCAGATTATATGAATGATAATGTCTTTGTTACCAGCGAAAAGATGTATGATATTTTAATTCGTCCTATAGAATCTGAAGTTAACACTATTGATCCTGAAAATTTAGCTATTATTGCCACAGGAAAACTGCGTTATATTCCTTTTGAAACTCTGTTAGATAAGGAAAAAGATGAATTTTTATTAAAAAAATATCCGATTCATTATTTAACTCGTATTAGTACCCGTGCGATCCCCCCTAACCCCCCTTTGCAAAGAGGGGAAAATGTAATGACAGCTTTAGCTTTAGCTAACCCAAAACCCACCAAAGCAACTCTATTAGGAACAGAAACTGAAGCACAACATCTTATGGATAATTTTCCAGGAAGCGAAGCTTATTTAGGAACCGATGCAACCTTAAAAACCTTTAAAGAAAATGCTTCACGTTTCCCTATTTTACATTTAGGAACGCATGGCTGTTTTGATCCTAATGGTTGCCCAAATTTAGGTATGGAAGCGAATACAATATTATTTGCAAACAATGAACAATATAACATTGCAGATGCTGCTTTATTAGGGTTAAAAAACACAGAAATTTTAGTGTTAAGTGCTTGTCAAACGGCAAAAGAAGCTAATGCAAACGGACGAGAATTATCAGGTTTAGCTTTTGTTTTAGAACGTGCCGGCGCAAAAACCGTTATGGCCAGTTTATGGAATGCAGATGATAATGTTAGTGCTAATATTATGACTAATTTTTATACTAATATGAAACAAGGAATGAGTAAAAATGAAGCAATGCAACGAGCAAAATTAAATTACCTTGAAACTGGAAAATATGACCATCCTTATTTCTGGTCGCCTTTTATTTTAATTGGGAATAATTAAGTAGGTTGGGGTTGGAATTAATTAATATATAATTAGTTAATTTAAACTTCGGAAATATCTACTAAATCATTCAAACTTTCCTTAATAATTTCTTCATAATTTCTTCGCTAACTCCCCGACGTTTTAACCCTTCAATCAATACAGAAACATCTGAATAACGACTTTCTAAATGATATAAAATAGCTTCTATAGGTGATGGTGGTTCAATCGGATAATATTGTTGTTCATAAACTTCTACTAAGGTGGTTAAAATCTCTAATTTTTGACCCTCTGGAGTATTTATAGAAGCATCAAATAAAGCTTCAATTTCTTGTAAAGCTTCTTGATAGTCAGTTTCATTTTTAATCGGTTTAATTTCCATTATTAACCTCATTAGTATATCACTAATTAATGGAGAATATTAGGGATAAAACGCGCTAACAAGGTTAAGAAAGCAGTTATGACAGCAACAATAATAGGAATAACTAAAGATTTAACACCTTTTAAGTCAGCGACTTCATTAACTAAAGTATTTTGCACTGTTTTGATATCTCTGACATTTTCTTTCAGGTTTCGCACTTCTGTTTTAACTTCTGTCACCTCTATTTTTAAATCTGTCACATCTTTTTGAATTGCTTCTAGTTTTCCCTCAATTTTATCAAACTTATCTTGAATACCTTTTAAGATTTCTGCTGTGGAATAAGTTACGCTACTAGGTTCAGTCATAATTGAAACTCCTATTTAAAACTAATCTTATATTAGTATAATACAATATTACTTTACTTTAGGAATAGATGGAGCTAAGATCATCACCTGTCCTTTTTTATCAGTTTTTATGGCTAAAACAGCAGGAACTTGTTTTTTATCAGCAGTCTTATCTAATCCAAAAAAACAATAAATTATCTTATTATTTTCTAATAATAATCGCCAGATTCTTGGTTCTTTTAAACTAGGATCATTGTCTTCAAGTCCTCGAAGATAATCAAACAAAGTTAAATCCCCAATAAAACGATAATCTTCTAAACTCGGATCAATAAAAATATCATCTAAATTTCGTCCTAAAACTAAATCTTCTTTCGGAAAAATGTAGGTAAATACAGGTAAAGTAGAAGTCTGATTAATTGCATCTCGACGCGCATCCTCCCATCCTTGAATTCTTGCTAACCAAAATAAAACGATTAATAACCAAATTACGATAATTAAATCTTTTCGTAAGGAAGTAGGAACAAGAGAAACTAACTCTCGGATAAACTTAGATGGGGAACATTGATGAAAATGCTTTGCATATCTTCTCAAACTACGCTGTAATTTTTGCCATTTTCTACGACGAGATATAGAGTTTAAAGGTTGAGATAACGGTAAAATAAAATTAACTGTCAAAGGTTCTACAAACCATAAAGTAACTTTAATAGCAGTCGCGGACAAAAATAAGGCTAAAATAGTTTTAACCAACGCCCAACCATGACCGACAAAAACTTGAATGGGAACAAACAAAAAGGAACGTAAAGGAAAAGATAACTGTGTTAATTCTAATTGAAAATAGCTAAAATAAGACCAACGATAGATCCATCCTGTAAAATAAAGAAAGATTCCTAGCAACCCTAAAACACTAGCAAAGGTTCCTAAAATCTGTTTGTTATTTTGTGAAGGTTGACTATCGGACATAAATACCCCATTCTTTGATCCTACAGTTTATAGTATCCTATTGAGTCATGATAAAACTTTCAATTAAAATTATTATAATTGCTTCTTTAACTGTCGGGTTAGGCGGTTATTTTATCCCCAAAAAAGGATTTTCTTTCCCTTCCCATAATATTAAGTCTATCAAAGTAGAAAAGAATACTATTCCTGTTGCACTACCCTACAATGCTAGAGTAACATTAAAAACAAATAGCACAATCTCAGGAAAAATTATCAATTTTGATCCACAACAGTCAAACATAACTGTAGACAGAAGTGGAAGATCAAAAACAATAAAAATTACTGATATTGAAAAAGTAGAATTCGGTAAAGAAGTTAAACTTATTCACAGTGAAAAACCAGTTATAAGAGGAGAAGACAATAATTTTAACCCCAATACAGCACAAAATTGGCAAGAACCTTTAACTAATTTTAAAATAACGAATGCTCAAGATGGCAAAGCTGAAGTTATTTTGTCTAATATAAGTAGAGGAAAATTAAGAGGAATTAGGGCTGTTTCTCAAACTAATACTTATGTGGTTGATGAACTTAGTTTTAATGATAATAATAACTATATAATTTTAACTGTCATTCCTTATTCAGAGTAATCCTAAACATAATGTCAATTATTACCGGAAAAACAAAACTATTAGGCATCATTGGTCATCCCGTCGAACATTCTTTATCCCCTGTAATGCAAAACGCAGAAATTGAACGCTTAGGGGTTGACTATATTTATATTCCTTTCCCCGTCAAACCCGAAAACTTACAAACCGCTTTAGATGGCTTTGCAACCATAGGAGTGATGGGTTTCAACGCAACCATCCCCCATAAACAAGCGATTATCCCTCTCTTATCTGAAGTTACCACAACCGCGAAATTAGTGGGAGCCGTGAACACCGTTTGGCGCACAGAAACAGGCTGGAAAGGCACAAATACTGATGTTATTGGCTTTGTCACCCCCCTAAAAGCATTAAACCGTGACTGGAACACCATCAAACCCATTATCCTCGGAAATGGAGGCGCAGCGCGGGCCGTGGTGGTAGGGTTAGTAGAATTAGGTTGCCGTCATATTTGCGTTGTGGGGCGAGATAAGGACAAGTTAGGTCAATTTAAGCAAAGTTGGGACAATAGCGAGCTTCAAGCCTCTATAACCGTTCATTCCTGGGATGAATTATCAGGGATGGTATCAGAAAGCCAGTTAATTGTGAATACTACACCTATCGGGATGTTTCCTCATACTGATAATTCTCCTGTTGACAGTGATTTATGGGACAAATTCTCTAATACTGCGATCGCTTATGACTTAATTTATAATCCGAGTCCCACTCAATTTCTCAAAGATGCAAAACAACAGGGTTTAACCATCATTGATGGTTTAGATATGTTAGTGTATCAAGGGGCTGCGGCCTTAGAAATTTGGTTACAGCAACCCGTTTCAGCAGACGTTATGAGTCAAGCTTTAAAACAAGTTCTTTTCTCTTAATTTATATTACTTTTTAGCATAACAATGACCCTGATCAAAAGCCATTTAACCCTTGAAGAATATCTCAAATACGATGATAAAACTGACACCACTTATGAACTGGTTAATGGGGAATTAGTTCCAATGACTTTGGGGATAGGACAACATGGTGAAATTGCTGATTTTCTCAATTATTGTTTTCGCCAGGAAATTAAACGTTTAAGTCAACCTTGGGTATCGAAACAAATGGTTATCGGTATTCAATCACCCCGTGGAAACAGATGGGATACGGTTCGCATCCCAGATTTGGTAGTGTTATTAACATCCCAATGGCAACAACTACAAAACCGTGAAGCAGTTATTTTACTTAATGAACCTTCACCTATTTTAGTTGTAGAAGTTGTTAGTGAATCAACCAAAAATATTGATTATCGTGCTAAACGTTCTGAATATAGTGTACTCGATATTGCTGAATATTGGATTGTTGATCCGTTGACAGAAAAAGTAACTATTTTATCTTTATCAGAAGGGTTTTATGATGAGACGATATTTACATCATCAGATAGGGTAAAATCTCCTACTTTTACGCAATTTAACTATACTGTCTCTCAAATTCTACAAGGAGATTTTTTAGTCTGATAGAATTAGGATAATGAATATGATAATTTCTAATGAATATTTTCTTAAATTCTTTTTATTTCCTCAATCTTTCCCGTAAACTCTATGGAATTTTAAAATCTTTGCAAAGAAGTCTAGGTCTAGAAGAGGTGGAAATTGATGATGGCTCAGAAAGTTTAATTAGAGAATATGGTTTCTTTTTTCTATTATTCGGTCTCTTATTTTTATACATTGTTTATTTAAGTTTCAAACAACGTAAATAAAAGGTTACAATCCAGGTAATACAATTCTCAAAAGTCATTAACGTCATTGCGAGGGGTACAATTAATCTTAACTTTTGACCCTTACTAAAACTACCCCGAAGCAATCACACAAAAAATATCAAAGATTGCTTTATTTTTTGAAACCTGATATGAGCAATTAATAATGAATAATTACTAGATTATTCATTATTAATTATAATTCATTATCAATTAACTTTTAACAGCTACCCCACTACTAAAGCGAATTTTTAAGTAATCTTCCTCCATTTTTGCTCCCGAAGGTTTCAAGGCAGCTAACGCTTGAGGTAACACTAAATTACGGCGATGATTACCGATTCTAATGTTTAATTCATCCCCTGTTTTGTTCAGTTGTACCTTTTCTTTAGGAATACCTGGTAAATACAATTCTAAGCTGTAATCTTGTTCATGTTGTACTACTCGGATAGTATCTTCCTGATAATAAACTTGCGCTGGATCTTCATCTTTATAGAGGGTTTCTTTTAATCTTTCTAAAGCATCCATCCCGCACATTTCTTCAGAAAATAGGGGTACTTCTTTCACAGGTAGAGGATGAAAATTTTCGTGAATTTCTTGTTTATAAACTTGTTGATTATTTTTCCATTTTTCAAAGAAGGGATCATTAACAGTATCAGGAATAATACGGTTAGCAACCACTAAATCGGTAGAAACATTATATAAACTGAGATAAGCATGGGCCCGCAACGATTCCTTGATAACCATTCTTTCGGGATTTGTGACTAAACGAACGGAAGTTTGCTTGTTATCCGTCAAAACTTTCTCTAATGCTTCGATTTGCTCGTAAAATTCATAAGGTGCGTCCATTACTTCCTTATCCGGTAAAGAAAATCCAGCAATGGGTCTAAACAAGGGTTCTACCAACGGACGCAAGGCCACGGACATCCCTTGTAACGGTTTATAAAATCTTCTCATATACCAGCCCCCCACTTCAGGAATACTCAGCAGACGTAATGCGGTTCCGGTCGGGGCCGAATCAATAATTAAAACGTCGTATTCTCCTTCATCGTGGTGGCGTTTCATGCGAACTAAGCCAAAAATTTCGTCCATCCCTGGTAAAATCGCTAATTCTTCCGCTTGTACTCCATCAAGTCCTCTAGCTTGCAACACCTGGGTAATATACCGTTTAACCGCACCCCAGTTTCCTTCTAATTCCATTAATGCGTCTAGTTCGGCCCCCCAAAGGTTCGGACACACCAAACGAGGTTCATGACCCAACTCTAAATCAAAACTATCCGCTAAGGAATGGGCCGGGTCCGTACTTAATACCAGGGTTTTGTACCCCAACTCAGCACATCTGAGGCCAGTGGCCGCAGCGACGGAAGTTTTTCCAACTCCCCCTTTACCAGTCATGAGGATTACACGCATGATTTTTTCAGAAAAATTTACATTACTTATTTTTATTATGAAGGATTTAGGAAAAAATGTTGTTTCACCACATCCCAACGAGAACAGTTCCAGTAGTCAACATGGGAAATAATCAGGTTTTGGTCATTAAAGGTCAGTTCGCTGCGTCCTGGAATAGAAATGGGGGGTTTCCACGGTAGAGGGGTAGTCCAGTGTAATGTCCATTCTGTATGAATAATGTTATTGCTTTGATAGATATTGTGTAATTCTAAGTCAACATTTTTGAACCAAGTTGACATAAATTGGATCATCTCTTGATAGCGTTTAACTCCTGTAAATTCATTAACTGGATCTTTAAAATAAACATTATCTGCATACACTGAATAGGTTTGATTTTTCGGAAAGGTTTGATAATCGTTTTTGATGGTTTCTAGAAGCTTCATTATGTCAAATTTTGTATCTTTAACTTGGTATACACTGTATTATAGAAATAATATTGAATCGGTTGTGCTAGAGTACGGATAAAAACTTATCTTTTTCTATAAAACTTATCCTTTCAGCTAACCCATCTTGCGAAATAGAAGATTTTCTTATCAGCATAATTGGAGGAGCATTATTAAAATTGTTAATTGTGTTAAATAATTACTAAGTTTAATAACATGAATGATTTGGAAAGAATCGGAAATTTTGTACTGCATCTATTCTTTTTTTTGAGTTTTGTTTATATGCTAAAATCTTCAATTGGAATTAATTTAGTCCAGAATTGCCATGCTGAAGAAGTTTTATTAGGAAACTGCAAGCCTTCAGTTCCTACAATTATAGATAAGATGTATGAAACCTACCAGTTTACTACTGATTAAACTAAAATAATACTGAGTGATTGGGTTTCTTTTTGGTAAACAAGAAAGCAAAGATACTTAAAATCATTTAAACTAAGATTTAATCTAAATTATAGTTGATAATAATAGTTCAAAAACGAGGAAAATAAATGACCCAATCAAATCATACCCTTTGGAATATTTCTCAAGAAATCATTGAATTAGAAAACTTAATCAATCAACTTCAAGAGTCCGAAGAGTTAAACGAAGAAGAAAAAGAAGTTAAAATCAATCAACTATTTTCTAATTGGCTAAATGCTGACACACAATTTGATGAAAAAGCTGAAAAAGTTGCTCATTATATTAAGTATCTAGAAGCAATAACAGAAGCGCGAAAAGCTGAAGCAAAACGTATCAGAGTTTTAGCAAGTATGAGCGAAAAACAAGGAGATAAATTAAGAAAGTATCTTATTAAGGAAATGCAACGAGTTAACAAAACAAAAATTGAGGGTGTGACTTGTAAATTATCCATGCGAAAAAAACAACCCAGTATTTGTTTAAAAGTAGAACCAGAAGAACTTCCCGATGAATTTAAACGGGTGAAAATTGAACCTAATTTAACAGAAATAAGAAAAGCCCTCAAATCTGAAAAAGACATTGATTGGGCTTTTTTTGACGACGATGAAGACTATAGCTTAACGATTAAATGAATCTGCAATTGTCATTCCGAGGAAACGAGGAATCTCCGCAACATCTTAACCCTAATAACCTAATAAGTAGTTCGATAGAAGGCAACAGGATAGAAAACGCTTGTTTTGCCTATTGCCTATTGCCTGCTAGATTTTTGTGCCACATTCGGGACAAAACTTGTTAGTAACGGGGTTATCCGTACCACAGTAAGTACAACGAATTAACTCTGTCATCAACTCGGAAGACTTTAACTCAGGAAGTCCGATCATTTGAGCGTTGCTTTTTCCAGGTGCAACCATCGGATAACAATTTTCATCCCGTTTCACATGAACATCCATCAAAACAGGGCCATCATGAGCTAACATTTCAGCCACTGCACCAGCTAATTGAGAATGCTCTCTAACGGTAATTCCTTTAATACCAAACGCTTTAGCCAACAATTCAAAATCAGGCATTCCTGTCTGCATATTAGACGAAGAATAACGCTCACCGAAAAAGGTTTGTTGCCATTGGCGCACCATTCCCTGCCAACCATTGTTAATAATGATAGTTTTAGCAGCAATATTATACTGGGATAATGTTGCTAACTCCTGAAGGTTCATCTGAAAACTGGCATCCCCACTAATACAGATAACCTCTTCTTCTGGTAAAGCAACTTTAACCCCCAGAGCAGCAGGCATTCCGTAACCCATCGTTCCTAACCCTGCGCTAGAAATCCAACGACGAGGCCCATTATTTAAAAATTGTGCGGCCCACATTTGATGTTGTCCTACATCCGTAGTGTAGTAAGCATGAGGAGCCTGACGACCCACTTCTACAATCACCTCTTGAGGGGAAATGCTATGGTCATAATGAGGCGCAGTGAGGGGATATTGTTCACGCCAACGATTGATCCGATTTAACCAGGGTGTGGTTTTTTCAGCATCGAGAGGAACATCAATTTCCCGCGATCGCTGTAATAATTGTTCTAATACCTGACGCACATCTCCCACGATGGGAACTTCAGGCAGTCTATTTTTACCCACTTCTGCTGGATCGATATCGATGTGAATGACTCTAGCACGGGAGGCAAACTCCTCTAATTTTCCCGTCACGCGATCGTCAAATCGTGATCCCACCGCGATCAATAAATCACACTCACTCACCGCAAAGTTAGCGTAAGCAGTGCCGTGCATCCCTAACATTCCCACGGATAAAGGGTGATGTTCATCAAAGGAACCAATTCCCATCAATGTCGTGGTCACAGGAATTTGAAAGCGTTCGGCCAATTCTTGAACTTGAGCGTGAGCATTAGCTGCGATCGCTCCTCCTCCAACATACAATAAAGGACGTTCTGAAACTTCAATTAAAGATAAAGCTGCATTAATTTGACGGGGGTTCCCTTTCACTGTGGGACGATACCCTGGTAACTTAACTTGACCGGGTTCAACGGGAATATAGTCACATTCTTCTAAACCCACATCTTTGGGAACATCGATCAATACAGGGCCAGGCCGTCCGGTGCTGGCAATATGAAACGCTTCGGCCACAATACTGGCCATATCTTCAGCATTACGCACCACATAAGAATGTTTAACAATGGGCAGAGTGATGCCAAAAATATCCGTTTCTTGGAACGCATCGCTACCAATGGCTGCTCTGGCGACTTGTCCCGTTACCACTACCATCGGAATTGAATCGAGGTGTGCTGTGGCAATACCTGTTACTAAGTTGGTTGCCCCCGGTCCGGAGGTTCCGAAACAGACTCCCACTTTACCCGTAGCGCGAGCGTAACCATCGGCAGCATGGGAAGCACCTTGTTCGTGGCGCACTAGGAAATGTTGAATATCTCCCCTCGCTTCGGCTCGGTATAATTCATCGTAGATGGGGAGAATGGCTCCTCCTGGATAGCCAAAAATGTGTTTAACACCGTGACGTACCAAACTATCGATTAAGGCATACGCCCCCGTCTGGCGTTGAGGAGTTTCTGCTAAGGGTGGAGTTATTTTTGCTATTGAAGAAACCACAGGGCAAACCGTCTCACTTACTTAATATCTATCTATATCTTCTATTTTAGTTATGTTGTCTCCCTTATAACATAAAAAATTTCAACATTTATATGGGATGTCAGGAGGTAGGATGTAGGAGGCAGAAGGCAGGGGGTAGGAGTCAGGAGGCAGAATAGGTTAAGAATTCTTGAAGAATATTGATATTCTCTCTTACATCTCTTTTATCCTTGAAATTAAAATAATTTTAGTTAACTGAGCCAGCATAATTAAACATTAAACTATTGTAGGGTGGGCATTGCCCACAATAATCTCTTGTATGAATAACGAACCATCATCAAAACCGATTCAAAAAGCTGTAAAAATAATTCTCGGATATGCTCCTTTAGGTACGTCTGGTTTTGCTTTAGTATCTTCGATTATTAACTCTGATTTTGGAAATGCTCTTATTACTGTTCCTTCAACAGCATTATCCACTATTTGGGCAGCTTCTTCTCAAGGGTTTTTAGATCGATTAACGGAAATTTATAGCGAAGAAGGGAAAAAAGGTGCTGATAGATTTAAACGAATTCAGGATAGTTTTACTGAAGCAATAAAATGGCAATTAGCAGCAACAGATGATAACTATTTAAAATGCCAAGGTAACGAATGTGTTCAATACAAAACTGAAGGACTAAATAATATTTTTCGTCCTCAATTAAAAGATGTTTTTGTATCTCTGGAATTAAGTGGAAACTTTTTACGTAACTCAGATGGACAAAATTTACCCCTATCGCCCGGATTTTCTTGGGAGAATCAACTGACAAAACAAATGCTATCTAAAGAAGGGTTAAGTATTTGGCATATCCTCAAAAAAGCATCTAAAAATACTTTGTATCGTTCCTTAATTATTCAAGCTTGGGGAGGATATGGAAAAACGACCTTACTGCGTCATGTCACTTATATTTATACTCACAAACTCTATCAAAAAAAAGCTTATAATGCTCCTAAATTATTACCCGTATTGCTCTATTTAAGAACATGGCAAGAAGTCATTGCTATAACTAAAGAACTTGACTTACCCACTTTAATCGAAAAGCATCATCTTCCGAATCTTCCCCAAGGAAAAGACCTGAAGTTACCGCCCAACTGGGCAAAAAATCATCTCGATAAAGGGGATATGTTAATTATGTTTGATGGGTTTGATGAGGTTAAAGAAGACTGGCAAAAATCGGTCAGTGAATGGATAGGAAACTGTCTAAAAAATTATCCTAAAACCTTCTTTATTCTTACCTCTCGACCGGCTGCTTATGGTCAATATCAATCAGAAAATAGACCTAATACTAACCTATTTGTAAAACCCTTTACCTTAGAACAACAAGAAAGATTTTTACAACGGTGGTATTTAAGTAAAGAACGTCATTTAACTGATAAACCAGATGAACCTATTGTTAAAGCAGAAGCTGATAGAAAAGCCTCTAGTTTAGTAGCACAGATTAAACCCAAAGAAGGAGAAACAACCTCCCTGAGTGATTTTGCTAAAAATCCTCTCTTGTTAAATATGATTGTTAACTTACATTCTTCCTATCCTGATGGTAAACTACCTCAAGGAAGAGCAGATTTATATCGTTCTATTGTTCGCTTACAGTTAGGAGAAAGACCCTTATCCCGACAAATTGATATGCTTCTAGAACCGAATGAAAGTCAGCAAATTTTACAACAGTTGGCTTTATTTATGGTTCAAAAAAATTTAACTAAAATTGATCCAGAATATTTACAAGAAAAACTTAAAGAATATATCCAATTAATAGATGAATCTATCTCAAGTCAAGACTTTCTCAAAAAAATTGAAGAAGTTAGTGAATTATTAGTTAAAGTGGATGATCAATATGAATTTGCTCATAAAAGCTTTCAAGAATATTTAGCAGCAGCAGAAATAAAACGCACTCAACAAGAAGATTTACTACTACAATATTGGCAAGATCAATGGTGGAAAGCAATTATTATTCTTTATGTTGCACAACTGAGAAACCCTAGTGCTTTTATTCGTCGTCTCATTCAGTTTAAACACCCTCAAGCAGTCTCCTTAGCTTATGAATGTCTCAAAGAAACCTCTCGTCAAATCGATTTTGAAATAGAAACAGAAGTAAGATATGCGCGTTACCAAAAACTAGAAGAACTACTCAAAAATCAACAATTTAAAGACGCTGACTATGAAACCTATCGCTTGATGATTGAAACCGTTGGTAAAGAAGAAAGACAATATTTTGACCCCGAAGACTTTGATACGTTCCCCGGTGAGGAGTTACGCACCATCGATCAACTTTGGGTTAAATATAGTAAGGGTAAGTTTGGCTTCAGTGTCCAGAAAAAAATCTATGTAGATAAACTAGGAGGGACAAGAAACTATAATGAAAAAATCTGGTATGAGTTCTGCGATCGTGTCGGTTGGAGAAAAGGAGGAGACTATGTGAGTTACTCAGACCTTACCTTTGAATTAATCGATACTACACCTGTGGGACACCTACCTTTTTTAAGGGAGAGCACTTCCCTTTTTAGAGGGGATTTGGGTAGTCTCTTCTCTCGTGCAAAGACTTGTCACCTGTAAGACGCGCTTCGCAAAGGCAAGCCCTTCGGGAAGTTAAAAGTTAAAAGGCAAAAGTCAAAAGTGTTTATTAATATTGAAAAATTAGCTATCATAATATTATTATGAACTAATAAAGTTGATGAGTAATAAGACTTCTATTCCTGAAAGAACTTTTAAGTTTGCTGTTAGAATAACTAAGTTATGTAACTATTTAGATAAACAGCCTGGAACTCCACGTTTATTAGCTTCTCAATTGTTCAGATCAGGAACTTCAATAGGAGCAAATATAGAAGAATCTCAATCAGCAGAAAGTGCAAGAGATTTTATCAGTAAACAATTAATATCACTTAAGGAAGCAAGAGAAACAAGATATTGGCTTAAACTATTAATTAAATCTGAGTTAATTCCCGAAGAAAAAATATTTAGTATTCTCAATGAATGTGAAGAGTTAATCAAAATTATCGCTAAATCAATTGTTACTAAAAAAGAAAACTTAAAAAATTAATTTTTGACTTTTGACTTTTGCCTTTTGACTTCCCGAAGGGTGTTTTACAATTAATAGAGAAAATCCTAGTCTATAAACTGCCATTAATTAGTCGTCAGGAGATAGAAAAAATGTTTAGTTTAAACGATCTCAGAGAGACAAAAGTCTATCAAGAAGCATTAGAAGAAGGAATAGAACAAGGAAGACAAGAGGGACGACAAGAAGGGAGACAAGAAGGAGAATTAGCTGCTAAAATTGCCTCTATTCCTCGCTTATTTTTATTAGGGTTAACTGTAGAACAAATTGCTCAAGCATTAGAGTTAGACATTGAACAAGTTAGAAACATTATAGAATCTAATTCTTAAGCGATCTCGAAGAGATCCGCGTAGCGGTGCGCTTATTATTGTCGACAATAAACATTAATAATTTTACAAGTTAAAAGTTAGAAGTAAAAAATAACTTCAATTCCGAGGAACGATTCACGGTAAAATAATGTCCATTAATTTAATATCGTTTGCCCGGCGTGGCCGCTATGCTTCAGTTCAAAATACAATCCGATAGTGATATTCCCGCGTCTAAACAACTGTTTGATCAGATTCGATTTGCGATCGCTTCTCGGCAATATCCCCCTGGCCACCGTTTACCGAGTACCCGTCAACTCGCTACGATGACGGGATTACACCGTAATACTATCAGTAAAGTTTATCAACAACTCGAAGAAGCCGGCCTCGTCGAATCTATCGCTGGTTCAGGAATCTATGTCAAAGCGCAAAATAACGAAGATATTTCCTTTCCTGAGTCTCCTTTATTCACTGAATATATCGAAGAAAGTCAACTGGTTTATAAAAGCTTAGATGAACTGCTAAAACAAGGGTTAACCCTTTCCCAAGCGAAAGAGTTATTTTTAGCCGTCATCGATTGGCGGTTACGCTGTAGCGCAGAAGTGATCGTTACCGTTCCCAGTCGTGATATGGGTGCTGGCGAACTGATTTTACAAGAATTAGAAAAAGCACTGGCCATTCCTGTCGAATTAGTATCCATCGAAGATTTGGATCAAGTTTTAGCGCAAAAAGAATCTGCCACTGTGGTCACTAGCCGTTATTTTATTCCTGAAGCCGAATTAATTGCCTCTCCCCATGCAACCCGTGTTTTTCCCATCGATATCTACGATTATGCCAAAGAATTAGCCATGATTAAAGAATTACCGAAAGATACTCGTTTAGGCATTGTGAGTTTAAGTCCAGGAATTATTCGCGTCGCAGAAATTCTCATCCATAGTTTACGGGGAGATGATTTATTATTAATCACCGCACAAGCAAGCGATCGCCGTCAACTCTTAACTTTAGCGCGATCGGCACAAACCATTATGAGTGATCCAGCTAGTTATTCTCTGGTTAAAGAAGCCATTCTCGCGGTTAGAGAAGATTTAATTCGTCCCCCAGATGTTATTTGTTCTGAATATTATATCGGAGAAAAGTCGATTAATCTTTTAAAACGTGAATTAGGACTGGGGTAAACAATGATTCAGTGAAAAGTGATCAATAATGAATAGTTAACTATTACCCTCGTGATATCGTTGTTTTGATCCTTTTAAATGGGATTAACCATGAATTTACCCATTGTTTACCATGATCAATATGTGGTTCCTCTCCCTGATGGACACCGATTTCCAATGGAGAAATTTTCCTTACTTTATGAATTATTACTAAGGGAAAAAGTTGTTAAATCTAATAACATTTACACCCCAGAATGTCCTGAAAAATCATTATTAGAATTAGTTCATTGCCCCGATTATATCACCGCTTATTGTCAAGGAACTTTATCAGATAAAGTGCAGCGACGCATTGGTTTACCTTGGAGTGAAGCCTTAGTTAAACGGACTTGTGTTGCAGTGGGAGGAACCATTTTAACGGCAAAATTAGCTTTGAAATTTGGTTTAGCTTGTAATACAGCAGGGGGAACTCATCATGCTTTTCCTGACTATGGTTCAGGGTTTTGTATTTTTAATGATTTAGCGATCGCTACTCGTGTCTTACAAAAATTAAAGTTAGTCAAAACAGTATTAATTATTGATCTCGATGTTCATCAAGGAGATGGAACTGCTAAAATATTCCAAAATGATCTAACAGTGTTTACCTTTTCGATGCACTGTGAAGCTAATTTTCCTAGAGAAAAGCAAAAAAGTGATTTAGATGTTTCCCTACCCCAAGGATTAGATGATGATGGTTATTTACAGATTTTGTCTCAACATCTTTCTGACTTACTTTCACAAATTAAACCAGATTTAATTCTATATGATGCAGGGGTTGATATTCATGCTAATGATCATTTCGGCAAGTTAAGCATAACGGATACAGGCATTTATCGCCGAGAAAGGCTGGTTTTAAGTAGTTGTATTGCCGAAGGATATCCCGTTGCTAGTGTCATTGGAGGAGGCTATGCTAAAGACCTAAAATCTCTGGTTTATCGGCACTCTCTACTACATCGTGCAGCAAAAGATGTCTATCAATCTCATCAATTGTAACTCTATTGATAACTGTTCACTGATAACTGAATCATAGCCCAAACCACAAAACCAAACCAGTTCCTAATAAACACAAAATTCCCATCATTCCCCCTAAAGGTTGCTGATACATACCAATGATCCAGTCTTTACCTTTTCCTGTATAAGCAATCATGTCAGCAGCATCCAAAGAAGCTAACCCCCATACCCAACCAGCATGAAGTCCCCAAGCTAACCCTAAACTCCCTCCATCGACCCATCTTGCTATTACCAAAACTATTCCCATTAACCATAGTCCCGGTAACTGGGGTAGGGTTTGTTGTCTTTCCCAGAGTAAATGAAGCAGAGCAAAAATACTACTAATAATAATAGCACTGACCCAGGGATTATATTTTTCTTCTAAGATAGTTTGAAAAATTCCCCGAAATACAAATTCTTCGGTTAAGGCAATCCACATAGCTAGACCGAATATAGGTAACACCACTTTCTCTAATTGATTTAGGTTCTCAGAGTGCCATTTTTGCCACCCTAACCCCCCCTCGATAGCAAAAACGATTCCTAATCCTCCTAACCCTAGAAGAAGACCTATACAGAGGGAAATCAGGAGATCCCACTGCAAAGATAATCCATAGTCAGTTAATGAAGTTCCTTCCACTATCAAAGTTGACCACCCGAACCAGGGAACCAATAGATACAAAGGAATCAATAAAGGGATTTTTTTTTCTGCTTCTAAGGGTTGAAAGGGTTGCCAGTCCAGTTTTTTACCCATTAACAAAGCTATAGGTAGCCACAGTAGCAACCATATTAATAAAAAAAGACCGATTTTACTCTCACTAGGAAAGTTCTTAACACTACTCAGCAAAGGATCGAGATGGGAAGATACAAATACTTCCCATATACTGCGATCTGCTGGGATAATTAAACCATTTTTGATGCTTATCAATGACATTATAGAGACGGATTACTGACTAACTTCTCATCTGACCATAACATATGGCTTTTTCAGTTTCCTTTCTATAATGTAACCGAGATTTATGTTATGGGAATTATCGCTTTTACCTTTGTCAGATTAGACTCAGAAAGTCCAAAGGTTTACCCTCATTTTTGACTTAGCTTTAGCGATTTAACTCCCATAGTCTGCTGACACTAAATAGTCTTTAGGCAACTTCTTCGTCGTCAACGCCCACCTGTTTAAGATGAATATGTTTGTAGCCTAATTTAATTTCAAATTCATCCCCTGGTTTCAATCCCATCTGCTCTGTATAGGTAGAACCAATGACAATTTGACCATTCTTGTGAACGCTGACTCGGAATGTCGGTTCACGGCCACGACCATCTTTAGTAGAACCCGGTTGAAGAGGGACTCCTTTAGCTGCAAGAACTGCATCATAAAAGTCTGTTAAGTTAACACGAACTTGTCCGTCTTTTGTCACTGAGTAATAGCCACATTTTTTGGCTGTTTCTCGCCGAGGCTTATCAGATAACTGTTTTAGTTCTTGAAGTAAGGCTTTCCCAGTTAAGGGAGTAGGATTTGTTTCAACGGTATCAGCCATAATTTTATCAATGTCCTTTGATTTTCTCTCAATGATGACTAGGTTATTTAGATCATTATTGATCATATCAAAAATATAGCGTTAAATTCCTAAACTAAACCAAAAAAATTTCAAGAATTATGAAGTTGATCAACGACAGTTTAAGTCCACAAATTTGCTTGCATCTGCTCAACCCAAGATAAATTACCCTTCTATCTACTCTGGAGTTTCGGTTGTTGAACCTTAAAAGAAAAGGAAAAAACTCCAGAGAAAATAAGCCTAAAACCTGCACCCAATTTGAGTTTGATTAGGATATTAACACTGTGGAAAATCGACAAAGGTTCACTAATAACGACAGTTTCCCCTGGGGTCTATCGAGATTTAGACTGAGTCGGTGAGAAGCCGGTGTGGGGCATTTTTATCCTTGAAGAAAACTGCCATACAAATCCTAAGAACAAGATAGGATAGAAGAAACCATTCAATTTTTTAATGTTCCCATGGAAGTATTGTTTAAAGTTTGGCGACAAAAGCCTCATCAAAGTCCTCAGCTACAGACTTATAAACTAGAAGTTCAAGCCGGCAATACCATCTTAGAATGTTTAAATCGCATTAAATGGGAACAAGATGGTAGTTTGGCCTTCCGTAAAAATTGTCGCAATACCATTTGTGGTAGTTGTAGCATGAGAATTAATGGTCGTTCTGCTTTGGCTTGTAAACAAAATGTCGGACAAGAATTAGAAATGGTATCGGCTTCAAATAGTGGCGATGTACCAACCATTACCATTGCACCTTTAGGAAATATGCCAGTCATTAAAGATTTGGTGGTGGATATGTCCAGCTTTTGGGATAAACTACAGGAGGTTGATCCTTACGTTAGTACCCAAGGACGAAAAGTCCCTGAACGAGAATTTTTGCAGACACCAGAAGAGCGATCGCAGTTGGATCAGACGGGTAACTGTATTATGTGCGGTGCTTGTTATTCTGAATGTAATGCTTTAACCGTTAACTCTGAGTTTGTGGGTCCCCATGCTTTGGCTAAAGCACAACGGATGGTGGCAGATTCCCGTGACACAGAAATAGAAGAGCGTTTAGAAACCTATAATCAAGGAACCCAAGGGGTTTGGGGCTGCACACGCTGTTATTATTGTAATGCGGTATGTCCGATGGAAGTAGCCCCAATGAATCAAATTGGGCATTTAAAACAAAAAATTTTAGATCGCAAAGATACCCAAAGTAGTCGCTCTATTCGTCATAGAAAAGTGTTAATTGATCTCGTGAAAGAGGGAGGATGGATCGATGAACGAAAGTTTGGGGTTTTTGTCGTCGGTAATTATTTTAGAGATTTACAAGGGTTACTCTCTCTTGCACCTTTAGGGTTAAGGATGTTAAATAGTGGCAAGTTTCCCCTTTCCTTTGAACCCTCCGAAGGAACTCAAGAAGTGCGATCGCTGATTGAAAAGGTACAGAATTATCAATCTTAAATAAGGAATTCTTAGAACCGTAGGACGGCAAATTAAACTCTTAAGAAACACAGTAAAACATAAGTGTTTCTTCCTATCTATTGGTAGTAGCGATCGCTGCTAGTAGGAGGCTCACATCTTGCACCAATACAATAAGACTAAATAGCTAAAAGAGTCTGAATCAATTTAGAGGAAGTAAGAGTGAAGTCTTTTTACTTTTGCCTCTTGCCTCTTGCCTACCTTCACTAGCTTGCTTTATCGAAGGTGCAAAATATTAGGTTAGATAGAAATTTTAGATCAACCCGACTTCTTTACTATCTTTCCCTACAGTAATAAGTAACGAAGCAAAGAGTCGTTACTACAGTTTAGGAGGAAGTCTTATGAATCGTGAGGATGGACAAGTTTTATGGATTACTGTGATTACGTCTGCTTTTTCTTTAGTTCTCACTTTTGGGTTTGCTTTTTAGGGTTTCATTCCTTTCTATTTTAAGAGGTATGACTATGATTAGTGTGTTTCAAAAATATCATTTCTCTCTTACTTTTCTTATCAGTTTACCCCTAATACTTCTTATGTATTGTGGGGCAAGTTCAACGGTTTTTGATGTGAGTCGCAAATGGCAAGCTATTTCCATTAATGAACATATTATGTCATAAAAATTCAGTGGTGAACGGGGAGTGAAGATTATAATTATTATTCGGAGAAGTTCTATGATTCGTTTCTTTCGTAAATACCATCGTTTGTTAGCAGTTACTGTTAGTTTACCTTTAATTTCAACGGTTCTCACTGGCATGGGTTACACAATTTTTGATGAGTGGTTTCACCAGGAGAGATTTGCCCATTTATTGATGGAAATTCATACGATGGAAATTATTGGGTTGGATGAGATTTTTCCTGTTTTGAATGGTTTAGGATTGGTTGGTTTATTAGTTACTGGGTTAACTATGACTGGGTTGTTCAGAAAACGGCGATCAGTTTAGGAGATTAGACAATAAAAGTAATTTCTAAATTCCAGTCTACTTTCGAGGTTTGTTCGATATAAATCTGACGAATAAATTCTCGAAAGTAAAATCGTCTTTCTGCTTCTGATAAGTCTTGCCAAAATCTCGGTAAGGAAACAGTTTCGGCAATCTTTTTTAAGTTTTCTGGGGGAAGTTGTTCGAGTTGAGAACGTAATTGACTGATTTCTAGGTTTAAAGTATAACGTCTTAGGTTAGCTGTTTGATCATCAAGAATATTAGATTGAATTAAAGATGATAATTGATTGATTATATATTTTTTTTCTTCTATTTGAGTTTGAATCTTATTTTTATAATCTTCTATTTTTTGGGGATCGAAACTTTTTACTTTTTTAGGGAAGTGATTACAAATATAGTCAATAGTTTTTTTTAAAACGTCTTGATAAGGAATAGCCTTACATTGGGGGGTTAAAGGACAGTTTTGTGGACGGATATAGAGATATTCTTTTTTTTTGTTTTTTTGGGTAACATGATTAATTATCATTGAATTATGGCATTTTTGACAACTTACTAAACCCACTAAAGAATGTTTTGCACTAGCAGTTTTAGAGGACAATTTTCGATTTCTTCCTAATAACCGATCAATTTGCGCTGCTTCTTCTCTGGAAATAATCGCCACATGGGTATTAGAAATAATTTCGTTATTTTTATATTTTAAGTCTCCTCGATAAACAGGATTTTTTAACCAACGACTTCCTGTAGAAACAGAGATTTTTTTACCATATCGTTTAGCTAAATAATTAACAGCCCCTCGTAATGATCCAAACAATAAAAACTGCTCAAAAAAGTCTTTAATAATAGGAGCGGTACTACGATCTATAATGTAACAGTCTTTACCCCTTCGGTATCCGTAAGGGGCTTTTCCTGGAGGAGGTAAGGCTTTAATTCTTGTTAATGCTTGTCCTTTTTTAAGGGATAAATTTCTTTTATTTTCCTTGATAGTTTCTAATATTTCGGGATCGTTAATATCAATTTTTATTGTATTTTCTAACCATTTTAGTTCATCTAGATTAATTGATTTCTGAACCTCTAAAGTAAGTATTTTGATTCCTAAGTCAGTTAATTTTTGATAATTATTCTTGACAATCTCAGAGTTATCTCCTAGTTCTTGTAATTGACGAATCAAGAGATAATTAGGAGGTTTTTCTTGACAATCATTTAAGAGTTTTTCTAATTCATGTCTGGCTCCTAGATCATGATAGACTCGTTCTACCTTTAAGTTATTAATAGGAATTTCTAAATTAGTTTCTAGTAGAGGTTCAATATAAAAATAAGCATAAATTATCATTTTAATAAAGTTTAATATTCAATCAAATTATGAAAAGATAATTTGAGAACCCGGTGCATTAATTTTAACAGAAAGTACCTGATGATTAGCAAAAGTTTTAGCTAACTTGGGATGGACTTCTGGTGGGGCAAAAAATAACATAAACCCCCCTGCACCTGCACCTAATAGTTTACCACCCCAAGCCCCTGCTTCTTGTCCTAGTTTATAAAGATGATCGATTTCTGGGTTAGATATAACTGTATCTAAACTTCTTTTCGCTATCCAAGCTTTGTCTAATAATTCACCAAAAGCAGATAAAGATTGATTACTGGTTAAAATATCCCAACCTTGATCTACCATTTTTCTCATTTGTTTTAGGGTTTCTGTATTATCATTAACTCGTTTTAATTGTTTTTCTACTACTTTAGCAGCCCGTCTTTTAATTCCTGTAAAAACAATGAAAAGATGAGATTCAAATTCCGCTAATCTTTGGGGAGAAATAGATACTCGATTAACAATAATATCGTCTTCTGTTCTAAATTCAACTAAGTTAAATCCTCCCATAGCTGACATTAGTTGATCTTGACATCCAACGCGATCATTAACTAGATGACGTTCCACATAAATGGCTTCATAAGCTAAGTCTAACGGTTTAACAAATTCTCCTTTAAAGCTATGTAATGCTTGTAATAAGGATACCGTAAATGCAGAAGATGAACCTAACCCGGTAAATGCAGGTAAATCAGCCACATTATGGAGTTCGATATCTTTATCTAAACCGCAAAATTTTAAACATTCACGATAAACTTTATGTTCGATATCTTCAACAGTTTTAACTAACTCAACTTTGCGATAAGAAACTCGAATTAAATAGTCGAATAAATGACTTGGAAAAGGACTGGCGGTAACATAAGAAAATTTATCAATGGCTGTGGCTAAAACCGCGCCACCATGTTCTAAAAAATACTCTGGGTAATCTGTTCCCCCTCCAAAAAAACTAATTCTAACTGGCGCGCGTGAGATTAACATGGTTCTAATAAATTCGTAAAGTTTTCTTTGATAAATGCTTCTGCTTGAGGTAACGTTTCTGGAGTCCCAATATCTAAAAATGGAGCTTCAATGGGATGTACTTTAATTTTAATCTTTTCCTTGAGTAAGGTAGGAAAAACATCATATTCAAAACTCAAAGGAAACAGAGAAGGAAACTGTTCTAAAATTTCGTGGCGGAATAAATAAACGCCTCCATTAATAACACCTTGACCCTCTTTTTTTTCAGCAAAATTCAACAAAGTATTTGACTCATCAAATACCAGAGAACCATAACGAGACGCATCATTAACAGATACCCCTAGAATGACACATCCCACTTCTTGATCCTCTAAATACTTCGCTAATTCCTGAAAATTAGCTACAATTAAAGAGTCGCCATTCATAACTAACCATGCTTTAGGTGATAAACTAACTTGTTGAACTGCATTAATAAATCCTCCTGCTGTTCCTAGTGGTTCATCTTCACGGCAACAGTAGATGTCTACTCCCTTGACCTGATGGGTTTTAAAATGTTCCTCAATGACTTCTCCTAGGTAACCAGTCGATAAAATATCTTGGGTAATTCCTTGTTGTTTAAGATAGCGAATTATCCATTCTAAAAAGGGTTTATTAACAACGGAAGCCATGGGTTTTGGAATATTAGGAAGCAGATGTTTAACTCTTGTTCCGTATCCCCCTGCTAAGATTACTGCTGCAATGTTATTCATAAATATATTCTAGTACAATATCAATGGTTCAAGTCTATTAATTGTGATCAATAATCTCAATAAAATTGATTCGATGATAGCATTTTAAACTTCTAATAACTAACTTTTTTACAATAATTATTTATCATTATTTATGAGATTTTTTTATGCTGATTGACCTACGGAATGCTTTAAAAGAGTGGGATATTGCTGTTAAGGCACTAGAAAAGGGTAACACTATTTTGCTCTTGCGTAAAGGAGGTATTAAAGAAGTGTTTGGACAGTTTAAAGTTAATCATAATCCCACCTTATTATACCCTACTTATGAACATCAAAAACCCAAGTTATTAAAATCAGACTATGCTAATTTAATAGAACCTGTATCATCAGGGTGGCATCCTGAAACCATTACTATTAGTAGTTGGGCTAATATTACGACTATTTTAAAAGTAAGAGAATCTTCAAAGATTAAGCAACTATATTCTTATCACATTTGGACAGAAAGCTTTGTTGAAGAACGATTCAAGTGGAAAGCTAATCAGCCTATTTTTGTTTTATTATTGCGTGTTTTTCTATTAGCTGAACCTGTTACAATTTCTTATGACTCAAGTTATGGAGGCTGTCGTTCTTGGATTCAACTTAATCACCCTATTTCCTTAGTGAAAAGTCATCCAGTTATTCCTAAGAACAACTATGATCAAAGGGTAGAAGAAATAAGAGAAATTGTTATGTACACTTGAGGATCTTTTTTTGGTACAATAAATAAATTAGTTATTAAATGATTAGATTATGTATCTATTAATTCCGGCAGCAGGAATGGGTAAACGAATGGGTAGCGATCATAATAAACTTTTGCTTAGTCTTTTGGGTAAACCGTTACTAAGTTGGACACTTTTAGCAGCAGAATCTTCACAAAAAGTTGATTGGATTGGTATTATTGGACAACCCTACGATTTCCCTGAATTTAAAACAATTTTAGATACTATTTCTATTACTACTCCTGTTGAATTAATACAGGGAGGAGAAACCCGTCAAGCTTCTGTCTATAATGGTTTACAAGCATTACCTGAAGCAGTAGACAATGTTTTAATTCATGACGGCGCAAGATGTTTAGTTACCCCGAATTTATTTGATCGATGTGCCGAACAACTCTTAACTTGTCAAGGGTTAATTGCAGCGATTTCTGTTAAAGATACCATTAAAATTGTTGATAGTAACCGATTTATTAAAGATACCCCAAATCGCTCCAATTTATGGGCTGCCCAAACTCCTCAAGGGTTTAAAGTAAACTTATTAAAAGAATGTCATGAAAAAGGCTATCAACTGGGTTGGCAAGTCACTGATGATGCTGCTTTATTTGAAAATGCCAATTACCTGTCAAAATTGTCGAAGAGAAGAAACTAATTTAAAAGTAACCACTCCTGTAGATTTAGCGATCGCAGAATTTATTTTAAAGCAGCGATTTACACAGT
>NZ_AAXW01000066.1 GCF_000169335.1 Crocosphaera chwakensis CCY0110
ATTCTTAACTCTTCAGAATCACAACTCTTTTGATGATACCGCGCTAGGGGTAAAAAAGCAGCCACTAAAAGCTCTCCTACTCGCTTATTTAACTCCTCTTTTTTTAAGGTTTGTAAATAATCAATAACTTCCCCTAATAAACTCTCGCTATCGGGTTGCAATCTAATATGAAAGTTCTTTCTCCCTTTGTCCATGTTCACTCCAGTTAACAGCTTCATCAATCAATTAAATAACCTTTTTTCTGTTTATGTCCTTCAAGTCTTTAAAGTTTTATCCATGAGATAAGCCCCTAATCCAATCACATCAGCCTTACGTTGATAAGAGAGAGAAAAAGATTCATAAGCATTAAGATTATTGAGTTGAAAATATTTGGACATGGTGAAATATAGCGGTCTTTCTTTGACAATCTCTTTCTGGATTCCCCTTGGGTTAGCTTCATAAGGACGGTAAATTGAATTGACATGAAACCAGTTTCTTCTTTTGTGCAAGTCACTTAGAGAGTCGGGAAAATTAGATAAATAAATAGATAAACCTAGTTCATCAAGAAATTTAGCCGATTTATATTCAGACTGTCTTTGAAGCCAATTACTATAGCCAAGATTAAAGCCAACTCCAATTGCTTCTGAGAACCATTCAGATAGTAAGGGACGAATAAACCAACTGGCTCCTCCACTAATTAGTATTGTCGAAAGCGGTTCAGAAAACATTGAGTTATACCATTTTTGAAATGACTCAATATATTCCTCTAAGGCTAGATCGATGGCATGGGCAATATCATTAATTTCCCTTTTTCTCAAGTCAGGATCTGATGCTCTGGCTAAATCCTGAATCGGTTTGAGTGCAGCCCAATTAGGAAACTTCATCTCAATAGCCACATAATGGTGATAGCTTCCAAGCTTGTTCCTCCATCGTTGGAGTAAGGGCTGATTTTCTGGCTTTTTCTCGATATAGGTGGTTTTAAAAAAAGCCTGTCGGTGATTCTGCCAGATAGTTTCAAAGGTCTTAACTATGGTCTGTCGATCTAACCAAGAAATGGATTGAGCAACACGGTCAAATACTTGGTGAAATCCTAGCAGTGGGGAAGAGCCACTATGAAGCTTTTTATCTTTAAAATACAAGGCCGAAATATTACGATGCCCAAACATCAAAATCGCCATACGATCTAACGATGGTTTGAACATACTCTTTTGATACAGGTAAAATAACCCAAACCCTTCTTGACGCACTGAGAAAGATTCTAGTTTAATGCCCCATTTTGTATCCCTATATTTCCAGTTAGACAGGAGCAATTCTAAAAAGGACTTGAAACGATCTTTATCAGGAAACTCTTCCCAAGGTAGGACCACAGCTAGGGCAATTTTATAATTCTTTTTCTTGGGTAACTGGTTTTGTTGAGTCAGGGTAGATAAAACATAACCCATTGCAGCCAAGGTTTTATAAGCAGCTACTTCATATTTGACATCTTTAATCTTATCCACCGGCTCAAACAATCGCGCTAAGTGACCGACTGCATACAGTTTATCCTTAGTCTCAATCCAAATCTCTTCTATCTCAGGGACTTGACTGACAACAATGGTGTCTCTTGTCTGATACCGTTCTAATTTGTCACGGTCAATGGGTTCAAGGTCCGGAGGCATCATCACCACCTCAAACAAAGACGACCCTTCCGTTGACCCACTTCGATACGCAATCTTAGTCGCACTAGCTCCAAAATCCAGGGCAAGTATTAAATCTGGCATCTCCTCACATCAGTTAACATCACCATTATCTGATTCTAGCGATTTTTTGACCGTTTGGCTGGCTCAAAACTTACTCAAGATACCCTAAAAAGCCTTTATTTTTGCTCATATTAGGCTCAAGATGCCAACACCTTTTCTATTCAGTGACCCCAAGTGACCCTATTTAGCTCACCCACCGAGTTCCTTGATGAGCCAATTTTTCCAAAAACTAACTAGCTGTGAGCAACCTACTTTTTTTCTGAATCTTTTGCACATTACGCCAAGTTTTGGCAAAACCATTATAATAGATTCTAACACCCCCTCTATGAGAATTTCCTAATTCGGCGAAATTAACGACAAAGTAACAAAATAACTTCAAACGTATTACCAACTAACTGATGATAGTAGAAGAGAAAAACTGGCCAAAACGACAATTACAAATAGAGTGTAAGGAGATAAGTGACCGTCTGTTATTCGATGGAAGCTTACAGAAAGAAGTGGTTTATATTTATCCGTTAAAATTTACTGACTGGGTAGCTTTGTTATTCACCCGTTACCACTCTGAAGCGGTGGAACTCATCAAAGCCCTACCTAAAATAGATCGGTTCTTTTATCAAAACAAAGTGAACCGGTTTAAACAGATTAGTATCTGGTGCATCAGACTTGAACAAAGCGAAGGTCTTATGACTCAGTTAAAGGCACTCCCTAATCTTCAAATTGAACCCTTGGTAGAAGAGGAAGGCGATGCTAACCATTAAGAACGTTAATGCAGAACTGGCTAAAACCTACTTTGAAAAAGGCTACTACGAGGAAGGCCGATGGTTCGGTGAAGGGGCAGCCAATCTCAACTTGACCGGAGAAATTAAAGACCACGACGCTTACAATAACCTCTTAGATGGCCAGTCCCCCGACGGACACCACTGTCTCATGGGACGGAAAATCAATGGGAATAAACACCGCGCCGCCATTGACTGTACCTTTAACGCTCCTAAAAGTGTCAGTTTACAAGCCTTAGTCGGTGGAGACGAACGACTGATTGAAGCCCACCGTAAAGCGGTTAACCAAACCCTAGAACTGATGGAGTCCCGTTATGCTCAAAGTCGCATCTTAAAAAAAGGACAGCCCCGGCAAGTGGTTCAGACCGGCAAGTTAGCCGTTGCTCAATTTGACCACATCGAAACCAGAGACTTAGACCCCCATCTACATACCCATTGTGTGGTCATGAACGTCACCCAACGAGACGATGGCCAATGGCGCAGCCTCCACAACGATGCCATTTATCGTCAACAGAAATTATTAGGGATGGTGTACCAACATAACTTAGCCTTGGAACTAATGAAGCTGGGTTATCAAGTAGAAGCGAAACAGCATGGACAGTTTGAAATTGCTGGTTATGAGAAAAAAGACCTAGACTCCTTCTCTAAACGGCGACAACAGATTTTAGCCGAAGCCGGGGAAAATGCCAGTGTCCTTGAACGTAACATCGCTTGGGGCAACACCCGTGTCAAAAAAGAAGTGGTGTCCCCATCTGACTTAAAGCAGAAATGGCAACGAGAAGCCAGTGAATTAGGGGTTAAATTTGTCAGTCCTAATACTGGTTTGGATAGAAAAGGTGACGGTAATAGTGAGCAGAGGGAGCAGAGGGAGCAGAGGAGCAAGGGGAGTGATAATCAGGCTTTTCAGAGGAATATTGACCAAAATGCTATTTCTCACCCAAGCCCTATTGAGGCTAATATTGTCAATGATGCCATTGCTCACTGTGAAGAACGGGCTGTGGCTTTTCGGCTTGAAGACGTAGAAAAATTTATCTTATTAAATGGCCAACCCATTAATATAGAGAGTCTCGATAAAACCATTGGTCAACATTCTCAATTAATTAACGTTAGTGACAACCTTAACCGTCGCTATACCACTGAAGCTGCATTACAACGAGAACTGGCCACCATTCGTTTAATGTTAGAGGGGAAAAATCAACAACGTCCTATCTACTCAGAAGCAACGATTAATCAGGCTTTAGCCCCCATCTCCTTAACAGAAGGACAACAGGAAGCCATCTCAACCGCTTTAAGTACCCATGACACCGTAATGGCATGGCAAGGGGTAGCCGGTGCAGGGAAAACCTATGCGTTAAATCATTTCACTACTTTGGCTAAAAAAAATGGCTACAACATCAAAGGGTTTGCCCCGTCTGCTGAAGCGGCCAAAGTTTTAGGTAATGAGGTTGGCATTCAAGCCGATACAGTGGCTAGTTTACTCTATTCCAAACAAGCAAAACAGGTAGAACCTAACCAAATTTGGATCGTTGACGAAGCCGGGTTACTCAGTGCCAAAGCAGCTTATGAACTGTTACAACGGGCTAAAGCTGAAAAAGCCAGAGTGTTGTTAGTCGGGGACACAAGACAGTTATCCGCAGTGGAAGCAGGAAACCCATTCAAGTCTTTACAAGCAGCAGGAATGACCACTGCTAGAATGAATCAATCCCTACGACAGCGCACTCCTGAACTACAAACCGCCGTGGATTTTATTTCTAAGGGGGAAATTGATGCCGGGTTTGGTATTCTTAATCAGGCTAATTGTTTAATTGAAGTGGCTGAAGAGGAGAAGATTAATCAGATTGTTAATGATTACTTGAAAATCCCTCAAACTGATAGAGAGAAAACCCTAATTTTGGCAGGGACGAATACAGAACGGTTGGCGATTACTCAAAGTATTCGGAAAGGATTAAAAGCAGAAGGTAAATTAGGAGAAGGGGTTAAGCTTACTCAACTGAAAAGCAAGGATTTAACGAGGGTACAAATGCGTTTTACCCATCATTTAGAAATAGGGGATTTAGTCAGTCCTGCTTTTGATTATAAACAACGTCAATTAAGCAAG
The DNA here is from genome assembly GCF_000169335.1 of Crocosphaera chwakensis CCY0110. GTDB lineage: Bacteria > Cyanobacteriota > Cyanobacteriia > Cyanobacteriales > Microcystaceae > Crocosphaera > Crocosphaera chwakensis. The sequence continues at coordinate 4,593 of NZ_AAXW01000066.1, forward strand.
GGGGAACTTTATAAAATCATTGATAAAGATACTGATAGTTTAACCCTCGAAGATTCGACAGGAAACAAGATTAAAGTCGATCCTTTATTTGAGAAAGCGGTTTATCATAGTTCAGAGATAGAAATCGCAGTAGGAGATAGATTAAAGTGGACTAAGAATGATAGAAAACAAGGACGGAGAAACGGTCAAGAATTTACAGTAAAAGCCATTGAAGGGACAACAGCGACCATTGAATACAAAGATGGCAAACAAGACAGTTTTGATTTTAGGGTTCCTCAACCTTTAGATTATGGGTTAGTTAGTACGACTTATTCATCTCAAGGTAAAACCGCAGATAGGGTGTTAATTTCGGCTGATTATACGATTGGGAAGGAAAGTTTTTATGTAGCGGTGTCTAGGGTCAAATCTGAGTTAAAGTTATATACTTCAGATAAAGATAATTTACTGGACTTGGCTAAAGCATCGAGGGCAAAAGAGAATCCGTTAGAATTATTACGCGCTCGTCAAAAGGCTTTATTTAAGGGTAAATATAAGACTAAAGAAAGAGGGGCAGATGGGAAAGAAGTATCAAGTTTGACGACTCAAAATATTTCTACTTCAGTCATTGAAGCTCCCCCCAATGTTAGTAATGTATCTCAAGAAAAACCGAATAATGCTGTTTCATCGGAAATGTTAAATAGGAAGCTAATAAGGGATAATGATGAGGAATTAATTGATAATTCTAACCCAATTAACAATGAAGAATCGAAGGAATTAAAGCAGAAAACTTCTCAGTTTGTTTCTCAATCAAAAGTTATTACCGATGAAAAAATTGAGAGAGATAATGATACAATATTATCAGAAGTTACTGAGTCTGAAACAGTGAGCGATGCTGAAGTTACGAACTCCAGTAATCAGGTTGACCAATCGGTAAGTGAACCTATAATTATTTCAGAGGAAGCGGATACTAACCTTAATAAAAAACTGAAAGAAGCTAATGAAACTCTAGCTAAATCTAACCAACTTTCTGACGAAAACCAACAACGATTACAGGAATTAGCAGAACGTCTTAAAGGGGATACAAATCAGAAGCTAACAACACCAAATCAAGCAGTTAAGAAGCCAGAGATTCAGAGAAAATCGTCAGATTATCCTACTCCTAAACAGACGGTCGAACCTTCTCATAATCAGCCAAAGCCTTCAAAGAAAACTTTACCAATCCCTTCATCTGAGCAACGATTAGCTGACTTAAACAATTTTCGAGCTATGACAAGCATTATTCTGTTAATGCGTTGGGTCAATCCAAAACCTAAAAACAGTTTACGGACATTTGAAGGGAATCGTTATATCTTTCACATCTCAACCGATGAACAGACCATAGAATTATATGCTAAAGATGGACGAGGATTAATTCTTCAGAAGAAAGATGGGGTTCTTAGAGGAAATCTTAATGAAGAAGATATCAAACGAATGGCTTTGATTACTTCTGAAATTGGCAAAAGATTAAATAAAATTAATTCACCATACAACCCATCGTCTCAACAGCGTAGTCGAGATAATGGGTTAAGTTTGTAAAAGCCAGGTCAGAAATTTGGCTACTAACTCATCTGTTTGATCTCAAAGCTAACTCTAGCCAAATTTCTTAAAAGTCCCTACTGATTTAACTAGGATTGATACGTTAATCTTTAGTCTCCTAAATCCAAGCCTAGCTAAATCAGGGGAATTTTCCCTGGCTTTATATAGGTTATGAAAAGTTGGTAGTTACAATTGTAATTACTCGTCACGAATAAGAAAATAATGAAGTTAAAACTCAGGAAGATTGGAAATTCCATCGGAACGACTTTTCCCAAAGAAATCCTTGATAAGTTACAAGTGAATGAAGGAGACACCCTCTATCTGACTGAAACCCCCGATGGAATAGAGTTAACCGCTTACGATCCTGAATTTGAACAAGTGATGGAAGCAGCAGGGGAAATCACCCGCCATTATCGTAATGCGTTAAAAGAGTTGGCTAAGTGAGGGAACCAATCTGGATTACCGAGAGAATGGCTAGGGCGATTCATAGCCAGCAACTTGCTTTGTTTGGTGGGGCTTCTGGTATTTTGGATGAAGGTAAATTATCTTCGGCCTTGGCTAGAGCTAAACACCTTTACACTTATCAACCCGATGCTAGTCTGTATGAGTTAGCTGCGGCCATTGGTTGGGGAGTAGCTAAAAATCACCCTTTTGTTGATGGCAACAAACGAACGGCTTTCGTAGTCATGGCAGTGTTTCTCAAGGTCAACGGGATTGATTTAACTGCGCCAGAGGTGGAAGTGGTAACGGTTATGCTGGCCTTAGCTGCTGGTGAGCTTAGTGAACAGCAGCTTAGTGACTGGCTTAGAAAGAATTCTACAGAGAGGGAATAGAATTAGATGTACAGTTAGATTCAGCTTTAATCCCACGCTATACGGAAATTAGTTGAATCAACCACAGTTAAGCCATCTTCAAAAAATCCCAAAACTCTATCAGTTGATCATCCGTTAACTTTAGCCTGGATCTAACCCCATAACGAGCATTGAGATATTCTCTCCCCTTCTCTATGGTCCACCCTATTCGCTTCAAATGACGGTTCATATCATTGATAATGTCCTTCCAATCAAACCCTTCATCTTCAGATGGTTGGGGTTGATTGGGTTTTTCAGGAACATCAGATAGTTGATCCCTCTTGTCTGAGTTTGAAGGAGACACAATAGCTGATAAATGCTCCTCCTTCCCAGAATCTGGCTCATTTGTAGTATCAAGTTCTTGGGCGATAACCCTCAAACCTTCTCCTAGAGTATTGGGAGGTTTAAGCCCATCCATAATCCTTTCTGGTGGCGGATTTTCAGCATTATCATGGTTGAAAATTTTCGGCACATTATTCACCCTTGTTTCTTGTAACATATTTTCAATTTGTAGTATATGTTGCCGTCCTTCATCCCAATTTAAGCGCGGTTTCTCAAGTTCATAACGAGTAGCAATGGCCGCCATAATGGGGTCGATTAAATAAGCACACTTAGCATCGGGAACCGAACAAATTCTGTAGACATAGCTATCTCGTTTCTCTTTCGTCTTAATCCGTCGTGAGATGAGAGAGTAACCAATCTGGTTTAATAACCATTTAAAATACCTCATGGGATTAGATCCAGGTTTTTTCCCTAACCCAAGCCAATGTTTCTTATAGCGACATTGTTTCAGGATGGCCTGGAGGGGTTCATAATCCGGGGTAAATTCGATATCGTAATGATTATGGATAAAGTCTTTTAAGCCGATGGTTTCTAATACCTTTAAGCGTAGATAGCGTGGGTTATGTTTCCAAGGGGTTAAGGTATTACCCAAACGTCCCTTGACTAACTGAGAATGGTAAATGCGTTGAGATCGTTCTTTACATTTATCGAGGTTATGAAGTAAATAACGATCCTCTAATTGATTAATCAGGTTGGGATATTCGTATTTGATCTTATAGACAAAATCAGGGGACCAAATTTCCTGTTCATGAATCCCAGGTAAGGTATTAACGATCCACGCCTTCATTAAAGCACATCGTTCTTCCCAGGAGGCATCATAATTAAGCAGCGTTTCTGGTTGACCAATGTATTTATCAGACGCATTGGCAATATCTTTACTGTTACTTTGTTTGTTCAACTTGTTAGTTTCAGAAACTTCTTTACCCGTTGCTTTAAATTGGGCATCCTCAAGCGGGGCGACTCTTTTAGAAATATCATAGCCTGATTCTGCTAGTAGCCAATAAACACATTCTCTGAGATTAGACTTCTCATAGTTTTTCATGGCTTGAATGCGTTGGGCTAGTTGATGTTGGGGGGTATTTTGTGAGGCTTTAAACTGGGTAACAATTTCTGAGATTAATGTTTCGGCATCAGCTAAACCACTCATGACACTATCAATATCAGAGATTAATCTTTGGTTCAAATGATACTGGAGATTTTCTACTAAGGGACTTTGAATACTATCAGGATTATCCTGTTTAACGTAGGGCATGACCCATAAATAACGGATCAAGTCAACATCTCTGACACGGGCAATAATTTGGGTAATGGCATCAGCATCAATCACCCCAAAGAAGAAACCAAAAAAGTGACTAAAATAGTTGGTAATGGCTACATCAAGCCCACTTTCACAACTCGGACTAAATAATAAATACTGAGGTTTATGTTTCTTAATCCAAGCCACAGGATTCTCAAGAAAGGCTTTCACTTCTTTCTTATTAATGGTTTTAGAATCAATGCGAATGCCCTTCCTTCCTTGAGCGATAAATAAGTCATCAATGGATTCTAATAAGATTTGAGAATCGGCAGCGACCACGGGCAGTTTAGCTGTGTTTAAGAGGGCATTTAACCAAGGAGCATTATCTCGTTTTCTGAGATTCCCTTTATTATTAATGGTTCCTTCTAAAAGGATGAGTTCGGGTTTGTTTCCTTGGTAGGTATTCTCAACTTTTACCAGTCGTTTACTAGGGTCACAAGTTGCCATGAAGTGACAGTACATATCCGAGAGATTGCCATCTAAACAGACTACTGTTTTTGCCCGTTTGATAGCTTCCATAAACATAGCAATCGTCTCGGATCTTTGCCTGATGGTGCCACTAAAAAGGAGATGTTTGATAATAGAAACGACTTCATCTAAAATGAGGATTTTGTCGTCAAAGGATTCTAGGGTATAGTGTCTCAATAAACTATTGACACAAGCTGCGGTTCGACTATAGGGTTTGGTAATATCAATGAAGCGAGAATCATGGTGGATATGTAAGAACCCTGATTTTTCGCAGAATTGTAAAAGCAGAGTATTTCGATAGCCTAAATTAATGGCTCCTTCTCCAAACCATTGACCGTTTACCCATTCTCCATTTTCATTTTTATAACCATTGAGATGTTTAATTAAGTCGGTGGTTTTGCCGGTTCCTAGTCCGCTTTTGAGGCAAAGTATGGTATTGTCTTGGGGGCAAGGTAGGTTAATAAAGGTCTGGTCAATGGTCACATCAGGGGTAAAATGTTTGGTGGTTTGCCAAGCTTTTTGAGTCTTTTCTCGGTATTGTTCTAAGTTAGCGATTTCGAGAAAATGATCAACGCTAATTTCATTAGCTTTCCTGAATCTTTCCCGATGAATTTCATCAATGTCACTGGAGTTTTTAATGGTTTGTCCCCACCATAAAATTTTCAGGCTGTGACCTAATTCTAATGATTTTATAAACTCAATTTGGTTTAACCATCGCTGCATCACTTGGGGGTTGAGGATATCCCCTGCATCGGGACAGAGAATGAGTGTCTGGTAACGGGCGATGATTTCTTTGAACTGCTTCGGGGAACCTTTGAAGTGGCCACCACTGGCCCCACAAACATCAATCTTTAAATTCTTTGAGGCAATAACGGGCTTTAAGATGCCTTCGACGAGGTAAAGGGGGTTTGATACCTTTGAGTCGGTTGAGGGGTCTTCAAGCTCATTTTCAGGGCTATCTGGTGGATTGTTAGTTTGAGTAGCGTCCTTAAACTTTTCTTGTCCCTTTGTCCCCTTATACCCCCTTACCAGGGTGATAGGTAATTCTCCATTGGGTAAATGGGATGAGAAGACCCCTTTTAACCATCGGTATTTATTATTTTTGGTTTCGTAGCGAACCTGACCACCGTTAATTTTCCCTTTGATATCAAAGCTAGGGCAAAAATAGCCAGGGTCTGATACACAAAATTTAACATTTCCCGAATAATAATCTGTTCCTATTCCTGGCAAATTGTCAGGGATTCCTGACGGAATGGGGGAATATTGGTCGAGGGAGAAGAAGGGGATTTTATCGATTTGAAGGTCGCTTAACCCCCGTTTCTGGAGGTCTTTTCGGTGGCGATCTCCTAATCCTAGATAGTTTGAAAGTCGCTTATAGCTTTGATCTCGTTGGCCAATGGGTAGGGCATTTTTCCCTAGGAAGTTGAGTTTGTCTAGTTCTCGTTGCTGTCTTAGGAGCTTGTCTCGTTCCCATTGTTCACGGTTGAATTCTTTGCCGTCGTCAACGATATGAACGCCCCAGACTCCGTTACTGCTGGTTTTTGTCCATTTCCAGCCGGACAGGGGGGAGTCGGTGTCGATATAACCATGACAGAGGATTATGGTGTCCCCTGAGATTCGACAGTCTCCACTATGGTCAGTACAGATGGGACAGGGGTTAAAGCGGGTGGTTGGGGTGAGTTGGTTTCTCATGCTAGGCTACTCCCCCTGGTTGTTGTAGAGGAATGCCACGCAGCAGAAATTTTGGGCGCACTTGTCTTTCCCGCCCAGATGAGGTAGGATCATTGGTAACTAAAAAATTTTTTGTATATGATGTCCCCGCTAGTAGGTAAAAGAGTTAGCGGGGTTTTCCATATGTTTGATTCTTAGTTTACAGTATTTTTTCGTTTTAGTGAAATACTTTAGGTAACGTCTTGTTAAGATTTTTTCTTTTTTTCTCGGTAGTTCCAAATATATTCAAGAGCATCAGGATCTGGAACCAAAAAGGCTAATTTAATTCTGTAGGCTTTAAGTTTTGGTGAGCTTTTTTTAAGTTGAGGATTTCCTTTAATATCATATTGAATTTTGCGGGTTGTTACCCCCAATTCTTCTGCAATCTCCTCAACAGTCCAGTAACCAGGTATAGTTGCCTCCTTTCTCTTGAGAGGGGGGTCAAAATCTTCGGGACACACAACATTATGTTCTGAAGTAGTTAGGGAATTAGACATTTACAAATTTAGGAAAGCCACGCTTATCACTTCTATATTAAGCGGTGGGATAGGAAAATTAATGGGTCACAACAATAATCACTCATTCTCAACGCTGATTTTCTGTACTGAGATCGACCTTGAGGTTTTGCTAAACATCTAGCCATTTAAACAGTTGAACATTCAAACATCTAAACATTTAAGCGTCTAGAGATTGAACCCAGGCATCGACCAACCCTTCTATGATCTCACTCATATCCCTATCCCCTTGAACCGCAGCCACTTTTAGTTGTTGATGAAGTCGCTTGGGAAGATAGATCGTTGTCCTTACATAATCAGGGTCACGGCTTTTGCTTTTCTTCGTTTCCTTAGCTGTAGTTGACTCTGATGCAGTTTCTTGGGTTTTATTACGGGCTGCACTAAACAGGTCATCAAATCGGCTTGATGGTTTTTTGCTCATGGTAGAATCTCCTGGCCGACTTTGACATAACAATCCCAAGCTGCATTAGCGTAGGGGTCTTTAACTTGATTAACGGGAACCCCCTCAAGGGCTGCTTTTTGAAACACAGCCAACCGCCGAATCCCTGTTTTAAACAGAGGTAGTTGAGCATTTTTAATGGCACTTCTCGCTTCAGAACCTGCTTTAGAGGGACGGGGAGGAATTAAGGTCAGTAGAATTTTATAGTTGGCTTCTAAGGAGTGGAGGGCATCTACCATTTGTAGGGTTGCTCCTAAAGCCAAAGCATCGGGACTGGTAGGGAGAATCAGTAAATCACAACCTTCAGCAATGGTTTTAAGATCGTCAGGGGCAGGACGGGCAGGGGTGTCAATAATAATGTGTTCGTAGTTCCTGGCAAATTTAACCCCCTGTTTTTCATCCACGACTTTAAAGGGTATTTCTCCCCGACTAGCCCAGTCCAAAGCACTGCGGTTTAAGTCCCCGTCTACCAACAGCGAAGGGGCTAATTGCTGACAGTAAGCTGCTAAATGTAAGGCCGTGGTGGATTTTCCTACGCCTCCCTTGAACGAGGCGACGGTGATGATCATGGGTGGGATAGATGAAAGGGATGATTTTATTGTAGCTTAAATGAACATATAAACGTTTAAATGTTTATATGTTCAAACGTTTATATGTTTAAACATTTAATTTGTGGGAAAGATATGAAGCTGAGGTCAGATGCTTTTACCCAAAAATCGTATTCTTATGCCCTCTGAAAGCGGGTGATATTCAGTTGCGTGAAGTACCCAACGGGTTATTCTGGCGACATTTGCATAAAAATCCGTATCCTTATCTAGAGGTCATCAGTACCCAAAATAGTTGTTTGTGAATTATGAAAAAGCAACGACCTTTCGCTATCTTCATTAGTTCTCGTGGAATCGAATTTACTTCTATGTCTCAATCAACTTCTGTTGAGGAATCAAACTTAGTTTGTTACGTCGATTCAAAACAAGCGGGACTGAGAATTGCTCAAAAACTCGCTAGTGATCAAGAAAGAAAGCTATTTTATCAATTTTAAGGTTTATTTTAGGATTTTTTGGTTTAATTTGTCGCTACTATTACTATACTTATCATCGCTGTAAGCAAATACCTAAATATTTAATGAATTAACGAGGTTTAACAATGAAAATGATTCACAAGGTAATCACGACTGGACTAGCGGCTGGATTAATATTTACTGCTGTTGCTGGTGAAGCAGAAGCACGAAGAAGAGGAAGATGGTCTGGATATTCAAATATTTTTGGTAGTTCGGAAGATTTAGGAAACAATGAAGAGGGCATAAAACTTGAACTCTTTGAAGATAGTGGAGACGCTTATCTTTCTATTCCTTTAAATGTTTTAACTGGTGTAGAAGAAAATTTTTTTGAAGGGGTAGGCAGTTTTAACGTTTATTTAGACGTTTCATCGGATTTTTCTCCTGATACTGCTGAACTCGACATGAGGATAGACGTTAGTGATGTATTAACACTCAAAGAAGATGTTTTACAAAATCGAGATCCTGATAATCAAGATGACATAATCCAAATATTAATGAATTCAGGATACATAGACTCGAATGGTTCTTTTGAGGTAGAAGTTGACTATGATGTAGAGTTATCTTTAGATCAATTTACTTCGATGCAATTACAAGAGATTGCTGCTAATTCACGACCAATTACGGACTCTTTCTTTGAGCTTAGTGCATCTCAGTTTTTTGATTTAATAGAGAACGATGATCCCGATAACACAATTTTTTGCGAACCATCGAGAAACTTAGCACAGATTTTGGGAGGAAATTTTGATGATGAAGATAATAGAAGTCGTTTGTGTAATCATAGTGATGGAGAAGCTATCCTAGTTTATGATGATGGCTTTGTATTTGAGTCAAATAAGGATGACGATACGGATTTTAACTTCAATGATTACTTAATAGAATTTGAAGGACTGAGTTTTTTAATAGAGACGGACCGTGACGGCAACAAGTCGTTTAGAGATGATCTTGTTGTTCATAATAGCGGAACTGGCGGTGAAGGTTTCATTTTACAATCAATAATAACTGAACCAGATGAGCCAGAAAGTGTTCCAGAACCTGCTACAAATGCTGGATTAATCGCTTTGGGATTGTTAGGAATTGGTGCATTAGGAAAAGGTAAATTTATTAAAAGAAAATTTTAAATTTTTAACCTAATGTAGAGGAGAGTATCAACTTATTTTCTAATGGAGTGAGGTAAGTTAGGATAGTTCACTTTTTAAGGAACCATTGTCTTAAATCTTCCTCACTGTGAAAGTCTAATAAAGCTTCTCCTAAATCTTCTAATTCTTCAACGGATAAAGTTTGAACTTGAGTTAAGAAATCAGGAGAGATTTGACCAAAACGGCGATTGAGTAAGCGTAAAATTAGGTTAACCTCTCCTTCTTGTCTTCCTTCTTCTTTCCCTTCAGCTTTAATCGCTTGATAAATGACTGATTCTTTCATGATGTCCTCTCTTAATAAACGTTGAATGATGTCTTTTACGAATTAAACCTTAAAGAAGTGTTAATTTTTATTGACTTTAAGTGTTTGAGCACATCAATAAAATGTCGCCTTATCATCATACAAAAACTAGAATTTTTCATAAAGTTGAGTTACCATAAATCAAATTTTAAATTTATTATCATCCAGTGTCTATTTATCCATTAGAGACACTAATTTTTTAAGAAAAATTAAACCAACAATTATGATATCAAAAAGCTTTAAACAATGTTGCTTTTTTCTGTCCTTTTCTTTGTGGGGACTCAATGCTTCTCTAACTCATGCTCAGATTATTCCTGATAATACCCTTGGGGCAGAAAATTCTATTGTCAATCAAATCGACGCAACTCTATCAGAAATTGAGGGGGGAGCCATCAGAGGGGGAAATCTTTTTCATAGTTTTTTCGACTTTAATATTGCTGACGGTGCAGCCGCTTATTTTGCCAATCCCGATGGAATTGTTAATATTATTAGCCGAGTTACAGGAAATAATATTTCTAATATTCTGGGAACATTAGGGGTTTTAGGAGACGCTAACCTATTTTTCATCAATCCCAACGGTATCTTCTTTGGTCCTAATGCTCAAATCGATATTGCTGGTTCTTTTCTTGCCAGTACAGCGAGCGGTGTTATTTTACCAGGGGGCGTAGAATACAGTGCTACCAATCCTCAAGCTCCACCTTTGCTGACTGTAACCGCCCAAGCACCCATTGGTTTACGGTTTGAAGGCATAGCCCGAACCATTACCAATGAAGGGGAACTTTACACCTTTGGGCAAACCTTAGCCCTTGTTGGAGGTGACGTATCGATTCAAGGAGCAGGAGGATTAATTGCTGAAGAAGGGCGCATAGAAATAGGAAGTGTAACAGGAAGTGGCATTGTTGGCATTCGTCAAGAGCCGACTATTCCTGGTTTTGCTTTGAATTATGAAGGAGTTAATAACTTTGGCAATATTACTCTATCAGAAGATGCTTTTATTGATACCACTGGAGAAAGAGGGGGTGCAATTCAAATACAAGGGGGAGAGGTTACTTTAAGGGACTTTGGCTTTATTGGTTCGACGACCTTTGGTTCACAAGCAGGAGAAACCTTAGTTATTAACGCCTCTGACTCCATAATCTTGAGTGGAGATGCAGGAATTTTAACTACATCACAAGGAGAGGGGAAAGCAGGCGATATTTCTCTTAATACAGCGACTTTCACCCTTGAAGATGGGGCTTTTACTGCCTCTGATGCTTTAGCTGATGGTGCAGGGGGCAATCTTTCTGTTTCGGCTTCTGACTCCATCATCTTGAGCGGAATTGGTCTATCAACCACAACTAATTTTGAAGATACTGGCGCAACAGGAAACGCAGGAAATATTACTATTGAAACAGGAGAATTGAGCGTTATTGATGGCAGTGCCATTAGCTCTTCGAGTGCGGGTATTGGTCAAGCAGGAGATATTCACATTAATGTTGCGGGTAGGGTAGAGTTATCTGGGGGAATAGAAATAGAAACAGACGAAGGTCTTGAATTTTTTCCTAGTGGAATTTTCAATGAAACACAAGCAGAAGGAAGTGCAGGAGATATATTCATCAATACAGGTACTTTAAACCTTCAAGATTCTACCTTCATAGCATCTGATGTCTTTGCTAATGGTGCTGGGGGTAATATTTCAGTTTTTGCTTCTGACTCTATCAATTTAAGTGGATTGGCTTTATTGACAACAACCACCAATGCTTTTGACACAGGAGCAACAGGAGCAGCAGGAAACATTGTTGTTGAAACAGCAGAATTGAACATTATTGATGAAAGCGGAATTACGTCTTTGAGCTTTGGGTCCGGCCAAGCAGGTGATATTCAAATTAAAGCTTCTCAGCTAGTACAATTGTCTGGAATAGCAGGAGCAATGTTTCCCAGTGGAGTTTTAAATCAAGCTTATGCAGAGGGAAATGCAGGAGATATAAACCTGGAAACTCAACGACTGATTATCTCAGATGGAGCCATTATCGATGCTGCCACTTTTGGTTCAGGAAGAGCCGGAGATGTCACCATCAAAGCTTCTGAATCTATCCAACTGAGGGGAGGAGAATTGTTGACAGGAATTTTTGCTCAAACAGCTAACGCTGAATTTGCGACTGGGAATGCTGGCAATATGGTCATTGAAACTCAGCAGTTAGAGATTTTGGACGGAGCGCAGATTTCCGTTGCATCCCGCAATGGAAGTCAAGGGGGAGATTTGACGGTTAGGGCTTCAGAATCAATCGTAATAAGCGGAACTTCTCCTGATGCTACCCTAACCAGTGGTCAAAGTGGCTTATTTGTTTCTGCTGAACCTGCCGGAACTGGTATATTCGGGGGGGAAGTCTCTCCTGGCGGAAATTCAGGAGATTTGTCTGTCACCACTGGACAGTTAACAGTAGAAAAAGGTGCTAAACTTTCAGCTGATACTTTTGGTCCAGGAACCGCAGGAGAATTAACCATCAATGTTGACCGTTTACTGGTAAGTGAGGGCGGATTAATTAGGGCAGGTTCTCTAGTTGAAGAAGGATCTTTAACCTTTGAGCGTGGGACTGGAGGCACTTTAATCATAAATGCTTCTGAGTCAGTCGAAATCGTTGGAACGGGGACAGTGGGAGAGATTCCAGTTGCTAGCACTTTATTTACTGCTGCCGAAGGAACAGGAGATGCTGGAAACTTGCAAATTTCTACTCCTCAGTTAATTATTAGGGACGGAGGACTTGTTACTGCTAGTACTTCAGGAGAAGCAAATGCTGGCGATTTGTTGGTAAAAGACACTAATTTAGTTTCAATTGATAACGCTACTTTGTCTACTGCTGTCAATGAAGGTGCAACAGGACAAGGAGGACAAATACAATTACAAACTAACCAATTGATCCTAACTAATAATGCTCGAATTCTAGCCAGTACAGCAGGAACTGGTAGTGCAGGAAGTATAACCGTTCCCAATGCTAACAGAATAGAATTAAATAACAGCACCATTTCCACAGAAATAGAAAGCACAGGAATTGCTACCCAACCCAGTAATATTACCCTCAATACCCAACAATTAGAACTCAATAATAATGCCCAAATCACAGCCAGTACAGCAGGAGAAGGAGACACAGGAGTTATTAACATTAATAGTCCCCAAAAAATAGAATTAAATAATAACAGTGAAATTAGTAGTGCCGTAGAAGAAGGAGCAAAAGGAAACTCAAGAGAAATTACTTTAAACACTTCTAATTTAACCCTAACAAATGAGTCTGAAATTAGTGCATCTACAGCCGGAAACGGTAGTGCAGGAAGTATAACCGTTCCCAATGCTAACAGAATAGAATTAGATAACAGCACCATTTCCACAGAAATAGAAAGAACAGGAATCGCTAGTCAACCTAGTAACATTACTCTCAATACTCAACAATTAGAACTCAATAATAATGCTCAAATTACAGCCAGTACAGCAGGAGAAGGAAACACAGGAGTTATTAACATTAATAGTCCCCAAAAAATAGAATTAAATAATAACAGTGAAATTAGTAGTGCCGTAGAAGAAGGAGCAACAGGAGATTCCAGAGAAATCACCTTAAATACTCCTAATTTAACCCTAACAGGAAACTCTCAAGTTAGAGCTTCTACAGCAGGAACTGGTAGTGCAGGAAGTATAACCGTTCCCAATGCTAACAGAATAGAATTAGATAACAGCACCATTTCCACAGAAATAGAAAGAACAGGAATCGCTAGTCAACCTAGTAACATTACTCTCAATACTCAACAATTAGAACTCAATAATAATGCTCAAATTACAGCCAGTACAGCAGGAGAAGGAGACGCAGGAACCCTTGATATTGATGCCAAAGAATCAATTAATCTTAATAATAATAGTACCTTAGCCAGTTCTGCTAATGAAGGAGCAACTGGAGACGGGGGCGATATTAACCTTAAAACTGAAAAACTAACCCTCGACAATAACAGTCGTATTACAGCCAGTAGTGAAGGACAACCTCAAGCCGATGCAGGTTCAATTAATATTCAAACTCAAGACATTGATTTAGATAACAATTCCCAAATAGCAGCCACTACCTCAGCAGGAGAAGGGGGAAGTATTAGTATTCAAACCCTAACCTTTCAAGCCAATAATGGCTCACAAATACGCACCACCACATCAGGTGACGAAGATGCAGGAGATATTAATATCTTTGCCCCTGAAAGTATTATTTTATCGGGAGAAAATACAGGATTTTTTGCCAACACCACCCCAGAGTCTACAGGAGACGGCGGTAATATCTTAGTAGATCCTGTTACCTTTATTATTGAAGACGGTGCGATTATTGCCGTTGATAGTTTAGGGACAGGAGACGGCGGTGATATTACCTTATTTGCTGATAATTTAACTTTGGATCGAGGAACCGTTTCAGCCCAAACCACCAGTGGGACAGGTGGAAACATTACCATCGTTGTGAACGATATCCTTGAATTACGCGACAATGCTCAAATTTCCACCACTGCTGGCAACCAAAACACCGGAGGGGATGGTGGTAATATTTTAATTTTTTCTGACTTTATCTTTGCTATACCCTCAGAAAATAGCGATATTACCGCTAATGCTTTTACAGGAGATGGAGGCAACATTACCATCAATGCTAGAGGCATTTTTGGGATTGAACCGAGGGAAAGATTAAGCCCTTTAAGTGATATTACCGCTAGTTCTCAATTCGGGGCTAGTGGCGTTATTTCAATCAACGCTCAGAGTGCAGATCCCATCGAAGCTTTAGATACATTAGAACAGAATCCCGTTGAAACCCAAATTGCCCAAGGTTGTCAAGCCGTTAGACGGGGAACGGTTGGCTTTTTTGATGCAGGAAGAGGAGGAATTCCTGTTACCCCAGAGGACTTACTTAGAAGCGAAACTATCATTACCCCTTGGGTTCCTTTAATGGAAGAATTGGACCAAGATACACTCTTATTTTTCCTTGAAGAAATCCCTGATAATCTTATTTTCGTGAATAAGATCGAAAAGATTTGTTCAAATTACTGAGAAGCTTGGGGACAATTCCTAATTCAACTGAAGAAAGTTAGTTGTCCAGTAACGGTTTTCATCCATTTTCACCTTCTTGGTTCCGATAAACATTTTCCGACATCGAATTGCTAAGGAATTGTCATTCAGTTGTAGAACTTGGTTGATTACGGCATCATTAGGACATTGTGCTTCTACTGGGGTCATATCACCCTTTAGAAAAATTCGAGTCCAATAGTCATTAGACCATTGTACTTTGGTATCACCGGAATGTAGTTCTCGACAGCGAATACCAAGCCTATTACCATGACGTATGACAATTTGGTTGACATATCGACTGTCACCGCAAAAAGCCTCCTTGCCTTTGAATGAATTTCCCTCCTTAATCATGAAATCTCTTGTCCAAAATCTGTTCATGTCTTGGACTTCCACGCCCTCCAGTTCGGAGCATCTGATAGCTGCATTGTTTCCTCTCCAAATGACGGCTCTCGCAAATCTTGGTTTTGTGTTCTTTCCTGTTTGGCTTTGGTTAGCACACATTGCGTCAGAGAACACGACCTTTGGAGAACGAAAAGCAGTATAAACCGAATCAGTGAGGTTATTTTCCTGTTGGTAAGCTTTTTTTTCTAATTCGTTATTCTCATAACTTTGTCCTGCTTGCTTGTACTTTTTAAAATAGTTGTAACCAAAGTTAGATAACGATGAACTATAGTTTTCATATTGCTGTGAATGGGTCATTTCATGAATAATCAATCCCACCAAGCCTTGTGAATAAGAACTAGGTTTTTGTTGCTCGATATAAATATCATGACCATAGGTTTGGGCTGCTGATTCTGTACCTGAAAGATTGATCCCAATTTGATTGGCACTCCACTTATCAAGACCAGGCGTTCCCCAGTGAAGAGTAACTCGATCTACCAAGCCACCAAAGTGAGGACGTAAAGCATCTTTAAGGGAAGCATCGAGGGGTTCTCCTGTAGGAGAGCGTTTGGACATAATAGATGCTGCTCCTTGATAAGCGATTCTTCCTGCTTCTCCCCATGCTTCTTCGGCAAGACCTGATAATGGATTACTGTGAGGAGGATGAGGACACATATCGTTGGTCTCACCAAAAACTTTTATAGGACACTTGATATGAGCATTAGTAGGTTGAGAAGTGGTTAATATTCCTCCTACCAATAAAGCTAAAGTGAGAGACGCACCTAGTAATTTTTTTAGTGATTCCCATGTAGTAAAAGACTCGTTTTTATTTAGTTGAGTAATTTTTTCTAAAAACATTACAAAACCAATACGAGCCGACTTTTCTGAAATCTCAGAGTAGTTATCTTGCATTTTTTCTTTTACTTGTGTCATGATCTAACTTCCTCCTTAATAGAAATAATAGAACTTAGAACCTTAATTTATGGAACTAAGACTTAACTTATCTATGTAATAGATGTCAGACGTTAGAATTATGCACACAATGCTATTTTCCTCTTAGCAAGTAGCTTCCGAAACAATTATTAACTTAATTTGCTCAACATTTATCCCGAATTTCTCACAAATTAATTTGAAAGCTTTGATTTTCATCAAATTTTGAGCCGTGGTGCATAAATTAAATAATTAAATTCTAAAAAAATTAAGTCAACGATGAGATTGAGAAAAAATACCTCAACGTCTCTTCTTAGAACTCTGAAACGCTTTAAAAGGTACGAAACATGAATCTCAACGCAAAATCTTTAATTTCTAATGCACTTTTCGGTGCAGGTGTTCTTGTTTGTACTGCCGTTTTAATCAAAGCGGGTGTTTTCGATGGCACAGTTTCCCAGAACACTCTTGTAGATATTGGTACTTCGATTCCTAGTAGTGGTCATGGTAAAACCTCAAATTGCGTTACTGTACATTCACCAGTAAAAACCTATAAATGGGTGTTAGAAAATGATACTTCTTTTCCCCTTGAATATAATCTCAATGGGCAATGGGAATATCTAGAACCTGGAGAAAAACAATACTATAGTTCTCGCGTAGGAGGAGGAAATAGTTGTGGACGTTATGGCTATTCTTTTCCTGAATTAAAGTTAGGAAACGATACCTGGACTGTAGGGATCGATAGGAGTTCTTACATCATTCTGCATATTAAAGATGGTGAACTTGGTCTTTTCTATTTAAAAAGTAATCAATCTGATCGTAAATCTCTTGATGTTTCCTCTAATTAACTTAGTGGGATAGAAAGAATTTTTTCTTATTGATAGGCAATCCTTTCAGTGCATAAAACTGTCAGTTTCAGTC
This sequence comes from Crocosphaera chwakensis CCY0110, assembly GCF_000169335.1. Taxonomy (GTDB): domain Bacteria; phylum Cyanobacteriota; class Cyanobacteriia; order Cyanobacteriales; family Microcystaceae; genus Crocosphaera; species Crocosphaera chwakensis. Next base: position 21,548 of record NZ_AAXW01000066.1, read on the forward strand.
TAAAGGTTAATAGAACACAATTTCCCTTTTTTTACATTTTTGTTTCAGCAAACCCCACCATAATGACCATAGCTAGAATTGAGGGAACGAAAGGAACCCAACCCCCTTGAAGTAAAATAAACCAACAAACTCCCCACAAAACCACAACAGCAACACTTATGCCTATTCCTTTATACAAAGGTCTACGAACTTTCCAGACAATTATCCCCCCAGTTAATGACCAAACCCAAATCCAAAGCATATCTCCCCACTGCGGCCACGACCATAATAAAGGTCGTTCGTCTTTCACTGCACTGATCATTTCACTAATAACATGACTATGAATATAAATCCCTCGAATCTCCCCTAATGGGGTATCGTGTGAATCATTAACACTCGCTGCTGTAACCCCAATTAAAACAATACGATCTCTAATTCTCAATAAATCAAAATGTCCGTCTAAAATACTTCTAATGGGTATTTGTTTGGCAATTTGAGGAGTATTCCGATAATTAATGAATAGTTGATTTCCCCTATCATTTAACCGTTGATAACCCCCACTTCTATTCCGTAACCGTTTGAAAATAACTGAACCAAACTGCCAATTTTTATCCTCATTAGGGACTCCAGAAATCCCTTGAGCGTCTAGATAGCGATAGGCTAATTGTAAAGCAAAAGAATAGGAAGTTTGACAGCGTGAAGGCACTTCTAATAAACTAGCACTTCTGGATAAAAGATAACGCCGAACCGTATCATCTTGACCATTAGTAGGCTGTTTATCATCATATAAATCTACAAAACCCACTTGTTGCTTAGAAATTTGAGGAGGAGGGGCAATGCTTTGGGTTTCAGAACCATTACCACTGCTACAAATGGCAATTACATTATCAGAATTTTGTAAAGTCTGACTTAATTGTTGATAACCAGGAGATGTTTTTGAAGGGACAGGTATATTCCGAAAAATATCAATTCCAATTACCGCCGGTTGATGAGCATTGATTGTGTTAATTAATTGAGCTAATTTATCATCGGGAAGCGGATGACCATATTGACTAATATCTTTTTCATCCATACCAATAATTAATAAACGAGAATCAGCCGATTCACTTGGCCGCTGTCTCATTAACATATCAAAGGCTTTTAATTCCATTGATTGTAATAAACCTAACCAACGAACTCCCATAACCACCAAAGTTAAGGGAATACTCATTAGTAACAGTCGAGTTAAACGAAATTTATAGAACTTTTCTAATACTCTTGACGGTTGAGTTTTAGCCGTATCTTGAGTTTTAATTGTATTTGATAGTTTAACTGTATTTTGGTTTTGAATGGTATCTAAAGATTCAACAGTATTTTGATTTTTAGCTGTTGGTTGAGTTTGAATGGTATCTGAAGATTGAACTATATTTTTGGTTTGAATTGTATCAGGATATTTTTGTAATTGTGGCCAAGAAAAAGACGTTTCTGTGGGATTTTGACAGATAACTGGTAACCAACTCGCACAAGGAAATTCCGATTCTAACCCCTGTAATCGTTCTCTGGCTTCCCTAACGGCTAAATAAAATGTTTTTCCTCCACTAAAACTCCTCAGAAACATTTTTAGAAAATTCTGCGCTACTACATCTGGTATCGCTTCGCGCATGACAATGATTTGAGGAATGGATAAAGAGGCTAATTCTCGCCCTAACCCTAAGCCATCACAGGAGTTAAATATTCCTAGCTTTAACCCGTTTGCTAGGGCAGCTTTGAGGGCATTTCTCAGGTGTTCAATGGTAATGCTTTGAGTGGGATTAATTTCTAAATAGCCTGTTCCTTGTTCGTCATGAGTCCAACTATGGCCAGCAAAAAAGAAGATATCCCATCCCTGTTCGTCCCATAGTTTATCATCTAATTCTTGTCGTTGAGGTTCAACTAACCAAACAATCTCTACCCCTTGTAGTTGTTGAAGCATTTGTTTGTCTTGCTCAACATCAATACCTGTACTATTCCCTAAAATGGCTAAAATTCTAACTTGACTAACATTTTGACGCTTAACTTTGGGAGTACGTCGGTATTCTAAGGGACTTAAGGAAACTTCGGCGTAGGGATAATCTTCAAAAAAACGCCAAATATGCCAAGGAAATCGTCTTAGTTGCTCATTTTCTGTTTCGATAATAACTCGAATTTCTGTATTAATATTGAGATGGGTTCGTAATTGTCCCTCAAGACGACTGAAAGCGGGATAATCAAGCCAAAGATTAAAATTATGTTTTAATTGGTCACAGAGCGTAAAAAATTCTTCATCACAAACCTGGGTAACATCCTCTTCATCAAATTCGATGTCCAAAACTTGAGAACCACGACGAAAGCTGAGATTCCCACTCAGTGCCTTGTATAATTTGCGCCAATGTTGATAAATTTGACCTAATTCGGGTGCAGAGGGTAAACTACCAATAAACTGTAGGGGAATTTGATTATTATTTTCCCATAATTGAACAGTGATATTAGAAAATCCTTGTTGCCAATCTCCTTTTCCTAATTTTAAAACAACTAAAATACTCAACTTAAACCCTACTTATACTAAATTTTTAGTGATTTTTGTAAACAGTTTAAACTATAAAATATTCTGTTACACTCCAGTCTTCTAAGGTTAATTTTACCCCAAATTGAAATCCTCGCTGACATTTAAACCGCTTGATTTGAATATAATTATCTTGAGAGCGAGATTGAACTGATTTAATCGTGTCTCCAGATTCATTACATAATGTCAAAGTCAGATTTGAAGGTAAATAACGTTGATTTCCTTGGGGATAAAGTTGAATGCGAACCCCCATTCTTTCATCAGCTTCTTGGTTAACACTAATCAATAAAATAACCGCTTGATTTTCAGGAGAAGTTACCCCTAAATTAATAACTTTTCCTCGTTTTTGAAGTTCTTCTTGTTCTTGAGCCGTGCGTCTGGTTTCAAAAGCTAAATTTAGCTCTTGTGGCGATTGCCAAATACTATCAAAGACATTATCTATCCAACGACTTAAATTTACAAATACTTGCTGATT
>NZ_AAXW01000065.1 GCF_000169335.1 Crocosphaera chwakensis CCY0110
TTAATTTGTCCTAAAGAAACTATAGGAATTTTTAGAGAATTAAGCTGATCATTAGGTATTCCAAAAGATAATAATTTAATTTTTTCTTGTTGAACTGCAATAAAAAACCTGCCATCTTCTAAACAAACTTCAAGGGCTTTAATCATTTCCTCAAATCCCTTACGCTTTTCATTACCATTATCAGCACCAATCAATAAAGTAAACGTATTCGGTTTAATGCCTAAACCTTCTTTTGCTTTTGTTTTAGGAATAGGAATAAATCTATCGGTTTCCACTCCATTCGGAATAACTTCAACTCGTTGATGTTTAAATAAAGCACTTTTGCGGACACAATCCGCTAACCAATAACTAGGAGTAACAATAGTTAAATTTACTCCCGATAATAAATCTAATTTATCTTGTAAAATAGCTGCTGCTAAATTAAATTTATCCTCTTTTAATTGCGGACAATGATCACAATTTGTTTGATACCCATCACATCCAGCAGTATAATGACATCCCCCGGTAAAAGCCCACATATCATGGAGTGTCCAAACAATAGGTTTTCCCAGACTTGCCAACCGTTTTAGGGTTTGGGGAGATTGAAACATCGCTACCCAATGTAACTGAATAATATCCGCTTCTTGAACTTCCTCTACTTGACTGACATCCCAACCCGGATAGGGAAAATTGAACAGGGTATTAGAAAGCTCAGTACGATTTTCATTGATATAATGAGTTTGTAAGGTAGTAAACGCCTCTTTTTGAGACTCATCTAACTCAGGTAGAGGGTTGACTAAGCAAACCGTCTCATCCGTTGAAAGTTTATAATTCGCCAACATCAAAGATTTGTGTCCTGCTTGTTGAAGTCCCTTATGCAAACGATAAGTAGCCCTGGCCGCTCCTCCTCCAATATCAATGGTGTTTAATTGAAGAATTTTAAATGGTTGTATATCAGTCTTTCCTGTGATAAAAACCTGTCGCCAATAATTAGGTCGAGATTCAACCGCTTCCACAAACAAAGAGTCAGGTTTACGAATGCGGCCATCGAGTTGAACATCTAAACTAAACCGCTCAAATTCTGGAATTCTCGACTCATTCGCCTGACAAACTTTGACATCTGTAAAGCCTGTTTTCCTCAAAATACGTTCTAGGGAATAACGGTCATACATCCATTGATGAACTTCTCCACTGAGACGGAATTTACCCACTTTTAGGGCAACTTCCTCAAAATTATCCGTTTCAGGATTAAAAGAAAAAGGTGGTGGTAACTGATTTTTTAAGGGGCGTAATAGTTTGATTAAATTTTCCCCTTCAGCCCCAATACGGTCGATAACAAAGGATTCATTCGATATATTTTCCTCTGCTAAATAAGCAGCCATTTCTCCCCCAGATTGATGACGAGCCACCTGGTCAAACATTTCTAGTAAAATCCAATTATAATTAGCTGTTCCTTCTGCTGACTCTTGACTAGCTTCGTCCAAAGCTTTAAGGTATTGTCTGGCAATTTGTTCTAGGTCAGGGACAACAACCCGAATTAAACCATTCGGTCTTAAAACCCGATGACATTCTTCTAGAAATCTTTCGGCTTCTCCTTTAGTAAAATGTTCTAAAACATGGGAGTGATAAACTACATCAAAAGAAGCATCATCAAAGGGAATACCTTTACGTAAATCATAGGCGATTACCCCTTCTTGGGTTGAGACAAAATCCACATTTGTCCAGTCAGGATGAAAGTGAGAACCGCAACCTAAATTAAGATATTTCATGAGTCATAAAAACTGAATAAACTGACAGAATGAATCCCGATAAAAATTATTTAGTTTAGTTTTTCAAATTCTACGTATAGAGTTTGTCCAGGAAACCACTTTTTTAAGCCCTTATTCAAGATTTTTTCGTAATAAGACATGGCTTTTTCACTGAAGAAAAATTTACCCAATGGTGATACAGAAGACCAATAATCACGATAGCTCGTTAAATATCCCGTCACATGATAGTCTGCTAAGGGTTCTATTTTTACTTTTGTTAGTTTAATAGGAAAGAGTTTTTCAAGAGATTTAAACGTCGCTGCTGACCATTGAGTCATGTGATGGGGAGGCATATCCAATAAACAATATTGATGTTTCAAAAAGCTATGGGCATTGGGAACTCCAAGAATTAATTTCCCCCCTGGTTTTAGGGCTTCAACTGACCAACGGATAAAGTTTTTCGGGTCGCTAACGTGTTCTAAAACTTGAAAACTACACACCGCATCATAAGATTCGGGATAATTTTCAGCTACATCTTGTAAATCTAATTGTTTAATCGGTAGCTGTTTCCCTTCAGCGATTTTGACGGCGTGTTCATTGAGTTCAATTCCCGTAATATTGATCCCTGATTTTTTGGCTTTTTCAATAAAAAAGCCAAATCCTGAACCCACTTCTAAGGCAGTTTGACAATCGGATAAGTCTTGAAGCGCAAGGGCATATTCCCATTTTTCATCTGTATAATACCAGTCAAATTTATCTAACTGTGCATAAAGGTTTCCTGACCCTACTGTATCTAAAGGAACAAAAAACTTTAATTGAGTTTGATCGCACTGATAAAGACAAATCTCAGGATAACCTTTTAACTCTTCACTAATATCAATTTGAGTATGAAGTTTCCAATCATCAATCAGCTTCTGTGCAGGAATTCTTTCGAGCAATGTTACTGAAGTCGAACCTGTTAAAGGACTAACCACAGAAGATTGAGAAGGAGTTTCTAATACTTTAGCGTTAGCTTTGAATTGTTCTCTTGCACTAATTTGAGTTAAAAATAAAGGTGATTCTAAAATTTCTTCTTTTAAATTAATCCAGCGCTTTCGTATTTTCCAAAACTTACTAGATTCCATCGCTTTAATAATTCCTTCTCTTTGTTGAAGTTGTTCGTTTAACTGAGATAATTGTGTTTGAACTTTATTAATCTGATCTCTAAGGAGTTGGTTTTCCTTTTCGATTTGTATTTGTTCTAATTCTTCCCGTTTTTGTTTCAGTTCTTGCTCAAGACTACAAGACAGTTCTGAAGCTAAGATTTGAGCAAAAATTTGTCGATCTATAATGTGATTAGGCAAGATAATATTGGGATGATTTTGGGTTAAATTTGTTCTTTTCGTTAATTCAAAAGCAACTTCATTAAAAATTGGGTAAAACTTAGGGTATGGAACTTGATCTAAAGCAACAATCAGATCAACCGATGGAGCGATCGCCATTCCATGCTGTGACCAACAAGCTAGGTTCCAAGCTAAGGTTCCGTCCTTCAATTCTCCCCGAAACGCTGCCCGTAGTTGTCTTGTCCAATATTCTTGTTCTTGGGGATCATCAAACACCCCTTTCAGCAAGTCAGCAGTCTGCACTTCTGGCCACTGTTTCAATTCACTATCATAATGTTGCCAGGCTCGTTTCCAGGTTGCCCAACCTAAATAGTGAGGGTATTGAGAAAAATAATAGCCATCTTCGACGACCGATGACCCTTGATATCCTTTAATTCCGTTAATATGAGCAATTCTTTCATCCTGACGATAATATCGTAATAATTCCTCACAAAAAGCGAAAAAACTAGGGGAAGCATAACAAGCCTCTTCTAAGATAACGGCTTCTTCTACCTGAGAAAATATCCAATTCAGGGCAGTTTCTATCCTCTCGTGATGTTCCAAATAGGTATCAGAAAGATAAGTTAAAATTTCACAGTCCCAGTGTATCTCTTGAATAACTTCTCTGGTTTTCTGACAGTTTGCTTCTTCTTGGATAGAAGCAGAACCATTAGAAAAAATCAATAGGGTTTGAGGACTAACTTTAGCGATCGCCTCTAGAACTTTTTTGGTCAACTCAGGACGATGACCAATAAAAACAGCGACAGGTGCAGAATATACCATTGTTTTAAACAATTATTAAATGGTTAAATTACATTAAACGTAATACCAACAAAAAATAAGATTAATGAAGGTTATCCGAGACGGCGCAGGACAATCATTGAATCCCGTTCTACTAGCCCTAAATCAGCTGTAATTACGCTCCAACCAGCTTTTTGAGCAATAGAGGCCATGGTTGCTCGATTATTGCGAGGCCACCAAATTTGATCATCAGGTTTTTGTTGAAAGTTAAGAGGAATACCCCCTTTTTCCCAACCATAATCATCTAATTTATTCCAGTCAGCATATTGATGAATTGCCAAAGCTCCTGGTTTTAGCTTGGATAAAGAATTTTTAAGAATTTGAGCAATATTTTCCACATTATTGTGACATAACACACCAAAAGACCAAAAAAAGTCAAAATAGTCATCTTCTACCGCAGAAAAAGAATTATCCTTAGCAATATGACAGGTTAATCTCCCGCCATAATTTTCAGGGTGAAGCCATTGTTTCACATCTTGAAAGTCAACGACTTGTAATTCTCCTTCAGGAATATAGTTTAAAATTGCCCTTGACCAAGATCCTTTTCCTGGCCCTAATTCTAATACTTTTGCATCAGGTTTAAGATGAGGTACAACCGCTTTCAGAAATACCTCTCGATAGGAACCTCCTACTAAGTTTTCCTCTTGTATTCTTGTATCATTGGGGGCAAGAGATAACACATCACCACTATCATATCCGTAGTCAAATTCTTGTTTAAGCCAGTCTATGGTAGGCATGATTTTTTTTAAATCTCCTCTAAGTTATAGTTAATTAAATACTTATTAAGTATTGCTTCTGAATTATGAGGCATTACAAAAATAGGTTAGTTTAAAGTTTCTGAATCCATCGAGCCGTATAGTCAACTTCGTGTAGTTTATAAGATAATTGGCGTTCGGCAAAAAATTCATCTACTGCTTTTTTGCATCCTGGCCAGTGGCCATAGTCATCAAAAGAAATAAATCCTCCTGGAACTACTGCATCATAAAAGGTTTCTAAACAAAATTTAACGGGAATATACCAATCAGCATCAATATTGAGTAAAGCAATTTTAGGGATATTAACTTTCGGAAATGTTTCCTCAAACCATCCTTTAAGGATTTCCACCTTGGTCATATTCGCATTAACCAAGTTCAATACGGTTAAGACTTGTGAGATATCCCCCACTACTTGTCCCACATATTCTTTAGCTTCTTCTTCGTCCTCTTCTGTGGTTTCTGGCATTCCAGCAAAAGAATCAAAAAACCAAGCTTTGCGCTCATATTTATAAGAATTAGTGGCAAAATGAGCTAATATAGCTGCTGTACCCCCATTACAGACTCCACATTCAATAACATCCCCTGGAATATTCTCTAAATCAATCCGTTGAGATAAATTGTAAAGACTTTCAATTCTTTCTGGCCCCACTAAAGTAAACGGTTCTACCTTAGCTTGTATGTACTGTAAATGTTTATTTTTTGGAGTAATAGTAGTAGGTTGTGATTCAGGCATAATAATTTCTAATTCTGATGCTATCTCATTAACAATAGGCGATAAGGTTTCAACTTCATAAGTTTCATAAGTTTCTGGTACATCTAAGACTATTGATTGAGTAACAGATCCTTCCCATTGCGGTAAATCATTTCCCTGATTTAAGCCAACTTTACCTTTTAATTTGAACCATTTTTGGCGTAATTTCCAAAATTTGCTTGATTGCATTGCCGTAATTTCTTGTTGAGTGCTGATAATTTGTTCTTGAAGTTGACGTAATTGTGCGCTTGCTTGTTCAATTTCTTTACGTTTTTTAGCTATCTCACTTTGTTGATAATAAATATTAGCTTGGTTAAGGAAAACATATTGACTGGTATAAGCATCAGCTTCATCATTAACTATAACGAAGGGGGGATGTTTTAAGGTATGTATTGCTTGAGTAGGAAGATTAGCTAAAGGATGATTGAGTTTTGTAAAAGTTGCCTCAACTCCAAAGCCAATATTAGTCACTAAATTAACATCGGGTAAGACAGTTAAACCATTTTGTAACCAACAAGTATAACCCCAGGCAAAATCCCAAGTATTGATTTCTCCTTGATAGGTTCGCTCTAATACATTTGTCCAATAAGCTTGCTCTTCTGGATTAGGAAAAACTGCAGACATTTGACCCCTTTGACGAAATTCTGGCCAATGTTTCATGGTGACATCATAATGTTGCCAGGCTCTTCTCCAAGTCGCCCATCCCCAAATATGTGGATATTTAGAAAAATAATAACTGTATTGAGTCCGACTTTGACCCAGTTGAAAATTATTACCACTAATTTGCATGATTCTTTCATCATGACGGTAATAATCTAGTAAAGTTTCACAAAATTGAAAAAAAGATAAATCGGGTAAACAATCATCTTCAAGAATAATTGCTTCTTCTACTTGAGAAAATACCCAATTTAACCCACTCGATACCCGTTTTTTGCAACCTAAATTCTGGTCAGAAAAGTTAGTTAAAACTTCGCAATCCCAATCAACTTGTTGAATAATTGCTCTTGTTTGTTGACATTTCTCAGCTTCTTTTTCTGAGGGGGGGCCATCAGCTACCACCAATAATTGTTTTGGTTGAACTTTAGCGATGACATTAAATACCTTTTGAGTTAGTTCAGGTCGCTTAAAGATTAGAAAAGCGACAGGGGTTGAGAATCCCATGATTGTTTACTTGTAGTTAATAACTTTAATTTTGTCGGCATTATATCTCACAATAGGGATTTTATTCTACTGGCAAGCCTAATAATTTTTTAAATTTTAACCACTGAGTTCGTAGTTTCCAGAATTTAGTCGATTCCATAGCTATAATCCGTTCTTGACTTTGCTGGAGTTGAGTTTGAGTTTCTTGGAGTTGAGTTTGAGTTTCTTGGAGTTGAGTTTGAGTTTCTTGGAGTTGAGTTTGAGTTTCTTGGAGTTGAGTTTGAGTTTCTTGGAGTTGAGTTTGAGTTTCTTGGAGTTGAGTTTGAGTTTCTTGGAGTTGAGTTTGAGTTTCTTGGAGTTGAGTTTGAGTTTCTTGGAGTTCTTGATTAGTTTGTTCTAATTTTTGTTGTAATGCCTCTTTGATTTGCTGTAATTGACTTTGAGTTTGTTCTAAGTGCTGATTAGTTTCCGCTAATTGAGTAGTTCGTTGTTTCATCGCACCAACTAGCCCAAGTGGTAAGTAATCTAAGCGTTCTAATGCTACTCCATGAGTATCAATAAAGTCCGCTAATAATTCACTAGAAAAAAATTCATGCCATGCACCTGCTTGACCCCGTCGAACAAAAGGAATAGTTGGATCTGAAGTTTTAAGTCGATCCATTAAATTAAATTGTACTTTTTCTAGTTCCTGCATTTTATTAAACGAAGATGCCTGAACTGCTTCAGCAAGTTTATCAGGATCAACTGGAATTTGAGCAAAATCTAAAACTTGTTTTAGCGTTTCCTGGGCATTTATTTTCATGTTCTCGTATTTAATTAATAAGAAGTTTTCCCCTCGGTTATCTAGCCAATTGATAACGTGCTGACTCCAAGGTGTATAAGTATCAATTTCTCCCTGGTTAAATCTTTCCAAAAAACTTGTAAATTTAGTGTCTTTATCACTTTGATAAAATTGATGAAACTTTTTTAAATGAAAATAGTAAGAAACAGCTACATCACGTCCATCACGTACTAAATAAACAACTTTATTATACTCCTTAGTAAAGGACTCATGACTCTTAAAAAATCTGGGATACTCTAATTTTTGAATATCCACTGAACTTGAATTAAAATGGATATCTGGAACAATGAAATGAGAGTTAGTAAAAGTACATTGATTATTAGTTAGATAATTACCAATTAAAAATCTGAGCCAAGTGGCTCCTGATTTTGGATAAGATACTAGAAAAATATCGTCAGGTAAAATTTCAAAATCCACTTTTTTTTCGTTCTTTGATGAAACTAACTTTATGAAAGGATACTTTTTAAAAAAAGCTTAGGTCAAGGCGAAATGGTTACTGTCACGGCTAAAAAGTTCCGATTGGTATATAACAAGTCATCTGACGAGCTTATTGTACATTTTTACCATACTTTGAGGCTATTAAGCTTGGTTCAATCAATCAACCCTAATGAACATTAACTTTTGCTCCTTGAGTATCAAGAGAAAGCGATCGCACGTCTGCTAGGATCTCCAATTGTGTCCAAGCATTTTTCATAGCCTTTTCTACTGCTTGAATCTTTTCAGGATGGGTTAAGGCTAATAGAGTCGGTCCTGCACCACTAATGACCATCCCATAAGCCCCTGCTTTGAGGGCTGATTCTTGCACAAATTCATAGCCTTCAATCAGTCCTTGACGATAGGGTTGATGGAGTTTATCAGCCATCGCTTTGCTTAACCATTGTCCGTTACCCGTTTCTAAAGCCCTGATTAATAAGCCCATACGAGCTACATTGAAAATAGCATCAGTATAAGATAAGGTTTTCGGTAAAACTGCCCTAGCTTCTTCTGTGGAGAGTTCAAAGTCAGGGATAGCCACCACAGGAATAATGTCAGAATGCCAAGGAATTTGACAAATTTCCCAGTTTTCAGGTTTACCCACCGATAACTGACAGTTTCCTAACAACGCAGGAACCACGTTATCGGGATGACCTTCTAATGCAATGGCTAATTCCATGATTTCTGCTGTAGAAAGAGGTTGGCCAGCTAATTCATTCGCTCCCACTAGACCCCCAACAATAGCAGTTGCAGAGCTTCCTAATCCTCTGGCTAGGGGAACCCCTAATTTGATGTCAATGGCAATTTTAGGGGGTGTTTTGTTGAGATGGTGATATAAATGAGTGAAGGCTTGATAGAGGAGGTTTTTGCGATCGCGACTTACTCGATGTGCCTCTGTCCCTGTTACCGTAATGCTGAGATCAGTCTCAGCGTCTGGTTTTTCAGTAAATTGAAATTGATTGTAAAGGGTTAATGCTGCACCAATGCAGTCAAACCCCGGCCCGATATTAGCCGTTGTTGCAGGAACGTTAACGGTAACAGTAGACATAAAAGACAATAGTTTTTTAAAGTTCTCGATTTATTTTATCGGCAATTTAACCATAAGTTGATTAAAAAATATAGTAATTCTACAGCAAAAATTATAAAATCTCATATTTCTGGTCTATTCCCTTTTCGATAAACAAGATAAGATAGTAAAGTAATTTAGTTATTTAATTTCGGAGCTTAATAAAAAATAGTATGAAAAAGCAAAAAATCTGTCATTACTGCGAAGGAAAAGGATATGTTGAAATTCGAGATTGTACTGCAGAAATTCAGAGAGAAGAAACCTGTGTTTTTTACGAAGGAACGGGTTATATTATTGAAGAAAAGGAGGCTAATAATTGATCCTATTGGTGATTGATAATTTTATAAAATTGTAACGTCTCCTTCATTATCAATTAAAATCTGAATATCTTCTCCAGCAAGGATAAAAATATCATTAGTTCTTTCATCTAATCTAACTAAAAATACTGGTAAATACATTTGTGTGATTTGTTGACACATCAAAAAACATTTAACTGCTTGTTTTTCTGTGGGCATTTTCAAAATTTTAGTAGAGACTTTAAACTTAATTAAGCTTGCCTTTTTTGTTTAATTTCTGTCAAAATTTCTGGTATACGTTTTAAGTCTGACTCAGATAATTTACGTCCTGGTTTAGATTTTAAACGATCAACTAAGGCATAAAAAGCTTCTGTATCTTCTCTATGAGCTAATACATAAGCTCTTAACTCAGCTTGATTCATGGTTTGAAAATTAGGTTTATTCATATAATTTTTATCTTTAACTTTTTCTATTACTATAGCGCAACGTCTATTAACGCAATACTGTAGGGTAATAAATTGAATTCTATTTATTATCTATTTGTCCTATGAGAAACTCAAATTTCATTACTATATCAAAAGTAAGGTGGGCAATGCCCACCCTACAAATTATCTAAACAGTGGAAACCACAGGATAAGGATGGGTTAATTTATCTAACTGTTGCACCAATAAACTGAGGAATAAACCTACATCGGTAACAATACCCACGGACTCAACCGAACCGCGATCGCTTAATTTAGTTACCACAGCCGGGTTAATGTCCACACAGACCATTTTTACGCCAGCAGGGGTCATATTACCGACACCGATACTATGTAACATGGTGGATAACATCAAGATCATATCTGTGCCTTGGATTAACTCAGCATAGCGACTTTGAGCTTTAATTAAGTCCATTTCTGTGTCGGGTAAAGGACCATCATCACGGATAGAACCGGCTAAGGCAAAGGGGACGTTATTCTTAACGCATTCATACATTACTCCTTTGGTGATTAACCCTTGTTCTACGGCTTGGGCGATATTACCACAACCTCGCACTGCATTAATGACTTTGAGGTGATGACGGTGGCCGCCACTGACAGGGATACCCCGTTGCATATCTACTCCTAAGGAGGTTCCCATCATGGCTTGTTCGATATCGTGAACAGCGATCGCATTACCACCTAAAAGGGCGTGAACATACCCCTCTCGGATTAATTTTGCTAGGTGTTGCGCCCCACCGGTATGAATGACCACAGGGCCAGCCGTTACCACGACTTTACCTCCTTGATCCCTGACTTGGCGCATTTCCCAGGCGATCTGTTCCACTAATAATTCAACTCGGCGCTCACTGGAAACTCCAGATCCCATAAAGGTAAATTCTTTTTTGCCGTTGCGTTGATCGCGATCTTCAGCTTGTCTGACAGTACGAATACCATCAACCCCAACCATCACATGATCCCCTTTTTGTAAGTCCCGTAATAACCTACATTCTGCGGTCATATTTTGAGGATCAACCACAATAGCAGCATCCATGCGCTGATTTTGCACTTTTACCCATTCGCAGTTGACTCTAACTTCGGTAGGATAGATGGTACTAACATAGAAGTCATCGGGGGCGACACCTGCTTTGGCAACGGTTTCAGTGTTGATATCACACACTTCTTGAGGAAGGGCCACCGCACCCAGATCAATTAATTGTGTCATAATTTCTTCCATGACATTATGATCTGGCGCTGAGACGCGAACTTGTGCGGCTGAGGTGCTTTGTCTTTCTAACCCTAACTCAAAATTAAGAACTTTGAAACTGCCCCCATTTTCGACAACCATATCGAGGGCTTTATTCATAATACCTGCATCGAGGAGATGGCCGGTTAATTGGACTGTACGACTTTCAACTGGGGTACTAGCGTGAACATCTTCTAAAACGGGTTCATTGACACGGAGGGTTAAACATTTGGCTGCCCCACCTGCTTTGAGAAACTCGGATAAGGGAGTTTGTACCACTTCAAAACCCACATCATTTAACCGTTGTTTTAAGCTTTCGCTTATCTGGTTCATGATGATGGTGTGGTTAATATTAACCGCATTACAGGCGAATTTTACCGCGTCTGGTTCCTCGACGATAATACGCTTTTCTTCAGGAATACGCAGTTCAATTAAGCGGTTAGAATAGGCATCAAACGCAGGAGGATAGTAGAGTAAATAACCGCCGGTAAGGGGACAGAAACAAGTATCAAGATGATAGAAACGTTCATCAATGAGACGGAGGGATAATACTTCTGTGTCTAACCATTGGGCAATATAAGGATGGGAGTCTAACTCTGATCTAAAGCCGTATCCAGCCCATAACCAACGGCCTTCTCTATCAAATAAAGCGTCGCCGGCTCCTTCAAAGGGTAAGTCTTTGGGCAGTTCAAAAACATTAAACCCATTATTGGCAAACCATTCTTTAAAATAGGGTTCTTCTCCTTGTCTTTCTTTATGATAGAAACGACTGACGATCGCATTATCTCCTAAGACTAGCCCTGCGTTGGCAGTAAATACCATATCAGGCCAGCCTTTTTGGGGTTCCACTAATTCAACGATCGCCCGTTCTTTAATAGCGTGATAGAGTTGGTTCCATTGTTCTACCGAGCGATCACGGGCTGATTTATGTATATTCCCTTCCATCCAAGGATTGATCACATAATCTACATCATAGTGGTCTGGGGCGCACATTAAAATACGAATCGAATCAGTCATAATAGTGTCTTCAATTAAGCTCAATTTACATATCTGTCTTTGATGTTATCCAGCTTGTCTACTCCTTACCGATACTGAATGACTGAATAACCCAATTTATTATCTTACCGTGAATTTGGCGTTAAAAGTGATGGCTGTCCCTTTGTAGGGTGAAAAGCGTTTGTCATTTGCTAATCCTACAGTCTAATGCGATCGCTCACTCCATCTAGTTTTGTATTAATAGTTTTACTGTCTCCTTGAAGTTCAGTTTTTTCCATGGTAATTTTATTAATTACTTCTTTAATTTCTTTTTTGAATTCAGTTTGTAATAATTCCAAGTTTTTAAAGTTCTCTTTGAGTTGATTTTGTCCGATTATAAAAAGCTAATCGATCCACTGTACTAAACCTCCTAGCGTAGAATCATAAAAAATGTATAAATTAACTAATTAACTAAAACACATCAGAGTATTCTTGCCAAATTTGAGTAATAAATTGGTGCAATTTTTCTTTAGCCATCGGATTATTATTGATTGAATCATCTGGACTATGTAACTGACTTAATAAAGGGATCACTTCCGTATCTAAAGCAGGTTGAAAAAGAATAATTGGATATAATAAATCCGATGTTGAACGAACATCCATTAATAATTTAGGGGCAAAAAATTGAGGATAAATTTCCCTTTCTTCAGCCATGTCTACTAAACATAAGGGACGAACCCAACATAAACGACGGGATTCTACCACTTGAATCACTTCACAATAAAGACGATGAGACTGATGAGTTAAATAAACAATTTGTTGAGGAGTAAAAAGGCAATTTTCACCCATTTTAATTATTAAAAAATCAATTCTCAATTATTAATCATTGTTTCGTGTTCGAGCATTTCACGAAAACGAATTTCATCCCGATGAGGATCAGCACGACTCACTTGTACATTCAGGCGATCGCCTAAAGAGACTGACCGCTCAAAACGATGGGGCAACTCTAACCCTAATTCTTCCAATAATATCACCCCTAACCCTTCATCTTCCCTTAACCAGCGTAAAACTAACCCTTGCCAAACCTGATCGGCGTTACGACGTAAAAATTCTAACCCCCAATAACGGTTGGTTTGTCTTTCCACAAACGACGCTTCTTGTGCGGAGAGGGTAACACTGTATAAAATTTGTTGCATCACATCCAAGGGAAAGGGCAACTCATCCCCTCTCAGATGGGCTTTTAGTTGGAAATGGGTTAATAAGTCTGTATAACGACGAATCGGAGACGTTACTTGAGTATAATTATTTAATCCTAAACTAGCGTGACGACTGGGTAGGGTTCCCATTTCACTGCGAGGCATACAACGGCGCAAAGCACAGGCTCTCACCGGGCCAGCAGGAAGTAATAATAACTCTTCGTCTGAGGGTAATTCTGGCTGAGGTTGACCTCGAAAGGGGACAGGTATGCCGTTTTCTCTACAGTAAGTGCCGGCTACTTCTCCAGCTAAAATCATCATTTCTGCCACTAATTGACGAGAAATAGAGGTTTCTAATAATTCGATAATAATTTCTTCTTCGGACTTCACCTTAATAATGGCTTCTGGCATTTTGATGGTGATCGATCCTTGAGACTGTCGCCACTTATGTCGTTTTTTGGCTGCTTCTGCTAATACAGCGAGTTCTGACTCGGCGGTAATGCCTAACTGTAACATCTCATCCACATCGTGGTAGGTGAGGCGATAGGTGGGTTTAATAACACTCGCATGAATCGAAAAATCTGCAACAGCACCCTCACTATCTAAAACCACCCCGAAACTCAAAGCAGCGCATAACTCTCCTTGACGTAAACTCATCGGTCCTGTGGCCAACTCCACGGGGAACATGGAAATCATACCCGTTGGTAAATAGAGGGTGGTGCTACGTTTTCTCGCTTCTAAGTCTAATTCATCCCCTGGAGTGACTAAACGGGTGGGATCAGCGATATGTATCCATAATTTAACTCTCTCATCGTCTAAATACTCTACACTCAAACCGTCATCAATTTCTTTGGTACTTTCATCGTCAATGGTATAGACTTTTAGATGGGTCAAGTCCAGGCGATCGCTATCAGCGTCGGGGGGCAGAGTTTGTAAGTAAGAAGAGGACACATCTAATACCTTTTGAGGAAAATTGAGGGGATAAGAACTTCGCTTTAAGAAAAGGTTTTCATTAGGACTCCACCATTTTAAGGCTACCAATAACTCAAAAGCAGCCTCAGCAGTGGTTGCCTGTCCTAGTTCTTTCAGTAAGTCTTGAGCGTTGCGATGATTTTGTTCTGGGTGTAAGACAAACTTTTCTAATGAGTCTAACCGAGTGCGATCGCTCTGACTCCATTCTACCGTTTCCCCGGCCAGAGCTTGTTGAATATGCTCAAAAAAGATTTCTTTTTCTTGTTGACGTTGTTTTTCTACTTCGAGTTGATGTTTAATTTCTTCGACTTGACTGGGAGAACGGGGTTCGTATTTTTCTCCTTTTTTCTTAAAATATATTTTATCTTCTGATAATAAGCGATGGGCTGCATAACATAACTGTGCAGTTTCCTCAGAATAGAGAAAATTTGCCATATCTGCTGGTGTTACTGCTTCTCCGTCTTCAATTAATAATTCCCATGCTACTTCTAAACTAGAGGGGTCGAGATAATCTTGAATTTCTTGGAGAAATTGAGGAATATCATTACTGCTATATGAACCTCCTGGCACTTCATAATCTATTCTTTGGGGTCGTAATTTATGGGAATGGCCGTCATTATCAATTACTATCCAATCTTTTTTACCTTCTGGACGATCAACTACTCCCAGACGAGGTTCTCCATTAACTCTAAATTCAACTAATTTGCCTTTTTCCACCCGCTTTGTGCCTTACTTGCTAACATTGTCTCTAACTATTGTATAATCCCCATTTTTTATATGAGGTTTCGGGGGTTACATTGGGACTTTAGGGGTTAAGTTTTGATATTATACTAACCCCGAACACCCAACATTAGAGATAGGGTTAAGCTTCTTTGTTTACAAAGGGCAATAAGGCTAAAAATCTAGCCCGTTTCACCGCAGCCGTTAAGGCTCTTTGTTGTTTGGCGGTTAACCCTGTGATGCGTCTGGGTAGGATTTTACCCCGTTCGGTGATGAATTTCCTGAGCAATTCTGTGTCTTTGTAATCGATGGGTTGTTTTGGTGGAATCGGGGATAATCGTTTACGATAATAACTCATGCTTGACTTTTTCCTTATTTTATGCTATTCAACTATTTAATTTCTTTGTGAATGGTGTGGGTATTACAGTGGGGACAGAACTTTTTGAGTTCTATTCTTCCTGTGGTATTCCGACGGTTTTTGCTGGTGGTATAGCGGTTAACCCCAGGCGATCGCTTATTTGTGTTTGTTCGACACTCTGTACATTCTAGGGTAATAATCAGTCGAACCCCTTTTTTACTGGCCATAGCTTAATTTAGCAACTTACTTAATTAATTTTAGATTTACACACAAACAGCTATTATCTCATATTTTATTGAACTTTACAAGTGACTTAAGCTCGAATAATTTTACTAGGATTCTGATTTTTTCTCGGACTATAACGCATTACAATACGTTATAGCCAAAATTTTTAATTAATTTTTACGTAACACAGCAAACCAAAAACCACTAACACCAGCAGTAATTAATAAACTGTGTAAAGGAGACATAGGAGTGGAACTATAATGCAAATCTTGTTTTAATTCATAGCTAATATTTTCGTAATCTACTCCATCTTCAGTGACAGGAACAATAATCACTTCTCCGTGACCTTCATCGATAATTTGTACTTCCCAGTCTCCGGGGATAGAGGCATCAGGAAGAAAAGAAAAACGCCCTTCTTCATCCGTTCTTGATTCTAACCAAGGTTCATCAAAATTATTAGGTGCATAGACATAAACTTCAGCATTTGCAGCCACTTCATCGGTACTGTATGTGCTTTGAAATTCTAATTCGTCGTTTAATAAATAATTAGTAAACATGGTGTGAGCTACACTTTTAGATGGCATTCCCAGAACACCCAATAAAAGCGGTAAGGTAAAAATTAGTTTTTTCATCTGACTCTGACTCCTCATAACAAATGAGCTAAGGTTAGAGTTGATTATAACAAGTCCTAAAGGTGGTTTATTCAGCTTAGGGGAATAGGCAAATAGATCAAAAAATCCCCCATCATAAGATGAGGGAAAATTTAGGTAAATTAAAGCAAAAATTAGCCAGAAACGCCTAAAATATCTTGAGCGTGGGTATCTGTTTTCACTTTTTCGTCAACATAACTAATTTTGCCTTCTGCATCGATAATATAGGTGACACGCTTGGAATAACCACCAGCATCGACATCATAAGCTTGGGTTAACTTGCCGTCTTTGTCGACTAATAATTGAAAAGGAAGACCATACTTTTCTTTAAATGCTTTATGGGAAGCTTGGTCATCCATACTGACCCCAAAGACAACCATATCTTTATCCTGGTATTGTTGATAATTATCACGGAAGCTTTGGGCTTCTTTGGTGCAACCAGGGGTATCATCTTTAGGATAGAAATATAAAACCACGACTTTACCCTTATAATCCGACAAAGAGACGGTATTACCCTCATCATCAACGGTGGTAAAGTCTGGTGCAACGGTTCCAACAGCTAAAGCCATAGAATTTTATTCCCAAATTAATTGTTATCACTTTTGATCATAAAACTTTACATCCCAGAAGAAAACCTTTCATAATGGAAGTATGGCAATTAATTCTCACTGTTATAACTATAGTTGTATCCTAACCTAACAATTTTTATGAAAGCCTCAACCCAAACCCTTAACCTTGCTTATACAGACCAGATGTTAACCCGTGCAGAAAGGGCGTTATGCTCCGCTCCTTTCCAATTGACGTTATTTACTGCTATGAAGGCTAAAAGCGTTCCTTTACCTTATATTGCAGGGGAAAAGGGCATAAAAGAAGGCTACATCCTCAAATTTTTATCAGAACAACGGGTTGAAAGAGAATTAATGTGGTTAATTCAGGTAGGATTATTAAGGCGAGAAGTGGACGGACAAGGAATAACAGATAGTTTTCGTTTAACTCCTTTAGGAAGACAAATTGTAGACAAATGGAACACTCAAACAGGTTATTTACCTCAACCAGCTTGGTGGGAAAGACTGGTTAATCGCTTAAGTCGTTGGTTTAGTCTTCCTTTTTAACTAACAACTGGTTACCGATAACTGTTCACCGATTATAGGTCTAAATATTCAATGAAATCTATGATGGTAGTGGGAACGACTTCCCATGCCGGAAAATCCTTTATTACCACTGCAATTTGCCGTATTTTAGCTCGTCGGGGTTGGCACGTTACCCCCTTTAAAGGGCAAAATATGGCCTTGAACGCGTATGTTACTACCACTGGGGGAGAAATTGGTTATGCTCAAGCGGTACAAGCTTGGGCTGCTGAAACGAATCCCAGAGTAGAAATGAATCCTATTCTCCTCAAACCTCAAGGTAATATGACTTCACAGGTTATTTTGGGAGGCAAAGCAGCAGGGATTACCACAGCAACAAACTATTATAAACAGTATTTTGAAAAGGGTTGGGATGTGATTGTTCAATCCCTAGAACGTTTGGCGATCGAATATGATTTTGTGGTTTGTGAAGGTGCCGGAAGTCCAGCAGAAATTAATCTGAAACATCGAGATTTAACTAATATGAGGGTGGCTAAATATCTCAATGCGCCAACTCTCTTAGTAGTGGATATTGATCGCGGTGGAGCGTTTGCTCATGTGGTAGGAACCTTAGAATTATTAGATGACTCTGAAAGAGCTTTAATTAAAGGAGTAGTGATTAATAAGTTTCGAGGACAGCGATCGCTGTTAGATTCAGGGATTGAATGGTTAGAAAGTTACACAGGAATTCCTGTGTTAGGGGTAATTCCTTGGCAAGATATTTCTTTTTCTTCAGAGGATTCTTTGGATTTATTAGAACGACATTCTAAAGGACAAAAAGATATTAATATTACTGTTTTAAAATTGCCCCATATCGCTAATTTTACAGATTTTGAACCGTTGGATGCTGAGAAAACGGTATCTATTACCTATTTAGATTTACAAAATAATTTAGGCTATCCGGATGCAGTGATTATTCCTGGCTCAAAAACTACTATTAATGATTTAATCGCCTTAAATAAAAGTGGTATGGCTCAAAAATTACAAGATTATGTAGCAGCCGGGGGTATTGTTTTAGGCATTTGCGGTGGGTTCCAAATGTTAGGAGACATGGTTTTTGATCCCGATCAATTAGAAGGTAATAGTGTTTCTTATCCTGGACTAAAATTGTTACCTATCGAAACAGTGATCACCCCTGAAAAAATTGTCCGTCAGCGTCAAACCTGTTCGGTTCATCCCTATCTAGGATTTCCGATTACGGGTTATGAAATTCATCAAGGAGTTAGTCGTTTACCCAAAAACAAAAATCAACCCCTAAGAACAACCATTCATGCTCTATTTGAAGATAGAAGTTTAGGTATTGTTAATGATAATCAATCGGTTTGGGGCTGTTATTTACATGGTATTTTTGATAATGGGGCATGGCGAAGAACTTGGTTGAATTATCTGAGAAATCGTCGAGGTTTGCCGTCTTTACCGACAGGAATACCTAATTATAGAGAACAAAGAGAAGTAGTTTTGAATCAATTAGCTGATTTGGTAGAAGAATATATAGACTTAACACCATTACTAAATAACTAATCTATTTGAGGAATCTTTTATGACAGTTCAAGTACGTTTTTTACCCGATGATATTACTATTGAAGCACAAGCAGGAGAACCTATGTTAGACGTAGCAAAACGAGCAGGAATTACCATTCCTACTGGGTGTTTGATGGGGTCTTGTCATGCTTGTGAAGTAGAGTTAGAAGATGGTGCGCCTATTTGTGCTTGTATTAGTGCCATTCCTGCAGGAAGTGAGTCTATAACGATTAGTTTATACACAGATTTAGGGTGGTAATTATATAGGGCAAAAGGCAACAGAGATACATGGATTCATTATGTAAGCAAATTTAATCTTACTGAGGTTAATAACTTAATATTTGATCAACCAAAATGCCTCATTTCTTATATATAAAGTGTTATTATTAGTCGCAGGAGCAATCATTTTAACTTCTTTAGTTAAAGAATTACGCTCAACTTTCCAGTTAGTATAATCCCCAGATTCATCCTTCTCTTCTTGAGGACAACTATAGGTTACTTTTTTGATTTTCTGATCATAAATCTCAAAAAAACGTCCACATTTTTGTGATAAAATAATGATCACTAGCAAGCGATTTTCTTGATTAGGATATAAAGTAACGGTACTAGGTTGTTTAACACCTGTTGCTAACCTTCCCCAAAACTGAGCCGTTGCTGTATAGCTTTTTTGTAGTGGTTGAAGATTAAGAATTGCTATATTATCTAACAATTTAAAATTGTTTTCTATCTGTGTTAGTTGGGGAATATAAAACAAAAGTGAAAAACTAATTAAGTAATTTAAGTTAATATTCATAGTCTAGATAAAAAGCAAGAAAAATTATTTTCAACAAGATCATATTGATTGTTTGTCGGTTAACTATAAAACAAGCGATCGCACGAATTAAACAACGGGAATAGTATAATCTATAATATAATAATTATGAGCATCGTTTGACTTTAGATAATATGATTAACTAGAATATAAAAAATTAGGGGTTTGTTTATCTAGCTATATATTTAGCTTTTCATCCTCATTAAAAACATAAAGATATTTGTCTTATACAACAGTCACTAACAATGATTTATCAAGAAACAATTACACTTTCTACGAAAGAGAATGGAGATTTACATGATTTAACTGAATCCGTTGCTTTAATTGTAAAAAAATCTAAAGTTATTACTGGAATGGTCAATATTTTTAATATAGGAAGCACTGGAGTTATCGGAGCAATTGAATTTGAACCAGGTTTGAAGAAAGATTTACCAGAATTTCTCAATAAATTAATTCCTCCCAGTCGAGAATATGGCCATGAAAAAACTTGGCACGACGGTAATGGACACTCTCATTTACAAGCAACCCTTTTAGGACCATCAATGACAGTACCCATTATAAATGGTAACTTAAAATTAGGGATTTGGCAGCAAATTTTTCATTTGGAATGTGATATTAAACCTCGTCAACGTGAAATCGTTGTTACGATATATGGTGAATAATTATAGATAAAATTTTTTATAATTAAATTATTTAAAATCTAATATTAATGTGCAAAAAATCAAAAAAAAATAACTCGAAAACTTTGATTATTGGTTATGGAAATACCTTAAGAGGAGATGATGGAGCGGGTTATAAAATAGCAGAAATTATTGACAAATGGAACCTTGATAATATAAAGTCTCTTGCTATTCATCAACTAACGCCAGACTTAGCTGAAAAAATATCCCAAGTTGATACAGTTATTTTCATCGATGCAGTAGCTATTACTGATATAAATACTGCAAAAATTGAAATTAAAACCATTTCTATTAACCAAAAAAGTAATAATTTACTGCATCATAATACCCCTAAACAATTATTATCTTTAACTAAAGTGATTTATAAAAAAGTACCTAAAGCTTATTGGATCTTAGTTCCTGCCCTAAATTTTAATTTTAGTGAAGAATTATCGTCATTCACTCAAAAATATGTTAATCTCACGTTAGAAAAAATAAAAGATATTTTATCAATTAAATAGTTAATTATTCATGATCATTAAAAGAGCAGAACTTTTTTCATTTGAATTACCTTTCATCACAAGTTATCAAACTAGCTATGGTGAAATGAATCAAAAAAAAAGTATCATCGTTAAACTCTCAACCTCTGATTTATCGGGTTATGGTGAAGCATCAACCCTACCGTTTCCTTTCTATTTACCAGAATATACTGATACTTCATTGATTGTCTTAAAAGACTTAGTTATACCTCAAATTATGGGTAAAAAGATTAATCAGCCCAGTGATATCAATCAACTTTTATCTCATATTAAAGGTTATAATTTTGCTAAAAATACAGTAGAAAATGCTTTATGGGATCTTTGTTCACAACAACGAAAAACACCACTTTGGAAACTATTAGGAGGAGAAAAAAGAGAGATTAGCATTGGTGGAGCAGTTGGTATTATTAAAAATAAAAATAAACTTTTAGAAAAAATTAGTTTAAAAATTGAACAAGGTTATAAAAGAATTAAGCTAAAAATCAAGCCTGGTTGGGATATTGAACCCTTAGAAATTATTAGAAATAAGTTTCCCGATATTCCTTTAATGGCTGATGCCAACTCAGCTTATAGTTTAAAAGATATTGATATACTAAAAAGTTTAGATAAGTTTAACTTAATGATGATAGAACAGCCATTAGGTTGGGACGATCTTATCGATCATTCACAACTTCAACAACAGATTAAAACACCTATTTGTCTAGATGAAAGTATTTTATCGTTAGAAAATACCCGTAAAGCCATTAAAATAAATGCTTGTAAAATTATTAATATTAAACCTGGAAGAGTTGGGGGACTTGCAGAAGCAAAAAAAATACATGATTTATGTCAAAAAAATAATATTGGTGTTTGGTGTGGAGGAATGTTCGAGTCTTCTATCGGTGTATTTTTTAATCTTTCTCTTGCTACTTTAAATAACTTTGTTTATCCTGCTGCTTTAAACACCAGTGAATACACTGATGATATTGTTACCAATAAATGTCTTGCAAAAAATGGAACAGTAAAGACTCCTGGTTTTTTAAGTGACTTCGAGGTAGATGAAGATAAACTAAGACATTATACAGTTATTTCTTATAAATTTAATTCTTAATTGTCATTCACCATTTCCAAAGGATTTAGAGTCACTCCAGAACAATTTGAGCAGCTTGCCTCTGCCGAACAATTATCACGAATGGAGTTAAATAAAGAGAGAGAATTAATTATTATGAGTCCCACGGGTGGCACAGCAGGCCGAAAAAATAGCCGTTTAATTCAACAACTAAGAAATTGGGCAGAAGATATCTTACCTGAATTGATTTTAGATTTAACTGTAATTTGGTAGCTCAATAACAAGTTTAAACTTTTGCGAACAACCGTAGACAAAATTACCTCGGCATCGGATGATATAACTATCCAGTTATATAGGAATGGTTATGGTTAAGACTCCTGTTAGACCCGATCAGCCGAAACCAGGAACAAAAGCACCTTCTCAAGAAACCCTCCTCACCCCTCGTTTTTATATTACAGACTTTGAAACGGCGGCCAACCTTTCTTTAACGGAACAGGAAACCGAGTTAAACGCCATGTTGACGGAAATGCGTAACGACTATAACCGTCATCATTTTGTTAGAGATGAAGAATTTAAAACTGGTAACTGGGACCATTTAGATGAAACCACAAGAGAAGGTTTTATTGAGTATTTAGAACGGTCTTGTATTTCTGAATTTTCTGGCTTTTTACTCTTCAAAGAATTATCTAGAAAACTCAAAGGCCGTAACCCCATTTTATCAGAAATGTTTCATTTAATGGCCAGAGATGAAGCCCGTCATGCAGGGTTTTTAAACAAGGCCATGGCTGACTTTAACCTATCTTTGGATTTAGGAAAAGTTACTAAAACCCGTACCTATACCTTTTTTCCCTTGGAGTGGGTTATTTACACCGTTTATCTCTCTGAAAAAATTGGTTACTGGCGTTATATTATCATTTTCCATCACTTAGAAAAACATCCAGAAAAACAATTTTATCCTATTTTCAAAAAATTTGAAAACTGGTGTCAAGATGAGAACCGTCACGGCGATATTTTTACCGCTTTATTACGTTCTCAACCTAAACTTTGGAATACCTGGAAAGCACGGTTATGGAGTCGTTTTTTCCTCTTATCTGTTTTTGCAACCCATACTTTAACGGTTCATGAAAGAGCTAGTTTTTATGAATCTTTAGGGTTAAATGCCACAGAATTTGATAAAGAAGTGATTCGTAAAACAAACGAAACCTCCGCCAGAGCATTTCCTAGTGTTTTAGACGTAGATCATCCCGAATTTTATCCCCGTTTACAACGGTGTTCTCAGCGTAATTTAAAGATGAAAGAAATAGGAGAAAGTAATACTCCTAAATTCGTTAAAACTTTGCGTAAACTGCCTTTAATGGCTGGAATTGTCGGAGATTTACTGCGTATTTATTTAATCAAACCCATTGATGCTGAAGCATTACGGGGAACGGTTCGTTAAATGAATTTTACCTAGTCTTAATCTAAAACAGTTTCCGAAAGCTTGCTGATGCAGGCTTTCTTTTTTTTTGTTATATTGATAATTATATGCTCCTCTATACTGTTTGTTCCCTGTTCCCTAACCGTTTTGACTCAATAAGTTTTGAATCAATAAAAAGAGCAAAATATAAATAAGAGTAGAATGTGAGGACAACTCTCATGACAGCAACCATTAAAGCTAAAAAAAGCAATAATTTAGCTTTTCCCCAGGGAATCAAACGTTATGGGTTGAAGGGAATTTTAAATCTTATTTTTCGTCCGTTACCAACGTTAGAAGCTTATCGAAACCGCTACGGAGACATTTACTATTCTCCTGCTTTTTCTAGTTTCCCTCCTTTTATTGTGGTTAGTAATTCAGAAGGGGTTGAAGCCTTATTTACGGCTGATCCTGACTTATTTAACTCTGGAACTTCTAATGCTGCTTTTCAACCCTTATTAGGTAGTCAATCTATTTTACAATTGGATGGGGAACCCCATAAAAAAAGACGTAAGTTATTAATGCCATCGTTTCATGGACAAAGGTTACAAACTTACGGAGAAATTATTACAAATATTACTCAGTCTATCATTAGTCATTGGCAAAAAGAAGATATTTTCTCTATGAGGGAAGTTACCCAAGAAATCACATTAAGTGTGATTCTTCAAGCAGTCTTTGGAATTACTCAAGGAAACAACTATCAATCATTAAGAAAACAATTAGGTCGCTATTTAGACTTATTTAATTCTCCCTTATACACTTCTACGTTGTTCCTTCCTATTTTACAGAAAAACTGGGGAACATGGACACCTTGGGGGAATTTTATTGCTCAAAGAGATAAAGTATATGAGTTACTAAGTCAAGAAATTGATAAACGGACAACAACGAAAGATGGTGAAGATATTCTCACTTTATTATTATCAGTTATCGATGAAGAAGGGGAACATCTGACTAAAAGTGAGGTCATGAGTGAATTAATGACTTTATTATTTGCTGGTCATGAAACCACCGCTTCGGCCTTAGCTTGGGCATTTTATTGGATTCATTTTCATCCTGAAATTTATCATAATCTCAAAGATGAATTAGATACTATTGATCTTGATACCGATCCGATGGAAATTGCCAAACTTCCCTATTTAAGTGCAGTGGTTTCTGAAACGTTAAGAATTTATCCTATTGCCTTATTTGCCTTTAGTCGAACCCTTACAACCTCCTGGGAATTCATGGGTTATTCTTTAGACAAAGGAATGTCTTTGGCCCCTTGCATTTATTTAGTTCATCATCATCCTGATATTTATCCTAATTCCAAACAATTTAAACCGGAACGCTTTTTAGAACGTCAATTTTCTCCTTACGAATTTATACCTTTTGGTGGAAGTAACCGTCGCTGTTTGGGTTATGCGTTAGCGTTGTATGAAATGAAATTAGTTTTAGCTACTGTCTTAAAACAGGTTAACTTAAAATTAGTGAGTTCTCAGCCTATTTTACCTGTCAGAAGAGGGTTTACTATGAGTCCTCAAGGGGGCGTAAAAATGCAAGTTATCTAGACAGTGCAAAAATCAATTAGTATTTTAATTATCATTCT
>NZ_AAXW01000064.1 GCF_000169335.1 Crocosphaera chwakensis CCY0110
TTTGGTTTTATTTAGCTCAAACAAATGAACTTTTAGCAGATCAAAAAATTGGTCAAATTCTAGATAAATTTCCTATGCTCTCTCGATTCCCTGACATGGGGAGAAACCGCGATGATGTATCAATAGGAGTTAGAAGTTTTCCTATTAAGCCCTATATTATTTTTTATACTCATATCAAAGATGGGATAGAAATTGTCAGAATCCTACATCAATCAAGAGATATTAAAACTCAGTTTTGAGAAGCCAGCCAATAATAAAAAGAACATGAACTTATATCATGTCCTCACACACATTAAATCAATTTAATTATTAAGTGAAAAAAACTAGGCTTTGTTAGTTTTCTTTTGAGTAAGTTTACGTTTGAAAGCACTACCAAAACCAAGAGCAGCACCAGCACCTAACAGGGTTAAAGGTTCAGGAACAGGTTGAGAAACAAAAGTACCTGTTACAACGAAGTTATCAATCCCACTATTATTACCGACTAGACCAGAACTACCTTGGCCAGAAGCAGTTAGACGAAAAAAGAAGGTTGTATTAGCTTGGAGTGTATTGCCAGTAAAATCGAAGACAAATGGAACAGGAGAAGGATTAAGAAGAGTGTTAGAGTTAGGAAATAGATCAATGACACTATCCGTCGCTAATGTAGTAGTTTTGGTACTATCTAATAGATCAATAGTTAAGTCAAAGTCCCGTGAATTAATTTGCGAAGTCCCTACACCGCTAAAAATAAGGGCATCCAGACTAATTGTATCTAATTCTATCGCTTGAGATCCAACTGCTACAGTAATATCAACGGTCCAAGGACCTTGAGTGTGAAGATTTCGTTGAACGGCAAACAGGTCTTGTGTAGCAGCAGTATTAAATAAGTTAAAATCAGCTGTTAAATTGCCAGGATCACTAACCCCATTAGTTATCCAATTCAAGTTTGAAGCAGTCGCACCTGAAACAGTCCGTCCATCAAAATCAGTGGATAATATAGTAGCAGCATTGGCTGAATTAACTGAACTAAAAACAGTAACACCAGCTAATACCAATTTCAAAAAGTCTGGCTACACATTCAAGTAGGGGTCAACGGCCGTTGACCCCTACAACATAAACATCTGTAGTCTAAGTTAATGAAAAGGGTATAACAAGGCAACTCCTAAGTTCCAAGCTTTATAGCTACAGGATAAGGATAAAGAACCATTAAATATTGTCATATTTGTGTCATCCAAACTTTGCTGTTTTAAAGATAAATGTAGGAGGGGAAGATATCAACTAAAAATTGATTAATATTTTTTATACTTTTTTTTGTGAGTCAATATTTTTCCGAAAATTATACATGAAAAATAATATTGATGTGTTACTGGAATGGTTTGAGTAAAATAGTAAGAATTGGAAATGCCTGTATCTCTTTTCTGTTCCCTGTTCCCTTTCTCAACTATGTAATTTATTTTGTGTACTCACTTATTCTTCATCTGATGAATCAATCACGCTAGTTGGTGTCACTTCAAAAATTACTTTATAAGGATTTTCTAATTCCCGTTTTAAACGATTTTCAACAATTTCTACTACTTCTGGTTCAATGGGATTAGATGCTCTAGCTTTAACAATAACCACAGGAGGTTTTTTATTCCAGTTTACTCGAACTTGAAAGACATTAATATCAGGTCGATTGACTAAAGAACGAGTAACTAAAATTTTTTGAATAGAATCATGAATTTTTGCTTTACTAATTAATTGCCAAAAGCTAATACCCAATGGCACAGCTAAGAAAATAATCAAAATACTGAACACCCCAGGATAAGTTCTAGCAAACTCATTACTTCTCGCATATCCTCCTAAAAAATAGATAATAATACAAGCTAAATTAATGCCGATTAAATTAGTACAATATAATAGGCCAGCACCAGAAGCAATTCGCCATTCTCCTTGGGATAAAGCTAAACCAAAAACGCAAATAGGAGGCATCAAAGCGACAGCGATCGCCGTTCCTGGAATAGCATCCCCCACAGAAGGACGAATCTTGGCATAACCACTAATTCCCCCAGCTACAATGGCGATTAATAAATCAATTAATGTCGGTTGAGTTCTCGATAAAATTTCTCCCCCAAATTCGGGTAAAGAAATAATGAGTCCCACGATTCCCGAACAAAAAATAGATAAAAAAGTAGCAAAAATAACCGAAATGAAACTACGGCGTAATAACTCAATATCTCCTTCTAAAGTAGCAAAAGCAAATCCCCTTAACGGTAACATCAAAGGGGCAATAATCATCGCCCCAATGATAACAGCAGCACTATTAATAATTAACCCAAAGGTTGCTAGTAAACAAGATCCTAGACTAAGAACTAAGTAATTTTGTGTTAGTTGAGATTCTTCTAATAATGATTCTCTTAGTTTGAGAATAGGAATAGCCCCTAAACCCAATTTTTTGATCATTTGCCAACTTATTTGCATAAAAAAATTACCGCCAGGAAAATCGGTTAATTTATTGTAACAATTTATTTAACTTTTGGGTTTTTGATATTCATTACTATTTCTTATCTTCATCTCAATTTCTCTCAACCTTTTTACGGTACTAAACAGTTCAGATAACAAAAGATTAAACATAAAAACTATAAAATTTACCTAACAACTCGGTTTATACTAAAGACTAAGTTAACAATAATATTTTTTAATATATAATAATTTTTGATTAAATTACCCTTCAAATTTTATGCTCTGATGCTAGATGACATGGATAGTTTGGATCACCGGTTTCTATTTGTAATGTAGGATGTTCAATGCCAAACAAATCATATAATTGTTGAGAGGTTTCTGTTAAAAAGTTATCCCCTGGAAAGCCATTCGGCATGACTAAATGTACCGTTAAGGCTGTTTCACGGGTACTCATCGCCCAGATATGAAGATCGTGA
Source organism: Crocosphaera chwakensis CCY0110 (assembly GCF_000169335.1). GTDB lineage: Bacteria > Cyanobacteriota > Cyanobacteriia > Cyanobacteriales > Microcystaceae > Crocosphaera > Crocosphaera chwakensis. Next base: position 2,898 of record NZ_AAXW01000064.1, read on the forward strand.
ATATGATCAACCCCAGGAAGTTCTGTTAAATAAGTTCTAACTGCTTGGGGTTCAATAGCAACAGGAACCGCATCTAAAGCTAAATTAACCGAGTCTTTCAATAGTTGCCAAGTTCCGATGACAATGACAACAACAATCACTAAACTAACCACAGGATCAAACCATAACCAACCAGTTAATAGAATAGCGACACCCGTCAACACAACCCCCAAAGAGATTAAAGCATCAGCAGACATATGTAAAAATGCCCCACGGATGTTTAAATCTTGATCCCGTCCTGACATAAATAATAAGGCCGTGATGGTATTAATAATGACTCCCACTAAAGCAACCATCATAATTGTCATACCAGGAATAGGGGTAGGATTAAATAATCGGGAAATGGCCTCCCAAGCAATACCTCCCATGACTAATAATAGGGTTAAAGCATTTAATAAAGCAGCTAAAATAGAAGAACGACGTAAGCCATAAGTGTAACGTTTTGTCGGAGGACGCTGGGCTAAAAAGTTGCCCACCCAAGCAACCAATAACCCAAAAACATCACTGAGATTATGACCGGCATCAGCTAACAGGGAAAGAGACCCGGTCCAAAACCCAAAAGCAAACTCGATAATAACAAAGACAACATTTAAAACCGTCCCAATAATAAAGGCGCGAGTATAGTTAGAAGCAGGGGGATGATGGTGATGGTGGTGAGTATGAGAATCAGGCATAATAATAGTTTGTATGTGGTAATGATAAAGGATAGTCACCAGACAATTTAGTTATAACTTAGTATGACTCATTTATTATCTTGGCATTGGCGATCGCTTCCCTTAAAAAAGTTAACAGGGTTAGAAGTTTTTGAGAGGTTATATGCTTCTAATGCTAACATTGCAACTTTATTAGAAAGTCCTTTTCCAACTCCTTCTGACTATCCTTATTTATCTCGTTATTCCATTTGTGCAGGGGAACCCCGAATTATTAATGATAAAAGTCAATTATGGACTCCCAAAGTAGGAAATATTTTACCATTTTTACAGAAATTATTAACACAAACAAACGGTAATTTGTCAAGTCCTGATCATCTTCCCTTTGCCGGAGGATGGTTAGGATGGTTAGGCTATGATTTAGCCTGGGAAATCGAATCTTTACCGCATTATAATCATGATACCCTGCCTTTTCCGATTGCCTATTGGTATGAACCTGAATCCTTTGCTATTTTAGATCATCTCGAACAAAAATTATGGTTAGGCAGTCATAGTTTTAAAGGGTTAGATAACTTACAATCTAAATTAGAAACAAAACCCTATTCTCTTCCTTACCCTCTGAAAGCTTCCCCCTCTCACTTATCTTTTTATACCGAACAACAAGAATATGAAAACGCCGTTCGTCAAGCTAAAAAATATATTCAAGCAGGGGATATTTTTCAATCCAATCTATCCTTAAGATTTCAAACTACGACCCCATTAACCAGTTGGCGATTATATAAAAAATTACAACAAATTAATCCCTCTCCCTTCGCTAGTTATTGGCGATCGCCTTGGGGAGATATGATTAGTTGTTCCCCTGAAAGATTAGTGAGTTTAAATAATAATATTGCTCAAACTCGTCCCATTGCAGGAACCCGTCCCCGTGGCAAGAATTTTACACAAGAAACAGCGATGTTAATGGAACTGTCTTCTGATATTAAAGAAAAGGCAGAACATATCATGTTAGTCGATTTAGAGCGTAACGACTTAGGCAAAGTATGTCAATGGGGTTCAGTAGAAGTAGATGAATTATTAACTATTGAAAGATATAGTCATGTTATTCACTTAGTTAGTAATATTAAAGGTAAATTACATCAAGGTAAAACATCGATTGATCTGATCAAAGCCTTATTTCCTGGGGGAACTATCACAGGATGCCCAAAAGTGAGATGTTTAGAAATTATTGAAGAACTAGAACCTGTTAAACGCAATTTATTTTATGGTTCTTGTGGTTATTTAGATTATCGAGGAAATCTAGACTTAAATATATTAATTCGTACCTTATTATATACTCCTTTATCCCCGAATTTATCTAGTGTTTGGGGACAAGTCGGTGCTGGAATTGTAGCTGATAGTGATCCAGAAAAAGAATGGTTTGAGTCCTTACAAAAAGCAAAAGCACAGTTAAAAGCCTTGAATTTATAACTTATTATTATGGTATGGTAGAAAGAAGTAAATATTCTTTTTTTTGTTTTTTTCTAAATCTATTTTTTTGGTTATGTCTTTAATTCGTATTCCTCCTGCTTGGTCTATTTCAGAGAATAAAATCACTCCCGAAACCGTTTATTTTAACCGTAGACGCTTCTTAAAAGGTGTAATCGGGGCAAGCATTGCCGGCAGTTTAGTTCCCCTTTCAGGATGCCAAAAATCAGCCTCTCAAACCGCATTAGAAGCCACCTTGCAACAGCCTAAAATTCCAGGGGTTAAAACCTCACCTAAATTCAATCAAGTAGATCGTCCTATGACCAAACAAATTTTGGCAGGACAATATAACAATTTTTATGAATTTGGAGGAACCAAAAAGATTTGGTTAAACGCTCAAAATTTACCCACAGAAAATTGGAAAGTTGAAGTTACAGGATTAGTTAATAATCCCAAAACTTACGATATAGATGATTTAAAAAAGAAATTTCCCTTAGAAGAAAGAATCTATCGTTTTCGTTGTGTAGAAGCTTGGTCGATGGTATTACCTTGGGTTGGCTTTCCCATGAAAAAATTAATAGAAGCAGTAAACCCCAAAAGCGAGGCAAAATATGTCCGTTTTACCTCCTTTTATGATAAAGATATTACCACTGGGCCTAGTTTTCACTTAGGGTATTTACCCTGGCCTTATAAAGAAGGATTAAGAATCGAAGAAATGGCTAATGATTTGGCCTTTTTTGCTGTAGGAATTTATGGACATGATTTACCCAAACAACATGGCGCACCTTTACGGATGGTTATTCCTTGGAAATATGGATTCAAAGGAGCAAAATCTATTGTTAAAATTGAATTTTTACAAGAACAACCAGCTACTTATTGGAACACCATTGACCCCAATGAATACGGTTTTGAAGCCAATGTTAACCCAAACAAACCTCATCCCCGATGGTCCCAAGCAACAGAAAAATTTATTAGTACAGGTCCCGGATTATCTTGGGAAATAAAAGAGACGTTACCTTACAATGGTTACGGGGAATATGTGGCTAGTTTGTATTCTTAGAAAGAATACTGTACATTCACTAATTAAATGTCGCAATTTAACAGATTAATGTCGCAAAACAAATAAGCTATAAACGTTATCTAAGGTATAAATACTTTTAACATTATGACTTAACATAAAGGTGTTGATAAAACATAAATATGAGACATCTAACAAATGCGCTTAATACGGTGTAAAGCTTCTTGTGGAGACAAGGGAGTCGCTAATATAGCAGAGTTAGTCAGATAGTAATATAACTGAACTTCCCCTTTGACAAAATGCCATAACGTATGCTGCGTGAAGGATACGCCGAATTAGCCACCTGTCTTTACTGGGTACAAATTGAAGAAATACCTAGTAAATCTAAAGCTTTTTGTTGCAGTTCAGTGGGTCGAGTTATTTTGTCAAAAACGTATTTTCCACTCTCTAAGGTACACTCGACTGTATTTAAGCAAATTGTTCCCAAATCTTCTATTAAGGTGCGGAAGCTATGAACTGGGAAGTTATCTTCAGTGCGTTTTTTTCTATCTTTAGCAACCGCAGAATCACTACGACTAGCTTTGATGATATCTTGATAGTTGTCATCAATTTCTTCATCTTCAAATAATAAAGGAGCTAATTTTTGTTTTAAATGCCATTCAACGTAATAAGCTAACATACATAAGAAAATATGCCCTTTTACTCTGTCTCCCTTATAATGATAAATAGGACGCACTTTTGTCTTGGAAAATTGCTCTACTTGGGGAAACCCCAAGACCGCATTTTCCGCTAAATCAATAGATTTATAACAACGGAAAGCTTCCTCTACAGAAGATAAACTTTTATACGCTTTGACCACTTCAAACCCATCCATCAAAGTTTTATCTACAGAAGTTCTCAAAATATAAATCCCATCTAAAGCTATTTCTTGGTCAATTAATTCTTGTTTACGCTCATAAGTAAATTCTGAATCTGTGATGTTTAGATTATAGTATTTATTAATTTTATACTTGTTTAAGACTTTTCCAACTCTTAAAGCTATTTTATCGGCTCCTTTCAAAGCTCTTTTTTCTCTTTTCGTGGCTTTAACAATCAAGTCAAATTGTTCTTCTACTATTCGTAATAATGCTTCTCTTTGTTTCTGATTTTTAGCAGCTATCAACGGGTTTCGACAAGCAATCAATCTTTCATGTGGGTAATCTTCACTTTCAAACTCAACTAAATTCACCTCATCAAATAATCCTAATTGAATTGACTCTACTTCTGCTAATTTTCTAATGCTTGCTTTAGTTAAACCACTAATATAATCTAATCCTTCCACTGGTTTAACTAATTCTTCAATATTTGAAGACGTTAAGATCCCTCTATCTGTTACCCATACTACGTTATGAACACCAAACCTTTTCCTAACTTTTTCTATTTGACTTTTTAGTGTCTTAGTATCTGAAGTATTTCCTTCAAAAACCTCTACAGCGATAGGACAACCATTCTGGTCACAGAGTAGTCCAAATACTATTTGCGTTTTCCCTTTCTTTTTATCTCGATTATATCCATATTTTCCTAATTCGCAGCTCTTTCCTTCCAAATAAGTTGAGGTAACATCATATAAAACTAATGAGCCATTATCTAAATGCAAACCAGCTAATTTATTTTCAATTTTCTCTTGTTTGTTGACTAACCAATCCAAAGCTTCATAGAGTTCGTCTTCGTCAGCCTTTTCTAAGTTTAAAACTTTTCCTAAACTATTACTAAACGTTTTCTCATGGAATCCTCTTGCTGTGGCTAATTTAGATTTAGGATTGATAATTCTCGCAATTATCATCCCCAAAACTAGGTTTCTAGTTCGAGAGGGAGTTTTGGCAATAATTTTGTCTAAACCTAACTTTTTAATCGTCTCTAATATGACCATTATATGACCGTGTGGACGGCTTGAAATTACCTCAAAATTATCGGGTATTGTTTCAGTCATTGAAACTTTAGCCCCTTTTAAAACCAGTTTCATATTATCAACAACATCATCTGGCAATGTTGATAAATTTGCCAGGGTTCTTTTTCTGACTTGATCTCCTTCTCTATAAGATTCGCGAAGAAGAACAGCCGGTGGGGAATTTCTGTTAGGAACACGCTCTATATACATGACTACTATTTTAGCTTAGTTCCCTTCTTACTGTCCATTAAGAAATATTACGATTTACATGGGTACAGCGTCGGAGTCTAATCTCTATATCCCTTGATAGATAGGCTTTTTAGCTTCGTGTACTAGATTTGTATGGGGGTAAGTTCAGATATAATTCAGCCATTACCTGTGAAGATACACAAACTTGCTCTTTTTCACTTGGTCTAAATATCTCTAATGCTATTCTATGTTGATTCGGGTTTTAAACCGTTAAGATCAAGCGTATTATTTTAGTTGTTATCCATGAATCAATATATTTGTGAATGGGAGCATCTTGCTCCCTAAACCTTCAATAGCTCTCTAAACCCTCAAAAATCGGGATGACTGGATTCGAACCAGCGGCCCCTTCGTCCCGAACGAAGTGCGCTACCAAGCTGCGCTACATCCCGTTAAGAATAGCATCTTAATTGTACCAAAATTGAAGGCTAAAAATCATTAAGACTTCCCACATTATTAACCTCAACCTCAGAACAAGCGCGCTTAATTAAACCCGTTAATACCTTACCTGGACCCACTTCTAAAACGTTAGTAATTTCCTGTTGAGGTAAAGCTAACATAATCTCGCGCCAACGCACTGATCTGATCATTTGTTGGGTTAAACGTTCTTTTAAGATGGTTGCTGAGATAGTGGGGGTAGGATCAACATTAGACAGTACAGGCACTTTTGCCTCAGAAAAATTAGCCTCTTCTAACAATTGTTTAAACTTGTCTGCTGCTTCGGCCATCATCGGAGAATGGAACGCTCCTGATACCTTCAAAGGGATAGCACGTTTCGTCTTCACCTGAGAACAGAGTTGATCGACTGCTTCAGGGGTTCCGGAAATAACTACTTGTTGCTCACTGTTGTCGTTAGCCAAAACCACATCAGGAATGGCTACGATCGCCTCTTCTAATTGAGATCGATCAAACTTCATCAACGCCACCATTTTACCCCCAGCAGCCTCACTCATCAACTCAGCACGACGTTTCACTAACGTCAAACCGGTAGCAAACTCAAACACTTCAGCAGCATATAAAGCAGAATATTCTCCTAAACTATGACCCGCCACTAAATCTACCTTTTGACCTTTATCTTTTAATAAGTCGATTAACAGACTTTCCACCACATATAAACAAGGTTGAGTATATAAAGTTTTAGCTAATTCTGTTTCATCCCCTTGACATTTATCTAACACGGACCACCCTAATATATCTTTTGCTTCTTCAAAGCGATCTTTGCCAATGGGAGTTGTTGCTAAATCGACTCCCATCCCCATTGCTTGTGATCCTTGTCCTGGAAATACCCACGCTGTTTTCATAATAAATAACCGATTGATTAATAGTTTAATAATTTTTTCTTGTTTAAATACCCCAACGGAAAATGGCTGCGCCCCATGTTAAACCAGCACCAAACCCTGACGTTGCTACAACATCCCCTGATTTTATTTTTCCTTGTCGGACTGCTTCATCTAAAGCTAGAGGAATAGAACCGGCTGAAGTATTTCCGTACTCATCTAAATTAGCAATGACTTTATGGGAAGGAATTTTAAGACGTTTAGCCACTGCATCAATAATTCTTTGATTGGCTTGATGTAGAATTAAACAGTCAATATCATCGGTTGTTAATTGAGCATTAAACAGCGCCTTTTCTATGACTTCTGGCACCTTTTCTACAGCAAAACGATAAACATCCCGTCCTTTCATGGTAATGGGTTCATAGATGCCTTGATTAACCGTTAAACCCTGCGTTAATTCTTTATCTGTACCCTGATAGCCAAGGTTTAAAGCATCGTGTTGTTTACCGTCACTGTACATGGCAAAACCTAATAAATGATCTGTGTCCAGGATTCCTTGACAAACGACGGCTCCAGCACCATCTCCAAACAGAACGCAGGTGGTTCGATCTGACCAATCAACCCAACGGGAAAGAATATCTGCCCCAATGACTAAGACATTTTGATAAACTCCTGTACGAATATATTGGGCTGCAGTGATTAGCCCAAAAACAAAACCTGAACAAGCGGCCGTTAAATCAAAAGCTACTGCATTATTTGCTTCTAAAATATGTTGTACTTTCGCTGCACTACCAAACAGATCATCAGCGGTAGAGGTCGCTAAAATTATCAAATCTATATCCCCAGGGATCAGGCCGGCCATAGCGATCGCTCTTTTTGCTGCTTGAGCGGAGAGATCACTCAAGGATGAGTTAGCTGTGGCCAAATGTCGTTTACGGATTCCTGTTCGGGTGCGAATCCATTCATCGGATGTTTCTACCAAAAGACTTAAATCGTCGTTGGTCACTACCTGTTTTGGTGCAGCAGAACCACAACCTATTATGCTTACCCCTATTGGTTTCAATAACCTTTCCCCCTAATAGTTCGTAACTAATCGATGAGAGTTGATAACGATCTCGATCTCCATTACCTGTTTTGATCTTTGGTGATGTTGGTTAGGTAATAAGGATGATAAAAAGATCCCTATTTATCTCTCGTTGCCTCATTATCCCATTATTTTTCCACCGACGTTTGAATACTATCAGGGGTCAGGTTTTCTTGAGAGGCTTTAATTCGTTCTAACACTTGATGATCGATTGCTTCTTTTGCTAGACGAACGGCATTAAAAATTGATGGAGCGTTAGAGCTACCATGACTAATAATACAAATACCGGCCACTCCTAATAATAAAGCTCCTCCATGTTCGGCGTGATCAATTCGTTGTTTTAGTTTTTTCAGGTTTGGTTTGAGGATAGCTGTTCCTAAAGCCCCTCGCCACCCTTGAGGAAGTTCTTCTCGCATAATTTGTAGGACGATTTCTCCCACAGCTTCAGCAAACTTTAACAAAACATTTCCTACAAACCCATCACACACAATCACATCAAAACGACCTGAAAGCACGTCTCGGCCTTCAGCATTACCGATGAAAGGAATAATTTTGTTATTTTCTAAGAGTTGGTAAGTCGCTAAGGCTAAATCATTACCTTTGCTCGATTCTTCCCCAATATTGAGAAGTCCTACTTTTGGCTCATTGACCCCCATTACATATTGACTGTAAATGGTTCCCATGAGGGCAAATTGTTCTAGATATTTGGGGCGACAATCGACATTCGCGCCCACGTCTAAAATGATCACGGATTTTCCTGCTAAAAGGGTCGGAAATACAGTTCCAATCGCGGGACGATCAATGCCTTTAAGACGACCTAATCTTAGGGTTGCTGCTCCCATGGCAGCCCCAGAGTGACCGGCTGATACTACTGCATCTGCTCGATTTTTCTTCACTAAATCCATAGACACATTGATCGAGGCTTTGGGTTTGCGCCGAAGTTCGCTAATGCCTTCGTGCATCTCGATCGCCCCTTCTGAGTCTACAATTTCTATATGGGGAGACGGCTGATGATTTTGTAGGGATGCTTCTATGGTCGGGCGATCGCCCACCAATAAAATATCCACATCTAACTCTTCAGACGCTCGGATTGCCCCTGCGACGATTTCGTTAGGGGCATGATCTCCCCCCATAGCGTCCACTGCTATTCTTGCGCGATTTCCTGCCATTGCTCAAAACGATAGAAGCCATCAAGATTTTAACAGAAGCCTTGAACAATTTTGAAATGAATCCTTAGTAATTTTTCTAATCACACTCATAATGATTATGAATTAAAAAGCCATTTTGTCTTTGATTCGGTTATTATTGCATAGATGCGATTAAGGCCAAACGAATGCCATGAAGTTCATCGTTTTAGGATAAAATGATCGTTGTAACATAACATTTTAAAAGATGAATTTTTTGACTAATCTTTTTTCTCCAGACAAAGACACCCAAAAAACAGTAAAAAAACCGCAACAAATTGGATTACCTACCACAAGAAAAGGTCGTCGAGGAATACAGATTAAATCTTCTGAAGAAATCACAATTATGCGTCAATCTTCTTTAATTGTGGCTACGGTTCTCAAAGAAATTCAAGAAATGGTTAAACCAGGAATGACTACGGGAGATTTAGATAATTATGCAGAACAAAGAATTAGAGAAATGGGAGCCAAACCCAGTTTTAAAGGTTATTATGGTTTTCCTGGATCAATTTGTGCCAGTCTTAATCAAGAGGTGGTTCATGGCATTCCTAATGCTAAAAGAAGAATTCGCCGAGGAGATGTTTTAAAAGTAGATACGGGAGCCTATTATCAAGGATATCATGGGGATTCTTGTATTACTATTGCTGTTGATAAAGTTTCCTCTAAAACTGCTCGCTTAATTCAGGCAGCAGAAGAGGCTTTATATGCAGGAATTAGTCAGGTAAAAGCAGGAAATTATTTATTAGATATTGCAGGAGCCATTGAAGATGTTGTTAAACAATATGGTTATTCTGTGGTAGAAGATTATACTGGTCATGGAGTCGGACAAAACCTACATGAAGAACCCCCAGTTTTTAATTATCGTACTCAAGAAATTCCCAACATTAAACTAAAAGAAGGCATGACTTTAGCTATAGAACCAATTGTCAATCAGGGATCAAAATATACCAAAACATTACGCGATCGCTGGACTGTAGTCACGGTAGATAATAATTTATCAGCACAGTTTGAACATACAGTATTAGTAACAGCAAACGGCTATGAAATCTTAACTGATCGAACCCATCTTAATTAAAAGTACCATTAAAAAATCAATTTTTTAAAATAGTTTTTAACCTAAACTCAACAATCGTTAGTTATTAATTATTAACTAGCAATTACTAATTATATTTCGGCATTCCCTACCTTGAACGGAAACCTGATAGGTGTTCTATCGATTAACATTAAGATATAGGACAATATTTTCAAGAATCATTCTACAGGAGATATGGATTACAAAGATTACTATGCTACATTAGGCATCGACAAAAGTGCCAGCGCAGACGAGATCAAAAAAGCCTTCCGCAAATTAGCGGTAAAATATCATCCTGACAGAAACCCTGATGATAAGCAAGCTGAAGAACGTTTCAAAGAGATCAGCGAAGCTTATGAAGTATTGTCTGATGCTGAAAAACGGAAAAAATATGATCAGTTTGGTCAATATTGGAAACAAGCAGGCCAAAGCACTTGGCCAGGTGCCGCCGGTGCTAACGTAGATATGGGAAACTTTGATTTCAGTCAGTATGGTAATTTTGAAGAATTTATCAATGAATTATTAGGGCGTTTCTCCACTCCAGGAGGCGCAGGGGCGAGAAGTTATAGTTATAGTAGTCCAGGAGCAGGTTATAGTAGCAATTTTAATGATTTTGGTGGTGGTTTTGGTAATCAAGCGCCGGCCTCGAACCGAGAAGCAACCTTAAAACTGACGTTTTCTGAGGCATTTCGTGGGGTACAAAAACGCCTAAATTTAGGTAACGAGATCATCGATGTACGTATTCCACCAGGGGCTAAAAATGGCAGTCGTATCCGTGTTCGGGGTAAAGGAGGAAGTAGTCCCTATAGTCAAAATAGAGGAGATTTATATCTTAATGTAGAATTGACTCCTCACAACTTTTTTAAGTTTGAAGATGATAATTTAGTGTGCGAAGTTCCTATTACCCCCGACGAAGCGGTTTTAGGAACCACTATCGATGTACCTACTCCTGATGGAATGGTAACGGTTAAAGTTCCCCCAGGAATTCGTTCCGGTCAGTCTTTACGGTTGAAAGGGAAAGGGTGGGTAACACCGAAAAAAGGAAGAGGGGATCAATTTGTGAAAATTACCATTGAGACACCTCAAAATATTAGTGAAACCGAACGGACTTATTACGAAAAAATTCGTGATAGTCGTACCTATGAACCCCGAAAACATTTACAACAGATCAGTTTATGAGGGGGAACATTCTTCTAAAATGGTGAACTGTACATGATTAATTGCTAAATTCCCAATAGAAACCTGTTGTTTATTTAAAACAGTTCCGTCAATCATTAATCTTTCAAAAGGAACCCCTTTACTCATTTCTGCATGATACCAAGCTAACCCCATAAAAAACCGCGTGGGATAAGGCCCGCCTTCAAAAATATCATCGGGGTTAGATTCCATTGGCAACCAACCAATACCAGGAATATAAAACTCTAGCCAAACATGATTATAATCAGGTTTTAGAGGAATTTGACGAACTAAAGCCGAAGCCGGACATTTGTAACGGCCGACGGTACGACAAGCAATGCCATTTAAACGAAATAAAGCTAGTAACACCCCGACGTATTCCCCACATGAACCTACACCCCGTCTGAGGGCAATATCGGGGGTATCAATATGGGGTTTAATGCCATAGGAAAGGCGATCATAGACGTAATTACGAATACTATAAATTTTTCTGAGAAGGTTGGTTTCTCGTCCCACTGCTTCGACTGCAGCCCGTTGTATGATATCCGTATCCATTGCTAAATTATCATTATCCACTAAATAGCGATCGCCGTAGTCTGGAGGCATTTCTGGAAGGGTTTCGCAGTTACGGGGACTTAAGTTATATTTAATGCCACATACTTCAATTAAGGCTTTCCAGCCAAAAATACAACGAGTATTCTCCGTTAAGGTATCAAATTTAAACACGGCCACTCGTTGACCATTTTCTTCTATTTCCGTGAAAGGTAGACCAACTGCTTCAACTTTGTGAACTTTTTGACGATGAGTTTGAGCCGGTAGAGCAATACGCCATTCTAAATTTTTCAGTTCAATAGGATCAAGGGGGGCCAACTCTTCAACGTAGGACATTTCTATGAGATAACCATTAGATAGAGCATAATGATCATCGGCATAGTAGCGAAAATATAAAGGATGGATAAAGGTTTCTATGCGATAGAGGAGTTCATGGTTAGGATCGGCGTTAGGATTATCACGAATGTAGGGTTCATTGTTCACATAAGAGACATATAAAATGTCTTGATCGGTATTTGGATCATGATAAAAACTGATGCCGGTGGGACATTCAAAGGGGGTTAATAAACTAAATTTTTGTTTTCCTGTTGCTCTATCTAAACAATAAACACTTTGTTCTAAGGTATCACTTATCCACAATTCTTCTTCTTTGATAGTGATATTTTCGATACCAATTCCTGGGGAATATAAACGGGTAATTTCTTGGGAATTTTCTCGGTTAAAAACGGCGATGGTTCCTGTTTTTTGGGAGGAAATATAAACCGTTGATTTATAGATAGCGACACCGTTAACAGGATCAGAAAGTCGAACAAATAGTTCACAGTTTAAGTGAGGATCGTCTAAGTTACAATAATAAACACTATAACGAGAAGTAAACCAGAGTGTATTATCTGCGATCGCTAATCCTGTCGCCCCGATAAACTCTTCCCAGTGATTACTATTAATAACTTTTGTATTGTGGCTAATGGGATCAACTTCTAATAGATAACCATTGCGATTATCTAAGGCATATAATTTATTGTTATAGAAAGCAATTCCATGAATTTCTGAGGCTGCAATGGGGCGAATAGTTGCACCATTAAACTGTTGTTGTGGGGAGACAGATAAAAGGGTATCAGAAATCATATTTTATGCTTAACTTATGTCTATCAGTGAACAGTTACCAGTTACCAGTGAACAGTTATCAAAATTTGCTCATGAATCATTTATTATTACTGGCTTTCTCTAGTCTATCAAGTTTAGCAGAATAAAGCCTTAAAAAATGCTTATTTTGAACCAATTATTAGCTTAAAATCTTTTATTTTTATTAATTTTTTTCTGATGGGAGCAAGTTTATGCTAGAAACTAACTTTGATCAAGGATAGGTTAAGAGCAAGTATAATATAATTTCTTGTAATCAGTTTAATAATAGCTGTCTAATCAACTCTAAAACTGTACATAATTAAAATAAAACTTTAGTCAAATACTGATCATTATGTTAGAAACTAAACCAAAATTTCAAACCTTTGAGGACTATTTAGCTTACGAAGATGATACAGACAAATTGTATGAATTATTTAATGGGAAATTAATTGAGATGGCTCCAGAATCAGGAATTAATGTGCAAATTGGGATCTTTTTGATCTTGCAGTTTTCTAAATTTCTTGATTATCGTCAGATCCGAGGTCAAGGATTAGAATTAGAAGTAAGAGGGGAACCGAGAAACCGTTATCCTGACCTTACCATAATTAGAGAAGAACATATTAATTTATTAGCAAAACGTAATACCATTCGTTTGTTTATGCCTCCTCCTTTATTAGTAGTAGAAATTGTTAGTCCTGGGGAATTACAACGACATCGAGATTATATTGCTAAACGGATGCAATATCAAGATTGCGCTATTCCTGAATATTGGATTATTGATCCTGAAAATAAAACCTTATTAGTCTTGAACTTAAAAGATAAAATATACATTGAAGTAGGAGAGTTTTCAAGAGACGATAAAATCATATCCTCTCAATTTCCTCAATTAGATTTGTCATTAACACAGCTTTTTGAGATAAAAAGTTAAAAAAATATATCATCTGCTATCTTTATAAGTCTAATTTACAACAGTTCAAATTATGAAGCTTAAACAATTTTTATCAGAAAAACGAGAGGAAATTCTTAAGATTGCGGCCAAACACGGAGCATACAATGTGCGTATTTTTGGGTCTGTTGCGAGGGAAGATGATGATGAAAATAGTGATATCGATTTTTTGATTGATTATGATTTATCTAAAACCACTGCTTGGTTTCCGATGGGGTTAATTTTAGAGTTAGAAGGTTTATTAAACCATAAAGTTGATATAGCAACGGATGATTCGTTACATGAGTTTATCCGTGATAAGGTACTTGAAGAGGCAATTAAATTATGAAAGATTCTCGTATTTATTTAATTCATATTCGAGATTGTTTGGCGAGAATTAAAGATTATACTGTTGAAGGAAAGCAAGTATTTTTTGAGGATTTGAAAACCCAAGATGCTGTTATTAGAAATCTTGAAATAATGAGCGAATCTGTGAATAAATTACCGTCTCAATGGACAGAAGCTTATCCAGGTATGAAATGGGAGGAAATTAGAGGTCTACGTAATCGTTTAGCTCATGAATATCTCAATGTTAATCTTAATATAATTTGGGATATTCTCGAGAATGATTTACCAAATTTTGAGGCAACGATAGAAGCGATCACACAACAATTTTGGAATAGTTAATTATTGTGTCACTGTTTAATCATAATTCAAATCAGCAAAGGGTAATAATAACGTATTTTCAATTTCTTCTCTTACTTCTCGACTAATATAACACTCACTATTTAAACATTAGCATCCATAATAAGTTAAGCTTCTATCTCATTGAAAAAGTTTCAGTTTAGTAATTCTAACAATTATTAAACTGAAACTGGCAAATAATTTAATAGCTATTTCCATTTTTTCGGGAACATTTGCCAGTAGCAGGATGAACCCCATACATACATTTACGACCTGTAATTGATACATTACCCCTCCCACCACGGTAAACAGTTTCAGATTGCTGAGTAGAGTTAGAGTATTGTTGTCTGCGGGAAGTTGCTTGTTTTTGACGCATTTTCTCAGTTTTTTGTTTAGCAATAATTGTATAACAATCCACTAAATAAGATACTCTCGCTTTGCCAATTCTATTATAAATACTATCAACTGAGCAAGCTTTAAAACTATCCTCAATCTGTACAGTATTAAATCCTTGTGCTATCATCCAATTTTCTATTTCTGTTTGCTTTTCCACTGAACTTAATTCAACAGGTGGTGGCAATGGTTCACTTATTATTTCTTCTAAGGAGGAAGAAGAAGAAACTGTAGATGTATCAGACGTTTCTGAAGAATTTTCTACTGAATTCGTATTAGAATTAGTTTCCAATGAATTCGGTGCTACTAAAGCCAGAACAAACGCACAGCCCACAAATGTTAACACAACATTATTGAAAACTTGAAAAGTTCTGAGTCCTATTTTATGCCATTTTTCTGTACTTTTTTTAGCTTGTTTAGAAAGAGCATAATTAACTCCTGCATTAGCCGCCAAGTTTATTGTCATCGCTAATGGGTTAAATATAATTAATGATATTAAAAAAGTATAGATTAGACTGTAAGTCATGCCAGACTTCAATATCATTTTCAGTAAAGTTTGATCTTGCACTTTAAGTTACCCCTATTCATTATCAAGTAATGATAGAGTTTCCTTATTGTGTTAAAAAATTCTCATTAAACAGCTCAAATATTCACAATTTTTGAGTCCATATTATTTAAGGTGGGTTAAGTATAAATTAGCTTACCTATTAGTCGGTGTCACCTCTAAGGTAAAATCAAAGAAGAAAGTAAAATTAAATACTTTTACTCAACATTAGCCTTAAAAATTACTACGCGCCTCACACACTATGATAGGAGAGTATTAAATTTTGGTAGTACAACTAGATTCTAAAACCTACGAACAACGAACCCAGGAAATAGCAAAAGAATTAATCGCCCAAACCCGTGAAAAACGCTCATTATGGTCAAAAATCGGCGATCAGATGCGTTGGGATGATAAACTACTAGATTTTGCGATGAGTAACCCTGGTTTACGGGTGCAACTGTTCCATTTTATCGATACCTTACCCGCGCTACAAAGTAATGCAGAAATAGCACACCATCTGCAACAATACTTAGGGGATGAGTCGGTAGAGTTACCAGGCGCGTTGAAAGGTATTCTTAACTTTACTGATTATAATTCCCTTCCGGCGAAAATAGCAGCCGAAACCATTAGTAAAGCGGTGCAAACTTTAGCATTCAAGTATATTTCTGGCGAAACGATTCCTCAAGTTATTAAAACCGTCGAAAGACTCCGAAAAGAGAAAATGGGGTTTACGATCGACTTGTTAGGGGAAGCAGTTATCACCGAAAGTGAGGCCAAAGCTTATCTCGATAGTTATCTCGACTTGATGGAAAAATTAGCTGATCAGTCGAAAAAATGGTCAAATGTAGCACAAATAGACCAAGCAGGAAGTGAAAAGTTAGCTAAGGTTCAAGTATCGGTTAAATTGACCGCTTTTTATTCCCAGTTTGACCCTATTGATCCCCAAGGAAGTAAAGAAAAAGTCTGCGATCGCATTCGTATTCTTCTCCGTCGCGCAAAAGAGTTAGGGGTGGCTATCCATTTCGATATGGAACAATATGTTTACAAAGACCTAACTCTGTCTATCTTGAAAGAATTATTGTTAGAAGATGAGTTCCGCAACCGTAGCGATATTGGTGTCACGTTACAAGCATATTTAAGAGACTCTAAACAAGACTTACAGGATCTCATTGCTTGGGCAAAACAGCGAGGAACTCCCATTACAATAAGATTAGTAAAAGGGGCCTACTGGGATCAAGAAACGATTAAATCTGAACAAAATCATTGGCCGCAACCAGTATATAACCAAAAAGCCGCCACAGATGTTAATTATGAAGAGATGACCCAATTATTATTGGAAAATCATCAATATTTATACGCTGCTATTGGGTCCCATAACGTGCGATCGCAAGCAAGGGCGATCGCCATTGCAGAAACCTTAAACGTTCCCTCTCGCGCTTTCGAGATGCAGGTATTATATGGAATGGGGGATCAGTTAGCCAAAGCGTTGGTTAAAACAGGACATCGTGTGCGAGTATATGCGCCCTACGGAAACTTACTACCAGGAATGGCCTATTTAATTCGTCGTTTATTAGAAAATACCGCTAATAGTTCTTTCTTACGGCAAAATTTAGAAGAAAGACCCATTGAAGATTTAATTAGTCCCCCTGTAGTTTCTGAAGAGAAGAAGACAAGACACACAGACGAAGACTTTGTTAATACTGCGGACACCGATTATTCTAGGCAAGTATTACGGAAAAAAGCACAGCAAGCTTTAGCTAAAGTTAAAGATAGTCTCGGTAAAACCTATTTACCTTTAATTAACGGGGAATACGTTCAAACTGATGTCATTATCGACTCTTTGAATCCCTCTAAATCTTCGCAAGTTGTGGGACAAATTGGCCTAATTTCTGTTGAACAAGCAGAACAGGCATTAAACGCAGCAAAAGAAGCATTTACAGGGTGGAAGAGAACACCAGCTACAGAAAGAGCGAGAATACTACGTAAAGCTGGCGATTTGATGGAAGAACGCCGTCATGAGTTATGCGCTTGGATCTGTCTAGAAGTGGGTAAAATATTGCAACAAGCAGACGCAGAAGTATCCGAAGCGATCGACTTTTGCCGGTATTATGCTGATGAAATGGAACGGTTAGATAAGGGTTATAACTACGATGTAGCCGGGGAAACCAACCGTTATCATTATCAACCCAGAGGTATCGCTTTAGTTATTTCTCCGTGGAATTTTCCCTTTGCGATCGCTACTGGAATGACAGTAGCAGCATTAGTGACAGGAAATTGCACCTTATTGAAGCCAGCCGAAACCTCAACCGTTATCGCTGCTAAAATTGCCGAAATATTAGTAGATGCTGGTATTCCTAAAGGCGTGTTTCAACTGGTTCCTGGTAAGGGGTCAAAAGTTGGGGCCTATATGGTCAACCATCCTGACGTACATTTGATCGCCTTTACGGGATCGAGGGAAGTGGGATGTCGCATCTATGCAGATGCAGCTATCTTACAACCCGGACAAAAACATCTGAAACGGGTAATCGCAGAGATGGGGGGTAAAAACGCTATTATTGTCGATGAAAGTGCAGACCTGGATCAAGCGGTTGCAGGGGCTGTGTTTTCTGCCTTTGGATATAGCGGTCAAAAATGTTCAGCAGCCTCCCGTATCATCGTTTTAGACCCCGTTTACGACGCTTTCTTAGAACGGTTTGTGGATGCTACCAAGTCCTTGAATGTGGGGCCAACGGATGAACCCTCTACCCAAGTCGGTCCGGTAATCGATGCAACGGCACAAAAACGCATTCTAGAGTACATCGAAACCGCAAAACAAGAGTCAACCCTCGCCCTACAAATGGAAGCGGTTGACAACGGTTTTTATGTAGGTCCCACCATCTTTGGGGATGTGTTACCTAACCACACTATTGCCCAAGAAGAGATATTCGGTCCAGTGGTTGCTGTGATGCGAGTGAAGAACTTTGATGAAGCGTTAGAAGTGGCTAATGGAACCGACTACGCCTTAACTGGTGGGTTATACTCTCGGAGTCCCGAACATATCGAACAAGCCCAGAAAGAGTTTGAAGTGGGTAACTTGTACATTAATCGTACTATTACCGGAGCGATCGTTGCCCGTCAACCCTTTGGTGGGTTCAAGTTGTCTGGTGTGGGTTCCAAAGCAGGAGGACCGGACTATTTATTACAGTTCCTCGAACCCCGTCATATTAGTGAGAATATTCAGCGTCAAGGGTTTGCACCCATAGAAGGCGCCGAGTAACTTGTAGGGTGGGCATTGCCCACCTTACTTAATTTTAAAAACATGAATATGATTACTTATATCGCTTATACACTATTCACAAAGATAATGATGGTGATTATGGTGTACAATTTTACTGGCGAGGCGAACATCATCCGTATTCCTATGATGATATTAGAAACAACCAGTTAAGTTTTGGAACTGGGCATTAGGAATAGGAAAGTGGGAAGAAATGGAAGAAGAAAAAGTTTTTGAACGGGATTTAGTGGTATATTTCTAAAGTAATTAAGCTAAAATGATTTCAACAAATTATATGAGAAACCAACCATTAATTTATCTTCATATTGGTACTTTTAAAACTGGAACAACTTCTATCCAAAGTTTTTTATCTAAAAAGATGAATATACTTCTAAAAGAGGGAATTTTATATCCTTTATCTAGTAGAACTAAAAAATATCCTAACGCTCATCATAACTTAGCTTCAGAATTAATCAAGGAAAATAGAAGCTATTTACCTAATGAAATGTATGAGATGAATGCTGGAATATGGAAAGATGTAATCAAAGAAATTGAAGAATTTAAAGGTAAAAAAATTATTATTTCTTCAGAGCATTTTAATCGGTTAAATATTAAAGAAATTGAGATGATTAGAAAACATTTATCTAATTATGAAGTAAAAATTATAGTTTTTTTAAGAAAGCAAGATGAGTATTTTAAATCATATTACTGTCAAGATGTGAAAATCGCTCATTATTGGGGAGATATAAGAAATTATATAGCCAAATATAAGAACGAAGGCAACTATTATCAAAAACTTAAACCCTGGAAAGAAACTTTTGGTCAAGAAAATATAATTGTTAGATTATTTAATAAAGATTTGAAAAATGACTTGATTAATAAATTTTTAGCAATTGTTGATGTTAAATTAGAGGAATCTCAAGATAAAAAAAAAGAAATAAAAAATGTAACACCTCCGCCAAAAGTCATTAAAGTCATTAATTCTTTAAATATAGTAGCTAGAGGTAAATTAAAATTATCGAAAGAGCAGTGTAGAGTTTTATATTTAAATTCTTTGTTGAATTCCCAAAATAAAATCAGAAAAATTATTGAACGAATTCCTAATTTTTTACTAGACAATCAACTTCTTTCTGAAGAAGAAGAAAAGCAACTACTTCAAGAATTTGAACAGTCTAATCACCAAATTGCTCAAGAATATTTACATAGCTATAGCACTCAGGGATCATATGTTAGAGAAATACCTTAGTCAAGTTAATCGGCTATTGTCCCCTAACAGCTACTAGCATTATTCATGTGATCCAAGCCGTGACTTAAGATTTTCTTCATAATTCCCTTTTTGTCCGCTAGCGGGCGGTTTAATGGCTACTTTTTGTATATAAAAATGTGATGATGCTTGTTCTATTTATCCACCCTAAAATATTATTTTTTATAGAGTATTATCCTTAACAAATTTCTCAAAAATAGGCAAAACATCTGCTGAAATTTCATGACCCATAGCAAACTCATAGTATTCAACTTTAGCGTCAATGGTTGTTAATTCATCCCTAGCTTTTTGCGCCATTTCCACAGGAATAACCATATCATTTTTCCCATGAATAATTAAAATAGGTGGAATAAGAGAGGTTAACTTTTGCGGTTGAAACTGTAAATAGCCACTGAAACTACAAATACCAGCTAAAGGTAAATTAATTCCCACATCAAGAGACATTGCTCCCCCTTGAGAAAACCCACTTAAAATAGTACGAGATAGGGGAATACCTGTATTTTCTTCTAAAGAAAGTAACCAATCATTTAGTAATTGACGGCTTTCTTCTATCCCTTCATATTCCCCAGTTTCTAAAGCATACCAAGCACGTCCTCTAGGAACTTGTGGATGAGAAAAAGGGGCATTAGGAAATAGTAATTGATAGTTAGGAAGGGTTAACATGGAGGATAAAGCGGCTAAATCTTCAGCATTTGCCCCCCACCCATGTAACATAATTAACAAATGTTTAGGTTCAGTATTTTTCGGTTTGATAGAAATGGCTTTCAAAGACATAAATTTGTTTAATTATTAATTCTCAATTTTTTTAAGTTGCCAGTTTCCTTCATCCAATATTTCTAATAATTGTTGATGGTATTGACTTAAGGTTGGGCGATGTCCCACACTAATATAAGTTGTCCCCATATGAGATAATTCTTGATAGAGTCTTTCTTCATTTTTTACATCTAATGCACTGGTAGCTTCATCTAAAATAGCATAACGGGGTTTCGTCACTAAAATTCTAGCAAAAGCCACTCTTTGTTGTTCTCCCAATGATAAGACATTTTCCCAATTTTCTTGGGCTTCAAAATCAAATCTATCTGATAAATTGGGTAAATTGACCGTTTTTAATATATCCTTTAATTTTTCATCTGTAATCTCTTTTCCCGTATTAGGATACAATAATTGTTCCCTTAATGTTCCTAAAATCATGTATGGTTTTTGGGGTAAAAATAAGATAGCTTCGGCATCAGGACGATAAATAATTCCGTTCCCAGAATTCCATAATCCTGCGATCGCTCTTAATAAGGAACTTTTCCCGGTTCCACTGGCTCCCATAATCAATAAATTGCTATCATGACTCACATTTAAGGACACATTTTGGATTAAAGTTCTCTCAGAATTGGGTGGATGTAAAGTAACATTTTCAAGGGAAACATCAGACGCTTTGTGGGTATAAATAAAACTGGTTTGTTCCTTTTCTTTTTTAAACGCTTTGGGATCTAAGGATTCATAAAATTCCCCTAAACGGTTGATACTCGCAGCAAATTCTGTAATATTTTGAATTTGATTGGTGATTAAAGAAAGCGCACTTAAGACTTGGGAGAAAGCTACACTCGCTTGAGCGATCGCTCCAAAATCTAACTCTCCTTGTAGGTACAAGGGAGCGATAATAATATAAGGAATTAAACGAGTAAAATAATTGTACCCTAATTGGAATAAAGTAATAACAGATTGCCAAATAATTAAGAGATCAAAGTTTCTAATGGCTGAAATTAATCTATCAATAACTTGTCCTCTTTCTAGGGACTCACCTCGATAAAACGCAATAGATTCTGCATTATCTCTTACCCTCACCATACTATAACGAAAGTTAGCTTCTAATCTTAATTGATTATAGTTAATACTAACTAAACGACTTCCAACAATTAAGGCAACTGCCGTTCCAAAAATTGCATAAATCAATAGTCCCCAAGTTAGTGCTTTAGAGATAGTATAAAGAATAGCTGAAAAAGAAAATAATGTCAAAATGGAATCCAGAATATCTAACAAAAAATCAAGGGTTACTGTGGTAAATGATTTAATATCTTGAGTTATTCGTTGA
>NZ_AAXW01000063.1 GCF_000169335.1 Crocosphaera chwakensis CCY0110
GGAGCAGAATCGTTAGGTGAAGGTTGATTAGGATTAGATGAAGACTGAGTATTTTGGTTATCAGAAGGAGGTAAAGGGAAAAGACGATTGACTAATTCATAACGTTCTTCAAATTGTTTTCGACGTTTTTCATCATCAACAGTTTGATGGTTTTGCTCAGAAAAATACTTCCATAATTTAGGCCATTGTTTTTCTGACCATTTCATTTCATCAAGGTCATGTTTGGGAACTTTGATTTTCTGTTTAATAGGGATATATTCTTCATCTCCTCGTTGATAATTGGGGTTAATAATAACGGCTTGACCTTTACCCAACTTCATAAACTGAGAAACTTCAAATAAACTACGTTTTTGGCGATTTTCAGAACGGGAACGAGAACCACTACTCTGTTTCCCAGAATTATGAGAACGAGATTTAGTCGAATAAAGAATGTCAAACTCCCCAATCGCTTTAGAAAAATATTCAGCCGACTCAACTTCTTGAGGGTTAAAGATAAATTTAGTAGCGCAGTTACCAATGATAATTTTAGCCACTTCTTTACCATAAACTTTCTCAAGTTGAGCTAAATTTTGGAAACCAACAATGCCACAAAAACCATCTTCACGGTTTTGAGTTAACCACTCATATAATTGTGGTAAATACAGGGTAGGTAACTCATCAAGAAAGACACACAAAGGATGAGGTCGTGGGGTAGAACGAGAAACATTCCGTGAGACAATCATGTGAATAACCGCAGCCATTAAGGGACCAACAATGTCACGGTTATTACGGTCTAAACCACAAACAAGAAGGGTTTTGCCATCTAAATCCAAAGGAATAGTAGAATCATCACTAAAAGCCCCAATAAAGTCTTTTTTGAGGAATTTTTCAAAGGTACGTTGTGCTGTACCAATGATAGAGCTTTCTGTTTCAGGAGCGGAAGCCACCGAAATTAATTGTGCTAAGGGGCGCATTGTCCAGACGGGAAACTGTTGTTGTTCTCTCGAATAACCCAGACGTTTACCCAGTTCCGGTAAAGATAAAATGGCCGCACAGGTCATCAGGTCAGCATATTGTTTACCACATTTGGCTGCAACAGCTTTAGCTAATAAGAAGATACCCTGTACGAGAGTGGCCCCGGCATCCTCGAAGAACTTATCCGATGAAGCATTGGCATTTAAGTCGATGTTTTTAGCAATAACCTCAGCTAACTGACCGGCAGCCACCGCATCCTCTTCATTTTCTAAAAAATCGAGAAGGTTGCAAACATCGGAAAAAGGGAAATTTGGGGTAAAGAAACGAACTTTGTAGCCTCGTTTAAGGGCATAGGCAATTACCCGACTACTTTGGGTCGGGAATTTAAAATCGTAGAGTAACGTAGGAAACCCTTGGTCTAAAGCAGCCCGAATACAAGGGTCAATGACACTGAAAGTTTTACCGGTTCCAGCAGCCCCGGACACCAACACCCCTCGTTGGATATCAGGGATATAAATCGGAGCAGAGGCCACTTTTCGTTGTTGATTAAATCTCAGTCCAGATGATAACCATTGTTCTTGAAGTTTGAGGAGTACGGAGTCGGGAGTACCGATATATAAAGAAGCACTGTTGCGAGTAGGAGCCTTGATTTGAGAAAGGGCTTTTTGGGCTGCCTTCTTCTTTTCGTTGGCTCCACCCCAATAAGCAGTAGAAAGTTTCCCTTTTTTAGAGTCGTTCCCAATGACACTTAAAAATCCGTACAACCCGAAAACGCCAATTAAGGTTAAGGCCGTGGGATTAGATAAAGCGTCAATTAATTGATTTGAGTAATTTTGATTGTTATTGGTAAAAGCCAATGTTGGAGTTGAGGGAACTTCAATAACAGTTTTGGGCATAACTTAAGACCTCATCACAAGAATGCACCAAGTTAAGACCCAAAACCATCCCCATCCTGTTAAGAACAAGAAAAGACGTGATTTAACAATTTTTTGAACTCGCTTATCAATCATTTTTCTTCTCCTAATTCTAAAATTTGACCAACCTCTTCCCAAGAAACTTGAGAATCATTAAGAGATTCACTTAAATTTTTACCTTGTTGAAGAGAAATAACGACCCGACGCAGTTTAGGCTTTAAATTATCCCAATTTTCAATATTTTTCTGAGTTGAAGCAATTTGAAGACCCCGTTCTAATTGAGTAATTAAAGGAGAAGAAACAGGAGTCGGTTCAGGAGTCGGGGGAACCATCTCAAAGATTAAGGAATTGGGTTTAGTTGCTTTATGAATTCGATACAAGTAAATGCCACCCCCATCCGGTCCAGTGGTAATAACTGTTAACAAACTGGTATTAGTGGCTGGTAAACCAGAAATTTTGAGGTCATTAATGCGTTTGAGATGCAGAACTTTAGCACCGGGGCCATCGCAATTAACTGAACCAGGAAGACCTTGCAAACATCCATCTCCATCGATGGTGACAAAGTTGGGATTATCTAACCAAGCTTTGGTGATTACTTGCTCAGAGGGTAAAAAAGAAAGGGTAACACCATAACCGTTAGCCAAACCAATGTTAATAGGGTGCATTTGATTAGACTGTCCCTGAGTAGCCGTTTTGACCACCCTTAATAAAGGAGGTTCAGTGGCAATAGCTAAATTAGCAGAAGGGAAAGTCAAAGCTCCCAGTAGCATTAAACAATTAAGGGTTTTGAGCATGAACCTCTCCTAACTCAACAGAACGAGTGACCCAAATTTGAACTTCAATGCCGGCATCAAGCCACCAAAGACGAGAAAGATTTTGCATTTCGCTAATAGCTTGTTGATTACGTTGTTGCCATTGTTCACTGATAGGGGTTAACCCTCCTTCCAAAATGGCTCCGACATAATTGGGTTCATTGTAAGTAGAAGTAGAAGACACACCACCCAAACCGCTAAAAGTAGAAGTAGAAGAGGCACGGTTAGCTAATTCACCGACTTGAGATAACGCTCCCATAAGAAAAGTAGCCCCATCTCGTCGAGCAATATTCCCTGAGTAGTTATCTTTTAATTTGGCAATGAGAGGACTCCCATTACTTAAACGAATTTGCAGGGATTCTCCTTGAAGGGGATATTCTTGTCCATCACTAATGACAGCAACGGGGCGACTACTGATAATGCCACTTTGAACCGAATCAACGGCAAAAATAACCGTAGAACCTTGTTTTAAGACTGTTTCATTTTGATGGCTTGTAAGAGGTTCACTTAACGTCACCATGAAAGCAAAATTAGTAGTATTTCTTTGGTCCACAGGGACAGCAATAGGTGTGCTGAGAACCCCTGATACTTTTTGTCCGAGGGGTAAAGATAGTCCTATTGATTGAGCAACTAAAGTGGTTTCGGGAGTATCCAGTTCTTGAATTTCGTGATTAGCATCCTTTTTCATACTCAGCCTTTGATTAACTTGTTGACCACTACCATAACTGCCTAATTGGGCTAATTGTTGCCATTGTTGAATCGGATCTGTTTGTTGAGTAGAAGTTGAAGGTTGCGGTTGCGGTGATGTTGGTCTTGTCTGAGAAACAGGACGAGAATGAGAAACCACTCGTGAGACAGACCGAGCAGGTTGAGCTTGACGGACTGGAGTAGGGGGAACTCGAGTCCTAACAACAGTGGGGGTAGGAGTGGTTGAAACTTCTGGTTTTTCCACCGTCACAGTGGGAACGTCTTGCCCATTGTCTAACTGATCTTTAATGGCTTTGATTTGGTCATTCTGGTCAGCTAAAGCTAATTCTCCTGATAATTTAGCATTTCGTTCTTCTAAACTATCTGGTTGTTCTAAAGCGTTTTCGGTCTGTTGTGATTCAGGAGAATTACTGGTTGAAGTTGAGTTATTAGAAAACGACGAATAAATTGAATTACCTTGAGAAAAAAGAAGTCCTAAGAAAACAGCAAAAGCTCCAACCACTAAAGTAATTAAACCTAACTTAGCGTAAGGATTTTTAGCAAAAGATTTAGGCTTTTTCTGATTTTCTTGAGATGAATCATCAGCCATTTCCTCAGTTAAAATATTGGTTAAACTAGCTTCGGGATTAGGCACTTGAGTTGAATCAAGTTGAGTATTACTTAACTCAAGTAAATTATAAATGTCTTCAGTTGAATAATTTTGAGAAGAATTCATGTTAGTTTAAATCCTCACGACGGTAGGGAATAATAGAATCAATTTCTAAAGCAGCTTGACGAATTTCGGCTACTTGTTGAGCTAAAGTCGGAAAATTTTTCGGGTCTTTATGGTCAGAAGGTTGGCTTAAATTATTAATTAATTGAGAGTTAGGAGGAACAACAGACCGAACATAAATGTCAACATTGTAAGGAACGACTTCGGCTACTGTACCTAAATCTTTGAGAAACAAAAGATTGGAAACTAAACGAACTTTCCAGCGACCCTCAGAGACTTGTTCAGGAGGAGAAAAGGAAACAGGAACAAAAGCTACATTTGTTTTTTGAGTAAAAACTGACTGAGGGACTAATTCAGCAATTTGACGTAAAAATTCTTGACGGAAATTAAGTTCCATGGCCAAACTGGCAGACCAAACCGTTGTCGGAACTTTACCAATTCGTTGACCATTTTCATCACTAACATCAACCCCAGGATCTACAATAATTTGTCCAGGTTGATTGGGATCTTGCATCGTTCCAGCCCAAGTGAAAGTCAAAGAAAAAATGTCGTTTAAAAACGTCAAAATAGACTCGTCAGTGCGTTCGGCTGAATCAATAGGAGTGACCCCAATAGAATCTCCATTAGCTAATTGGACTAATGTAGGGGGAGGTTTATTGCCCACTTGAAAAATGCCAATGATTAACCCCAATTGGAACACTAACATCAATGCCGTTCCTCCCAGGCAAATGAGAACCAGTTTGCCATAAGCATCTTTAACTGAAACAGAATCGGATGTGCCTCGTAATTTAGCCTTGTTTAATAAACTCATAAGATTGTCGAAAAGCAGATTATAGATAGGAAAGGCGATTATTTCTTAGAAAAAACGGGTGTGGTAGCATCTTGAACTCGACCTCGAATACGCTTACGAACAGAAGAGGGAACATTATTTTGATAAGCTGATCCCATACGACGCATAGCAGGATGAGCGGCCATCCGTCCTGCCATCGTTGCACCACCTAAAGCAAGAGAGGCTCCCCCAGACGCAACAGCACCTGCAACAGCACCACCGATAGAAGCTAAACTGGTCAGGGTCGCTAGTCCACCACCTGCAGCTAAGACTAAAGCCAAAATAGGAGATAATAAACCAACCGAAACAGCAAAGACTAAATTATTTAAACTGGATCTCATCATGACCATTGCCACCATGCCGACAAGAATGTTAAAAAACAACTGATACAATCCGATAGAGTAAAAAGCAATCAGCCAAGCAAATAAGGACTTTTGTTTAACCGGTAATAAAGTCCCACCAACGGCAATCGGCCCAGCAAAAGCCGTCAGTATCCAACAAATTTCAACCAGCCACTGCACAGCTACTCCTAAAGCTAGAAGGAATCCCACCAGAGCCGTTTCAATCGCTGAACCAAATCCCGACAAAAAGCCTGATTGATTAAGAAGATTGCCACTTCCTTGTTGTTGAGCAAATTGTTGAGCCATAACTCTGGCATCATCGACACATTTTTGTTGTTGAACGGGATCGGGAATGGCTTGACAAGTTTGAACCTGTTGGTTGTACCAAGATTGCACTCCTGTTCCGCTTGAGATTTGGTTAAATGCGCTAATTAAGTTATTTCCACTAAGAGAAGATTGTAAAACTTGTTGAGAAGTAGCATTCATCAAATCTCGCATCGAAAAAGTCAAATCTCGCATGAATGACCCTTGGTTGGCTAACAAAGCGATAGCCACAGCTAAAAGAATCCATTGCTCCCAAGGAGCAAAATTATTTCCATCTTCTAATAACCCCTTAACCCAGTAATACAAGAAGATGGCAAAAGTACCAGTAAAAAACACAACACCAATTTCTGCGATCGCCTGATACATTGAAGAATTGAGAGTATCATTCCACAACTGATTCATCGATTGAGAAACAGCCTGTTGAGCAGTATTACTTCCTTGTAGGATTGTTTGTGCTTGTTGAACATTAGCTAGTACCCACATCAGTCCATCCTCAACATTGAAGACGTTTGCAATACACTCAAAGAAGATCCTTCGAGATCACTTTGACGAGCTAAGTTCTGGCTATCAATAGCTTCAGAAATATTGGCAAGGTTGTAATTGGCTAAATCTTGTTTAACGTTTAATTGGGTAATTTCAGAGCCAACCGTCCCTAACAACATTCCCTGCTGAGCGTTCTGAATGGCAATGCGCTTAAGAATATTACGTTCATTGTTAGTGTATCGAGCAGCGATCGCCTGATTGTCAATTTCGCGTACTCCTTCTTGGATCTGAGTTTGACGGTCAATAACGGCTTGTTGTCCAGAACTGCTTAACGTTTGTCCTGCATGAGAGCGAGTCGCTTGACGAACCCCAGTATGCTGAGCTTCATCAAGGGTGAGGTATTCTCCATTATTGCTAAAGA
Organism: Crocosphaera chwakensis CCY0110; assembly: GCF_000169335.1. Classification (GTDB taxonomy): domain Bacteria; phylum Cyanobacteriota; class Cyanobacteriia; order Cyanobacteriales; family Microcystaceae; genus Crocosphaera; species Crocosphaera chwakensis. The sequence goes on from NZ_AAXW01000063.1 coordinate 6,499, forward strand.
TATTCTCAAGGTTTAATTCAAAATTATTGAGATCAGGCAACCCTAATGAACCCAAAGTTACAGAAAGAGCTTGTCCTTGAAGTTGAGAATCCCATGTTTTCATAGAATTACCAAAGTCATTGAAAAAGCTATGGAGTTGAGATTGTAACCCTGAGATTTGATTAGTTAAAACATTAATAGAAGAAAAAGATGAAGGTAAAAAAGAAATGGGTAAATATTCTCCTAATAAAGAAGTGGGAAATCCTCCTCCTAACAAAGAAGTAGGTAAAGAACCATTTAATAAAGAAAGAGGCAACGAACTTAAAAGAAAACTAGCCGAACCGGGTAAAGCCGTAGCAGTAACAATGACTAAACTACTTCCTAAAATAAAAATTCTTTTAGTGTTTTTGTTCTTTTTCATGGTTTAAATTCCTCAATGAAAAATAGTAAAAAAGGCTAAAATCAAGAAGCAAATTGCTTCGTCAGTTCAAACAGACCTCGAACTTTATCCCCTTGATATTGCTGCCAAAATTGATGACGTTTAGCGGTTTCAGAAGGATTATTAGCAATTAAAGAAAATAGAGCAGAGCCAGGATAATGACGAACAGGAATCAGTCGTTTATCGTCAAATAACCATTGAGAATATCGCTCAAATTTATTAATGCCATACCGTTCAGAAGCGTTTTCAGCAATTAATTCATAGGGGTATTTGAAAACTTGAACATAATTATCAATAGACTGAGGAAAAATTCTCCCCGTCAATTTGATATCCATGTTGTCGAAAATTTTGTCAGCAGCAGCACACTTGCTAATCGAACCCAGACCTTGACCGGCAATCATGACCCGAATCCCAGATTTACGACCATTGGCAAAGAAGCGACCCACTTGTATAGCTAAAGGGTCAAAATCAAATAAGATGTTGGCTTCATCAGCAATAAAGATGCTGTCTCTAAAAGAGAGAGAGCGACGAACTGCACTGTTATAGGCAATAGAGCCTAATAAAGCAGAATCAGTCTCATTATTGAGTCCTCTCAAACTCAAGATCAAAATTTGAGAATCAGTGCGAAAAGAAGAAACCCGTGACAGGAATTGTCCTAGAGAACTTTCCCTCCAGAAGTTAAACCGCAGTTTAATGTAATCTAAGGTTTTGAGGATATCAGAGGTAGTATTAGGCAATCTCAGTCTTTCTAGAGAACAAAAGGGGATAAAGTCGGTAAAAACAGGCATATTACGCCATTCCATTGAACCAAATCCCTTTTGGAAAGCCATAGCAAACCGTTGTCGAATTTCGATATCCTCATAAAAAGCATTAACGGCTAAACCTAGAATAGAATGGACAGAATCAGGGTTAATATTGAGTGCCGGATTAGGCTTAAAGCCTAAAACCATATTGGACAGAAGATCAACTAAATCCTTTTTAAACGCATCTAATCGCTCTGTTTGTTGTTTGGCAGAAAACCCCCGTAAATCGGGAGGCTCGCACATATTTAACCCTTTATCAAAGTTGCCGATATCGACGTAAGCACAATGATCTGGGAGATAATCGCATAGAGCATCAAAGCTACCAGTGCCATCAGCGCGAGGAACTTCTAAAACCGTTGAAGCCATCTTATAAGGCAAACTTTGAACGAGAATGTCCGAGAGCAACATGGTTTTACCCGATTCAGAAGCAGCACAAATTCCTGTACGAATAGGACGCTGATAAAGATCGAAGAAAATAGGCGTTCCCCCCTCGCTGGCAATAAACTCAAAGCCTTTTTTGGCACGACTACGGTTAAAGACCAACGGTAAAATTCGAGGTAATTCCTCAGTGACATAGGTGCGATGTCGGTTAAACGGTTTGCCCAGTAAACTCTCCCACATTAGAGTAGGAAAGGTTTCGAGCCAAATGCGATGAGCATATTCTTCTTCTCTGACCATCCACCCATCCCGACGAAAATAAGAACGAAAATCAGCACAAGCACGATCTAATCCCCTTTGAGTGGGACGATGGAGAAGAACCACCGTCCCCGTATGAAATGGCTCTGCTTGTCGGTAAAGTGTAGCTTGAGATTCGACAGCTTCTTCGGCAGCAATAGATGCCCCCACATCAACATTGCCACTCTTAGCTGCCTCTTTAGACGCATTTTGTGCCTGTTTGGTCACAGAATTCATCTTATCTTTGAGGAGTTTATTATTCCCTCGTCTGATTTGAGTAAAAAATTCAAAATTATAAAGGGACTCCTTAGATAAGATATCTAGCAAGTAAAACAAAGATGAACCAGGATCATCAGAAGGAACATCAGGTTTATCGGCCAAAACCAAAACCCCTGTATATTCCCCCTTGTTTTTGATGAAACTGCGTTGCCCATCCGGAACTTCCTCAGCAAGTAATAAAGTCCTGGGATCTAAAGTAGTTGACTTCTCACTCAATTGTTGGGCTTTAACATCGCAAGTAATGTAAGGCATTGGTCTAGAACGAGGAAATCGATTGAAACGTCGATAATCAGCCTCAATGATTTCGTCTAGGGTCATTGGCGTAATATTTAAACCAATTTGATTAGATAACCAACGTCGCCAACGAGTAAATCCACGCAAGTATCCTTCTAAAATGATTTGTTCAATAGCGCGAGATTTGACCTCTTCATAAGCCCCCGTTGCTTGATACCAACCTTTTTCTAAAGCAGCTAAACAACGATCTGCCCAGTCCCCCTTACCTGCTTCGACCCCCTGGTTAACGGTATAAGTGACGTACACATTGAGAAAGATATTTTTTCTGACTCCAGCTTTAGTTAACTCATGGATGCGTTTGGCGGTTCCCCCCAACAACAAACGCAACTCATCAGACTCAACTGAATCCATCTGTTGTTTTAGCTCAACTTGTCGTTGCTGGTCATCATTAAAAGAGCCAAAATGTAAGGTTAACGTTTCTCCCATCGGAAGATCGTTGAAAGCTTTCAAGCCCTCAAAAATAGTAAATAGTTCATCTTCCGAAAGAATGGGACTGATACCCAAACAGTGAAACCCAAAAGTGAGTCGATAATTTTCCGAACTGTGCTTTTTCAAAAAAGTAGCACCTGACTCTTGCAACCCATCAAAATACTGAAGATAAGTAAGCAAATGAAAATTATCTTCAAAGGGTTTTAATTTAACCTTTTTGCCATCGGGAGCGACGACTTTTTTGACTCCGACTTTGACCATGATTCAACACAGATTTATATTCAACAATTGCTCTAACCCAATGAGGAGAAGATACTAATCTTCCAAAGAAATAGTGCATTCCTTTCCAAGTTAAGACCCACCAAGTTCCGATCCCCCAACCAGAAATAGTGATTACCCAAACCCAAGAAAATCCAAAAACTTTTCTAACAAAAAAGTAGCTGACTGCACTAATAATTATCCAGGGAAAAATTTGGTCGCCAGGGAGAAAAAATATCCGAGGCGTTTTATCCAAATTCCGATAAGTTGCCATTAAACTAATCCAATAGCAAAATCACCACCAATAACAGCAGCAGCAACAATTAAAGGCGTTTTAGCTACTTGTTTCCAATCTTCTTCTTCTCTGGCCGCTCCAATTACTTTAGCCACTTGCCAAGCAATAAACATAATAAATAAAATTTGCAGAACCCCAAATCCAAACCGAATAATTGGGTTAATTGTAGTTGCTTGAGGACTACCAGAAAAAATGTTAGTTGCTTTATTTTGAATGTTGGTAAAGAAAAAACCAGCAGCCGAACCAGCTGGACCGGTACCACCACCACCACCAGGGACTGCTTGAGCCATTACTGGAAGCGAATAACTATCAAAAAGAAAAATAGCGGTTCCTACTAACCAAGCAATAGGAGCTAAACCATATTTTGATAGCCAATTTTGCAGTCGATTTAATTGACGGTGGGGAGTTTCTTGCCAATATAAAAAAGTGCAAAGTGCAATGAGTGCCATCCACGTTGAATAAACAAATAACGCGACTAACTCTAAATTTCCTTTGGTAACAAAAGTCTGCCACAAGTGTAAAAACATTGAACCTGAACTGATTGCAAGTAAGCCAGAAAATGAGAGCTTATCAAGTAATCTGTTCCATAAAGAAGGCTGTTGTCGCGTTAAAGTCATTGTCATGCTTTTTTCCTCACACGAATATTAACTCTATAAATATCGTGTTTTTCAATGCCTGTCACCCAACCTCAGTCACTTCTTTTGTAAAGAAATGTAAATAAAAAGGTTTCTTTAGATTTTCTTAAGAATTCAGTGAATGAGTTCATGTAAATTTGATATAAAATCTGAGAAAAATAATGAGAAAAATAATGAATAAACTATTAAAGTTATTGATGGTAGTAGGTTTATTAGGAGGATGCACTTCTATCACAGCTAATGAAAATTCTCCTCAACCAGTCGAAACGGAGGAAACATCTTCTATCCCTCCAATGTCTTCTTTTAGTTTTGAACTTTGCAACGTTTATTTTGTTCTTGGCGAATGTCAGACATTTCCTGAACAAAAACACTGGGGAGAAGTTAAAGAGATTAAAGTTGTTAATGTCTCTGAAATAAAGCAATTACAACAAAAAAATTCTATTCAAATTTATGTTAAATCTCAAGGATGCTATGGTCCTTATAATTCACCTCAACAAGAAGCTTGGTATCCTATTAGTCAAGTCGGTTTACCCAGAGAAGGGAAAGAAGTACAAGCCAAACTTGTCAATAATAGTGTAATGGAACCTAAATTTAGAGAGGCTTTTATTGAAATTGACCAAATGGATGGAATGATCGGTGGTGGAAGCATTTTCAGTCCAGAAGATTGTAATCCTATTAAAATTGATGATTAACATAAAAGATTTCAATAATGTACATTGTTAATTGATAAATATTATATTAATAAAAAACCTCTCGTTACATTGAATTTAACGGGAGGTTTTTTGTTGTGTTGCTCTAAATTATCTGCGACGAGAACGACTTATTCTTTTTTGAGTTGAATTGACTATAACTGTTGATTGTTCAATTGATTCATCAATAAAATCTATTATTGAAGATTGTTGCTCATTCAACAACAATTTGACATCTCTTGATAAAGCTAGTTCTTCTAACGCCGATTGTTGTTCTGAACCATAACATAAATTTCGTCTTTCAACTAATCCTGGCCAAGTATAAGTTTTTCCTAATTGTGTCCCTGTTAATCTTTTGTTGTCATGATGATAACTAATCCCCCTAATTTTATTATTTTTAGTCTTATGAAAAGAAACCCTAATATCATAAGCTTTCAAAGACCGTAATAGTTCTAGTAAAGACAAATTAGGTTGTTGGCACAGTTCATTAACAGTTGATTTAATGTAGTTAATTAATGGTAATTCCTCAACAGAAGGAATGGATTCTGTATATTTAAACTTAGGAGTAGACAGTTTAAATTGTTTCTCCAATTGTCTGACTGCTTGTTTATTTCGATAATAATCAAAACTATCCGAGACACAAGAACCATTAGCTCTAACCCTTCCAGCAATAATATGTATGTGATCATGAGGGCGATCTCTATGACGCACTAATACATAAGGATTTTGAGTGAACCCCATTAATTTTAAGTATTTTTGAGCAATTTGACACCAAGTCTCTTCATCAAGAGACTGTGGATTAGAGAGAATACCGTGAAACAAAGGATTTTTTACTCGATCATTAATTTGAGTATAAAAATGAAACTCACGGGTCAAAGAACTCGGTTCAGTTGAGGTAACTGTCCCACCTATAATTTTGGCCTCTTCTTTTCTTAAAACATAGTTGAGGCAACGATTAAAGTCACTTCCTTTAAAATTTTTGCCAATCATGCTCTGTTTTTTTTAATCTCGGCTATGGTTTCCTTGAGTTGCTGAACATCAGTTTGAAGTTCGACAACAATGGGAGGATTAACAGGAGAATTAAGTTCATTCAAATTATTAGAAATTATTGATAAATTATTGCGAATTTCACTAAGAATCGTCCGAACTTCTGGCTCACTGATTAAAGAATGTTTCTGAATTAGTATTTGTCGAATCATGGCAGAAACACTTAAACCTAAATGAGTCGCTAATTCCTGTATTTTTTGTTTTTCAGAGGCGGAAACTCTGATCTCACATTTCTCTCTTCTTTTGCTGAATTCCATTTGACCACCACCTAATTATTTGAAAAACTTTGATTAAAACCGTTTACCATTAACGGTTAGAGTTGTCCGATAAAACCAAAAAAAATTATTTAGACAATTCTATTAATCAAGATTATGGGGGGAATTTCTCGCTCAACTAAGAATTATCTAACAACTTTTTCAATGGGGATTATTTCTCTAACTTGTACATTGTTGATCAAATGGGGGGATACAACATCAGTTCTGTACAAATTTCTCGTTATTCTAGCAAATATTTTCTCATCAAGCAAGACTTTGATTACTGAGTTTATAACGGTTCCAAGTAGGCGATCGCTTCACTGATTTTTCCCCCTTTGAAAGAGATTCCCCGATCACAAGACGATACTAGGGATTTACTGTCTACCATCTAAAGGCGATCGCAAATGGCATGAATATTTCACCAAAGTCCTATCTGAGTGTTTCCCAGAAAGTGATCACCTTCAACATGATTTGAACTTAACTTTAATCTTTGGTCATGGAGTTCAACAAATCGGATCAGTCGTCCGCATAATAAGTAGCAGTGTGAAGCCGAAGGTTTCTCAAACAGCATTAACCTTACCTTAACCAGCCTTAAGAAAATATAAAGAGGAAAATAGTAAAAATAGGAGAATTTGAGGGTATCAAGAAAACCCATAATACAAAAATTGTCATGACAAAACCTATAGCTTGCGGTCGGTAAAAAGGGGATAAAAGTAGTATAAATGAAAGACGAAAAAAGGGGGGGAGAAAAGGGGTTTTTTGGGGAAAATGGACATGATATAAACAAAATGTCTAATGAAAAAAATAGAAAAAAACCGAAAAAAGTGGGTAAAAAAAGACAGAAATAGGACAAGAAACCGATGAATGTCCTAAAAGTGTCCAGATTTTAGCCCTCTGAAAAACCCTAAAAAATCAAGGAAAAAAAGGAGAAAAAAAGTGCCAGAAAAAATTTTAAATGTATCAATCGATCTAGGAGGCTCAAAAACGAAAGTGATCGGAGGAACAAGTTTTAAAAAAAGACTCGTGTTGACAATGGAACCATCATTAGCCGAAGTGCCTTTGAGCATTTTGAATAATGTAATGGGATTAGAGAATGCGAACCTAGAAGATAAAGTGTGGATTGAAGTAGAAGACAAAATTTATGCAGTGGGATATTTAGCCAAAGTGTTAACAGTAAGTAACCCACAACTAACGGCTTTGAAATCCATCACCGCTATTCCCAAGATTCTCGGAGTCATCTGGGTTTTAAAAGAGAAATTAAAATTGTCAAATGAAGTAAAGGTTAATTTGAGTTGTCTTCTACCACCAGGAGAAATTAAGGATAGAGAGAAATTAAAAGTTGAACTCAAACAGGTATTTAGTGAAGGAATTAATACGCCAACGGGAAAATTAATGCCAAAACTAAATTATTTCAATTGTTTAGCAGAAGGGTCGGGAATTTATATGTTGCACCGAGCTAAAAAAGGGAAAAAATTGGTCAATGCTTCTGTAGTAGGGGTAGTGATGCTAGGATATCGTAATGCTTCAGTAATGGTATTTAGAAGAGGAATCATTAATGAGTATCAAACCAATGAACTAGGATTTGCTTATTTAATGAAAAGTATGGTCAAACAATTAAGTGGACAAACCATAGAAAGGTTAACGCCACCTATTGTTAGATATCGGGAAACGGGGTCAGAAGTGCCGTTGCATTCACTGTTATTAAGTGATAATAAATCAGTAGAATTAGAAGAAATTAAGAAAGCTTCACAAGTTAGTCAAGAAGGCTATGAATATGAATTATCTAACTGGTTAAATGAAGTCTTACCCTCAGATTTAGAAGAGGTAATATTAGCAGGAGGAACCAGTGATGATCCCATAATTAAAGCTAAATTATTAGACTATTTTTCTGATAAAAAGGTGTATCTTCATGCACAGGTAGAATTACCTTCTGATGTACAAGCTTTGGGATTAGGAAATCGCTTTGGAGATGTGTGGTGTCTTTGGGATTTTCTGAATTTTCAATTAAATCAGCGAAAAAAACGAAAAATTGCTTAAATCTAAGAAAATGAAAGGAGAAAAAACATGAATGAAGACACAGAAAAGAAAAGAGAACAGATTTCTCTTACTTATAAACCGCTTCAAAATCACCCTGATTATCACTTAATTGGATTACTTAAAAAAAGAAAAAAGGAACAAGGAATTATGCCCAGAGAATCCATGTTAGAAGCAACAAAAGCATTTTGGTTGCCCATTGCTTGTTTAAATGTAGACACTTATTCGGCAGAGACATTAGAGCAAATGTTTTGGGAAGCCATAGCTAAATTAAATGCTCAACAAGAACTATTGTGGAATATTGTGGGGAAAGCTCTCAGCTTAGAAAGACCTCAGATGACTGTGGGATCTGAGGTTATGGTTTCTCATAATCAATCTGATGAATTTGATGATAGAGATGAATCTGATGATAGAGATGAATCTGATGAGAACATCTATAGCGGTTTTGATTATGATGAAACCGGAATTTTGTAATTAATTAAATAAATCTATAAAGGAGGCAGACCCCATGAAAGGATTACACTTTTTCACAGGAGAAAAAGGAGGAGTTGGCAAATCTCTCACCGCACAAACTGTGGTAGAATATTGTCAAGAAAAAAAGATAGAATATAAGCTATTTGATGCAGATAGAACTTCTCCCGATGTCGGGGAAATTTACGAACCTAGTATTTATCTAAATGGAGGGAAAAGCGGATATCAGCCTAATAATAAAAGTAACGGAAATCGCATTTACTTTTCAGAAGAAGCTGAAGATATTTTCTTAGCTGATAATTTATTTGCACTCGCTTGTGAACAATTAGTTCTTGTTAATTTACCAGCACAAGTTTCTGTCATAGTAGATGCTTGGTTAGCTAGAGGGATTTTAGAGTTAGCTGAACAAGAAAAAGTAGATATTTATTTCTGGTTTATTACCGATGGTTCTCCAGAATCAATTAATCTATTATCTAATTTCTTATCGACTTATAAAGATAGTAATATAGTCAAAACTATATTAGTCGTTAATGAAGGACTCTCAAAACAAGCGATAGAAAATATTAATAATTCTTCTATTGCTAAAACGGTTAAATCTCAAACAACAGCGACAATCAAAATGCCTTTACTATTTTTATCTAGTCAGGAGAAGAAACTTTTAAAAGAGAAAAGAATTTCTCTCTTATCAGCATCAAAAAGAGAAAATAAAGAAGTCTTAAATATCATTGCTAAACAGCGTGTTATTCAATTCCTTCGTAATGTTCATGAACAAATAGATAGCCATAACATTTTTGAGTCAAAAGTCGAAGCGAAAACAAATTAAGCTTTCAATCCCAACTAACTAATTATTAGTTAGGTAAAAATTAGTAAATTAACTTATTTAATTATGTTTGGACAAGACTTAGAAAAAGATGAGAATGTTGATAAATTAGAGGAAACGAATAATTCAACCTCTGATACTTTGACTCTAGAACAACAAGATATCAAAAATACAGAATCATTGTTATCTGAGTTTCTTGGGGATAAAGATGACATATTTAAAGCTAAAGTCTTGAATATTGTCGTTAAACATGGACTTCCAAGCAATGATCCGTTATTTCTGTTGCTTTTTGCCACCAGTGCCTTACAAGTGATGTTAGAAGAAGCTCCTTCAGCGTTACATCTGTCGTTAGAAGAAGCTCGGCAGACGCAAGAGAAAATCGCCCGTGATGCCACTCATCTTACCCAGTCAGAAATTGCCAAGGCAACAAAAGAATTAATCACGAAAACCGAAGCTTTACAATTATCTCGTCCTTCTAAAGTATTAATTCCAGGGCTGTCATTATTTGCGGTTGTGTTCGGACTAGGATTATTAAGTGGGGTGGCCTTAACTTTCTCCCTCAATCAATTATCCTCATCAGGACGAGTTCTTAGTGTCTCTGAAGCTGCTACTTTAGACTGGGCAAAGAGTGCAGAAGGTAAATATGCTAAAAACCTTTGGGAGTGGAACAAACCTTATTTACAAAGCGGTAATTGTATGGCCGATATGCAGCAATTAGGGGTCAAACTCACCTTTGGAACCCGTACAGCCACTTCGGGTATTTGTGCTTTATGGGTTGTTCCGCCTAATGAACGAAAATATCAGCAGTGAGCCAAGTTTATTTACCTCCGATCATTATTGACTTTCTCAAACAGCAAGCGATTAGCCAACCTCGATATTCTAAACCCGTTCCTTTTAAATCAAAATGGCCAAAACTAAGCTGGTTCATCTGGGGGGCGATCGCTTTGGTTGTTTTTCAATTAACCATTATCGTTTCATTAAGCGATGGCCTAAATAATTGGTATGTGGTGGGATTAAGTTTATTGATGATGGGGTTAGGGGTAATAGGAGTATGGTGGTGGGTCAAATCAGTTTACTACTCACCAGAGCATCGATTGTACCAATATAAGAAACAACAGTATCAGTCCGCTTTAAAATTACTAGAACGTCAACAACATAGAAAACTGAGACAGTTATTATCGGGAAAACTCCCCAAATTAGTTAAAGAAAATAAGTTAACCCCATTCGACAAAAAAGTAATAGGATGGCTAAAAAAAAAGTATCCTTTTCTTCAAATCTTACCTAAAATAAAAGTGTTAAAAGACGAGGATTGGATAGACATTCCATGTCTCCTAATTTCTCAAAGAACTAATGTATTTATTGGCGTTTTTTTTCTAGATAATAATTCATCAGAGATTTTAAGAGAGAAACTATTAGAAACTCATTGGGTTATTTTACCAGTGAATTCCCTTGAATCTCTAGTTAATAACCTTGATTATTTGAAAGATAAGTTAAACTTAATATAAGAAAAAGAAAACCAAAGGCGAGCGGTGGCTCACATTGGGATAAAAGTTAAGCAACAAAATAGCTAACAAAAAGCTTTTTGCGGTCGCCTTTAAACTTGTAGCAAATGGTGAGTTGATTGCCCCAATTAACTTCGATTGTTCCTTGTTCACCATCAGTTTCAACAACTAATGGTGATTCAGTAAACAACCATTTTAATTGTGGTGTAAGTTCAGCTTGTCCACTTAAACGTCCATAACGAAATGAGAAGGTGAGGGATTCTAAAGCTGAACTGAGAAGTTGATCGGGGTTGGTTCCAGTGTTAAATTCCATTGTTTTCTTTCTCTAATTAGGTTCACTTAATCAACCCGTAGGGTCAAATAAAATATGAGGAATCACTAAGGAAAAAAACTAAGTTATTAAATAAAAAGTCAAGAAAGACAATAATGATAAAAAGCTTCAGTTTCACGACCGTCATCTACATCAAAAACATCAACATTAAATCCCCAAGAAATAAGTAAATAACTTGATCCTTCTAAACGAATCTCAATTTGCCCTGATTCCTTGTCATCATCAAGAGCAACAATAAATGGAGATTCGGTAAATAACCATTCTATTATTGGAGTAGGTTCTACTTTACCGACAAATCTAGTACCATCAAAAGAAAAAGTAAGGGATTTAAGTGCTAAATTAAGAACTTTGTCAGGATTAGTTTTATCTAAAAGTTGAGTCATTTTTTTCTCCAATTAAATTGATTAAGTTAACCCAAAGGGTTAAAATATAAAAAGAATAACTAAAAAAAAAGCCCTATTATTAATAGGGCTTAAAATTTGTAGATTTTGATTGATTTAAAAGGGGATGGAGTCGTCATTCGAGTCTTTAGATTGCTCTACTTGTTGAGAGTCATCTACTGGTTGAGATGGCTCTACAGGTTGGGGTTGTTCAGCAGATGATGGTTGTGCGACAGGTTGGAGTTGTTCAGTAGGTTGGGGTTGCTCTACTGGTGTTTTAGTCACAAGAACAGGTAAAGCATTACTAATCGTGAGCAACATAAAGTGACTAGGATTCTGTTCGTTAGGAGGATAGACATTCAAGCTCCCCGAAACGGCATGAACACTATTAGCACCAGCTTCTTTTAATGCTAGGGCTGTTTGTCCATAGCTTCTGTAGGCAATTAAACGAGTCTGGGTGTTGCCTTTATCGTAAAATTGGAATTTGGCTTTACCAGAGACAACGATTTTGGCTTCTTGTCCAACATATTCAGTGTTGAGAGAATCTAATTTAACTTTTAATTGGATATTGTTCATTGTTGATGTTAACTCCTATGGTTTTGTCATGAATTATGTCCAAAGGACATTTAAGTTAATCAAAAAAATAACCTCTAGAAACTATTAATCTAGAGGTTATTTTTTATCTAAAATTCATCGTCTTGGTTTTGAGTTTGAGGCTCAGTTTGGGATGATGTAGGCTGAGAATGGTTATTATTAGAATTACTGGAATTGTTAGCACTAACAAGCAATTCTAAACGATTGACGCGAATTACAGGTTTACTCCGTAAGACACCTGTTGCTTTGTCGTTCCACTCATCTAATTTTAGTTCACCTTCAATTCCAATTAGAGAACCTTTTTGAACATAATCAGCAGCGATTTCTGCTTGTTTACCCCAAAATTCTAATGAGAACCAGTCAGGATCTTCATCTTTTTTGCGACGACTAACTGCTAAATTTAGTTTAGTCAATACAGAGCCTGACTCGAAAACCTTGACATCGGGAATTTGACCAACACGACCAACTAAATTAACGTAGTTTAAATTGAGGGTAGCCATGATTTTCTCCTATTTAATTGGGAATTTTCATCAATTTTGAGCGAAGCTCTTTTTAGCTATTTTTGGTTTCAATTACTTAGGTAGAGAGCGTTAATTAATTTGAGTCCATTGTTCAGCTTCAATAAAACGACTTAAATGTTTAACATTGGTGGTAGCTACTATTAATTTTTGACCAGGATATTCTTCTTGAATTAGTTGACAAGTTGCTCCAATAATGACATCAGCATCAATGTTATTAAGTTTAGCCGTAGGTAGTGCTGAACGACGAGTTTCTGCCCATAATTCTGCGGAGTGTCTAAGGATAATTGGACTCACGGGAAGAAAATTAATTAAGTCATGTAAGCCATCAAGTTTTTTGATTCCTTGTTCTCTTAATTGAGAATTAGCTGTTAGTAAGGTTCCCCGTCTAACTTCATAATCACAAATATCGGAACTGATGATATTGACTCCTCTTGATAGCCAAAAATAAAGCCACTCTTGACTTTTAATAACTTCTTTTCTCTTATTAGGAGAAGATAGTAATCCTAAAACTCCTGTGTCAATAAAAATAATCATTCTTCGCTATATAATTTATGTCCTTCTGGTCGAAAACTATCGATATTTTTTTTAAATTCTTCCCAATATTCTTCTCTAGCTTTTGCTTCCTCCTCGCTGATTTCTTCTGCTTTGCTTTTTTCTATCCATTTTTTAAGTTTTTCCATTAATGGTTTATTTTTTTCGAGTTGTTCTTCTGGGGTTCGTCCATAATGTTTCATGTAGGGTTCAAAAATCCCTGATGGTCTATTAGTCTGTTGTGTCATATTTATTTCTCCTATACAACTTAGGGTTAGCTACTTTTATTTTAGAGCAATTATCGACTAATAGCTTTAGTTTTCTGATTTGTTGATGAATTTTGTTGAGTTTGTTGACGTGCTTCTTTAATAGCTTGTTTGACTTTGTGAACAAACTCAGGATTAGCAAATTTATTTTCATCTTGTTGTGATAAACCAGAACAATTAACAGGTAAATTAATAGCAGACCACTGAGGATTTCCAGTCGGATTCTGATTTTCAGCAATCATTTTAGGTTGATTTGATTTGTTATCAATTAATTGTAGTTTTTTTCCATCATAAATAATGGTATTTTCTTGTCCTTGGTAACTGAAAGTATTAGAGTTTTGGTCATACTTAAAACCAGGATCTTTTGTTAAACGTTTAAGTTCGAGTAGTCCGATAACTACAGGAGCTACTTTATCGGTGCGTTGCTGTTGTAAAGCAATGTTTTCTGCCATAAATCCTCTGATAAAGGTAACGATGGTAAAGGGTTTTCTGATGGGTTAACTGATTGTGGATTGACTTCTTTTGGCTTGTTTGAAGCAAGAGCAAGTGATTTATTAATTAATGGTGGGGTTAAAGATGGTGATGACAAGTTAACTGTTTCAGAAAATACCTCTTGGCTATTAGTAATACGTTCTTGTTGTTGTTTTTTAGGTAATGGAAGAATAGAAACTAATTTTTCGTGATAAGCACTCACAGGGGTTTCTGAAACGTTAGCGTCATAAACTTGATTAAGCTTGTCTTTCATTGCTTGACGTATCGGTTTGGGAACATCTGATTCTAAGACCCAGAACACACCATAACTTCGTTGTGTTTCAGAAGAAATTTTAGGATCGTCAGGATTAACTAAGGTATAGGGAATATTTTGATGAGAAAAAAAATCCTTGGTAGTAGAGACTAAATTAAGGTCCACACTTAATCCCAATGTTGGTAAAGTTTTTATAGTGTTGTCAGGTTGTTGCCATTCTTGGTCAAATTTATGTAATAAAGTCGGTTGAGTTGTTATGGCTTCAATGAATTTTTCAGTGGTAGGGTTCAGTTTCGCGATGGTTGTTTCAGGTTGAGATGTTTGCCATTGCCCACGTGGAGGATATTGAATGGATTGGGGGTCAATTTCTATTCGGGCTGCGGTGACTCTTGAAGTAATATTAGCTTCAAAGGTTGCTCCTTCTTTGAATAACCCTGCTTTTGTTAAAGCTTCTTTTGATGCTTTTTGGTTAGTAGTAAATTCACCAATAGGTAATAAGGAGCCATCCGCTTGTTTAATATTAGCCATCATTACCTTTTTCTTAGGAACTTCAAGGGAGAGAGTTAACTTAATGTTCTCTCCATTAAATTGAGTTTCTTTAAGTTCTTTATCCCCAATAAAGTTAGATTTTTCTATAGATAGAGAAGTGCCTTGTTCAGTGGTAGCTATAATTTGACGCGCATTTCCTTCTCCATAACTATTTAAAGTCGCTTCAAAAGTTAAACCATTTTGAAAAGATTATGTTCTTGAAATAAAGCAACAGCATTCTTATCCAGTTGACCTAATTTTTTGCCATTAACAGTAATGATAGGTTGAGGAGGTGGGTTATTATTTTGAGACAAAACAATAGTAGCCGATTCATTTCTAAATTCATGACCAACGGTGGGATACTTAGTCATATTACCGATGACAATTTCACTGTTCTTTAACTGAGGATTATCAATTTCTAAACGAGCAGTAGTAAATAAATCACCGTAAATTTTTCCTTTAACTTTAGTCCCTATCGGAAGTTGATAATCTTTTTGAGATACTACTCCAAAAGATTGATATTTTTGACCTTCTGGATTGAAAATTTGCCAGACTTTTTCCCCTTCTTTTTCAATTAATTGAAAATCTATAAGTTCTGGGGACTTCCAGAGAGTTTCGGGGACTTCATTATGCTGTCTAAGTTTTCCGACTAATAAGTTAGAAAACTGTAAATTAGGGTCAGAAATTTGTTCAAGGACTTTATCTCCAAAGGCTTCGTAAACAAAGTTATTGGTGGTATCTAAAGTATGATTATGACATAAATGCCAAGTCGCATTAGCATATTGGGATAACTCTTCTGTATTAACATTTTCTTCTAGATGAGAACGCCAATCAAGAGCTATTTCTTTAGCTTGATTAAAAAGGATCTGAACCTCTTTTTTACCAAGGGATTGTGCTATTTTAAGTTGGCATTCGCTACTGGTTTGACCAGCTTTTAATCCGTATTGTTCTCTTTTTATCTCACAAACAAGTCCTAAGTTTTTCCATTGTCCTTCACTTTGATATTGAGCGATTAATTGATGATTATGCTTTGTTCTAGGATTGGTATTGTTAATCAGTCTTAAGTTAACAGGTTGTTGACTGAGTTGACGAACATCATTATGAGATAGAAATTTTTTGTAATTAACGATTTCGATATTTTTTCCACTTTGGGTAGTGACTTTAATATGAGTATCATCTTCTAATTTTTGTTTACGATTATAAGCAGAAGCTAAATTATAGGCTGTATCATAATTAGCTTTGATTTGTTTAGCTTCTAGCATTTGTTGAGAGGTATAATTATTAGGAAAAAGATTTTTGAATTGTTCTGGCGGTTGAGTGGTTAGTTGATTTTCCTTAAATTCAACGTTAACTAGAGAAGCCGTTAATTCAGTCGGAGAAAAGCCTTTTGTTTCTAAGATGTCATTACGATAAGTATTGTAATCTTTTTTCTGTTTAAAATAATCAACGGGTCGATATAATAATTTAGTTAAATTATTAATATAATCTTTGTCAGGTTCTCTGGCTGATTTGAATAAATCTACAGCAATTTGGTTTTGATAACATCCTTCTTCTACCATACTTCTGTAGATATCTCTTTGAAGCGTAAAAACCTCTTGTAATTGTTCTTTTCCTAGAGGTTGATTTGGATTATAATTAGCTATTTTTTCAAATTGTGGACGAACTGATTCAGGAATCGCTATTGGGTTTTTACTATTCTTCTCCTGTTTTAAACCTCTTTGTGCTGTTTTAATTAATTGGTTGGCTAATTCTTGTTTAATCGTAGGTGTTCCATATTGTTCATAAATTTCTTGTTCTGACAGTAATGCTTCAAATGTGGTAACACTATTATTAATGGAACCGACACTAATCCCATCAGCCATGTGTATAGCCATCACTTCAAAATCAGTTCCTGAAGGGAATGATAATTTATCCTCTTTTCGAGTGGGTTTATAAAGATTTTCGGGCTGTGTTAAAGCGATCGCGTCCTGGGTTAAATTAGGAAACCTCGACGCTTCTGCTACTCCGATACAGTCCCCATCAAAGTCGGCTGCCATTCGTTCACAGTCCGATTCGTAGGGGATTCTTAATTCTATACCAGCTTGTTCTAAAGAGGCGTTGAGTTGATCAGTGAAGGCGATGCGATCATCAACGGATAATTTATTCAGTTTGTCGGGGATGTCTGGGAGTTCAATGTTAGGATTAGCGGTTTTGGCTTCTGCTAGGGTTCTATTAACAATCCGACTATAATCTTCGTCATTGACGATGATAACCCCTTGTAGTTCTTTACCATCAACCGCATACATATCCTCCACATATTTATTGGTACTGTGAATCATGCCATTATGATTAAGAAATGGCGATCTAAAGTTGAGGACTTGTTCTCCTTCTTTGAGCCAAGGAACACAAATTTCTCCCGTTTTGAGGTCTTTTGAAGGAATAATCATTGCCCTATCAAATTTGAAATTTTTACCAATGGCTGAATTAAGGTAATCTTTTCTGACAAATTCTTGTAGGGCTTGAGAAAACTTTTTCGACTCCAATAATCGGTGATGGTCAGGGTCAGCTTTGAACGCTAAATAGATGAAGTCTTCATAGCCTGAATCTAATTCGTCATTGTCTTCAGTAGTATTTTTAAACCCTTTTTGTTGATAGTTACGGTATCTTTCAACTGCTTCTGTTGGGGTAGGGGGTTGCCAATTTTTATCTTTCTTTTGCTCTCGTCTCTCATATTGGGTACAATAATGTTCAGCTAGTAATCTAGGGTCTTGAATGGTTTGTGTTAATTCTTGAAGATATTCTTTTAATTCAGGAATAAAATCTTTCAAAGCATTAGGATAAGAAGGTAAAAGTTGGGATAGAGCAATTTCTCCTTTTTGAGCTTTTTCTTTCTCTCCTAACCAAATCTCTTTTGTATAAAGTCCAGGTTCAACTGTTCCTTTTCCAGCCCCTTTGAATGAGGATGTAGGGATAATAAATGAAACTTTATCACCGATTTCTTTATCCTTAAAGTAGTCACTAAAGTTTTTTGGGGCTAAAGTTCCTTTTCCGTATAGTCCATCTGTTAAATTTCCTAGACGAAACTGTATAACTTCATCGGTGGTGTTAGATAATTGTTCAGAGAAATTGGAATTAACTTTACCATGACAATCTCCGACTAATTTCCAAGCTTGTTCATCATCAATATAACCCCCATTATCTCCATTACTATCATCAACGACTAAAAATGTAACTTCGCCTTGATGACTATTTTTACATTCACCTACGAACAACGAACCATAAGCTCCGTTGTGCATGGTATCAGGGTTAAGCTTATTAATGAGTTGTTCTTTAATTTCTGCCGGTCCATATAAAAGACGCTTTCCATTGGATAGTAAAAGAACATCACCATTAGGGTGATGATTAGAATATAAGTCCTCTGGCGCACTAGCTTCATCCAAATGACCAATGGATAAACAACTAGAGTAATCTTTATCAGGAAATTCCTTTTTAAGAAATGATTCAAGTAACGTATTATCTAAAGTTTCGTCTAGAATGAGATTAGGTTTTTCTCTTTGGGTATTTTTATTAGGATTAGGAAGAGTAATCCATTCTCCTGTTCTAGTATCAAAATGCT
>NZ_AAXW01000062.1 GCF_000169335.1 Crocosphaera chwakensis CCY0110
TGTATGCACGGGTAATGCACACAAAAGCACGAAAAAAAGGCTTTTTCACTAGCGTGAAAGCACAAAAACGTGCGCTTATAGTGCTAAAGTGTGAGCTTTAAGTGCATAGTATTACTAAGTAAAAATACTTAATTAGCTCCTTTTTTTTTGCTAGCGCAAGAGACAAAAAAGTTATAGATAAGGGAGAAACGTCTTATCCCTAATTGAGATGTTTATCTTTGAATCCCTTTCTTTTTTTCAAATTGCTGTTGTACAGTATTTGTAATCCCACGAATATAAGCCGTTGCTTTTTCCCTGAAAGCTGGAAAGTCTGGCGAGTCGTAGTCAGGGCGCTTAGCTGTTACTGTGGGGGACTGGGATAAAATGGCGGAAACATCGCTACGGCTATTGTTATCGAGAAAGGCCAATCTAGCAACGGCTGTATCTAATTCCTTACCTTGTAGATCGCCGTGGTAGTGCATTTTTAATTTATCAGCATACTTATCGTAGCGAGCTTTGAGGGAGTTTCTCAGATTATCCATCTCAAGCTCTTTTGTGTATTCGGGGTCAGTTTTGACTTTATTCTGGTCAAGCTGCCAAGGATACTGCAATGAGTCAGATTCGACCTTCAGGCTACCGGTATTAGCTGGTAGCGTTTCGAGATCGGCATAAACTGTAAAAGATTCTTTGACCCCTTGCACTCCTTTTTGATCAATGAGTTGACGAAACTGTGTAGCACTTTGTCTATCCAACTCACCGATAGTTTTACCATCGAGACTAACTCGGAATTGTTGTCGATGTCGTCCGTCTTTGAAGGGGGTAATCTTGAGGTTAGCCTCTTTGCCGGTAAACACGGTGTCTTTGTACTGATTATCCCTGACTTTACCAATGGCCAACTCGGTTCCATCTTTAAGAGTGGCGATCGCCTTGGCGGGGGGATCGGGGACGAATTCAGCTTTGAAAATTGTATCAATAGGATATCCAGGGGATTCTTGTTGAAGGGGACCAAGGAACTGACCCTCGACAGCCACTCCGCGCATCAGCTTAGTCCCATTCTTACTGGGGATTTCCTGCATCACCATTTCACATTGAAGTGTCTGACCGGCTAAGTCTTGGCTTTTGAGTTTATTGGTATCGTATTGAAGTCCAACGACTTGTAATTGGTCTAACTGAAGTTCTTTGAGTTGAGCTAAGGACTCTTCAGGAAATACTCGGAACGCAGCTAAAGCTTTTTTAGTAGCAAATTCACTCCGAGAGTGAGAAACGTGCCACATTCCTTGAGCAATCTGTGTTTTCTCCTCAGAATCATATTTATCTTGAATCTCTCTGGTGTAACTATCAAGCGATCGCCATGCGGATTCAACTTGACTTTCAGTGATACCAGGGACGATTAAAGCTTCCGTTTTAAAAGGTTTAATCGTTTCGCCAGTCGTAGTAATGTTGTTGATAGCGATCGCCCCTAACAGCTTCTTTTCACCATCAATATGAGCGTATGCCACCTCACGGTTAGGAATGTCTAAATCGCGGGGTCGAGGTTCTATACTCACTCTAAGTTCTTGGTCAATGCTGATTGAGGAATCACGCAGATCAGAGCGTGTTATAGAGATTTGTTGATCTTTCCAAGGTAGCCTTAGATGAGTTTGAGCAAGTTCAGGATTGTTATTGTAGGTATCGCTCATCTCCATAGCGTGTTTTAAACGGTCATTGAACTCGCCTTGAATTTCTTTGGCAATTTCGAGGTATTGGTCATCGGGTTTAGGAAAGAGATCACGGAAAGTATGGGTGGGACGCGGTGTGATACTGAGCGTGCTTTGCATGAATTCAGTATTGACCGCTCGAAGCATGGTATCAATCGGTGAATAAGTCGTAACCATAGCAGGACGATCCAGAAACACATCTTTATCCTTTCTGTCTGGCATAAACCCGACTTTGACACAGTTACTAGCAGCTTTGATGGCAGCAAACCTATCCATGTTCGGTCGAGATGCTGATTTCGGACCGTCAACAGCGACTTGAAGTTCATTACCTAAATCAGCCACGGCGCCTAACTGAATTGACCGAATGGTAGCTAATGCTCCATCAATATGACCAGAGTGAAGTTGCTTGACATTAGCTAACTGTGCTACGCGTTTCATTTGAACGGCGTACTGTTTAGGAATATCGATTCCTTTTTTCTCAGCCTTCGCAAGAATCCCTCGGTAATAATAGGCCGCTTTTTTGACCATTTTAGGTTTTTCGTCAGCAGGGCGGGCATAGGTATCGTTGTAAATGGCCACCGACTTCATTATCTGATTAGCAATCAGTCCAATTTGATTATCCGCACATTGAATGGCTATGCTCTCAAAAGACCCTGTATAGGGAACTTTATCGCGCTTAACGATATCGGGATAGCGATTTTGAGGTAAGAGTTTTTCTTTGATTTCGGCTGCAAGAGCAGGAAATTTATCCGCTCTCTCATAGGCTAGGCGATCGCCATCGAAATCAGCTTGGAGGTGTTTGGCTGCGGTAGATGGATTGATATGGATAGACCCGTTCAACCGCATCAATTCTGGAATATGCTTATTTTTAAGAATAATGACCCCGTTGGAGTTCACTAAAGGCGATCGCGTGACAATGACCTCCTTGCCGTCAGGGAGATTCGGCGCACAGATTTCATCTTCGCCTAGCTTATTACTCGGCTGTGCCAAGGCTGATTTGATACGAACGCCACCGGAAAACCCTAATTCTTTCCATCGAGATTGAACAAAGCTTTTAAGTTGGTCGACGACATAGGGATGTTCTAAGAGTTGACCGTGGTTATCGAGATCAGTTTTGAGTAGCTTATACAGAGCTTCTTCGCTAGAAAGACGGGCAGGTTCTTCTTCAAACGCATCAAATAATGGCAAGAATTCTTTTTCTTCTTCACTGGTTGTGGCTTGAAGCTCTTGCTTATCCTCGTAATACTTAATGAAGGCGTTTGCTAACGCAGCGGGACTATCAAGAGAATCTCGTAATTCCCGTGCTTTTCCTTTGACAATCGGCAAAATGTCTTGTTCTACGCCTTTGGGGTAATTGACCAAGACTTGGACTCCGAGTTTTTGCTTACCATATTCGGCTTCGGTTTTAAGTCCCAGTCCAAGGTCGAGCTTATAGCTTCCTGGAGTGATCGCTTGCTCTCCTTTCCTACCCTTGAACATACTCGATGCTAAGATAAAGTCATATTCACCGAGATTCAGGTCTTTAACCACATTGGCATCGGCTTCGACTTTAATGCCTCTGTCGTTTCGGGTTGACCCCAGGTCATCGAGGCGAATATCCGGCGCTAATGTCCCTTTAGCAATACGAAAAGCGTCATTTCTTTCTTGGGGTTTAATACCCAGGCGAAACTGAATCGGAGTATTGTCTTTCCCTGTCAGTTCCTGAGCTAACTCAAAGCTCATTTTGCCATAGCAATCTCCCACAAGATTCTTGGCGAATTCTTTATCGTGGAGAACACCACCACTGTTCCCAGTCTCATCGTCAATGATTAAAACTCGTGCTTGTTTGATATCTAATAGTTTATTAACGGGTGTAAAAGGCAAAGAGCCATAGGCTGCGCGATCACTAGGTTTCGGAAACAATTGTTCCCCGACTATCTCATTAGAGTAATAGAGGCGCTTACCTGAAGAGAATTGAAGAGACCGATCATCGTGAGGGGCTAAATCTTTTTCCTTTACCGTTTCTGGGTTCATGTGACCAATTTGGAACTTAGCCTCTGGAAAAAGATATTCAGCAATACAGTTGTCGATTTTCTCATCAATATTAAGAGGTTGACGAGTTTTCGTGTCAAAATGAGTTAATTCTATGCCCATGATGTAATATATAAGAACTAATGTAAGCTTTTGAAGTAATCAAGGAAAATGACTATGTTGATCCCGCCAATCGAAATCTCAGCTAATTACGACAAGCAGGGGAATATGTATCCTGATAAGCGGGCTAAATTATTAAAGAAAGGTTGGACAGAAGAAGAGATTAGCCAAGCCGAAGATAGAGCCAGGGAAGCTTTAGAAGAAGTCAACGAAGCCAGAACTAAAATTAGAGACCGAGGAATTGCTAGGTCTGGACTTGATATCAGCGAACAACTTAGTGAAGGATATCTCGATTTAGAGGACTTGATTTAAAGTCTACGGTTCGTAGACTTCTCTTGAATCCGCAGCAAACTCTATAATGTATAAGAAAAATAGACATTGCTGCGGAAAGGTGAAAAGTAGTCCCAGAGCAAACTTTAGGCTATTTTGGTGCTGTCTTTCTTCCGTCAATCCTTAGCCAATAACAGGGGCTAGACTCTGAGGGACATACTACGCCGCTAGGAAGAAGATTGAGTCCGATGTAAATTCCTGTTGAAAAACTACCTGCAATAATAACGGCTGCCCAAGACCAATTATTGATAAAGCTAGCCCAAGTCTGAACTTTTTTCCAAAATACTTTACTGCGTTCCCGTTCGACTTGGATACGCTTCGCCTCAACTTCGACATATTGTTGATTTTGCTCTAGGGCAAGTCGGAGTCGTTCTCCGATGATTCCGTCGATGAGTTGAGTAAGTTCGTCGGGGTTGTACTCGGTGTTATTTGATACGTCTCCAGGTAATCGTCTACCAACTCTGAGACGTTGATATCCTCCCCCTCCTGTGTCGCTTGGTTCCAATATTGTTGGAAGCTATCTTTAAGTTGTCCTGATTGAATCATTTGAGATAATCGTTTTACGGTCACTTGCGGAATCACTTGACTCATGATTTGAGCTTGGCGTTCTCCTAGCTGCAATCCTGTTTCTACGGCTTGTTGGTCTAACTGAGCCGTAATGGTACTATCTACATTAGGAGGATATTTCTGTTTAAAGTAGTTAGCCATATCCTCGTAGGAACTGGCGGCGCCTGAATCAAAGAGCTTTATAGCTTCTTCGATGCGATCGCGTTCTTTTTGGGTAAAGTTCTTCTTATTGGGAGAGAGACCGATAGCTTTGATGGTCTCTTTGAAGTCAGAATCATCTAATGAAAAATCTTTTTGTAATTGATCTTTGGTATAGCTCATAATTAATAAACCTCAGAGTAATTAAAACATTGAATCGAGTAAGGAATCTTCTTCGTCGTAATCACGATAGTCTTCATCGAAGTTAAGGTCATCTTCTACCTCTTCTGTTGCCGACTCAGTAAAGCTATGTTGATTAGGGTAGAGGGGAGTTGGAGGAGATGATACAGTCGGTTGCATCGTTTTAGCTCCGAATCGATATCGGAGTAGTTCGATGTGATGTTCTAGTAGATAAATAGAGCGTGTTACTGCATTGGTTACTTCTTCTGGTGTACCGCCGCTCCATTTCACCGCAAATGGCAGCCAAAATGCTTCTAGAGCATTCATAACGAAATCCTTTTTAGGAACCTCTAAGTCTTGTTTTGACTTGTTGTAGTAGTGAATCAAAGGGGCGTAGCGACTATCTTCTGTGGGTTGGTGTCGAAATTGGAAGTTAAGCCGATTCACGAGTTACCACCTCCTTAAGCCGTGGTAGGGGCTTCTTCAGTAGTCTATAAAACAAGCCATATACATCCGCTAATCGAGAAGCTAAGTAATTCTTCGACACTTCATTACCGAATGTTTGCACGACTCTCTTCTCAAGGGATTGTGACCAATTAATTTGAGCCCCATAAGACTTTAGTAAGGTAGTGAGATTACGTTTAAAATATTTTGCTGTACCACCACCCAGTAAAATCTCATCGATTTCTAAATGAGGAGGGATTTGTTGACTAATCCAATTGGTCAAGGTTGCGACATATTCTTGCTGAGAGTCTTCGATAGCATCTTTAATCTCTTTTTTTTCTGCTTCTCTGAGTTCGGCTCTCTGACTACGGGCTAATCGTTCTAAGGTGCGATCGCTAATCGATTTCCCTGTACAAATGGCAGGAATTAAAACGTCTTCAGATTGCCCTGATGTAAACGTTTTTATCTTAGTAATCATTTGGGAGAAACCAAACTCACTGGTTAGCCCTATGGTCAATTCGCCTCGTTCTACCACTAAGATTGAGGCATTGCGATAGCCGATCATCAGAACAACTAAGTTAGTTTCAGTAACCCGCTTCATCGGCTTACCTTTAGAAGCGACTCGACCTCTGGCGAATAAACCCCCGCCTTCAGGAAGGGCATCGAATGCCTGTAGTGTTACATGGTATTGCTGACCTCGGTATTCAAAACTCTGTAATGCGGAGTCTAAAACCGATTTGAGTTTATCTTTATCTTTGAACTCAGACCAAGGGAGTAACACGCCTAAGTCTAAACTGAAAGTTGTACCTAACCCCTTAATTTCTGCCACTGCACCAACCATAGCTAGGGTCAATGGAATAGCCGAATCAATTTTCAAGGAATTCAAACAATGGATCGTACTAAACTGACGCTTAGCCAAAAAGCCTACGGCGAAATAAGTATCGTTGAGATTGACCCAGGATGAGTCTTGAGGACTAGGATTACCTACCTTGTATTTTTCATAGTTAGCAATAGAAATATTAGGGACTTCTACTACGTGAGGATCTAAAAGTAGAAGTTCGGGTTTAACGTAACTACTGCTGGTAGTGTAAATAGCGCGTCCCAAACTCGATCCGAAGTCTAAGGCCATGGTCAAGTCTGACATTTTTACCTTCTCCTTCAGTTCTCTTTTTTTCACTATACACGCCAATTCTAAAAATTAACGATTTTGGACTGGCGGATGTGCACGACTCCGCACGTTTTACGAACTCTTACACACTTTCTCATCTCCTAAAACGTGACTAAAAAGTGCATCATTGTGCGGTTTCAGTGCTTCATGTCAAGGTCGATTCGGCGGGTAGTCGACGAAGCAAGCAGTGTTTGTTGAGACTTCTAGAATATAATCGAAGAAAAAGGATAATCCAAGGTTATGGAACAGCAAGAAATAAGACTCCGAGTACCCAAAGATGAATATCAATCAGTCAAGAAAGAAGCCAAATCAAGAGGACTATCTGTCAGCGATTTTTTTAGAATACTGATCAGCAAAAAACAATTTCCAAAGAAAAACAGTCCCAGAGAAGCAAGAGAATTGTACCTAGACCTCGCTTTAATTCAAGAGACGGTAGAAGACATGGTACAAGGAAGAATTGAACCTAATCTAGAAATGTTACTAGAGCAGATCAAAGCATTACGCGGTGATTGTATTGGGATGGAGAAAGTAGAGTGATTGGTAAAGTAACTCACGGAAGAGATGCCTACAGCTTGTTAAGGTATGTCGCCGACAAAGAAGGTGCTTATCAAGTCGGTGGTAATGTCGCCTTTAACGACCCGGTGAATATTGCGAGAGAATTTAAAAGAGGACAAGCATTGCATAGAACTATCAACCGATACGTTTGGCATACGTCATTGTCAACGGCTAAAGACGAGAACCTTGATAATGAAACGTGGAAAAAAATTGCTCAAGATTACCTCCGAGAAATGGGCTTTGATAAACATCAGTACGTTGTGTTCAGACATACAGACGCAGACCATAACCATATTCATATCGTGGCGAATAGAATCAGCATTATTGATGGAAGCGCCGTTGATGATGCGTGGTCAAAATATCGAACTGAGGCGGCGATACGTAAGCTAGAATCTGCTTACAATCTTCAAGTGGTAGAACCAAGTCATGGAAAAGAACGAAAATCTCCTACTACCGGAGAGAAACGGATGCAAACAAGAACGCAAACACCTCTGCCACGAGTCGTTATTCAAGACGCTTTAGACAAGGTTCTTCCTACCATTACCTCACCCGAAAACCTAAAGGATAAGCTCAAAACCGAGGGGATTGAAACAAGATTGAGAAAACGCAAAGACAAAACGATTAGTGGTATATCCTTCGGCTATAACGGGATCGCTTTTGGAGGGGGTAAATTAGGAAAGCGGTATAGTTGGACTCGCATTGAACAGCAACTAAGGGAAAACCAAGCCGCCCTAGTAACTCAAGAGAGAAGTCAGTTAGAAAAGGTTTATCAAACTTTAGCTTCTAAATTCTCAGAAAAGGTAGACCCCCAGACAAGAGACATTCTAATTGCTTGCAGATTACTGAAAAACGGATATTCTAACAAATCAGTTAAAAGGGTACTTACTCAAAGTCCTGTAATCGGACGTTATAAGCAATCAGAAAATTACCAGAGAGATAAAGCTTTACGATATATTGATACCATATATCGTAAAGCACAGTCAGCCGTAGCAAGAAGCCACGCCAAGGAGGTATTACAGTGAAAAATCCATTACTAGGATTACTCGTTCTTCTACTCAGTCCTATATATATGACAGGATTAGGCCCATTGGTGCTGTTGGTATGGTTAGACACAGGAATTAAATTCGGTTTCCGACAAGTAGGTAAAGCTATTGACTATTTGCCACTTCCTGAGCCAGATTATCACGGCAACCTTATCGATATGGTCGATAGTCCGATAGAGGAGCATCGAGGGCACTTCCAAACCATTGAGCGCTATCTCATTTCACAAAATGATAATCCTGCAGTTCAAGTAAATGGCTATCTCGCCAAGGCTGCGCTATATCAAAATCAACTCGATAATCCAGTAACACTACCGGAAGAGTATAAGAAGTATAAAGAAAGCGCCATAAAAGGCGTCATAGAAGACAAAGGTAGGTTGATCGAAAAAGCGCAAAGCCACTCACTCAATGACACCTGCACACATAAAGTAAATCGGCTCGATGAAAATAGCTCGATAAACGTCATTGTTGAGACAATGCAAGTATGTCGTGAGAAATAAAGAAAGCTCTGAGAAAACTGCCAGAATATATAAAAAAGTACCGTCGTTAAAAAGCCTAGAAGCCTTGCCCAATCAACCGTAACCCCCTTCACAAATTAAGAAATTACTCCCACAATATAGACGAACCCCTACACCATAGTTTTTTTCAGGGGTTTATCCTTACCAATCATGGTGAAACTCCAACTTACCCATAAAGAAGCTAAGGAGGTATTGCGAGTATCCAGTAATCGAACATGGCGATCGCATCTGACGACGATCGGAATAGGTTCGACTTTAACCGTACTCGAATGGAGCCAACTAGAAGCTCTCTACGCATTGCAACTGTATCTCAGTGTCAAAACCGGACAGCACAGTAAGTCCGAATTCGCTCGAATATATCGAGAGAAAGGACTTAGCCCTATAAAGGACACCATCCGCAGTCACGGATTCCATTATGACCAAGCCGTACAGTTGTTTGTTGAAACATTAAGGCGCTTTAAAAGCGAATTACTTGAAACTGAATTGCTTGAAATTTCAAACTCTGAGGAAAAATGATGCAAGCTTTTGATGTAAATTACGAACAAACGCCCTTGAAAAGCGAAGCCAGAAAGACAAAACGGCTAAGTAAAGAGGACACACAATTCGGATACCTTCTGATTACCATTTTTGGAATCGGAATCCTCGGTGTCCTCCATGCAGACATTTCTTTTTTTATTTTAGCCCTATTGTTCGGATGTGCATTAGGTTTCTGGGATAGTCTTTACGGAAACTTAAATAATCATCGATTTTTAATGCGATTAGTCGTCGTAGGAGCCTTGACTGGCTTTTTCTTAGTCAACTTTGGTGGAGCCGCTCATGCACTATGGTTAGACAACATTGAACAATGGATGACCACTTCGTTTCCCAATGCTACAGCTATCGCGGAATTGATCTTTAATGTCCTCCGTGCAGCTGTTGTTATTTACCTTGCCATTGCAGGAGTACAGATATTCTTAGCAATTAAACGACAAGAAGGATTCTTTGAAGCGGCACAGTTACCTTTAGCGAGTCTTCTCATTATCTCTGTTGTCGATATCGTTGCAGGATTTGTAGTCACCTAGGAATAAGAACACCCTAATCTCACCCCTCACGCATAAAACAAATTATGAAAGAGGAAGACATAATTATTGTAAACCGAATGGTGGGGAAAGTTCCGTTAATAGGCTCCTTTAGCCCTATACAGTTCTTCGCCGCCATTGTCGGATTTCTTTTCGGCTACCTAGCCCATGTCAATACTGGGAACATGATTGTCGGAGTCGGAGCTACCCTGTGGGTGTTCTTCACAATCGTGTTAGTTCTAGGCAAACACCACTGGCAATATTTCAACAAATACCGTAGAGCAACCCCATGGTCGAGGGGACGTAGGCTCTTTAAGAATCCGTTGAAGCAGAGGACTTCCCAAGATGGGACAAAAAACTAAGAAGAAACGGGTAGAGATTTATGAAGATATCCAGAATCACTTAGACCTTGTCTGTTATTGTTCTTTTGAAAAAGGAGATTTCCGAGCCGGCGCTTATCTTTTGCAAGAAAAAGATGATGGACCTTATGCCGTTACTTTCGGTTGGAAACTAAAAGGGATTCATTCTTATACCAATCAAGAAGACCTCTACTACATCCATGAGCAACTAAAAAATGGGCTAAAAGATTTCCCCATGAATGATGCGTTGATGATACGGTCTAAGGTCACTCCCGATGATAGTGATAGACAACAATACCTAAACAAACTCTGTGATTCAGCCCCTTGTGATGAACTTAGCTTTTTTCTTCTAGGCGATCGCAAGCGGGTACGGGAAATCGGAGATAAAGGACTTCGAGTTGTCAAAGAGGATCACCTTTTTGTCACCTACTATGCAGAAAGTGAAAAAGAAGCCACGGACTGGATGGAGAAAGGGTTACTTTGGGTACAGTCTCATATCTTAGCTCATTTTGGAGATGCCAATAACACGGGACAAGAAGAAGTAGAACGGGTTTTTCGGTGTGCGGATGAGACGTTAGCCCAATGGCATTCTTATCTGAGCGACAAACTAGGATTATCGGTTTATCCAATGACTCCAGAAGAGATGAAAGCCTATATTTGGGAAGTATTTAACGATGATCCCGTACCAAGCGGTTTCCCACAACTACTAACCTATGACAAAGACGGATTAAGGCTTGAAACCTGGAGTGAGACTTGTCCTGCAACATTACTAACTTCTCACCATGTCCCTATTAATGATAGAGCATGGCTGTACCACCCCAATACTCAAACCTATAGCGGTATTCTGACTTTTCTAGACAAGCCCTACGCTTGGGAAAACCCAGAAAAGCAAATGCGTTACTTATTCGACTTGCTTAACAAAAACAACATCAAACACGTTGAATTTGTGACGCAAATCTGGAGAGGGGACAGCAGGCTAGCACGAATCAATATGGAAAAATTGATTCGCCAAAGTAAAAACCGAGGTAAAGAAGCCCAAGCCAAAGGAGAAATCAACGTAGCTGCCGGGGAAGACTTAGAAGAAAGTATCGAAGCCCAGAAATCAATGATTAAAGGGAGTATCCCTTTTAACACAGCCATTGCGATTATTATCCACGCTCCCGATCCAGATACCTTAAAGAAGCTTTGTCGTATTGTACAAAATCAATACCAAGCTCCCGCAGTAGTGTCTAGAGAAAAAGAAGTTGCTTGGGAACTGTGGCTACAAGCCCTACCCATTACTCGGAATAAGTTTCTAGTCAATCCTTTATCGAACCGAACATTAACCTATCGAAATGAAGAAGTTTTGGCTTTTTTACCGCTTTTTACCACCCTAAGTTCAGCTAAACAGGGAGTAGAACTCATCGCCCAAGACAGCAAAATCCCCGTGTATCTGGATGTGTTTCAGTACGAAGGACGTCATGTGGGTTTCTTTGCTAGTTCACGTAGTGGTAAATCCGTTGCAATTGGCTCAGTGCTTACCACCGCCCTCTCTCAAGGAATTCCAGTGGTGGCAATTGACTACCCTGGTTCTAGTGGGCGTTCTACGTTTACTGATTACACAAAATACCTCGATGTAATTGGAGATTATTTCGACGTTAGAGAACACTCATTCAACATCTTCGACCGTATCAATCTCAGCAAGATTAAAAAAGAAAGAGAGCGCAAAATACGCTGGCAATTATACACTGGATTTCTGAAGGAAACCTTAGTGGCCATGGTCTTAGGAGGCAAAGCCGCTCAGCTTGATGCCAGATTGGAAACCGAAGTGAAAACGGTTATTTCCTTTGCGGTCAATGCTTTTTTTAAAAATGAGACAATTCTTGCTCGATATGAAAGAGCAGAAGCAGGGGGTGTCGGTAGCCAAGCATGGCAAGAAAGCCCAACCCTCAAAGACTTCATGGCACTGTGTAATGCCGACACCATCCGAGCCGAACTCCCCAAAGAGTTTGTCATGGATGATAAGACGCTGAACAACACTCTCTATTTTGTTCAGTTGCAATTAAGTTACTGGCTCAATAGTGAATTAGGAAATGCGATCGGTCGTCCCTCTACAGTTAAGCCTGATGCTATGTTAATGGTATTTGCGTTAACTGCCCTCAAAGAGGATGAGTCTCTGATTTTTGCTCTCATTGCCTTTACCGCAGCTTACAGTCGCTCCCTTGAGTATCAAAGAACTCTGTTCTTTATCGATGAATCTCCGATCCTACTAAAATTTCCTGCAATCTCTAAGATTGTTGCCTCCTTATTTGCCAACGGCAGTAAATCAGGTATTCGGGTGGTACTGAGCGCCCAAGCTCCTAACCAAATTGCTAATAATCCCTCCACGGCTGGAGACATTTTGCAAAATATGCACTACCGAATGTTAGGGAGGATCGAAGAAACGGCAATTGAATCCTGTGTGAATATTCTTGGTATTCAGGAAGAGATGGTTCGGCGATGTACAAAATTCGAGCCTGATAAAGCCAAAGGACGTACACAATGGCTATTTTTTGATGGATCTCGATTTAGCTATGTCAATTACTACGCACCACCAGTACAGCTTGCCACACTGGTCAATAACACAGATGAAGCAGACGTCAGAGAAGCCCTCAAAGAATACTACCCCGATAACGTCTTCATGGCGTTATACCAATTCTCTGAACTCTTCAGGGAAGCCCACATGAAAGGAATGCCTATTAAAGAGGTGTACCAAGCCCATTATCAAACTATCGATGTGGAGAGTAAAGCCGCGTGAAAATCAACAAGAAAACAGTAATTGTGTCAAGTGCAATAGGGGGAAGCCTCATAATTGGAACCCCCGCTATGGCCTTCCTAGGCTTCATTGATTCACCATTGATCCGATTAGCCGATGAGTATCTCTTTGGTGGTGTTGTTGAAACAGCAGAAGAGTTATTTAATCTCGGAGAAGAAGCCTTTGGCTATGTCGAAGAAGTCTTCAATTCTAATGGCATGACCATCGTAGAAGGTTTAGTAGGAAACGCTAGAAATACTTGTAATGGTTCAGACGTTCCCTTAGAAATCTGTAATGACATTGCCCTAGACGGTGGAAGCATCATTGAGGCAATGGAGGACAATGAAGGTATTTTAGGACTTCCTATCCCTGAAAACTACCAGCAAGAAATGGTAGATATTCTACTAGATTCGTCTGAAGAACCCAGTTGGGGATATGTTAGTAACCCTAGCGTGATTGCCGACGATGTTAAACACGCTGGTGATCGCGGGCTGGCCTTACTCAATAGTAATACGATACTGAGTACCCAAGGCCAAGAAGATATGAAAAAGCGTATCGAAACCAACGAGACCATTGCCAGAACTTCAATGGAAATAGGAACTCAGGCACTTAGAACCCGAAATGAACGCAAACTACTACGAATGATGGCTCTGATGGAAGCGCAGCAAACTATTTTACAACAAGGTCAGGCTAACACAGCAGAAATGAGTCGAGTCGATCAACAAATTGCCAATCTCAACTTAGCTAATATCTCCAAGACATTAGATAAAGAGCAAACCGAAAAACAAGTTGAAAAAAGAGTGGTAACAGACGGGCTTATCAGGGCTGTTAATGGTCTAGGAATGTACTAGGAGGTAATTGTGAGCTATTTCATAGGGTCATTCACTAATATTCTCCAGAATGGCATCAACACGACCAATGACACTGCCCAAGCCTGGGATCAAACCTGGACTAACTTATTTGCCGGGGGGAATATATCGGGAGCCACCATCTTTGGCTCAATGGTTCAATTGGGAGAATTATTTGCAGTTGTAGCAGTCATTATTGCTGGTCTGTTGACGTTCAAAGACATGAACAATCACAAAGCACCGCAATTCAACATCGTAATCTGGCCATTGATTGCCATGACCATGTTCGCTGCTGATGGTGCTTTGTTAGCCCAAACGGTGTTAGGGCTACGAGGAATCATTAATCAAATCTCAGATCAAGTAGCGACCAGTGTAGTTGCCGGTGTTCAATTAGACGAAGCCTTGAAGAATCTCGGTGGACAGGTAATGCTCCAACAAACTGTAGAAGATGCTTACCGAGGCTGTCTCTCGATGACAGGAGCCGCTAGAGCAGACTGCCTTCAAAAAGCCGCAGACTATGGTAACGAACTCGCTAATTCATTTGGGAACGTCTTCGGAGCAGCACAATGGATTGGAGATATTATAGATAGTTTCCGAAATGCCTCAAACGCTGTACAAAACGGCACAGGTGGAGCCTTGATCGGTTTGTTCTCTCCAATCTGGGAACCCATTTTATACGCTATTCTTTTCGCTCTCATGAAGGCGTATCAAAATATGCTTGAAGCGGTAATGATTTTGATTGGTCTAACGGCTCCACTAGCGTTAGGAGGATCTTTGATAGGATTCGGAACGCCGGCTTTTATTGGATGGTTGTCAGGGTTTTTCTCATTCGGATTAGCAAAGATTTTCTTCAATTTACTTATCGGTTTAGCCGCCTCAGTTGCGACCAATGCTGGTTTGAACGATCCTGCATGGTTTGCTTTGTTTGTCGGAATTTGCGCCCCAATTATAAGCTTTGCAATGGCTTCGGGAAGTGGATTTGTTATCTGGGGTGCTATGACATCAATGGCCGCATCTGCTACGACCGGAGCAGCCTCAATGA
The DNA here is from genome assembly GCF_000169335.1 of Crocosphaera chwakensis CCY0110. Taxonomy (GTDB): domain Bacteria; phylum Cyanobacteriota; class Cyanobacteriia; order Cyanobacteriales; family Microcystaceae; genus Crocosphaera; species Crocosphaera chwakensis. The sequence continues at coordinate 14,827 of NZ_AAXW01000062.1, forward strand.
TTACGAAGAAAGCCTAGTACAGAGGAAATTAAGGTTATGTTAGGTTCATTTAACGGAAAAAAACAAAAAGATAACGTAGAAAATCCCGAAAATAAAAGCTTAAAGAGCATTAAGGGAAAACTTACAAAGCATCAAAATTTGATCGGACTTTGGTTGTTCCTACTTATTAATGTGGCCGGGTTAGGATTAGTATTTGTACTTCAGTTAGTGCAAATGGTTCAAATTGGACGGATTGCTAATAAACCACCCGCCACTTTGGTAGAAAAAGGAGATGGAACAGGACTTCTAACCGATGCTATTCCAGCCTCGCAACGAACTCCTAAAGCTATTCAACGATTTACATCAGATATCCTGACTGCGTTATTCACTGTAACTCCCATATTAGAAACTCAAGAGGGGCTAACGCAGGGCGATGGCTTTGACACAGGAATAACGATTCCCCGTAAAGAAGGAAATGTCAATAACCGAGTGACAGTAAATGCTTATGTTGCTTCTGTCGCAGCCATCGCGCCTGGTTTTCGTGATCAATTTCTAAGCAAGTTAGCAGATATTACTCCACCCAATAGCTTCAATGGAACCACTCAGGTGTTGTTCAAAATTGATTTTTTAGGAAATCCCATTCCAGTCGATGGTAAATCAGATGAGTGGACTGTAACTGTAGTTGGAACCCGGTACATAATCGAAAGCCAAAGTGGAGGAAGTCGGAGAAGCCCCGAACCTGAACCCTTCAAACAAGTGATTTATCTCAAATCAGTAAATCCTCAATTCGATCCTCTCCCTGACATTTCGACTAATATCCAAGAACGAATAGCCGATATTACCAAAATCGGCTTGCAAATCACCAAGATGACCCCATTAGACACAACTACTCCCCAAGGGGGTGATTTTTTAGAGCTTCCTGCTCAACCTCAGCCTCAACCGACTCAACCTATGGAGGATGAATAATGACCGACCACATTCAACAAATTAGAGACACCCTAGGGTTAGATAACCAACTTGCTGAACAGAACTCCGATGATACTCTGTTCGACAACAACGGAGAAACCATCAGAGCAACCGAAAATGATGTACCTCTCGATCCTGAATTAGAAGAGGATTTTCAAAGACATTTTACTCAACACACTTTCGCCAGTCATCCACTAAGTAAATTAGTGTTTGTGGGGTTAGGCTCGGCTATAACCGTAGGAACATTGGTTGCAATTTATTCGCTCACTCAAACTCCCAAAGAATCGGCTAGTTTCGACTCGATTTCATCTGAAGAAAAAAGCGAAGAATTATTCGGAGGGACTCAAACAGAGGGAGAAGACGAGAAAGATGAACTGCTAGCACAGTTAGCTTTAGCCGAACAGAAACAACGAATGGAGCGGTTAAATCGCAGTCAACCTAAAACGACTGAATCAGACGTTCCTAGTCGAGAATCAGTAGAAAAGGTAGAAAATTCGACAAAACCCAAGCCAGCAACTAAGCAAGTCGTAGTCCGTAGGCAACCACCCCGTAGTCAACCGGTTCAACGAACTCAGACACGTCCACAAAGACGGGTAGTCCAACAAAGAAAAATAGAACGTCGCACCCCTGCCTCTAATTCCACAAAACCTCAAACGGCTACGAGGAACCAAAGTCCCACGAAGCAAGAAAAACAAATTGATTCTGATCAGCGATGGGAAGAGTTAGCACAAGTCGGTTCGTTTAAGGCATCTGGCAGAGCCGAACCGATAGAACAAATCGACTATGCACAAGAAAATAGCGGAGTATTAGTCGCATCGAATAACGGTATGGTCGGAGTATCGGCTACTCTGACAACTCAAAGTGTCAGAGCACGAATTGAAGGCGGAATCGCTACCGTTGCTCGTTCTCGTGGAGAAGCTAATACGGTAGCTATGACGTTGCTAGAGCCTCTAGTCGGAACCAATGGAGACGTTTTAATCCCTGAAGGGGCTACGGTGATTGCAGAAGCTATGTTCAATGACTTAGTTGTTTCTCTCAACGCCACTGATATAGCCTTTGAGGGGGAAGAAGACTATCAAGACATTACCTTAAATGGAAATACGATTAGGGTAACAAGTGAACAAGGTCCTGTTATCGCCCAACGGCGAGAAATCTCTGAAGAGGAAGGGTTGAATTGGGGAGCTATCGGTCAGATGGCCACTGCCATTGGTGGATTAGGTGGTATCGAAGGAGCAGCAGAAATGTCTTTGTTAATGAACGCTGCTAACGGGGGAAACCGTCGAAGAATCAGTCGCCCCATAGAAATGTACATCGTAGAAGACGGGACCGAGGTGATAGTACGAGTGGTAAAACCGACTCCTATCCCGATCGCCTCTGATAATTCGATACCTAACCAACAAAAAGAAGTCCCTGAATTTGATTTCGACTATCAAAGATAATGAAACAAACAATATTACTACTAACTACTCTTGCTCTAGCGAGCATTGGACCGAAAACACTGGCTACCAATCAAAATCCTGCTTATTTTTTTACTGAGTCTCAAGTTGAGTTACCAAGGATAACTAACACTGGTGCGTTGTATGCCGGTTATGAAATCAACTACGAAGCCGATAAGATTGCCTCCGGTAGTTACCCCATCTTATCGGTATGGCCTGGATCTGGATTGACCTTGAACTTTACAAAGCTCAATGAATCAGTAAAACAAGTGTGGCTCGACGACCCTTCTAAGCTGGTCTTAGACTATGCAGGGGAGTTATGTAATTTGCCCTGTCGAGGTGGAGTAACGGTACTTCACTTGAAGCGAGTACAAGGCTTGGAATTCGAGAACTTGCCCTCTACGCCAAGCACTACCTTAACGGTGGTAACAGTATCACCACAAGGAGAAAAGATTTATAAGTTTCGACTCACCTACGGCAAGGGCTCCGCTAAATACCTAACCGTTACTCTAAATCCGACTGAGTATAGACCCTCACCATCCTTAGATGAGGGTTACTTAGCGGTAGCACGTCCTAACCCTAAAAACATTGATACTGAGAGAATTGAAGTATTTGAGCAAGGCTTAGCCACCGCCAAGAAAGAGTTAGAGGATACCTCTCGAAATCGGTTGATATTTACAAGAGTTGAGCTATTTATCGCTGATTTAAGACAGGGATATAGTGAAGCCGATGCCAGAGAGCGAAATCATTTGTCTAAAAACGCCGTAAATTCTTTGATTGAGATGGGGAAACCAACCAAGGAGGAAGCCGATGAGCGAGCAACTACTGAACTATGATCACACGGTGGCGTTAGGGGAGGCCCTTTACAGTCCCCTTTCACCGAATTACAGATGGACCACCTTCGAGGTGTTTTGCGATGGCTTTTTAGTTTATCAACAAACCATTCAAGGGATACATATCAATGCCCAAGTTTCCCCAGACTACAAACCTTTAGAGATAGTCATTGCTTTCGACGGCGAGCCTGTGTTCGCCCTTCGGGGCAGTCAAGTGTGTCTGAACCGCTTAAACCGTCCTTTAATATCATATACCCCTGATTAGCCATGTTAAACGACCACAATGCAGCCAGGGCTGCGGATGCAACGAAAGAAATGGAAGTCGCCACCGCAGCTTTGATGCTTGAGAGCATTAAACGACTGACAGGTACGGTTGCGGACTTAGCCAAACAAGTCCAGGAAATGCGTGAGGCTCAAAAGCAGAAAGAAAGTCAGCAATCACCGACGACTACTCCTACGAGAGAAAACCGCCAACCGCTCCCTAACTTAGAAAAGAAGTCAGACCCTACCCCTAATAAAGCAGAAGAAGCGGTAGTAGTTTCACAGCCACAGCAACCTAACACAGAAAAGCTATATGAGATGGTAGCTGAGCTAACTAAAGAAGTTAGGGAACTAAAAGCTGGTAAGGATGTAGAAACACTCGTAAAAGAAGAAACTCCAGTTTTTTCAATGGACGAGCAAAAACCAGTCTCCGTCCTTACTGTTGTAGAGAATACTCTTACTGACGAATTGCGAATAAACGACAGTGACGTGCGCCTCCAATTCAAAGGGACTACTTCCTTGTTGGATAAGGCCAAAGAAATGGCACAATCACTACGGACAAAAATCTCTGATGGAATTGCTACGATTACGGGCAATGGTCGCTCCCTTGCAACAGACTTAGACCGTCAATTCACGTTGACCCAGTTTACAAACTCTTTACTCGATAAGGGTGGAGTACAACAACCCGATGGCTCTACCAGGATGAAAGGATCTACCTACGAGTTCAAGAGAGACAAAGAAGGGGGAATAAGCATCCGAGATACCAAAGGCGATCGCGGAGAAGTCTTTAGTTTGAAGAATGGTGTCATGGAAGACAAACTCACCAAAAAAGACCTCAAGAATTTTGCTGAGGCTGCAAAAGTCATCAAGCAGAGAGGGCAAACAAAGAGTGCGGGGCTAGAACGGTGAAACCTATTCCCTGTAAGAGCTACACCTACCCGCAGCAACCCCTATAATTCTTATAAACAATAGAAGTTGCTGCGGATCTAAACACAAAAAGAAAATCCGCAGCATCCTCAATTATCTATAGGCAAAATAGTCACTGCTGCGGAACCCTAAAACCCTTACCGTACTTGGATTATGAATGATACTAAACCTACATCTTCTATTCAAACCGCATTGAGTGAATCTTTCCATAACGGGTCAATGGCCAATTACTTTCTGCAACCCGAAGGAATGATGTTATTAGGTGCTTTGGTAATGATGGCTGTTCTGGCGATCGCCAAAGGTGGTGGCGGGGGAGTCAAGTCATCAAGAGGACAATTAGCAACCGGACGGTTTGGTGGTCAAAAAGAACTGAATAATGCTAAAAAAGTTGCGCTGGCTCAGATGAAAGAGAAGAAACGAGCACCGGTTACGGCTTGGATAGGAGAGCCAAACAATAATCCTTTTGGAACTGACCCTATTTACTTACCTGACCTAAACCGAAGTGCATTGATTTTAGGTGCTGCCAGTTCTGGGAAAACTTTTACTTTTATCAATCCGATAGGGATGAGTTGTATTGATCGGGGCTATCCTATCTTCATGTATGACTTTAAGTACCCTGACCAAACTTCAATCTTAGCTACCTACGCGCGGGCTAAGGGCTACCAAGTCGACATTTTAGCCCCTGGCTATGCAGAATCAGGCGTATTGAATCCAATTACTGAATTTATCCAAGATGCCACCAGCGGGTTGGCCGCTTCGCAGTTGTCAGAGGTGCTTAATGCGAATTTCAAAAAGCAAGGAAGTTCCCAAAGCGAAGATGGTTTCTTTGGACCCTCCGGGAACCAATTGACGAAAGCGACGCTTTTGTTAGCCCGAACGATGAAATATCCGGATTTGATTACCTGTGCAAAAATTCTCAGTATCTCTAATTTAGCACGGCGGATTTTGAAAAAGAAAAAGGAGATGAATCCCTGGATTCTCGATGCCTTTGGCCAGTTTACATCCTCAGCATCTTCTGAGAAGACAGAAGCGAGTATCCAAAGTACCGCACAACTCATGTTCAACCGGTTTATCGTCCCAGAATTACTAAGCGTCTTATGCGGTAAAACCACGATTCCAACTACATTGACCGGAAAACGGATGTTAGTCCTAGGGTTAGACCAATCAAAGCGCGATGTCTTAGCTCCTTTATTCGCGGCACTCATTAACATGATTGTCGATAAAAATATGGCGATGGATCGCAAAGACCCTTTTGTGCTTCTTGCCGACGAGGTTCCGACCATCTACATCCCAATGCTTAAGAAATGGCCCAATGAACATAGAAGTAAAGGATTCTGTGGAATCTTAGGCGTTCAAAACATGACCCAACTCGAAGAAATGTACGGTAAAGTAGGTGCTAGGAACATTATCGGCGCTTGTGCAACTCGTGCTTACATGAACCCCCAGGATATTGAAACAGCCGAATGGATTGCTAAAGCCCTCCCAGAAAAAGAGGTCGTTCTCAAGCATAAAAATAAAAGTGTGTCTTCTGGGAAAACCACCAGAAGTTTCTCCGAGGAAGTAAAAACAAAGCCTTTGATGTCAGCAGCTAAAATCGGTCAGATGCAGACAGGTGAAGCCATTGTCATAAATCCGCATTTTGCCACAAAAAAGGAGGGCTTTTTTCCAGTTCATCACCGATTTAAGCCATCGAAGCGATACAAAGACTTGAATAAGTGGTGCGAAAAAGTTTGGGAGTCTTCTTTTCGCCCCGGCCTCATCGAGCGATCGCAAAATCGGCCTCAGATTACAGCAGACGATCTTACACTGAGACAAGAAACAGTCGATGAACTCTTTCCTGATTCACTTCTCAAAGAAAATGATAATACAGATGAACTCTTATCTAAGCTTCTGTAAGGCTGAAAAAAGGTTTAAGTAACTTCTTGCTAAATATTTGTCAAAAAAACAGCGTTCTATCTGGGGGTATGGAAAGAATAGTGCGTGTTGTGATTGAGCGGTTGATTAATCAGTGCGTGGCGATGGTGAGATTCTTCGAGAATCCCAAGGAGAAGGCTGTGGAAGTAGCGGTCGCTCATCTAAGTATTGTGTGAGAAAAATTGACAAATTATCAGTAATGACACCAGTTCCTTAAATGTACCCCACTGTGTCACGATAGAGCTATGGCAAAAGAAAAATGGTTAAGAGTTCGTTTAACGGACGAACAGGATGAAAAGCTGGAACATTATTCCGCAAATTGCGGATTATCTCGTTCTGAGTTGATCAGGCAAATAATTGAGGCCATGCCCCATGAACCAACTTCTGAATTGCCTAAGTTTGATACAAAATTCAAGAAAGGGGAGACCTTAATGAAAGAATACATAGATAGCCTTGGTAATAATTATACGTTATCAGTGGAATATAGAAATAGTTTTAATCTCTGGCGTATTTCTTTAAAACAATTAGATAAATTCAATCATGGTAAATTCATTGCAGGAATTGATTTAGTAAAAGATTCTAAATCTTTGTCTGATGAAGTTTTAATAAATATGATTAGTCCATGTTTAACTGATGCTTTTGAAGAAATAAATTGCCTACTTTGGGAGACACTAAAACAATTAGCATCTCAAGAAGGATGGAAGAAATTATTAGGAGATATTACCTTAGAACAAATTGAAAAAGAACCCAAAAAACTATCTTGGTTAAAAGAATTTGGTTTTGCAATCAATAGTCATCCTGAACAAGAAACTCTCAGTTTTTCTAAAGTTATTTAATTATTTGAATTAATGTTATCTTCTATCTTTGAGACGTGCGAACCTAGAGCCGAAATTTTATCAGGGGAATTAACGGTTGATTTATTCGCAGCGAAACTACGTTTAGTAGTCGAGAGAAAAGCTCCCCAAGTTTATCAAAATTCCGATATTTTCTTTGCTAATACCTTTGCAACTGATGGTATTAAAACCTTATTAAAAGAAGTTTTCAGCCGGTTAACAGGTAAAAGTGCAGGTTCCCCTGTTATTCGCTTAGAAACCAGTTTCGGCGGTGGTAAAACCCATGATGAAATTGCTCTATGGCATATTTGTCAACAAGGAAGAAATATTACGGGTTTAGACCGTTTTGTGTCCGTTGAATTATTACCTACATCTCCCGTTCAAGTAGCAGCCGTCGATGGTCGAGATTTAGACCCGATTAATGGCATTTACCACGAAGATACAGGGATAACGACTTATACCCTATGGGGAGAATTTGCTTATCAAATTGGGGGGATTGAAGGTTATCAATTATTACAGGCCAGTGATCAATCAGGGGTCAGTCCTGGTACTTCGGTGATGGAACGATTGATACAAGGTAAGCCCACCGTTATTATTCTAGATGAGATTGCCCGTTATTTAAGTGCAGCAAAAGGTAAAGCTATCAAAGATAGTAATTTAGCCAAGCAGGTTGTTAATTTTCTCTTTTCCCTGATGGACTTAGCTGCAGCCTGTAATCATTTGATTTTCGTTTATTCCTTAGCTTCTTCAACAGACACCTTTGCGGCTGAAACTATAGAATTACAAGAATTAATCAAAGCGTCAGCCCGACAAGAACGGGTTTTGACCCCTAGTAACGATATCGAAATCTATAATATTGTTAAACAACGGCTATTTGCCGCCGTAGATGCTACCACAGCAGAAGCGATCTCCACTGAATACTTAAAAGCTTATCGGACTACTCAGGTTAATTTACCCGATGCGTCTAAAGATGCTAACTATGCTCAAGCGATCGCCCAAAGTTATCCGTTTCATCCTGAGTTATTTAGTTTATTAACCAAGAAAATCGCCTCTATTCCTGAGTTTCAGAAGACAAGGGGGGCATTACGATTATTTGCTCAGATTGTCCGTCATTTATGGCAAACTAAACCGAATTGGGTTTATTTAATTCATACCCATCATATTCCCATTGGGGTAGATGAAGATGTAACCAATGACTTAACGTCTCGGTTACAACGTTCCCCTATGCGTAGTCCCATTGGGGCCGATATTTACAATGCTAACGGACGAGAAGCTTATGCTCAAGTGCAAGATCAAGAGTGGTTATTAGCAGGGAAACCTCCTTTTTCTACCTGGGTAGCGAGAACGATTTTTCTTCATTCTTTGACCCAAGGAATTAGTTCCGGTATTCGACGGGCCGAGTTAAATTTATCATTGTTGACCCCTGGTGTCGAGATCGGTTTTGTGGGTAAAGTGATCGACCAGTTGGTGTCTGTTGCTTGGTATTTGGATGATGATCCCGTTACTAATTTATCTCGGTTTAAAGAAGAACCTTCTATCAATAAGATAGTAACAGAAGAAAAGGAACAAGTAGGCCGTACTGAGGCGAAAGAAGATTTAAGAGAACGTCGGGATAGTATTTTTGCTAAGAAGTTTTTTACCTTAATTTCATCCCCTGAAAGTCCTTCAGATGTAGATGATCGTCCAGATGATATTGCTTTATGTGTGATTGATTTTCAAGAAGGAACCGTTAACAGTTCGACTGATGAACCACCTTCTTTAGTAACACAAATTTTTGGTAATACAGGGGATGCTGGTAAATTTAGATTATTTCGGAATCGTTTATTATTTCTAGTGGCTAATAAAACTCAAATTGAGGATGCTATGGATGTTGCTAGGGAATATAAAGCCATCAAAAATATTCTAGGGTCACAAACTCGTTTAGAAGATTTATCGGAAAGTCAACAGAAACAATTACGGGAACGAGAAGGAAAGAAAAATTTAGATGTCAGAGTTGCTTTAACTAATGCCTATCGTCATTTATTTTACCCTGATTCTGACCCTGTAAAAGCTCCTAATGGATTAAAACATTATACCTTACCTTCCCATGAAACGGGTAATGTTAAAGGGAAAAATAACCAACAAGACGTTATTTTTAAAGCATTAAAAGATTGTCAGAAAATACGATCTGAAGAACCCTTAAAACCTTATGCTCCTGCTTTTATTTTACAGAAAGTATGGCCAGTCGGGTTAGAGTATTGGACAACTAAATCATTAAAAGAAACCTTTGCTAAAGATTTAGGCTTACGGTTTCTCATAGAAGGAGAAATTTCTCTTTTAAGAGATACTATTCGACGGGGATTATTAGAAGGCCAATGGGATCTTAAAGTTGGTTCGGAAAACTTATCTGAAATATCTCCAAAGAAACCTCACCTTTATATTAAAACAGAAGGACAAAATTTAATCCTTCCTAATACTATTGAATTTAGCGATCGCTTTATTTTATATCGACGGGGAATACTACAACCACCGGAACCTCGTACTATTGAATTAAGCGCACAAGTTATCTCTGGAGATAAAGAAAAGCAAGTTAGAGTCAGATGGAAAGCAAAGGAAGCTTTAACGATTACTTTATATCAAAATAATGTTGAGATAACAGGTAACTTTTTACCCAGTGATGAATATGAATGTCAAATTAATCAATCTACTACTTTTAAGGTAGTTGCAGACTATGGTAGTGGGGAAATAGCAGAACAAGAAACGACTGTCTCTTTAGGCGGTGGAAAAGTTAGAGAAAATGGGGGAAGTTATGCTACTGAAGGGTCAGTTATTAGTATTCCTATGGCTGATTATAAACCCCCAACTTTATCGTTTGATGGGACAGTTGATAGAACCTTTAATGATTTTAAAGACCAATGTTTAGATAATAAAGTTCAAGGGGTTGAAAGTTTAGAAGTTACGGTTAATTCAATTATGGATTATAGGAAACTAGGAACCAGTTTATCATTATTAAATCGACCTTTCTTTACGTTAAATATTGAACAAACTGTGACCATTCAAGCACAAGGTCAATTTGTTCGTTTAGAATATCAAGGAGATAATCGAGGGTTTATGAGTTTCTTTAATACTATTAATAGTTTATTGAATAGTCCTAATGCTCAAGCTACTATTAATCTTAGTTTATCTTTTGAGTTTAAGGATATTGTTAAGTTTGATGGAACAGAAATTAATATGATTCATCAAGCTTTATCTCGTAATCCTGTGGAAAGATTAAATTTAACAACAAAAGTTACTTATTAAGGAGGTTTTTAGGTATAATAATTGAGTATTATATTTCTCTTTTTACTGAT
>NZ_AAXW01000061.1 GCF_000169335.1 Crocosphaera chwakensis CCY0110
ATCGCTTTAGCTAAAATCCCATCTGGAATTGGCCACTGTCCCACCTGAGTTAAATCGGTTTCATCGATAGTGACAATGGCAATAAGAGAATCTGAAGGTTCCAGAGGTCGCCAACGAAAGAATTGATCTAGCATAAACCATTCTAATCCTTGTAATAATCCACCCCAGCGAAGCAATAGGATTGGTAGGGTTACAGTTAAGGTAATTAAAGGTATCCATCCCCAGCTAATTCGCCTTTTTTGGACTTCTTGTTTGGCTTTTGACCTTGCAGATGCCAACAATTGACTTGCTTGTTCTGTCGCTTCTAATAATTGTTCTGTTTGTTGTTTGGCTAACGTTTGACTAGCAACTAAAAATTGATAATCTTCATTGCACAAACATTTTCCCAAAGTCCAAGTTAAGGTATCTTGCAACTGAGAACCTTGTAATAGATAGGATTGATCTTGACCTCCTGAAGCTATCCAAGCAGCGATATCATCAGCATAAGGACGCAACTGTTTTAAGTTTTTTTCAATCCAATTATTATCAAAAACTGCTCTATAGATAAGATTATAGACCTTGAGTTGTCCTTGTTTTTCCACCACTAACCCTGATAGTCGCAATTCCATTTGTTCGGCACTACCATCGGCAGTAATTCCTCCTTGATGAAAAATTTTTTCATAAAGTCCTAACAGTTGCACTGCTTTTTGTTCATTCCTGATAATCCTATCTCGAATGGTTCTCAAATGCTCTGGTTCATCATAAACTTCCCAATTCTCAACAAGACAATCTTGTATTATTTGTGCGACCATTTCTGTATTTGCCTGTTTTTTAGTAATCTTGTCAGCATGAATCACTAATTGACAAAGCTTTTGTGTCAGAAAAGGTTGACCCCCTGTCCAGTATAAAATATCTTTTATCACTGCTTCTGGATTAGCAAATTGCTCTTTTAACCCGTTAATTAGGGGTTGAACTTCGTCAAATTCAAAGCCTTGTAATTGAATAGCTTGACCAATAGTAAAAGGTGTTTGAGCTTTGTTTTGAATTAAATCTGACGGTTTAGCTACTCCTAGTAGCGCAAACGTTAACCGTTGATAGTCAGTATAGGTGTCCCGTTGGTCATGACAATAACGAATCAGTCCAAAAAAATCATCAAGGGAAAATTTTTGACTAAGAACCTGATCAATTTCATCAACGAAAATAACAATTTTTTGTTTGATTTCAACTAATAAGATTTCTTCAATAAATAAACTTAAACGTTGTACTGGAGTCAGTAATTCTTGTTGTTCTCGCCACCAACTTCGCCATTGGATTTTTGAGGTTAGTTCAAAACCACGAACCAAAGTGTAGAAAATTCCTGCATACCATTTTTCTGAGGTAACATCTTGTGTTCCAATTCCCATTAAATCAATAAAAACACAAACAATACCTTCTGCTTGCAGTCTTTTCATGGTTCGCACCCTTAAACTGGATTTACCCATTTGCCGAGAATTAAGTAAATAACAAAAATGACCCGCTTTTAAGGCTCCATAAAAGTCTAAATCAGCTTTTCGAGTCACATAGCTAGGTGCGTCACCGTTGAGGCTCCCTCCGACTTGGTATTCATAAGTTGACTGGCTTTGACTCATTAGACTTACAGAGATGATAATTATGCTACATTCTGTTTATGGAGTAGATAGTCAAGAAAAGCAGGGAGCAGGGAGTGGGGAGAAAAAACTTTACTCTACTAAAATAAGCAGATTTGCTATTAAAACGATCTTTACTCAAACAACATAAAGCAGTCAGGACATTAATTTTATACTGATTAAGTCACCTGAGTTACTTGTGTTGAATGGCGTGCATAGCTAATTATTTTTGCGAGGAACCCTGGTCTATTTCCCCGACCTAAAGAACACTCGGTTAATATAACATTAAGCATAGAGCAAAAATTGTTAAATGTAAAGCGATCTGATTAAGAGATAACGATATTTCTACCCGATTTTTGAATGATTCTAATTAGAAATGATTACTTACTAATCAAAATTTGAAGGCGATCGCGCCAAAAGAACGTAAAATCATGATTAATCGATAAAATAAGGGTTGGATTATCTAGCCTGCATTATTCATGAGAGAATTGCGAAAAAGCCTGAAAGCCTTATGCCATCAGGAATATGGAGATTTGACCCCAATAACAGTCTGTGATTTTTATCTATTACTAATTATCGACTATTTAACTATCAAAAATAAGAGGTAAAAGTCGTTTACAAAAAGTTCATTTTAGCCTATAATAAATAAAGAAATAAAGGTTATATCAATCAATCAATAATTAATGAAAGAGTCTTCAGAAAAACTCCCCTTTAATTTTAAGACGAAGAAAACATTGGAGGTAAAGTTTTCAGGACTAGACCTAAGTTTGGATGCGGGATTATTGCTAATTAAGCAAGCAGAAGACAATCTGAAAGTTGGCCAAGGAATCTCAAATTGCTTGGAAGATATAGAGAACAACATAAAGTCAAACATTCACTGTTTCAGTTAGTAAGTCAAAGAATCTATCAAATAGCAGCAGGATATGAAGATACCAATGATAGTAATTACTTACGACATGATCCAATTTTCAAAATTATTTGTGATAAAGTCCCCGAAATGGGAGCAGAATTATTAGCTAGTCAACCGACAATGAGTCGACTAGAAAATGGAATAACTAAACAAGAAATTAAAAGGATACGTCGTTTTTTTGTCGATAAATTTCTTCAAAATCATCTCTCAAACCCAGAACAAATAGTATTAGATATAGATGGATTTGATGCTTACACTCATGGACATCAACAGTTAAGCTTATTTCATGGTTATTATGGACATCAAATTTACTTTCCTGTATTAGTTAATGAAGCCAAAAGTGGTTATCCTTTAATTTTACACTTAAGACCAGGAAATTCTCACGCAGGAAAAGGAGTTTTAGGATTACTAAGATGGTTATTTTGGCGTTTAAGAAAAGCTTGGCCTGATGTCAAAATAATCTTACGAGGCGATGGAGGGTTTTCTTTACCTGAAATTATTAATCTGTGCGAACAAAAAAATGTAAAATATGTTTTTGGTTTTAGTAGTAATGCTGTTTTAAAACGGAAAATAAATTATCTTCTTGACTTAGCCAGATTACAGTATTTTCGGACTAAAGAGAAGGCTCGTTTGTTCGATGATGTATATTATGCTGCAAAAAGTTGGAAAAAACCTCGTCGACTTATTATGAAAGCAGAATGGTTAGAAAAAGGAGCAAATCCTCGATTTTTAGTAACTAATTTGGAGGCAGATGCACAAGAAATTTATGATAATTTTTATGTTCAAAGAGGAGCTACTTCTGAACATCGAATCAAGGAATTGAAACTAGGAATTAATGCAGATCGTCTCAGTTGCCATAAATTTATTGTTAATCAATTTCGCTTATTTTTATGCCAAGCAGCTTATATTTTAATGCTTGAACTTCGGGCTTCTGCGGAAGGGACACGATTGGGGAAGGCTCAAGTTTCTCGTTTGAGGGAAACCATCATAAAAATAGCTGCCAAAGTGACTGTTTCTGTTAGAAGAACTTTAGTAGAATTAGCTGCTCATTGTCCTTTTCGTGAGGAAATACTCTGCATAATACAACGATTATCTTCGGGTAAACAATTGATTTTTTCCTAACATTCATCTCTCATAGGATTGGTGTATCCATCTAACGTTAAATTAGTCTTTTTTCTGTTCTTCCATTAATTTTCTGTGATTGAATTACGCCAATTCACTACTTTTTAAGAATCTATTTAATAAAAAATCGCTTTTGATGCTAATTTCTTATGTTTTTGGTTTTGTTTTTTCTTCATGAATAATGCAGGATAAATTAAAAGATGAAGACCGAGTGGAATTGATGAATGCAGTCAAAGAGTGGCAAAAAAAGCACAAAGCCTCTCGGAGAATTTATGCTCAGGTTCATGATGAATTAAACAAAGTTATTCAATCTCTGACAGCACAACAAATTAAACGTCGTAATGGCTTAGTAAAGTCGGCTCTAATCCGAGATTATTATGATACCAATCCCCTCATTGATTATGGTTCTCTAAGCCGTGTCGCAGCTAATTTAATACGTTGTGGCATAGATCCAATTGAAGCCATACATTTAGCTGCTGCCCTCTATTTTTCTCCTGACCGAGTTTCTCAAGAAATTCCTTTGATAGAGAATATTCATAAAGTTACCAAAATCTTAGAAGCCAAAAAACGAGAACGAGAGCTAAATAGTCGCAATGAAGTCTATTTACCACATTCTTCTTAAGACGGGGACTTGGGCAATTCCCCCCGTTCTTTAGCCTGTTTGATAGCAATTTCTATCAAAAATGAGGCTAAGTTAGCGGTGGGTCGGCCTTGTGCTGTTGCCCATCGCTCTAAATCTTCTAAAACAGAGTCAGCCAAAGTTACATTAATTCGTTTGCTCACAAACTTTCTAAGGATTGAGTAACTAAGTTGTCTCTTTCACTGTACCAAAGTATCTTAAGTTTCTCTAAGATTTGATATTTTTACATCTTTTTAGATGTAAATTAGAATCTATGGGCTGTTAAAATATTCACATTTTAATTTCTATGTTGACAAACAGCGAATTAGCCAGATTGTACAATGCCCTCAAATTGTCCCCAATAGCAGAACAAGAGGTAAACCGTATTCGAGAGTCCGAACCCTCTCGTAAAGTCGGGAATGGCAGAAATAATGTTTCAGGTAATTATCCAAGCCGAAAAATGGGTAAAACCATTCAATTTGAGAGCCATAAGGTTGAATTACCTTTTATTTATCAGCTAGAGCATGATGAAACTGTTTTAGAGTTTTACGACCAACCTCCACCAATAAAAATTAACTATCAATCACAGTCTGGGAAAAATATCGGTTGTTATATTACCCCAGACTTTTTTGTTATTAAGTCTGGGGCTATGGGATGGGTAGAATGCAAAAGCGAAGAACAATTGCAAAAACTCGCCCAGAAGGATTCTAATCGGTATTTTAAAGGAGAGGATAATCAGTGGCATTCACCCCCTGCTGAAGAATATGCTCAACAGTTTGGTTTTTATTTCCGAATTTACTCCGATGCCGAAATTAATTGGACAAAACAGAGAAATTTAGAAATTTTGTCCGACTATTTTAGAGGTAATATTACAGTTGCACCATCAACGAAAAGACTTGTACAGTCTTTGGTACAGGCAAAACCTGGAATTACTTTGTCAGAATTATTCGAGCATACAGAAAACGTTGATGAGATTTACGGTCTGATTGCCTCTGAAGTAATTTTTATTGATCTAAACAATTGTCCGTTATCAGAAACACAAAATTGTTATATTTTCCCAAACGCAACCATTGCTAAAGCCTTTCTGACCATTGTTAATTCTAAAGCCACTGCTGAAACTCCTATATCTCACGCTATTGAATTAATTCCAGGACAGACCGTTATGTACGATGGTAAATCTCTGATAATTGCTTTAGTCGGAGAAACTAATGTGATACTTCGTACAGAAACAGAAAAAGTCGTTGAATTTCCTCTCAGTGAATTTGATGCACTTGTTCGTCAAGGAAAGATTACAGGACTTAAATCAAAAAACGACTATCGTTTAAATTCTGAGGCAATTGAGTTATTTCAAAAAGCTAGTTTTAAGGATTTGGAAAAAGCCAATCGTCGTTATAAAGCGATTATTCCTTATCTTGACGGACAACCCATTTCAGCCGCCACACACCAAGAAAGGTCATTGAGAAATTGGCTTAGAGATTATCGGCAAGCACAGCAACAATATGGCTATGGTTATTTAGGGCTGATTTATCTTGACCAACATCGAGGCAACTATAACCGCAAGATTCCACAACATATCTTAGATATTATTGAAAAATTTATTACTGAAAGCTATGAAACCAAAAAACAGAAGCGAAAAAAAGCTGTTTATGCTGAATTCGTCCATTTTTGTCATGAATCAGGAATTGTAGATAATCAAATTCCTAGTTACAAAACTTTTATTGCTGAGATTAAGAAACGTTCTGGTTACGAGCAAACCTTAAAACGTCAGGGGTCAAGGGCTGCGTACCAACAACAATCATTTTATTGGGAATTAGAACAAACAACTCCCCGACATGGAGATTTCCCTTTTCATATTTGTCACATTGACCATACTCAATCAGATGATGAATTACGCTGTTCCAAGACAGGCAAAGTATTAGGACGGGCTTACGTTACATTGCTGGTAGATGCTTTCTCAAGACGGATTTTAGCCACTTACGCTTCTTTTGACCCCCCTTCTTATCGTGCCTGTATGATGGTTCTCCGAATTTGTGTTAAACGCTACGGAAGGCTCCCTCAAACGATTGTCACGGATAATGGCAAAGAATTTCACAGCACTTATTTTGAAATGCTTTTGGCAATGTTTGAATGTACCCTCAAACATCGTCCCCCTCATCAATCTCGATATGGTACTGTTTGCGAAAGACTTTTTGGGACGGCAAACACTGAGTTTTTCCATAATTTAGCAGGAAATACTCAAATTACTAAAACAGTTCGCTTAACGACCAAATCAGTGAACCCAAAAAACTTATCTTTATGGTCATTAGGGTTACTTTATGCCTATTTATGCGAATGGGCGTATGAAGTTTATGACACAATGGAGCATCCTGCCTTAGAAGGGTATAGTCCCAGAGAAATGTTCAACCAAGGGCTTCAACAATTTGGTCAGCGCAACCATCGACGAATTCCTTACGACCAAACGTTTCAAATTTTGACCTTACCAACAACTTCACGAGGCAAGGCAAGGGTACAACCAGGGAAAGGAGTCAAAATTCAACATATTTATTATTGGTCAAATGCTTTTCGTGACCCAGAAATTGAGAAAACTTCGGTAGATATTCGATATGACCCCTTTAACGCAGGGATTGCTTATGCTTATGTCCAAGGTCAATGGGTAGAGTGTATTAGCGAATATTATCCCCGTTTTAAAGGACGTTCTGAAAAAGAACTTATTTTAGCAACCACTCAATTAAGAAAACAAAAACAAAATCATCAAAAGACTTACAAAATTCGAGCAAAACAGTTAGGAGAGTTTTTAACCAGCGTAGAAACAGAAGAGTCGTTATTAGAACAAAAACTTCGAGATGACCAAACAAATGAAGTTTTTAAAGTTATTGAGGGAGGATTGAGCCATTTAAGGTTAGTTGAGTCCTCCAAAACCAATAATTCAGAGATTGTTGCTCAAGAGGTTCATGAGCCTCAGTCCGATGTTTCACAAACTGAACAACAAATTTCCAAAAAACTAAAAGTTTTTAAGAGCTATTAACCATGTCTATCCAATTTCCCCCAGAATTACTCAATCAATCTCATACTGTTCGACAGAATTACTATGACAGCTACACAATGGGTCATCCTTTTTTAGATGATGCTTTTGAAGTTATTAAACCGATTATTCGAGATTGTGGAGAATCTCGTCTTATTTTCGTTGTTGGGCCTACAGGAGTTGGCAAAACAAAATTACGTCTTTTGATTGAAAAATGGATTACGGAAAATCTTTGGAAAGAAATTAGTGACAAAGGAAGAATTCCTTTTGCCAGCATGGAAGTTAGCTTACAAAAATCAGGCTTATTTAATGCAAAAGATCATTTAAAACGATGTCTCTATTCTCTAAACGAACCACCTGAACTGATTAAAAATAAGATTAATTTTGGAGTTGAGGGGGTTTATCACAACGAAACAGGAAATTTAAGGATTAAGTCAAGAATTTTAGAAACAGAACTTGGATGGGCATTAGAACAAGCCTTAATTTACAGAAAACCTCAAATTTTTCTAATTGATGAAGCGCATCATTTTTTATGTGTTGCGAGTGGAAGAAAATTAACTGATGTACCCGAAGCGATTAAATCTTTAGCCAATCGAACAGAAGTTTTACATGGACTATTAGGAACTTATGATTTGCTAACTTTACATGACATTGGAGATCAATTGAGTCGTCGTAGTATTTATATCCATCTTCCCCGTTATAATGCTGAATTTACCGAAGATAGAGAAATTTGGCAGAGTGTTGTTTGGAATTTTCAATGTAATATTCCTATGCCAGAAATGCCTGATTTTTTAGATATTTGGAGTTATTTATATGAGAGAAGTTTAGGATGTGTCGGTATTCTTAAAAACTGGACAAGGAATGCTTTATCTGATGCTTTAGATGAAAATGCAAAAACAATTACTCGTAAGCATTTAGAAAGACGAGCCTTGTCTATCGGTCAATGTCGAAATATTTTGAAAAAAATTAAAGAAGGAGAAAAACGGTATTTAGAAATTGAGGGAGAAGTTGAGCAACTGCGTACTGATTTGGGATTAAGCGAACCACCTGTTTCAAGAATATGCTTTATTCCTAAAACACCTTCTGCTAAAACTCCTAATAATTCTCAACAATCCAAGAAAGATGTGGGGAAAAGAAAACCTGTGCGAGATCCAGTGGGGCAAGACAAAGAGGTTATTTGAAATGCAAAATTTTTATCCTTCTCTGAACCTTTCTTATACTTCTCAAAAATCAAGCGACCTCTATTGTTTATCGCCTCTTCATGTTGATACAGCTAAAGTTGAAAGCTTAACAGGATACATTGCTAGATTAGCTGAAGCTCACTGTGTTTATTCAGGAATTTTATTAGAGCGAACTATTGCTCCTCTCCTTAATAAAAAATACCGTAGTGCTAATTTGTCTAGTTATACAGGTGCATTAAATTCTACTGGTATTATGGCTAATGATCTTATTAAAGCATTGGAACAATTAACCCAACAAAATAATTTATCTAAATTAACACTTGTTAAATGGGCCGATATGTTGCCAAATAGATATCTGCTACATCAACATCGAACATGGTGTCCTCTTTGTTATCATCAATGGAAACAGAAAAAAGAACCTGTTTATGAACCTTTAATATGGACACTGAAATTAGTTAAAGTCTGTCCTATACATGAGATTCCTCTTCAGCAAAAATGTCCGAATTGTCATCAATATAATTTTTTCTTGTCTTGGAAATCTCGCCCAGGGTTTTGTTTCCGATGTGAAAAATGGCTCGGTTGTTCACAAGTTAATCTTAAGCTTTCAGATTTGTGTAAAGAGAACACCGAGGGAAGTCAAGTTGTTACTAATCATCCATTTTCTGATAATGACTTAAAATGGAATATTTGGGTAGCTAATAATATTCAAGAGTTATTATCAATACAAACAGACATATCTGCTATTAATGTTTCTGAATCCTTAATGAAAGTTGCTAACAAATTGACAGATGGAAATATTGCAGCTTTAGCTCGTTATTTGAAAATGCGAAAAAACACAGTTTGGTTGTGGTGTAAGGGAAAAAATCAACCTTCTTTAGAGGCTTTATTGAGAATTTCCTATCAATTAAAAATTCAGTTAATGGATTTATTGCTAAATACAGACTATTCCTTTGTTGTATCATCTAATGGCTATTCTCAATCTTCGTCTATTCGCTTAAATTCTAGACGAAATCCCACATTTGATGTTGTTTACGCTCACAAAGAACTTCTCAAAATTTTAAGTGATTCTGAAAAACCTCCCTTATCTTTAGAAGAAGTAGCCAGACGGATTGCCTGTGACCGCAGAACACTAAATCGTCATTTCCCAGATTTATGTCGTCAAATCTCTTCTCGTTATTTAAGTTTTCGACAAACATCTTTCCAAAATACAATTAAACATTGTTGTCATGAGGTTGAGGAAGCTGTAATCACTTTATACCAACAAGGAATTTATCCTACTGAAGACCTTGTTTCTCAGTCAATTTCTCGTCCTGGTTATCTTCGGTACAAAAGAGTCAGAAAAGTCTTTCAAGAAGCTAGGGAGCGTTTATATGGTTCTCGTTTATAATTGAAGGGAAGCACATTATTTCGGAAGTTAATTGGAAGTATATTGTTTCCGTCACCGAAATGATATGTTTCCAGTTACAAAAGGGGTTCGAGTAACACAACGAAAAAGAATGGAGAATAGCGGACTTGAACCGCTGACATCCTGCTTGCAAAGCAGGCGCTCTACCAACTGAGCTAATCCCCCAAATTAAGTAACCGACAATTTTTTTGTCTCGATATTTTACTCACTCTTACAATTATATACAGACTTATCTAAAATAGGCAAGGGGTTAACGAAA
The DNA here is from genome assembly GCF_000169335.1 of Crocosphaera chwakensis CCY0110. Taxonomy (GTDB): domain Bacteria; phylum Cyanobacteriota; class Cyanobacteriia; order Cyanobacteriales; family Microcystaceae; genus Crocosphaera; species Crocosphaera chwakensis. Next base: position 10,123 of record NZ_AAXW01000061.1, read on the forward strand.
AAAGTTTCTAACTCCTGACTCCCGACTCCTGACTTCTGAAACATGACTTACATTGTTGCCACTTTTTATAAATTCATTCCTTTTCCTGATTGTGCTGAAAAACAAGGCGTATTCTTAGAATATTGTCTAAATCATGCCATTAAAGGCACTATTTTACTATCCCAGGAAGGAATTAATGGAACCATTGCCGGAACAACAGATCATATTGAAGCGGTAATCACCTATTTACGTCAAGATAAACGTTTAGCTGACTTAGAGGTTAAATATTCTACTGCTGATGCTCTTCCATTTGAACGGATAAAAGTAAAGTTAAAAAAAGAAATTGTTACTCTAGGAATGCCAGAGGTTAACCCTAATGAACAAGTAGGAAACTATGTAACTTCTGAACAATGGAATGAGTTAATTCAGGATGATGAAACGATTGTTATTGATACCAGAAATAACTATGAAGTCAATATCGGAACCTTTGAAGGTGCAGTTAATCCTCAGACCCAATCTTTTAGAGAGTTTCCTGAATATGTACAGCAAAATTTAGACCCAAAAAAGCACAAAAAGATCGCTATGTTTTGTACTGGAGGAATACGTTGTGAAAAAGCAAGTTCTTTCTTATTAAAACAAGGATTTTCTGAAGTCTATCATCTTAAAGGGGGTATTTTAAAGTATTTAGAAGAAGTTCCAACAGATAACAGTTTATGGCAAGGAGAATGTTTTGTTTTTGATGAGCGAGTTGCTGTTAAACATCAGTTAGAAACAGGCAGTTATGAGATGTGTTTAGGGTGTGGTCATCCCATTTCAGAACAAGATAAATTATCTGATAAATATGAGCAAGGGGTTTCCTGTCCCCATTGTTACGATAGTTTAACCCCTGAAAAGATAGCTAAACAAAGAGAGAAACAAAGACAATTATGCCAACAAAAAAAAACAACATAGATATGGCTAAACCTCGCGCTGGTTATACTTTACCTGTGTTTGCTTGTGCTTCTGCGCTCGCTGCTTTGCATCACTTACAAAATAAACAAAAAAATGAGATAGTTTCTTTAGATTTAATAGAACCGCCTAAAACGGTAACTATTCCTATTCAACAAGTAGCTAAAATAAATAATAATACGGCTTTAGCCATTACTTTAAGTGAGCCAGGGAATAATCTGGATTTAACGCGAAATACTCCAATTTGGGCTATGGTAGAATTGAGAGAAAATAGCACTAAAAATGAACAAGACAAAATTATTCTTCAAGGAGGAGAAGGAGTAGGTAAACAAATTAACTATGATAATAAAGATGCCATTTATTCCTACGCAACGAAACTATTAAAGCACAACCTAAAACAATATTTAAAACCAAGAGAAACAATTATAGTAACCATTATTTTACCAGAAGGAAAAAAGTTGGCGAAGCGAACATCAAATGAAGCTTTTGGTGTAATTGAAGGACTATCTTTATTAGGAACTTCTGGGATTTCTCAGCCGTTGAGTTCTCCTGATCAATTAAATAGTTATCAACAAGAATTAAAAGTAAAAGCAAAACAATTTGATATGTTAGTCTTTTGTTTAGGAGAAAATGGTTTGGATTTAGCTAAAAAGTCGGGCATTAATTCTCAACAATTAATTAAAACGGCTAACTGGTTAAGTCCTTTATTAATAACAGCAGCAACAGAAAAAATAAACTCTATTTTATTATTTGGTTATCATGGAAAACTAATAAAATTAGCAGGAGGAATTTTCCATACTCATCATCATTTAGCTGACGGAAGATTAGAAATATTAGTAAGTCATGGGGTAAAAATAGGTTTAAAAAGTGCAATTTTACAACAACTTTTAGACTGTGAAACTACAGAAGACGGACTACAATTATTGAGAAAAATAGATGCAGAAACAAACAATAATTTCACAGAACAAGTTTATCAATCTATTGTAGAAACGATTGACAAAAGAACACAGTTATATATTAAAAAATATGTTGATTTTAATGTTAATATTGGCTCCATTGTCTTTGGACGCGATCGCAGAATTATTATGGCTAGTGAAATGGGAAAAAAATTACAACATCAACTAATAAGTTAAAGAGGAAACCAATCATCTGAAAGTGCATCTTCAAGAGTAATATTATTGTTATCGGGAATAGAAAAAAGTTCTTTCATGATTGAAATACGTACAGGATAGATTTCGTCCCAAATGGGGTCTAATTTATTTTTTAAAGCAGGATTTTTCCGTAATATTTTTTTATTTGCGCTCTAAAGTTCCTAATTTCTGCCTTCCAACCTCTAGTACAATATTCTTTTTCTGAGTCCCAATAAGCTAATTTTAAAAGGTGGTCTAAAAGACGTTCTAAATAGCTTTCCAAAGCATTTTCACGGCTCTTCCCCCAGTCTTCTATCTCCTCAATTAAATTATCCCAGTCTACTTGCTCAAATTGTTTTAATTTGAGTCGTTTAACTTGCTCTTTTGTCCAAGTATAATAATCCGATGAGTAGGTAGTCATGAGCTTTACTCATTATTTCATAATTCGCTGTTATTATTATAACTCAGCATCATAAGATGAAAGTTTTATCATTATTGTAAAAAGTGATGAATTTGTTATAATGAATGCTGGTCTAAATAGCAGTTGAATTTAATTGTCACTATTAATTATGATGAAAAATAGTCTAATGACTTTAGTTTTCAGTGCCTTAACCCTCGTAACGACTCAAGTTAAAGCACAAACCCCTGCATCTTCTTTACAAGACTTAGTTGGTGTGAGAGGAAGCGGTGGAGAGATGGAATTAAAAAGAAGAGGATATGAGTATATCAAAACTGAAAAATCAGCAACAGATTCTTATTCTTATTGGAGAGAAACCAGTACAGGAAAATGTTTAACAGTTCGCACTTCTGATGGACGTTATCAATCTCTAGTTTATGCACCGGCTTTTGATTGTCGAGTAGCACAGTCAAGTGGTAGAAGAATTACCATTAATTTTCCCAGTGGGAGTCATTGTGGTACTTATGCAGGAAGAATTAATACAGGGGATACGTTTCTCTTAAATTTAGCCAGAGAACAACAATTAATTATTGAACAATCAACTCCCCATGATTATACGGTACAAGCTCCTAATGGTGAATATTTAGAAGTCATTCAAACATTTCCTAATGATCAAAATCAATATTGGACAGGAAACCAATTCGGTAATTTTCAGATAGAAGTAGCAAGTGTTCCCCAAGGAAGACCTATTGATATCAAGTTTTGCGCTTATAGTGGAGAAGGAGAATAAACACAGGTTAAAATTTATCTAAAAATGTTTAAATGATTGTTATAGTGGAATCAAAATAGTGTCTGAAGTTTCTATCTTTATCACTATCAACTTTATTTAATTTCTATGATTAGGATTACATAGTGCTAAAACATAATCACCTTGATTTACTGAATAATTTGTAGAAATATCAAAAATGAATCCATCTGTTTCTGCATAAATGTTAAGAATTTTTGGCAAGTTTCCTTGTTTATTAAAACTAAGAATTTCGTAGAGTTTATCTCCTTGCTTTACTTCAGTTTTTAAAGTTAATCGATTTTGAATCATTCCACCAGTTGGCGCATAGTAATTTCTAATATTTTGACGAGAAACGAATGTGATTTCGTTAGTTAGTAAAAAATAATCGTCTAGTTTTAATATATCTTTTTTTACTAAATAATTAATAATTCCTTTAACTCCAGTGTTAACAGATTGGGGATTCATTTTCATTCCAGATCCTAATTCCAAAGTCCAAGATTCTCGATCAATATCAATTATTCTTCCTAACTTTTCAAAATTCTTTTTTAATGCTAACCAAGGTTTCATAAATGCTTCATCAAAAGCATCTCCATCATAAGTATCCATTAAAATACCATAATCTATCTGAAAATAATTAGCACTCTCTTCTTGTTCCCCAGGAAAACAAAAAAGATAATCAATACATTGGTTACTAGAACTATGAATATCGATAACATAATTAGCATCCATAGATAAAGATTGTAATTGATAACGATACTGTTCAGATAATGGCGCACTACTAGGATTCTTAATTCTTTCTAGCTGTTTGCTAAAAGCCTGTTTTTGTTGCTGTAAAAAGTTTTCTTGAATAGTTAAAGAATCAAACTTTATATTCTGTTGAACAAATCCGTCTAAATCATGACAAAATTTCTCATAATCCCAAAAAATACGATTCCAATCTTTGCCATCATAACTATTGAATCTTCCTGAAGAAAAGAAATGATTGCGTTGATTGGTTCCTATAGGGTTACAAACAGGAAGTAACCAAATTTCACCATCTAGTTGATTTTTATTGAGGGTAGAAAAAAAACTAATTAGTTGTGAAATGACCGCGTTACCAACAATTTCCGAGCCATGTAAATTTGATTGAATATAAACTTTTTTACTCTTTTTTTTACCTGTAAACTTATACAGTTGCAGAAAAAACTCATCACCTGAAGCAAGTTTAAATAAATTTAAGGTTTCGATGGTTGGTTTCATAGAAAGCAGAATTTATGAAGGTTTAATTATTAATAAATTTTTAAGAATAGGACAAAAAGTTGACAAAATTGGTAGAAAAAACTACCGTGAAAAAGTCCCTTCATTAAACAAATAAATTTAGCAGGTAATGTAATATGGTACAAGCTAAACTTGGAGATACAGTCAAAGTCAACTATACAGGTAAATTGCAAGACGGGACAGTGTTTGATTCTTCTGTGGATCGTGACCCCTTACAATTTGCTCTCGGACAAGGTCAAGTAATTTCGGGGTTTGAAGAGGCCGTGGTAGGAATGAGTCCAGGGGAAAATAAAAGTGTTACGATTCCTTCAGAACAAGCTTACGGTCCTTATCAAGATGAATTAGTGATTGTTGTTGATGAAAAACAAATGCCCTCTGATTTATCCGTAGAAGTGGGACAGCAACTGCAAATGCGCCATTCTAGTGGTCAAGCTGTTCCTGTGATGGTAACCAATATTGCTGATAGTAAAGTCACCTTAGATGCAAATCATCCCCTAGCAGGAAAAGATTTAACGTTTGATCTTGAATTAGTAAACATTGAATAGTTTAAGATATGGGCAGTGGGTTGTTGCACCCATGCACTAAAATGGATTGCAAAAATTTGGGCGAGGTAAAAATACTCGTCCAATACAATTGCTTTTCCTCATTAAAATTAGTTGATTAGTTAACCTAAAATCAACTATCATATATTAATTCTTAATCCATCAGATAAATGTGTCTATGGGACTTTTAATTTTTTACGATCAGGAATAAATAGGCTTAGAAGCAATATGATTCAATTGGCCACCAGGGTAACACAAGTCACTCCCTCCCTCACCCTAGCCATTACCGCTAAAGCGAAAGAAATGAAGGCTAAAGGGATTGATGTTTGTAGTTTTAGTTCAGGAGAGCCGGATTTTGATACCCCTCAACACATCAAAGAGGGTGCAATATCGGCTTTAGATCAAGGGAAAACGAAATACGGACCCGTGGCCGGAGAATCGGGACTCAGAGAAGCGATCGCCCAAAAGTTAAACCAAGATAATCATTTAAACTATAGTGCAGACAATATTATTGTTACCAATGGGGGTAAACATTCCCTATTTAACTTAATGTTGGCGTTAATTGAAAAGGGAGATGAAGTGATAATTCCGGCTCCCTATTGGCTAAGTTATCCTGAAATGGTCAAACTAGCCCAAGGAACACCGGTTATTGTCAATACCACCGCAGAAACTGACTATAAAATAACCCCAGAGCAACTACGTCAAGCCATTACCTCAAAAACAAAACTATTTGTTCTTAATTCTCCTTCTAATCCCACAGGAATGGTGTACAACCGTGAAGAAATTAAAGCCTTAGCTCAAGTGATTGTTGACCATGATTTATGGGTGGTTTCTGATGAAATTTACGAAAAAATTCTCTACAATGGGACAGAACATATTAGTATTGGTTCCTTAGGAGAAGAAATATTTAAACGCACCATTATTAGTAATGGATTTGCTAAAAGTTACTCTATGACTGGCTGGCGACTAGGTTATTTAGCAGGGCCTGGGGAGTTAATTAAAGCAACCAGTACCATCCAAAGTCATAGCACTTCTAACGTCTGTACTTTTGCCCAATACGGAGCGATCGCAGCCCTTGAAAGTCCAGAATCCCCCCAATGTCTTCAAAAAATGTTAGATGCGTTTACTCAACGTCGTCAAGTCATTTTAGAAAGAATTAAAGCCATTCCTAAACTCAGTTGTCCGACCCCGATGGGAGCGTTTTATGTCTTTATTGATATCAGTCAAACAGGACTGAATTCTTTAGAATTTTGTGATGGTTTATTAAACAAACAACAAGTAGCTGCTATCCCAGGAAAAGCCTTCGGGGCCGATAATTGTATTCGTCTTTCCTATGCTACGGACTTAGCTTCCATTGAAAAAGGGATGGATAGAATCGAAAAATTTGTCAATACATTATGAAATACAAAAAAATCTTAGTCGCCTTGGATAATACTCCGTTAGCAAAAAAAGTGTTTGAAGAAGCTTTATCCGTAGCAAAATGTCATCAAGCTACCTTAAAGTTAGTTCATTGTTTGCCCATGGAAACTCCCTCAACCGCTCCTTATCCTAGTCTTTACGAAGGGGAATTCAATGATTTTTCCTATCTAATGCGAGAACGGTTAGAAAGCCAAGCCACAGAAACAAAAAAATGGTTAAGTAACTACGAGGAAATAGCCAAAGAACAAGGCATCGCCACAGAATGGGAGTGGAAAATAGGAGAACCCGGACGTTGGGTAAGAGATATTGCTAAAGACTGGGAAGCTGACTTAATTGTAATCGGAAGACGAGGACTGACAGGAGTTTCAGAAATGTTGTTAGGCAGTGTCAGTAACTATATTGTTCATCATGCTCCTAGTTCTGTGTTAGTGGTACAAGAAACAAAAGTTAATTAAAGACAGTCTCAGAATTTGGCGATCGTTAACCTCCTAACGCATCAATGCAAGTGACTAAACTTCCTTTATTTTTGATCTTTTTTGCCAGTTCTTTAATGGTTCCTCTGCCCTCCTCCTCTAACCTTTGTATTGAGAGTGCCATGGCCGCAGAGGTGAGAACCTTTGGTCAAAATGGTTCTAATGCTAGTAGTGGAGCCTCAGGAGAAAATGGGGAAGATAGAGATAATTTGACTATTTTTGCCGATGGTTCCCCATTAACGCTTAATTTAGTCGGAGAAGATGCTCAACCAGGCCAAGAAGGTAAACCAGGAGAAGACGCTGAATGTGAAAATCAACCCACCGGCGTAAAACATAACCTACAAGCTCCTAGTGGCGGTCATGGAGGCAATGGAGGCAATGGCGGCGATGGCGGTAATGGTGGCTCTTTAACCCTCTATGCAACAGACTTATCCCAACTACAACAAATCTTTGTCAACGCCTCAGGAGGAAAAGGAGGACAACCAGGACAAGGAGGCCCAGGAGGGCAAGGGTGTCGTTGTAGCGAACCTTACTGGACCGTAGAAACCTGTAGCGGGAACCCTGGTGATCCTGATTATCGTTGTACAACCCTTGAATTTCGTTGTCAAGATGGTAAAAACGGGGCTAATGGAGTCGGTGGGGCTTTTGGTCGGGATGGTTTACCTGGTCAACTGACTTTAATTAATTTAGATAAACCCTTAGAAGCTGATAAACCGGCCGCTACAGTAACAATGTCAGCGTTGAGAGATAAAGGTTATTTACTCTCTAAAAATATTTGGGAAACTCGCAATGGTGCATCGGCGTTATTTGCTCCAGGTTCGGTCATTGATGATCAATATTTAGCTTTGGTGCAACGGTTAGAACGTTCATTTTTATTAATTTGGAATGCTCCTCAATCTTTTAATCAATTTTCTCAGGAAAAAGTTACTTTAAAATATGAAAATGATCAGGGAATTCAGGTGGATGTTCCTGATAATATTTGGATAGAAGGGACAACTCAGCAACAGAATAATATTACTCAATTTATTGTATATAACGCCATCTATAAAAAAGATGCGACTCGTTTAGAAAGTAAGGGATTATCGGGAAGAGAGAGGGGGTTACAATTAACTTTAATTGATGAAGCGGATCAATCTAATTTAATCGCAACTAAGTTTGACATTACTTATAGTATTACTCGTTCTGATCCGCGCTTTCGTCCTGTGTCTGATTATACAACCAAATATGAAGGTGAAATTCCAGAAGATTTAGTTATTTTAGATGGGGATACCTTTACCATTGATATTGGTATGTTACCCATTGAATCTCGCTATTTGCGATCGGGTTTAGGGGTAGAAATTAAAATAGTAGCAACCCGAACCTTTGCTGGTTACACCGATCAACAAACGATTACGGTAAAGGATGTTTTAGGACCGTTTCGGTAAACAGTTATTAGTTATGTGTTGGGTTTCACTCTCTGGAGTTTAGACTCAGCAGATCAAAAACTGACAAGTTTTGGCTGCAAGGGAGACGAGCGACCCCGGTCGGGTTCCCCGACCTAGGGAACGCGCGAGAAGAGGGGAGTGGAGAGCAGGGGAGATGTTTTTAAGTCAGAGATTACTCCGCCGTGAGACGACGGAGTAATCTCTGACCGTTGGTCTTTAATGAGCAAAAAAAGACATTTTAAGATGTCTGGGGGGCCGACATCGGGAATCAAAAAGCTGATTGAATAATGGTTGCAGCCCTCAGACCTCTCGAATAATCAGCACGTTTTCGAGGTACAAAATTGATCAATTGTTGAACTTCCTCAGCAAAAAATGATAATGAATTAAGCCAAGAATGAGCTTTTAAGCCAATAGAAAAACTACTATTTCTCCTATAACGACGCTTTGATTCAGATGGACGACTAACATAGTTAGCGACTCCTTTTTTTAGGATTAGATTTCCTTGAAAAGTTGCCATTGAATAAGCTAGAGTCCCCAATAATATCAAAGCTATTAATCTGTCTCCAGTTACTTGTGTTTTTTCTATATTGCGGTGCGACCCCGCGCCGTCGCACGGCGCAAGGGAACGCGCACCAAGACAATAGCCACCTAATTTGAAATCTCTGAACATCTCTTCAATACCCATTCTATAAGTATAAGCTTCAGTTGCTGCTGATAAATTGTCTAAATTTGTTAAGATATACCAGGGTTCTTTTTGTGATTTATCTCGATAATTTCGTGACCACTTTGCTGCCAAATTAACTCCACCGAATCCTTTAGTCTTAGTGACTTTTACTCCTTGATAAAACAGAGATGAACCAGGGATTAATCCTAATTCTTTTAACTGAAACCAGATTTTGTCTTCTAGCTCTACATATTCATGTTTTTTTAGTCTAAGTGAAAAGTAGGTTTTGCTTGTAGATAGCCATTTAGCTAAATCCACATTACAAAATTCCCTATCTCCTAAAACCACCAATTTATAATTTTTTAGTAAAGAAATTACAGGCTCTAATACTTCTTTTTGAGATGCCAAATTACTATTTCCTTTTTTTGGAAGTAGCTTAAAATATAAAGGGATAGCTCTTTTATTATATACTAAACTAACCATCAAGAGATTTATCTCTCGCCATTGACTTCTATCAATTACTAAATAGAAACATTCTTGATAAGAATATTTGTTTTCCATCCATTCTAAAATAATAGGAAACCAGAGGTTCTTGATATTTAACTGTTTCAATGACAAGAATCTTTGTATTTTCTTGATGCGACTTTTTTCTTTAATCGGACTAGGGAACTGAAAAGCGAGGTTTTCTAACCTTATCCATCGATGTTCTTGAATCAGATTAAGGAGGATCGAGAGAATTAATAACTGAACACAATTAAAATGTTTTTTGAGATGCTTGCTGTATAATTGCGGTTTGCAATTCTGCTTCGTAAGCAGAATGCAAGGCAAACCAAGACGAGGTAATTGAATCATCTTTTTTCAATAAATATTAGTTATTGAGAACGCTGTCTTATCTTGGCGGCGTTTTGTCTTCTCAATCCCTGATTATACAAAGCTTCTGACTATTAGTGTAGTCCCTCCAGTAAGATGTTTATAACCTAGTAATATGATATATTCTCATTATTACTTGTGTTTTAAACTATTTTCTTTCTCCCTTGCTCCGGTCTCCCCCCTCCCCTGCAATCTTAACTAGGATCTTTGTGATCTACTGAGACTACGAAAAATTGTTTTTGGTGACAAAGAAGCTATTGAATATGTTTTGGTTTGGTTAGCTTCTTTGTACAAAATAATAGGAGAAAAAAGCCCTTTTTAGAGCAATTTGTTGTGAGAGTATAGTATAAAATTTGTAAAAACTATCTTTTTTTAATCTTTAGTCAACCAACCTTCAGTAAGACTAAAGTCACTAAATAATAAAGAGTCAGAAACTCCATACTGTTCATGACTCTCTATTAATTCTATACAATTTAATAATACAGTTAATATAAGCTCTGGTATCTCTTCAATGGATTCGATAATAGGTCGTTTGGTATTCATACTTAATTTCCTAACTCTTTAATGGCTGCAATTACTAACAGCAGTATCTTTAAGCTCCTGCTTTAATTGCTTATTGCGTTTTTTTAGCTGTCTCAATCTTGCTGATGCTAGACGGCCTTTATCATTACGCCGATTCATTTTACGGGGGGATTCCCATGATTTGATTCGCATAATTTTTCCCTTATTGTCTACTCAACTATATTATAACTTAAAGAACTAAAGTTTGTACTACCTATAATGTCAAGCTTTCTTGACTTAGCTAAAAAGCAATAAAGATTCTCTTCAAAGATTACGTTTTAATTGATCTAACTCATCATCTAATTCCCATCTTTGAAACTCTGCTTCTAGGGGGTCGGTAGCCTTATTATAGGCACTATAATTAATAGTTTGATTCCATCCTTTTGTATCATAATTAGGTTTAGCTTGAGCAGCTTGAGCAGCTTGAGCTTGCCTTGCTTTAGTCTGAATTTCTTCTTTTCGCTGTCGAATTTGAGTCAATAGGGTTTTTCCATTAGCAATTTGTTGTTTTGCTCCTTCCATTTGACCCCATAATTGATTGCCTTGACGCAATAGAGCAGCTTCTCTTTCTTGCGCTCTTTGGGCTAAATCTAAGCGTCCAGCAGCTTGAGCTTTTGCCACTCGTTGATGCCAATTCTGGATTTCTTCGGCTAAGGAAAGAATTTCTGTTTCTAAACGCTTTTTTTGCCCTTCTTTTTCAATAATTAGTTTTAGAGCTTGTTGTTCTTGTTCTCTTAATTGTTCTAAAAGTGCCTGCAATTCTAGATGAGGATTATTTTTCAAAAATTCCTCTAATCGTGTTTCTAGAAAGCGACTGAAATCATCAAAAATACTCATATAGCAAATAATAAATTCCAAATTCTTAATTAAAACACTTGTCCTACTTCGATGTGTTTAGTTTGACCATTGTGATAGATAATGGCTTTTTGATTTTGTACTCCCATGAGAATACCACCACTATTGCCTACCGCTTCTCCAATTTCAAAGCGTCGACTAATCCCATTAAACGTAAAAATAGCCGTTGATTGTTGTCCAGACTCAAGAACTCCCACTAATTGATGACCCCTATCTTGGGGAAGTTGACTATTAGCAGCAATTTCTGGGGAAACAGAAAAGGTGTTTTGCTTAGGAGTTAATATAGGAACACTAGAGGGTTGAGAAGAAGTAGAAGGTGAGAGAGGAGCAGGGGGAATATTGCTGTTACTGGTGGGAGGAGAAGGGGGTTGTAAGTTAGACGGGGCTGAATTAGACTGATTCGGGGGATACATTGGCACATAAACCCGTTCTATTACCTTTTCTTGGGTAGGAGGTGAAGGAGTTTTAACCGCTACGGTAGAGGGTTCTTTGTCTTCTGGATTAACTAATGTTTTTTCCGTTTTAGGTTGGTTAAGAACATTTAAAGACTGTTGTAGATAAGCAATAAATTGAGCATCAGCAGCAGAAGGACTGGTATTTCCAGCTTTTTTTTTATCTGAGTCAGATATCTGAGTGAATACCCACATTGATGCTAACAAAAAATAGATACTTGCTGCTCCAAAGAGAATTTTATCAAGGTGTTTTGGAATTTGGCGCCCCGCGAAGCGGTTCTCTTTGAGATCGCTTTGAGTTGAATTCATAGGTTTCCCTCCTCACATTAAATAATCGTTGTTGTCATTATACTCTTAACCTTTACCTTCCTTATTGTTGATTGAAATGATTACAAAACATCTTCTTGATAATTATGTTAATTTTACTGAGGTTTTCGGGAATATTATAAATATCAATCTTTACTCTCGATAAACTGTGATGAGTAATGCCTCAGAAGTCCGCCATCTGCTTGTAATCGCTGATCAAAAATCCAGACGTATTGTTCCTTTGACGAACAATACTTATTCCATTGGTCGTGATCCTAATAGTAATATTTTGCTGTACGATCGCCAAGTCTCTCGCCATCATGCTACGTTATTAAAAATTGATAACGATCAAAATGATCAACCTTGTTATCGTATTATTGACGGTAATGTACAGGGAAAAAAAAGTACCAACGGCATCGCCGTTAATGGAAAATATTGTTTATCCCATGATTTAGTCTCAGGAGATTTAATCCGTTTTGGTAACCAATCTCAAGCGAACTATCATATTATTGCTGATTCTGCCGAACTCGATTTACTAAAAGAGCCCGACTCAGATAATCGAGGTGTTGACACTTGTTTCCCATTTGATGATGTTCCTTCTGAGGATAAATTTCCCTCTCTTGATGAAATTTTCTTAGAGGACGAGGATGATGAAAAATCTAACACTATGGCATTTAGTAGTCAGGTAAAAGACAAAGATTTAGAATCTTTTAAAAATCAAGCGTCATTAGCTGATTCTAATCCTAACCCTATTATAGAAGTTGATTTTCAAGGAAAGATTACCTATCTAAATGCTGCTGCTAAAATCAAGTTTCCTGATTTAATGAAATTACAAACATTTCATCCTGTTCTCCAAAATCTTATTGGCAATAGAACACCTACAGAGGGAACTTCATTTGTGCGAGAAGTACAATTTGAACAAATATTTTTTGAGCAACACATTCACTATTTAAAAGAAAGTGAATGTTTAAGGAGTTATTTATTTGAAATAACAAAATACCGTAAAAGAGAATCAAAATTAACGGCTGGGAAAGATCGCTATCGTTTCTTTTTTGAACAAAGTACAGAGGGGATTTTAGTCATTAATCCAGATACTAAACATATTATTGAAACAAATCAAGCCTATTGTAAATTATTAGGCTATAGTAGTGCTGAAATTATTGGTTGTAATCTTTATCAATTATTAGAAGTAGAACGGGATACTTTTAATGAAGAATTAGGAAAAATTACTTCTGAAAATCCCTATCTTATTAAAGAATCTTTCCATCGTCATCAAAATGGTTCATTACTAGCAGTTGCTGGTCAAATTAGCCTTACCAGTTATCAAGGGCAAGAGGTTTTATGTTTAATTATTCGGGATATTCGTGAACGAAAACAAGCCGAAGAAGAACTACAATATCAACTGCTTCATGATCCTTTGACTAATTTACCCAATCGGGAATTATTTAAGCAACAATTAGGAGTTGCTTTAGCCCATGCCCAACGTCATGAACATTTATTAGCAGTAATTTTTATTGATATCGATTCTTTCACTCATATTAATAATACATTGGGTCATTCTTTGGGTGATAAAGTATTACAAAGTTTTGGGGAACGATTAAGTTCTTGTATTCGTGCTGGGGATACGGTGACCCGTTGGGGAAGTGATGAATTTGTGTTATTACTACCTCAGATTAAAAATACGGAAGATACTGTTAAATTAGCCCAACGAATTTTTGACACTTTACAACGTCCTTTTATTTTTGATGACCATCGCTTGCAAATCAAATGTAGCATTGGTATTGCCATTTATCCTCAAGATGGAGATAATGCAGAAGGATTATTAAAAAATGCGGATACAGCTTTATATCGTACTAAAGAACAAGGAAAGAATCACTATCAATTTTATAGTCCTCATTTAACCGCAGAAGCTGAACTTTTATTACGGTTAGAAAGTCTCCTGCATCAAGCTTTAGAAAAGAAACAATTTTCTCTTCAATATCAACCCCAACTACAATATAAAACAGGAAAAATTGTGGGTATGGAAGCTTTATTGCGGTGGGAAACACCAGCTTATGGTATGATTATGCCCCAAAAATTCTTACCCTTAGCTGCAAAAACAAACCTTATTTTACACTTAAGTAAATGGGTCTTAAAAACTGCTTGTGAACAAAACTTATCTTGGCAAAAAGATGGTTTACCGCCCATTCCTGTTACCGTTAATTTGTCTGCAAAGGAATTTCAACAACCTCATTTAGCCACAGTGGTAGCCAGTATTCTAGATGAGACAGGACTTGATCCTCAATGGTTAGAACTAGAATTAACAGAGTTAACCTTACGGCAAAATTTGAATTTAGCCCGTAAGACGTTACAGGATCTTCAAAATTTAGGAGTTCGTATTGCTTTGGATGATTTTGGTCGCGGTTTTTCCTCTTTGGGATATCTCAAACAATTTTCTTTTCGTACTTTAAAACTTCATCAAGATTTAATCCGAGACTTACGGGGAACCTCAGAAGAATTGGGATTAATTTCTGCTGTTTTAGCCATAGGTAAGGGCTTTAATATGCGTGTTGTTGCTGAAGGAGTGGAAACTTCTGAACAACTGAATATATTGCAGAATCTCGATTGTACAGAGATTCAGGGTTATTGGTTTAGCCGTCCTTTACCAACTAAAGAAGCTACAGCACTCCTCAGTAAAATTACTAGGAACAATGATATAGATTCTACAAATTTTATGTCTTTACCGATGATAGATGGTTAGTTTATAAACACTTCTGGGAACTATAGAAATAGCCCTTGTTTTGTATATCTGTGATGAACACCCTATCATCCTTTCGTCATATTCTTGTCATTGAGGATCAAAAAGCGCGACGTATTGTTGCTTTGGAAGAAGCTGCTTATAGCGTTGGCCGAGAATCGAGTAACGATATTGTTATTTATGAGCAAGTTGTTTCCCGTCGTCATGCGACTATCGTACGAGTTAAACTCACTCCCCGATTAGATAGTTATTCTTATCGCATTATTGATGGAGATTTAGAAGGTCATCGCAGTACAAATGGTTTATTAATTAATGGGAAGTTAGAAGAATCTCATAATTTAAAACATGGTGATGTGGTTATTTTTGGACCTCAGGCGAAAGTTAGTTATTATATTATTTCTACGGCCTTAGATATTGATTTATTTAATCCTCTTGATCCTGGACAATTAGAACAAGAGGAAGACGAAATGATCGAAACCATGATTGCTGATGAGAATAATAAACTAACAATAATTAGTGATGAAAATTTGCAAGAGCGCGATCGCGATGATTTGATTCGATTAGCTTCTTTCCGGACTCAGTCC
>NZ_AAXW01000060.1 GCF_000169335.1 Crocosphaera chwakensis CCY0110
CTTTTTCTTGTTCTTCTAACTGTTCTAAGCGAGTTTGTTGTTGACGAATCTGCAACTGTAGCTGATTATTTTTCTTAAATATTTCTTGTTCAATTTTTTGTTTTTTCTCTTGTATATCTTGAGAAAGCTGAAATTGATGAGATAAAGTTTCTTCTTGTTTTTGTAGTAGTAGTAATTCTTCATATTTTTCAATAATTTCTTGTTCTTGATTAATTAATTTCTCTGACTCATGAATTTTACGAACTAATTGAGACTTTTCTTGGTCTAATTGTTTTCTTTCTTTATCTAAGTTTTGCTGTTTATTTTGATGCCATGTAAATTGTTCTAACCAAGCTTGACGATGACTATCTTTTTGTTTAATTATTTGTAATTTATCTCTATCTAACTGCTGTAATTTTTGTGATTTTTCAATTTCTCGATTAATAGTTTCTTGTTGTTGATTAATATCTCTTTTTTCTTCTATTTGTTGAGTAATTCTATCTAAATTTACTTTAAGTTGTTTTGCTTTTATTTCATGCTCTTTAGCTAAAACTTTTGCCTTTTCGGATAATTGTTGGTATTGATTTAATTTTAATAATTCAGCTAAGACTTGTTTTCTATCAGTAGCTCCTTTTAACATAAATTCATCAGCCCTTCCTTGACGTAAATAGGCTGAATTAATAAAAGTCTCGTGATCTAATTTCAATGTAGCGACGATAATATCTTGAGTATCTCTAACCCGTTTTGCGCTTAAAGAAATAAATTTATTTTTACTCTTAACTTGAAAATCTAGAGTAGCACTTTTACCCCGTTGACGACTGCGAATCACTCGATAACTTTGTTCATAGGAAATAAACTCAAAATCCACCCTAACATAGTTAGCCGTCGTATGAATTATATCTTCATCTGAAGCTGTTCGACTTTTACCCCAAATTGCCCAAGTTATTGCTTCTAATAAGGATGATTTTCCGGCACCATTTGCCCCACAAATACAAGCAGTATGTAATCCCCGAAAATCAAGGACAGTTTCTCTATAACTTAAAAAGTTTTTCAGGGTAAGTTGCAAAGGAATCATATTAACAAATCAAGCAAAAAAGTGATGGGTGCAAAGATATTGTTATTTAGTGTAACGATAAAAGTTTGAGAGCTTCTAGAGGATGTCTGCAAACTGTTACAATTATTTATAATTTAAAACAATAGAAAATTATATCAAAAGTTGGCGCAGGTATCATTTCACCTCGAAAGTCTAATAATTGAACAATAACTAAATAAGCAATTGCTAGAAAGATAGAAATAGCCCCAGTGATAATAGCGACAATTTTACCTTGATTCATCTTTAATCTCTCTCTAGTAAAACAATGTAATTATCTATTATAGTCTCTAGATTCAAATGATGTATTATAAAAGCAATCAAAAAAATTCTCTTAACAAGGAAACAAAATAAAATGTCTGAACTTAGTATGATCAAAGGTAGTTGTTTATGTGGTGCGGTCAATCTTTCAACTCCTAGTATTAATCATCATTTAGCAGCCTGTCATTGTAATATGTGTCGTAAATGGGGTGGTGCAGCTTTGTTAGGGGTTGAATGTGACGATGGTATTAGTTTTGAAGGGGAAGAGAATATTCAGGTATATCAATCTTCGCAATGGGCAGAACGGGGTTTTTGCAAAAAATGTGGTAGTAATCTATTCTATAGATTGAAAGAAAATAATCACTACTATGTACCAGTAGGAATTTTTGATAATGCTGAAAATATCGTTTTCGATTTAGAGGTTTTTATCGAAGAAAAGCCAAATTATTACTCTTTTGCTAATGAAACTAAGAAAATGACAGGAGAAGAATTATTTTCTATGTTTTCGTCTTCATCAGAATAGAAAATAACGATTAATTTAACCAGTAATGATAAAATAACATAACTGTTAGTGATTGAGTTAAACAATGACTGATACCATATTTAGTAAAATTATTCAGCGAGAAATTCCGGCCAATATCGTCTACGAAGATGATTTATGCTTAGCTTTTACTGATATTAACCCTCAAGCGCCTACTCATATTTTAGTCATTCCTAAAAAACCGATTGCTAAACTAGAAGAAGCACAAGAAGATGATCACAGACTCTTAGGACATCTTTTAATGAAAGTAAAACAAGTTGCTCAAGAAGCCGGGTTAACTAACGGTTATCGTGTCGTTATTAATAACGGAGATGATGGAGGCCAAACCGTCGATCATCTTCATTTACATATTTTAGGAGGTCGTTCGCTAACTTGGCCACCGGGTTAAAAAATAGGGGCTTAATAATACGATTAAGCCCCCACATTGATTTTGTTATTAATTGGTGAATCGTTTAATAAAACGCATCTAAATCAATGGCTTTTGACCCCCCTTCTTTTAACTGTTTTAATACGCTTTCTAGTTGAATCCAAACTAAAGCACCGATAAAGATAGTCATGGGTAAAGAAATGGCATAGGACAGCCAGCGATCAAAGAGAAAAATCTCTAAACCTCCGGATAAAAACACACAAATGCCAACACAAATACCAAGAAAAGGTAACTGTAAACCTGAATCTTTTAACATCTGATCGGCTGGTTTTTTCAACATGACCTTAACTTGAGATTTTAGGGTAGCTTCAAAGGCTAAACCACAGGTAAGACCGATGAATAGGCCGGCAATAATTAGGAAATAAGGAGGCTGAGGAAAATAGTACATAAAAGGCAAGAATTTAATAATGACAGGTTAGTTGACATTGGTTGTGTTGGGAAGAATGGCTGCAACTCCTGCGGTAGAAAATTGCTGAAATGCCTTGATAGCAACACCAAATAATTGTTGAGGTTGGAGATCGTCACTAATTAAAGCCCAAATTCTTTGAACTTCTTCAGTGTGTAAGCGATCATCTTCAGTCAACGCTAACAATAATTGATGACGCAAATATCTTCCTTCATCAGACAACAAATATTGTAATCCTAATTGTGCCGTTGGTAATAGATCAAATTGTTCATCGGAACGGGCAATACGGATCATATTTTCTAACCGTTGCCATTGAAATTTACCATCTTTAAACAATACTTCTAACAGTCTTCTTCTCAGTTGGGGAGACTCTCCGGTTAATAACCGTCTGGCAACATAAGGATATCCCACTTCTACAATTTTGAAGTCAGGATCAAGACTTAGGGCTAACCCTTCTTGGGTAATTAATGAGCGAATAATTAACGCAAATTTTGCCGGAACTCGGAAAGGATATTCGTACATCAATTCCGAAAAATCATCGGTGATGGTTTTAAAGTTAAAGTTCCCGACACTCTGCCCCATTGCATTGCCTAAAACTCGTTCTAAGGCAGGAATAATGGGACGAATATCTGTATCAGGGGTTAAGAAACCTAACTGCACAAAGTCCCTTGCTAACGCATTATAATCTTCATTGATTAACTGCACCACTGAACTAGCAATGGTTTCTTTAGTTTCTTCTTCTAACTGATCCATCATGCCAAAATCAATAAACGCCATGCGTCCATCAAGGGTGGCAAAGAGGTTGCCTGGATGGGGATCAGCGTGGAAAAATCCATGTTCTAGTAGTTGTCTTAATCCAGATGTTACCCCGATTTTAACAATCGCATAGGGATCAAGTCCGGCTGCTCTAATTTTATCGGTATCGGTTAATTTATAACCCTGTATCCACTCTAACGTTAAGACGCGATCGCTACTATAAGACCAATAAATAACCGGTACTTTTACGTCATCATCGTCTCTAAAGTTGGCTGCAAATTTTTCGGCGTTTCTTCCTTCGTTAACGTAGTCAATTTCTTCAAATAATTTCACCCCAAACTCATCGATAATCAGGGTCAAATCATGACCTAAGTTAAGAGGTAAAAAGCGACCAAACTGACAAGCAGCCCAACGCATTAAGAAGAGATCACGGGTTAAGATGGGTCTGAGGTTAGGCCGTTGTACTTTAACGGCAACTTCTTCGCCGGTATGCAACACCGCTCGGTAAACTTGTCCTAAACTAGCTGCTGCAACGGGGTTGGGTGAAATCTCTCGATAGGCTTCATTGATGGTGGTTCCCAGAGATTTCTCTATAATGGAAAACGCGATTTTGTTATCGAAGGGTGGGAGTTGATCCTGTAACTTGATCAATTCATCAAGGAAGTCGGGACGGATCAAGTCAGGACGGGTTGATAAGGCTTGGCCGACTTTAATAAACGTCGGTCCTAAACGGGTAAGAATTTGTCTTAATTCCGTTGCACATTTCTGTTTATTATCTTTATCGGGATTAAACCACTGATCCCATTGGAGATGGATTAAAAACCAGCCAAAAGACCAGATAATGGTAATAGCTCGTTGAATCACTTCCCAAGGATGTCGGCGGTAAAAACGGGCGATCGCAGCAGCATCATAGCGTTTTTGCTGTTGGATATTAGAACTGGGTTCATATGATTCTATGGTTTGCCAAGTCACAAGTTGTTACTAATGCCTCTGAATTCAAAATGAATGGTAAAAATAAGGATCTTAAAAATTGATATACAAAAGTATAAATATCTTAACTCTTTATTATCCTTGATTTTCCTTTTTTTCGCAATATTTCTTAATCAATGACCGAATGTAGCTCTTGGGGTGCCAATTGGGAGTGAACTACTTTACCATCCTTAAACCAAATAACTCGCTGAGAATGTCGAGCTACCTCTGCCTCGTGGGTAACCACCACCACGGTGATACCTGCTTCATGGAGGCTTTCAAATATGTTTAATACTTCTTCTGTGGTTTGGGAGTCGAGGGCGCCTGTAGGTTCATCGGCCAACAGCAGAACTGGCTGGTTAACAATAGAGCGAGCAATAGCCACCCGTTGTTGCTGTCCCCCTGAGAGTTGATTGGGCTTATTATTGACTCTATTACCTAAACCCACTTTTTCTAAAGCTTCCAGAGCGCGATTTCGTCGTTCTGTGGGGAATACCTCTCCATAGATCATAGGTAAAATGACGTTTTCTAAGGCCGTCATTTGAGGTAATAAATGGAATTGTTGAAAAACAAAGCCAATTTTTCCATTACGAACAGTCGCTAATTGAGAATCAGTCAATCCAGACACATCCACATTATCTAAATAATATCGTCCCGAAGAGGGGCGATCAAGACAACCTAGGATATTCATCAAGGTTGATTTTCCTGACCCAGATGCCCCCATAATGGTGCAATATTCTCCTTTTTCGATGGTTAAATTAATATTATCTAAAGCTTTTACCTTTGTATTGCCACTGCCATAGGTTTTTGTAATTTCTTCTAGGCGAATAATAATCGGATGATAGTCATGGGAAGGACTAGCTTGAGATGATTGTTTTGTTAAAGAAAGACTTTCAGCCGTCATAATTAATCTAAATTTTTTAAATCATTTAATTATAACAGTTCACATCAGAGTTTAAAATTAAATGAGATGTTATTATGATCTTAATTCAATGATATTATGGCTAAGTTTTATGCTAGTTTAACCCCTGAACTAATTAAATTTATTGAAGAACAGAAGATATTTTTTACTGCCACCGCACCAAGGGAAGGTCGAATTAATTTATCTCCCAAAGGAATTGATACCTTTCGCTGTTTAGATCAGCAGACGGTAGGCTATTTAGACTTAACAGGAAGTGGAAATGAAACCTCCGCTCATTTAGAAGAAAATGGACGCATGACTATTATGTTTTGTAGCTTTTCTGAGAAACCCTTAATTTTACGGTTATATGGTCAAGGAAAAGTTGTGCGTCCCAGAGATGAGCAATGGAATCAACTTTATCAAAATTTTTCTACTTATGAAGGAGAAAGACAAATTATTATTTTAACCCTAACTTCTGCTCAAACCTCTTGTGGTTTTGGGGTTCCTATTTATGAATATCAAGAAACCAGAGACACTTTAATTGAATGGGCTAAGAAAAAAGGAGAAACAGGAATTTATCATTATTGGCAACAAAAGAATCAAGAAAGTATTGATGGTCTGCCTACGAAACTATTGGAAGAATAAAATATTTTTGGTTTTTACTATGGAAAGAATACTCTTTTGTTTTTAATCCATTCTTGTGAAGCTAGCGGTTCCATTATTGGTGGTTCTTGGTCAGGTAAATAATAACCAGGCTGAGTCAATCGTAGTTCTTCATAATAAAATTTAAAATCACTTACACTCTCACGTATTTTATCAATAGGAAGAGACTTCTGTAATCCCTTGCGCCATCTTTTCTTATCTACTGTACCAAGAATTAGATAGTTATTACCAATAATTTCTGGAGCATCTTGGCGAAACCACTCTGTTAGTAAATGTTCAATTTCGTGCTTGTGACCAATCAACAAATCGCAATCCAAACAATAACGACAAGTATAGTTTAGAGCAACCAAAGTCTTTGGATCAACATGAATTAATAGGGGTTTTTTCCGTTGTCTCGTTTTTTTCTCGCAGAAAGGACAACGAGAAATCCTTTGGTCAGGATAAGGATTAAGCATAAAACCGAATTGGGGAGGTAAACTACCAAACTGTGATATTTTATCTTTTGCCATGTAAATTATCCTTTTAATACTAAATAATACTTATTGCTAATTTGAATTGAAATTAATCTTGAGATAGTTTCTTTTCCAAAGTGTCAAAGGTAGAAAAGCTATATTTACTAAGGATATCTTTTAGTTTAGCTATATAATTGGACTTCATTTCGTCAGGAAGATTGTTAGCAAAACGATAGATATATTCATCAACCTCTTCTGATTCAAAATATTCATCTTCTGTGTGATAGTTTTCAACGTACAAATAACCCTCTTCAAATAATTCTTCAACATCTTCCATTATTTTTATCAGCTTCTCTCCTATTTCTTCTGGTAGTTTATCCCATAAGCCTCTAATTTTTTCTAAGTGTTTTAATAATTCTCGTTCAAACTTATTAGGATCATACAAGGTAATTTCATCAGCCAGTAATTTGTCGATCTCTATTGAAACGTCTTGGAATATTACTTTAGCCTGATTTTGACTAGCAAATTGACTATTAATGCTATCAAAAAAACTCTGAGGAGCAAACTTGAAAATTAACTCAATGAGTTCCTCTTTTGTTCGCCTATTTAAGTAATAGATAACTTTCTTATTAGGCTTTGAATTAGACATGATTAATAGAAAAACTTATTTAATTTCTCAAAATTCCCTTAAAAGGATTACGCGCTTTGGCTTCTAATCTTTGACCTCTCACCCACCAATAACCACATAATCCTAAGATAATTAACCAAAATAAGCAAATGAATGGTAACTCTATAGAAAGGGTATCCCATAAACCCCAGGAAACCAATATAAACACCAGAGGAAACCAACAAAACCACGGAAAGGCTAAAACTGATAAGTAGCGTATCACCCCTAATCTTTCTCTCGTTCCTCTGTACCATATTCCTAAACCATAGCCAAAAGCGACAGCGACAGCGACAACGATAGTGATAGCGACAGCTCCAGCGACAGCTCCAGCGAAAGCGACAGCTCCAGCGACAGCGATAGCTCCAGCGAAAGCTCCAGCTCCAGCGACAGCTCCAGCGACAGCGAAAGCTCCAGCTCCAGCGACAGCTCCAGCGACAGCTCCAGCGAAAGCGACAGCTCCAGCGACAGCTCCAGCGAAAGCGAAAGCGAAAGCGACAACTGGAAAGTAAGAGTCTCTTAACGAGGAATATAAAACCGTTATTCCTTCCCAAACCAGTCCTTTGCTCCAAAATCGAGTTAATTCTTTGGGAACTGTGACAATACCAAAAAACCCTAAACTAATTAACAAAGGAGGATTAAGCGTCTCTTTTGTTGAACGAACCTCTATCCGTAGAACCATTAAAAACGTCACAATAATCAGAAATATTATGATGCTGAAAGCCAAAATCAGCATTGAAGAAATAGAGAAACTTGTGTTACCCAAAATCTTATTCCATAAAGCTATGATTTGAGCTATAGCTCCGATGGAAAGCAAAACAGCAACCATTAAAATTCCCCAATAATGTCCACTCTTAAAAAATTGATAGTCAATTTCCTCATAAAGATTGCGCCAATCATCAATAGTTAAACGTCGGGGAGATTCAATCAAGCGACGCAATAAATCCAATGGCAACGGATGGGGTAAATTAAACAAAAATCTTGACCATTTTTCATTATTATTACCTTCATTCATCCCCCGTTCAATGATTTCGCAGATTTCTTGGCTCATTTTCTGTTCAATATCTTCCGTCAACACCGACTGTTCTAACAGTGCTATGGCATTATCACTTATACTCTCTGGTAACCTAACCCCTTGAAACCCGGCAAACGCACAGACAGGAATCATCAAGCGAGGATCAATTTCAGGTCGTTCAATGTAATCGAGAGTAAGATCAAGAGTACGAGGATTTATATAGAAATTAGGAAAAGTTGGAGGAGGTTCGATGTTAGTCGGGGTAAAAGGATCGATATAATCGCTATTAGTATTATTCTCAAGCTGTTTGACTAATATATAAGCAATTCGTCCTGTAATAATAGAGAGATTAGAAGAAGCAGAAGACTGAAAAGGATGCCAAATCCCAGGTAAATAGTCTTTTTCTCTCTGTTTTTCTATGATGAAATTTTTAAGTTCCTGAGAAAAATCTTCTTCTCTAAAAGCATCTTCAACCTCTGGAAATTGTAGTAAAGAACCTAAATACCACGCTGTTAAATCCCTTAAATTAATTTCCCATAAAAATGGAACCAAAGCTATCGCTGCTTCTGGTGTGCCAATATTTTTTATATCTTCCAATATTTGTTTCTTGAGGTCTTCTAAGCGTTGTTTTGTTAAGCGGTAAATATATAAATTTTTTGGGTCTAACTTGGTTAAGGTAGGAATAGCTAAATTTCCCAGTTTGGCTAAAGACTTCCGAACCGTTGATTGTATTTCTGATCGATTAACATAGCTGATAGCGTAATATTCACCCAATATTTCTGCTGCTTCGGATTTATTAGTTTGAGCTAAAGCTATTGCTGCTGCTTTTCCCTTCCTTAAATTACTAGAATCAGCATTCATTAAAGTTTCTCTTAAGAATTGAAATACCCCTTTCCCTCTTTCACTAGAACTCGCCGCCACAAAACCAAACGCACTTAGCGTTCGGTCATTATTCTCATGTCCAAACTTATCTTTAAAAGAATTAACAATCTGTTCAGCTAATTCTTTTTCCACAAAATTTGTATCCCCTAAACATTCAAACGCCATCAACGGATCTCGGACAGAAATACTTCTAATTAAATTCGTACTATTATTAGCTAACCCGCACCATAATTTCACGATTTCTCCCCAGTCATCTGGTGCATTTTCCCAATAACTAACTAACTTATTTGACTGATCACTAAGTGCTGCAGCTACAAAATACTCCTGTAATGTCTGATGAGCAAATTGATACCTTTGACCTCCATCAAGACGTAATAATAAACCACTACGTTTAATAATTTCATCAATAATCTTATCAACATCATCAGAAGCCAAGTTTAAATCAGGTAGAATTTTTTTGACTTCTTCTCTAATCTCTATATCAGAAAGAATACGGCGATTTTCTTGAAAAGGTTGAGATGTTTGAGGTAAATTATTTCTCCTTGTTCTCGTTTGAACATATAAAGCTAACTGTTGAAGCACTCGTTTTTTCTTCTCCCCCGTATAACTATTTTTTACCCCTTTTGCTTCATCTCTTGCTTCAGATAAAATATCTATGGTTTTTCTATAAAATTCTGCCCGTGAGTAAGGTAAACTCATCTTAGTATCTGTGTAAAGATAAGCAATAATAGTTAATAGTAAAGGATTTTTAGCTAAAGTTTTAATTTGAGGTCTATCATCTAGAGTCTTTAGTAATTCCTCGACAGATTTTCCCACTGGCATTTCTGTTTTCCATGATCTCAAAAAACGCCGAATTTGCTGGTCATTAAAATCACTAATTTCTAAAGTTTTGTTTACTATATCATAAAATTCGTTTTTATAAACGGCTGTTCGGCAAGTAATAATAAATGGACATTTCTCGTAAGTATCTAAAAAATCTTTTATTCCCTTAACAACTTCCCCTCGACTACTATCAATTACTTCATCTAAGCCGTCAAATAGTAATAATAAATAACCTGCTTTCAAACTTTGATGAACAAAATTATTAGCATTAGGAAAATCATTTTTAGAAAAAAGATTAACTAATTGATTTTCTAAAGCTTTAACCGTTAAATCAGATAAACTAAGTGTATTTAATTCTAGTAAAACAGGAATAAAAGGAGTAGAAAATCGGCGACTTAATCCTTGTTCTGCATAAGATAACGTTAAATACTTTAATAAAACAGACTTTCCTGATCCTGGACTTCCTGTTACCATTAATTTAGAATAATCTTTTAACGCTTTTTCTGCTTCAATTAAAGACTCATTAGATTGCTCTTTACTTTCCTTAACTCTTAACGGAACATAAACATCTCGCATTTCTAAAGGGCGATTCTGACGAAAAGAAATAGCTAATTTTTCATATTTTTCAATTAAAGCTTTTTGATATTTTTTAACTGCTAAACTTCTCAAGAACGGTGTACCCGCAAATTTTTTATAAAACCAAGCTAAAATTTTTCCTACTGGATTATTTTTCTTAATCCAATCTTGAAAAAGAGTTAAAATAAGTAACATTAAGGCAGCTAACCACCCCAACCATCCTTGAGGTAATTTACTGAAAGGATTTTGGTTTTGCTTTTCTTTAGTTAGCTTATTATGTTCTGTTTCATAAATTTCTGCAATTTCAAGTTTAGTTAATCCAACCGAATTAGAAGCATACTCTTCAACCACTAAATTTGTCTTCTTTTCAACATCATTCTCAACATGATTTTCAGCAATATCTTTGATTTCTTTAATCACTAATTCTTGAGGACTTAAACTGGGTTGAGTATTCGTATTTTGAGTTAAGATCGGATTAATTGACCCTAAAAAAATAGAACTAATTAGTGCTATAATAAAAAGTAAAACCAGTTTTTTCTGTTTTAAGTAACTAAAATTTTTCATAACATCTTCATAAAAATAACTAATTTATTTGCCAAAGAAACAAATAAGAAATTAGGTCAATAAATAGCTAACTAATACTTCTTTTTAATTTAGATGGGTTTACCCTGAAAAAATATAATTATTTATCTAATTCTTTTACTTCAAGCTCAACTAGACAAAGCAAACTATTTTTAAGGGAGTGGGAATTTTATCCTCAATGTTACTCAATCTTGAACTTGGGTAAAAAATGTTATATTTAGTGTATACTAATTTCTTTTTTTCCAACTTTTACCCCTAACAATCCTTCCTAATTCTCATCTTTTAAACGTTAATGAAAACGATGAAGTTGACAAAATTCCTACGTTTACTCACAAATTATACCATCACACTTGTTCTCAGTGTGATTCTTTGTTTTAGTAGTTTTCCTGTCCAATCATCCCAAGCTGAACCTATCGGGGAACTAGCCCAAACCCCAATCAATATAACCCCTGATAGTTTTGTGGCTGAAGCCGTGACCAGAACCGGACCGGCGGTAGTTCGTATTGATACAGAAACGGTAGTCAGTCGACAAATTGATCCGTTTTTTGATGATCCTTTTTTCCAAGACTTTTTTGGCCAACAATTTCGTCCACCCCAACAACAACGAATTACCGGCCAGGGTTCTGGGTTTATTATTGATAACACTGGTATTATTTTGACCAATGCCCACGTGGTCAACAGTGCTGATAAAGTTACTGTTACTCTCAAAGATGGACGGACGTTTAACGGACAAGTTAAAGGAACCGACGAAATAACCGATTTAGCCGTCGTGGCTATTAGTCCCCAAGGACAAACCTTACCCGTTGCCCCTTTAGGAGACTCTACTAATCTAAAAGTAGGAGATTGGGCGATCGCAGTAGGTAACCCTGTAGGCTTAGATAACACGGTGACATTGGGGATTATTAGTACCATTGGTCGTTCAGCAGCGAAAGCTGGTATTCCCGATAAACGCCTCGATTTTATTCAAACCGATGCGGCCATTAACCCTGGTAACTCTGGCGGTCCTTTATTAAACAGTAAAGGGGAAGTGATTGGCATTAATACTGCTATTCGGGCCGATGCAATGGGTATTGGTTTCGCTATCCCTATCAATAAAGCTAAAACCCTGGAAAAAATCCTCGCCTCAGGGCAAAAGGTTCCTCATCCTTATATTGGGGTACAAATGATTAATATTACCCCCGAAATCGCTAGGGAGAATAACCGTAACCCCAATTCTCCGATGATGGTTGCTGAAGTAGAGGGCATTTTGGTGGTGCAAGTCGTCGCCAATAGTCCAGCCGAAAGAGCAAGAATACGCCGTGGAGATGTGATCGTGGGTGTTAACGGTCAAACAGTAAAGGATGGAACCGATTTACAAAAAATTGTCGAAACAGTAGGCATCAATTCCACCCTAAAAGTCAAATTGTATCGAGGCGATCGCTTATTGGAGTTAACCGTTAAAACAGAACAAATGCAAGGAGTATCTTAGGCTTTTACCTTATTTTCATTGTCTAGGGGTCAGCAACCGTTGACCCCTATAATTTTTAGATTTTAGGAGATTGCAACATCGTTATTTTTAAAACCCACCCAGGAATTTTTATATCTGGAATGAGAGAGGAATACTGTTTTAAAGCAGGAACCGCAGAGGGTAAAATAAAGCGAAGAGAACGGACAGAAACGGGACGGTTATCCTTTTCATCGACAATATTATACCGTTGTGCTAATTCAGCAATAATATGAACTTTTCCTGTTAGTTTCATGGTATTTTCTTGGGCAGCTAACGCAGCAATCACTCTCCCTGTAAATAAGGGAGTTTCCCAGTTATAATAACCATCAAATGTAGCATTATCTGACTTATTGTTATCTTTAATATTTATCTGTTTAGAAAACTCAAACATTTGTTCGGTTCCTACAATTCCTGGCCATACAGAAAGGGAGGTAATATTATTCGGTTTTAATTCCACTGCCATGTCTGCAGCCAAGCGATCGCACGCTGCTTTTCCCACTCCATAAGCAGCCCCAAAAATATAAGATAAACCTCCCCAAGAAGAAATGGTACAAATCAGTCCTTGTTGACGCTGACTCATCAAACGGGCTGCAAAAATACTAGCAACATAATGACTACGAAGCCCAACATTATTAATAGAATCCCACAAACTAGGGTCATGTTTCCAGAAGGGATCACCATAAGCATTGCTAATGGCTTTAACTCCTGAAAAAACATTATTAACTAAGAGATCAAGTTGTCCATTTTGTTCGGTTTTAATACGTTCAAATAATAATCTCACTTGTTCATCATCGCTATGATCGACTTGAACCGGAATACAGTTTCCTCCTGCGTCATTGACTGCTTTTTGGGTGTCTAATAAAGTTCCCGAAACGTTCTCGCTTTCGTCATTACTAAGAGTTCGTCCCGTAATATAAACTGTTGCCCCGGCTTCTCCTAAACCGATGGCAATCCCCTTACCAATCCCTCTGGTTGCGCCTGTCACTAAGGCAACTTTTCCCTTTAAATCTGTCATTTTGATAATCCTTATATTTTGTATCAATAAATATTATCCATTTTAAAACTTTTATAAAGAAAACGATAAAATAAAAGTAGAGTATCTGAGGTATTAACCATGATTCTACTCTACTTATTGGCTTGGTTTCCCATGATAGTCATTGCTATTGTTAACGCTACTGTTAGGGAAACAACTTATAGTAAGTTTGTAACAGAATTACAAGCCCATCAAATTTCTACATTAACCGCAGTTATTGTATTTGCTGCTTATATTTGGGGGTTAACTTCTTTATTTCCTTTAACATCCTCTTTTCAAGCCCTTATCATAGGATGTCTCTGGTTAGTGTTAACGATGATATTTGAGTTTTCTTTTGGTCATTATTTCGCGCAACAGTCTTGGACAAAACTATTACAAGATTATAATTTATTAGCAGGACGAGTGTGGATTTTTGTCCCTATTTGTATTGCTGTTTTCCCTTGGCTATTCTATACACTCCATTAAGCTTTTCTCTAATAATTATAATTGTGGGGATCAACATCCGTTGACCCCTACAGATTCCTATTAACCGATTAATCCAATTGCCAACGACTCGCAATGGGCATTCTCCAACCAGTACCAAATGCGCGATCGCTTACTTTTAACCCTGGGGGAGCTTGTTTTCGTTTAAATTCGGCACGAGTAACCAATTTTACCACCTTGCAAATTATATCATGATCAAAGCCGTCTGCTTCGATTTCTTTGATGGATTGATGACGATGAATTAATCTATCTAAAATAGCGTCTAAAATGTCATAAGAGGGTAACGAGTCTTCATCCACTTGATCGGGTTTTAATTCGGCACTAGGGGGTTTGATTATAACATTATGGGGGATAACCTCTTGATGTCGATTTAACCACTTACAAAGGCTAAAAACGCGGGTTTTAGGCACATCCGAAATAACGGCTAAGCCCCCGTTCATATCTCCATATAAAGTACAGTAACCAACTGCCATTTCTGATTTATTGCCGGTTGATAATAGTAAATGTCCGAATTTATTAGCCACAGCCATTAATAAGTTACCACGGATTCTTGATTGTAAATTTTCTTCGGCAACACCAAATTCTGTCCCTTGAAATAAGGGTTCTAACAGTGAATCATAGGCTTTCATTACATCTCCTATGGCTAAAGTATTACTATTAATTTCTAAGTTATTAACTAAGGCTTCTGCATCACGAATAGAATGAGTTGAACTATAGGGAGAAGGCATTAATATGCCTAGCACATTTTCCTTACCTAATGCTTCAACAGCAATGGCAGCAACTAAAGATGAATCAATACCCCCACTTAATCCTAAAACAGCTTTAGAAAAGCCACATTTATGAGCGTAATCTTTTAATCCCAGTACCAAAGCTAACCAAATTTCTTCTTCTTTTGTTTCTATAGAATCAGCAATATAACTTACTTTTAAATCTTGACTATTTTCTTCATATTCAATAATTTCTATAGCTGTTTGAAACCCTTTTGCCCGTAAAGCAATTTCACCTTTTCTATTCACAGCAAAACTATTTCCATCAAAAATTAAATCGTCATTTCCTCCTACTTGATTAGTGTAGATAATAGGAATATTGTGACGTTTTGCAGTATGTTTTAGCATCGCTTCTCTTATTTTTTGCTTTCCAATACTATAAGGAGAAGCCGATAAATTGACCACTAAATTAACTCCATTGTTAACTAAATCTTGAATAGGGTTGGTTTGATAGTTTCGTTTGCCCCAAAATTCTTCATCATTCCATAAATCTTCACACACTGTAACCCCAATTTTAATAGATTTAATACTAGAAATACGAGAAGACAATTGAAAAAAATTACTTTCTTTTCCTGGTTCAAAATATCTATCTTCATCAAAGACATCATAAGTCGGTAACAGTCGTTTATTAAAAATTTGTTTGATGGCTTGATTTTCAATTAAAATGATACTATTAAATAATGGTTTTTCTCCCTCACGATAAGCATGAGGATTTTCGGTTACTGTTCCTACTAAAACAGCTAAATTATTTGGTAACTTGTTAGCTAATTCTTGTAACTGTGTCCATGTATTTTTAACAAAACTGGCATTTAAAAGTAAATCTTTGGGAGGATAGCCACATAAAGATAGTTCCGGAGTTAATAATAGTTGTGCATTTTTTTCTACGGCTATTTGGGCTGCTTTATAAATATTTTGTGCGTTGTTTTCGATATCACCAATAATAGGATTGAGTTGGGCGATCGCAATTTTCATAATCGTAAAAAGTCTTGAGAATTAAATAAAAACAAAAGGTTTATCTTTCAAGGGAGCAAATGCTTCAGAATCAAAGCGATATAACGTTGCTGGTCTTCCTGCGCCTCTAGATACTTTTTTCTCAGTATCTATTAGAAATCCCAATTTAAGTAAACGGGTTCTAAAATTAGAATAATCAGCAAAATTTTCTCCCAAAACGGTAGTATAAAACTGATATAAATCATTTAAAGTAAACAGTTCTGGTAATACATCAAAAGCAACTGGACTGTATTCTAATTTGCTTTTTAATCGTTGATAACCATAATCTAAAATAACATTATGATCAAAAGCCAGTGAAGGAGTTTTTTCTATCATATACCAAGTAGTTTGATGATGGTTAGTAATTAATTTTGCTTCTTCAAAACGTACTAAAGCAAAATAACTCACCGATAAATAACGAACGCCATAACTATCAGGGGATTCTCTGGGATCTCGATTAGGTCCCCCGAAGGTATATAATTGTTCTAAATATAAATTATTAGCCTCTATTTTTTCTGATAAAATGCGATAAGCTGCTGCTTCTAAAGATTCACCCTTTCTTACTAAAGTTCCTGGTAAACCCCATTGGTTAATATAAGGATCTTCTGTTCGTTTAACCAATAAAACCAAGAGTCGATTTTTTTGAGAATCAATAGAAAAAATTACATTATCAACTCCTACTTTAAAGTCTTCTAAAATTAATTGATTGTTATTAGGATTCATGCGTATAATTTTTCTTGGTGAATGTAATCTTGAACAGGCTGAATTAATACATTTTCATTACCATGTTTGCGGTAAGCGGTAGAAGAAACTTGAGGAGCATTCAGGTCAGCAATTTCATACTTTCCTCCTATTTCTTCTAAAGCGTGTAAGTCAGATTTGTTAATAGTATAACCAGGACGAGGAATAATTAAGATCGAGACCTCTGCTAATAATTCATCAATGTGATACCATTGGCGAATTTGTTTGACTAAATCGGAACCAATGACTAAATAATACTCTGCATTTTCTCCCCAAATTTTCTTAGCTTTTGCCACACTAATTAAACTGCGACGATGACTTAAATTTTTAGAAAGATAAATGTTATGACGAGGGGGATCAATATTGTCAATTAATAATTTCAACATGGCGATACGATGATCTAAAGAGGTTTGATGATCTTTATAAGGATTATCAGAAGCCCAAATTCCCACCCAATCAAAATGAGTTGATAACCAACGAATAATAGATTGATGTCCCGCTGTCGGTGGATCAGCACTGGTTCCAAATAGAGCAATTTTTGTCATAGTATTTTGTCCTAAAATTAATGAATTAAAGATTGACGTAACTGTTCTAACGGTTGAGAAACATTCACTTTAACTGCCGTTGGTTTAGTTATATTATGAGTCTCTTCAGGTAAACTTTTCACTGAAGTTTGAACCCGTTGAGCAATGGTTTCTAACGATTCATTTTCTTTGATCGTTTTACCTTCTTTCATTACTAACTTTAATAAGGCGGTTTCTCCTGATTCGATAGCTTCATTTGCTAAGGCTAAGCGATCGCTTTTTATAATTCCGTTATCATAGCGACGAAATATCTGTTTTCGCCCTGGATAAGTCATTTTGTGGCTAGATTCTTTCATGGTAGGAATGTTATCAATTTCTACTAATTTATAGACTCCATTAACTGGTTTTCCCGTCACTAAACGGGTTCCCACACCATAACCATCAATACTAGCGTTTTCTTTTCGCAACCGTTGCAACTCCCATTCATCAATGTCCCCACTGGCAACAATTTTCACATGGGGAAGTAGCGATCGCACTTTTTTGGACAAGTCCCCTAAATCTCCAGAGTCCAAACGAACCCCTTTAACCTCCGCTTCCCCTGCTTCTATTTTTTTGGCTAACCGTTCGGCTGCTGCTAAGGTATCGTAAGTATCGATTAACAAAGTTGCGGATGGAAAGTAACGATTAAAGGCCGTAAATGCTTCATCTTCACTCCCTGATAAAGCGGTAAAGGCCATCACTAACGCGTGGGCCATGGTTCCACGGGGTTGCTGATTCAATTCTTTGGCTGCCAACACATTAGAGGTGGCATCAAACCCTGCTGCTAAGGCTGCCCTCGCTGCCCACATTGCCCCTTGAGGACTAAAAGCACGCCTTGTGCCGAATTCTAACAAAATAGGGTTTTCCCCTGCCATATCGCGCATTCTTGCTGCTCTGGTGGCGATTAAAGTTTGATAGTTAATGGTGTTTAACAAGTAGGTTTCAACGATTTGTGCCTGCCATAATGGGGCCTCAACTCGTAAGAAAGGTTCATTGGCAAAGATAGGGGTTCCTTCGGGAACTGCCCACACATCCCCTGCAAAGCCTTGGTTTTCTAACAATGACCAAAATTGGGGGCTTACATGGTCAAAAATTCCTGTATTTTTCAGATAATCTATCTGTTCAGAGCTAAAACGCAAGTTTTCTAGGTAGTTTAATCCCTGGGTAAGTCCCATCGCGATTAGATAACCAAAATTATCGGGTAAACTTCGCACAAATAGTTCAAAACTGGCTCTTTTTTCGGCGATTCCTTCCCCTGCGTAACAAGCAGACATGGTCAACTGATACAAGTCTGTCAGCAAACTACTGTCTTGAGGTGATGGAGTTAAACTAGGATTGAGAGTTAACATATATCATAGGTGTTTCTTCATTTTTTTAATTATAGTAACTTTTACCAAAACTGTCATCTATTTTGCCCCTCCGTTCAAAAAGTTACTTGTTGGAGTTGCAAGGGAACACGCGAGGAAGAGGAGTAGGGGAAATTATTTTAATACAGTTATTACAATTTCCTTGCTATGATTCAACAGGAACATAGATGCTCAAGAAAACTATTAAATGCACAAAATACCCGTTACTGTGATTACAGGCTTTTTAGGCGCAGGAAAAACCACATTAGTTCGTCATCTTTTACAAACTAATGAAAATCGACGTATTGCTGTATTAGTCAATGAATTTGGAGAAGTTGGCATTGACGGAGAATTACTAAAAGATTGCCAAATTTGTGAAGACGATAATAATCCTAATGACAATATTATAGAACTAAATAATGGTTGTCTTTGTTGCACCGTTCAAGAAGAATTTTATCCCACCATGCAGCAACTTCTAGAACGACGAGACTCCCTAGATTGTATGTTAATAGAAACTTCTGGTTTAGCCCTACCAAAACCTTTAGTGCAAGCCTTTCGTTGGCCAGACATTCGTAACAGTGCTACCGTTGATGGTGTGGTAACAGTCGTTGATTGTCAAGCCTTAGCTTCCGGCACTTTAGTAGGAGATTTAGACGCATTAGAGGCACAAAGACAAGCCGATCCTAACCTTGAACACGAAACTCCTATTGAAGAATTATTTGAGGATCAATTAGCTTGTGCAGACTTAGTCTTACTAACTAAAACCGACTTAGTTGAAGAGACAGAATTAAAAAAAATTAAAACCTGGTTATCCCAAGAATTACGCTCCGGTGTTAAAATTGTTACTTGTCATCAAGGTGAAATTAATCCTGATATTTTACTGGGATTTAATGCAGCCGTAGAAGACAATTTGGAAACCCGTCCCTCTCATCACGATCATGAAGAAGAACATGATCATGATGATGATATTAACTCCGTACAAATTACCCTTGAACAAGCTTATGAACCCAAAATGTTAGTCAAAACCTTAACAAAATTAGTGCAGGATAACGAGATTTATCGCATTAAAGGCTTTGTCCATGTTCCTAATAAACCCATGCGATTAGTGTTACAAGGAGTGGGCGATCGCTTCGATTCTTTTTATGATCGCTTCTGGCATGAAGATGAAACCAAACAAACCCGTTTAGTTTTCATTGGAAGAGCATTAAATCAAGAAAGTATTAAAGAATCAATTAATAGTTCGAGATAAGAAAAGAGAGGAGTCGTTCAAGATAATAAATCTTCAAAATGAAAGAAATTAAATCTATTTTAGCAGCATGGGAACGACATCAATATGAGAAACAAGAAACATTTTTAGCGACTGTTGTTAAAGTACAAGGTTCAACTTATCGTCAACCCGGTGCGCGGATGTTAATAACAGCATCAAGAGAAATGATCGGTAGTATTAGTGGAGGTTGTCTAGAAAAAGATATCTTAGAACATACTCGCGTTTCTATGCAAGAAAATAACTTTTTTCTTGTTACTTATGACACCACAGCAGATGAAGAGATTATCTGGGGGTTTGGACTCGGTTGTAATGGTGTGGTTACCGTATTAATTGAAAGGTTAAATCAAGAGAATTTTCTAAACCCTTTAAAATTAATTGATTATTGTTTCAAAACAAAAAAAACTGGGATAATTGCTACAGTTATTAATGTAGAAGGAAATATTAATAGTAAAGTTGGGGAACGTTTAACTATTACATTAGATGATCAAGTTAATACTAATCTTGAAAATAAGAAATTAAAAAGAGCATTATTGAAAACCGCTCAAACTTGTTTACAAAATCAACAGTCTAGTTTCTATTCTTATCAACTTTCACAAGGTAAAATTGATGTTTTTCTAGAGTTTATTAAACCTCCTCCAAATTTGATGATTTTTGGTGCAGGTCGTGACGTTATTCCAGTAGTAGATTTAGCTAAAATTTTAGGTTGGAAAATTACTATTATTGATTGTCGTGCTAATCAAGAAACAAAAAAGAGGTTTATCGTAGCGGATGAAATTATATTGACTCGTCGAGACATTTTACATCAACAAATATCCATTGATAACGATACAGTAGCTATTGTTATGACTCATAATTATCTGGATGACTTAGAAATTCTTAAATTACTTATTCCTTCTAATATAAAATATTTAGGCTGTTTAGGATCAAAACAACGCCAAGAAAAATTATTACAAGACCTACAAAATCAAGGATTAAATTATTCTCCAGAGATATTAAACAAATTATACGCACCTATGGGTTTAGATATTGGTGCAGAAACACCAGAAGCGATCGCTTTATCGATTATTACAGAAATTCAAGCAGTCTTAACCAAGCGTCAAGGCGGGTTTTTAAAGCAACGTCGTCATTCTATTCATTTCCGTCATCAAGTCAGAGAGATCATCCTTTAAAGTAGATTATTTTTAGCTCTTAAATTGCCGATTTAATCAACGTAGCTAACTTTACAAACTTTAGTAATTCAACTAGGATTATTTAATTTTTTTTTATAATAGAAATAAAGGAATTCCCTGAAAATACTTAACTTCAGGAGAGAATAATGATGAAAAAAGTTCAACTTAGTCACACAGGAGTAGAAGTCAGTTGTTTATGTCTAGGAACCTTGCGCTTTGGTACTAGAAAGACTTACGAAGAATCGGCAAAAGTCATGGATATGTACATCGAAGCAGGGGGTAATTTTATCGATACGGCCAACGCTTACGATCAATGGTGCGAGCAAGGTAAAGGGGGAGAAAGTGAAATTACTATCGGACGTTGGCTACGAGAAAGAGGAAATCGTCAAGATATTTTCCTAGCCACTAAAGTTGGTTTCGGGTATCAAAATGTTCCCGACGGTTTAGCTGCTTCAACGATCATTTCTGAATGTGAAAGTAGTCTCAGACGTTTAGGGGTGGATCACATTGATTTATATTACGCTCATCATGATGATCCTCATACTCCCCTAGAGGAAACGTTAAAGGCTTTTGAAAAGCTGGTTCAAGATGGCAAAATTCGCTTTTATGGTGCCAGTAATTATCTACCCTGGCGTTTAGCTGATGCAGATGCTATCTGTCAACGTCATGGATGGGCCGGATATGGTTGCGTTGAGCAAAGGTTTAGTTACTTACGACCCCGATCTGGTGGAGATTTTGGTCCTCAATGTCTCATCGATGAACATTTAATGAGCTACTGTGATGCACGGGGGAAAACCATGTTAGCTTATACTCCCCTACTTCGTGGAGCTTATGTTCGCAGCGATCGCGCCATTCCTTCGCCTTATCTTGGTCAAGACACCGATGAACGACTTAAAGCGTTACGAGAAGTGTCTCAAGAGCTAGGAAGTACCCCGAATCAAGTGGTTTTAGCCTGGATGTTGCACCGTCAACCTCCTTTAATTCCTGTTTTTTCTGCCGGAACCCCTGAACATATGAGGGAAAATTTAGGGGCCCTTGATGTTCACTTGTCTCCTGAACAAATGGAGAAACTTGATCAAGCAGGTCATTGTCCCAATGATGAACCAGTTTAATTGCTTTCGATCATACTTTCTAACTCTACCAGGGGAATTAACCATACAACATCATAGGGAAGTAAGTTAATACAGAGTTGTTGTTCTTTTGTGGTTAATCCCCGTCTATTGACTAAATCGTACCATTGAGTTTGTTTTAGACCGAGATCATAAAGATCAATATTGATGGTTTCTACTTGATTACTAATATTAGTAATCGCTAGAATATGCTCGTTTTGATCGGGTGAAATCCGAAAAATTGAAAACACTTTTTGAGAAATTTCTAGAATTTTTTGTTCACCATTCGGATGAAAGGCGACTTGTCTACTACGAATTTCTAATAAATGTCCCAGTTGTTCGACAATTTTGGAAAGTTTTGAATCTTTTTTAAGTAAATTTGTTTTTAAGTCTTCTTCGAGCAAAGTTTTTCGATTAATGTCTCGCTTCGATTTCGTTTTGATCACAGTTTCTAAATCGTTACGAGTTCCTATTAAACCATGAAAATAAATGGCTGGAATACCTCTTAAGGCTAACGCTAGACTACGAGATGCAATAAACCGTTTAACTTGTAATTCGATAGATTCTGCCCCATTATCAAAGTTAATGGCACTAAACCAAGTAGAATTAATTTCGTAGGGTTCTTGTTTTCCTGCTTCTCCAGTTTTATAGGAAATTAAAGCCCCATGTTCTCTGGCTGTTTCAATAATAAAATTGA
This sequence comes from Crocosphaera chwakensis CCY0110, assembly GCF_000169335.1. GTDB lineage: Bacteria > Cyanobacteriota > Cyanobacteriia > Cyanobacteriales > Microcystaceae > Crocosphaera > Crocosphaera chwakensis. The sequence continues at coordinate 22,638 of NZ_AAXW01000060.1, forward strand.
TTTGTGAAGAGGTGAGAATGTTTTTAACTCCCATTAAACCAATACCATCGTGCGTATCCAACATATTTAAAAAATTGGTCATTTTGGTAGGATATTCTAAAGATTTAGCCCATCGAGAAATGGCTGTACTATCTTCTTTATAAAAGGTATAAAGCACTAAAGGAGGTAAAGCGAAATTATAGATAATTTGTGCTTCATCAGAACCATTGCCAAAGTAAGATATATTTTCTTTATGGGGTGCGTTGGTTTCGGTTACTAGAACAACTTTAGGATCAACAATATCTAAAATATCTCTTAATAGTTTAATAACTTCGTGAGTTTGTTCTAAATGAACGCTATTCGTCCCTGGTTCATCCCATAAATAAGTAACTGCATCTAAGCGAATTAAAGAAGCACCTCGTCTGACATAAAGGAGGAAAGTATCAATGATAAAAAGCAATACTTTCGGGTTACGATAATTGAGATCAATTTGATCTGGCGAGAAGGTTGTCCAAACCCAAATTTTACCGTCTATTGATTGATATTCTGAAAGAATATCGGAGGTTCGTGGACGAACTAAGATTTGTCTTTGTTTAGGTGTTAATTCATCAGGTGAATGATAAATGGTTGCAAAATTTTTATAGTCAGGATTACCATTTAACACCTCTTGAAATAGATGACTTTGGGAAGAAACATGATTAAATACACCATCAAACATGAGGCGAAATGATTTTCCTATGGCTTGAATATCTTTCCAAGCTCCTAATTTTGGATCAACGCTTCTATAGTCAGTAATTGAAAAACCGCGATCCGATGAATAAGGGAAAAAAGGTAAAATATGTAAGATACTAAAAACATCATAGAGTTTTACATATTCTTTGAGAAATTCTTGTAACGTTTCTAACGGTGTCAGAGGTTTACTAATTAATAAATCTGCATAGGTAATTAAAATAATATCTTTGTGACTAAAACCATCACTTAGTTTAAATTCTTTGTCAGCTTCAATCATTGCTGGTGGTTTATAAGCATAGTGAACTTTTAATAGTCTTTCTAACTCTTCAATACAATTTTTTGCCTCATCTTCTCCATAAAGCAAAGATAAACGAGATAATAATTTTTCTCGAATATCTGGCGTAATTTTTAATAAAGGTTGAGTATAGTCGGGTTGGGAATAATAGGGTATTTTTTTGTTTGGTAATGAAGTCATAAAATTCTTGCTTGTGAAGCTTGGATTGACAATTTAATCTGAGTCCTTTCTTAAGATTAAATAACCACGGTAAACTAATTCATCGTAAAAATGATCAGTTAATTGACGACATTCACCCCAACTTTGACGGCGTAGCGATTCATTTGCAAATTTCGTACCTTGCCAATATTGAGGACTTTTATAGGTTTCTTGATAACATTTAATGTCGAAATTATTCATAGCATAATCCTCTCTCATAAAGAAAGCTGACAGCTTAAAATGATTTGGAGATAACTCAGAACTTGTAATTTTATCCTTTATGCTTTTATTATGACTCAAGGTTATTAATTATCGTTTAAAATCTGACTTAAATAAAATAATTTTTAACGAAACTTTTGCTTGATCATCTCTCACCAAACAATAATGAATCAAAAAGTGAATATTGCTGTGATTATTTTAGCAGCCGGATCTTCGAGTCGAATGGGTTTCCCGAAACAACTGTTACCCTATCAAGGATCGACTTTACTGAATAATACTATCGAAATAGCGATCGCATCAGTTTGTAAACCCATTATCGTCGTTTTAGGAGCCAATGAGGATAAAATAAGCTGTAATATTGATCAATCTTGTGTTTCGGTCATTAAAAACAAAAATTGGTCTTTCGGGATGGGTTCGTCTATTAGTCTGGGAATTAAGTCTCTTTTGAATTATCCCAAAACCATAAAAGCTGCTGTCATTTGTGTTTGTGATCAACCTTTTCTCACAACAGAAATAATCAATAATCTTGTCTTTTCTTATCAGACGACTGAAAAACCGATTATTGTTTGCACCTATGCAGAAACTTTTGGGGTTCCCGTTCTATTTGATTCTGAATTTTTTTTAGAATTAGTTAGTTTAAAGGGTAAAGGAGGAGCCAAGAAATTAATCAAACAACACAAAAAAGATGTCTTTTTTATTCCTTTCCCTCAAGGTATTATTGATATTGATACCCCAGAAGATTATCAACAGTTAACTTGAGTTAGGAGCTTAATATTAAACTCAAATTACTCAAATTTCCAATCTTTAATATTCCAAGTATTGCGATCCCAAGGGGTTAACTCAAATCCTTGTAAACGGTTACTAATAGCAGTAACATCGGCGCGATGAACTAAGGGAATAATCACCACATCATTAACAACAATATCATTCATTTTAATAAAAAGTTCTTGTCTTTTTTTTGGATCTAATTCTGTGGTTACAGCTTGCCATACTTTGTCATATTCAGGATTACAATAACGGGTGTAATTATTCCCTACCCAATTATTAGCTTTTTGGGGAATTTCATCACATTTATAACCTTCCATATAATTAGTTGGATCTGGGCTATAATTTCCTGTAGTAAACATCTGTAAATCAGCATAAAAATGCTCAACAGTATCATTATTAGCCGGATCACCAGAAAAGAAAATACTAGCATCAATACTCTTTAATTCTACTCCTACCCCAATAGATTCTAATCCTTGTTTAACGATCTCTTGGGTTTTTTGCCTTAGAGGATTTACCGATGTTTGAAACACCACTTGCATTTCTACCCCATTTTTATCCCTTGTACCATTATTATTGGTGTCTTTCCATCCAGCTTCATCTAATAATTGTTGTGCTTTTTCTAAGTTAAACGAATAGGAAGTATTGGGAGAGTTATATTCTTCAGGTAAGAGCAAAATATTAGCAGCCGGTTGACCTGTAATACCATATAATTGCTGACTGATGGTATTACGATCAATGGCTAAACTAAAGGCTTCTCTAACCATTTTATCACTCAAAAAAGGATGGGGATTATTAATATTTGCTCGTTCTCCTTCTGCTGTTTCTTTATTAGGATCAGAAAAATTCAATAATATACGTTCACTTAATGTCCCTAAAATAGAAACAAGTTTTCCTTGTCCTCCTGTTTCTAATTGTTGTAGAATAGGAGCCTCTACTTGTAGGTTAAAAGCATAATCTGCGTCTCCTGTTTGTAAGACGGCTCTAGCTGCGGAAGTTGCGTCTCCTCCTCCTTTTAATTCAATGCGTTCAAAGCCTAATTGATCAACATTTCTAAAGTGTTGATTTTGTTCATAAATAACCACATCTCCAGGTTTAAATTCAACGACTTTATAAGGTCCGGTTCCGATGGGTAATAAATAGC
>NZ_AAXW01000059.1 GCF_000169335.1 Crocosphaera chwakensis CCY0110
AGCTTACTGACGGTTAGAGAAACAATGAGTTGCAAAGGTTGTTGCCTCAGTCTCACTGTTGAATTTTTTCCCTTGGGCTGCGTTACAATTTGTAACAAGCGTAACTCCTTTTAAATTTTAATCATAATGGTAATGAAAACAGCTTTGATTACCGGCGCATCTTCAGGAATTGGACAAGCATTTGCTGAAGAATTAGCCACTCGTCAAACTAATCTCATTTTAATTGCCCGTTCCCAGGATAAACTATATAGATTAGCTAAACAGTTACAGGGAAGAGCATCCATCAATGTTGAGGTGATGGTACAGGATTTAACTGAACCCCAGGCAGGGCAAAAGGTATATGATTGGGTTCGCAATAAAAATTTGTCAGTGGATTTATTGATTAATAACGCTGGTTTTGGAGATTATGGTCTATTTTCGGAACGAGACTTATCTCGACAGTTAGATATGATTCAACTCAATGTGAAAGTTGTGGTTGAATTAACCCATCTATTTTTATCTCAGATGCAGCAACGAGGAGAAGGCAGTATCATCAATGTATCTTCTATTGCTGGATTTCAACCTTTACCTTATATGTCTATTTACGCAGCAACAAAGGCTTTTGTTCTTAGTTTTACAGAAGCATTATGGGCAGAGAATAAAGATAAAGGCATCAAATGTCTAGCGTTATGCCCCGGACCCACGGAGTCTGACTTTTTTGAAGTAGCACGATTTCCTGATAGTTTTCAGAATAAAAATAATGGTAATTTAATATCAGCCACTACTGTGGTAAAAGAGGCTCTAAAAGCCTTAGAAGATAATCAATCGAACGTGGTAACAGGGGGGATTTTTAATAGTATTATGGTGAATAGCACTCGCTTTTTACCAAGAGAATTTTTGTTAAAGGCTGTGGAGAAACAATTTAAAGAATAATTATATTAGTTTGGCTATCATAAACGCTTGTTTTGAGTTTATGATAGTCTTATAAGTTTTTATCCATAAGGTTATTTTAAAAAACTATTTATTAGTATAATAAAATAATCTCCCGATTAAAAACTAAAATTTACAATGTTCTAACCACTACGATAATATATTAGCACTATGGGTTTATTTCATTATATAAAAATTAGTCCTTTAGGCTATGTTTATAGTTTATACAATTTGTTGATTTGTCATTCTCTAAGAAAATTAACTTTTAATCATACTTTAGTGTATTATCTTTAAACATAATTGATGATAGTTTTGTAATCAATTTGGGAATACTGATATTAATAAAATTGATTCATCACAAGAATAAAATCTTTTTGTTCATTAATGGTGAATCGTATCAACGCTGTGTTTTTTGAGGTTCTAGTATGGATTATCGCTATAGTATTTTTAATGCAGCGATCGCCTTTGCTTATTTTTTGATACCTATTTTACTTTTACCTATTTTAAAGAATGCTCAATGTACCATTTGGGTTAACTTACTATTAGCCATTGCTTTTGTTTTTAGTTGTGGAATTGGACATTTTTTATCAGCCTTTCACTATCATTTTCCCTATTGGCATCTCGTCACAGCAATTATATCCTGGCTTGCAGTCATTGCCTTATGTAAAAGTCAACCTCAATTACGTTATCTATCACAAACATTTCAGTTATTAGATGCCACTTGGAATAAATCTATGACAGGAAATCTTTTATTTAAAAGGGTAGATGATGATTTAAAATTGCTGAAGATCAATAAGATTGGACAAAAGATATTTAATAATCAACTAGAAATCGGAGATAGTTTAGTAGAAAAATTCCCAATTTTTTTGGACGTTATTTATCCCCAAAAAACTCCATTAATTCAATTATATTTACAAGCATTTGAAAGCGGAGAATCTCAGCAAATTGAAATTCATTATGAAACCCAGTTAACAGGGCATTTTATTAATATATTTGTTCCTCTTTCTCAAGAATTACTCTATATTACTTTTCTTGATATTAGTCCCCTTAATCGTGATGTTTTAACAGGATTATATAACCGTCGATTCTTTAATTTAGAAACTCGACAATGGCAAGGTTGTTTATATATTGATTTGGATCGATTTAAACGCATTAATGACCAGAGAGGCCATGAATTAGGGGATAAAATATTGATTGCCGTTGCAGAGACATTACAAACCTATGCCAAACGTTATGAAGGCATTGCCATTCGAGAAGGAGGGGATGAATTTATATTGCTATTTCCAATCATTGATGTTTATCCTATTGCTGTATCGATTCTTCAAGACATCCAAACCTTAGAAATTGAAGGTGCTAAAGTGAGTGCATCTATCGGTATTGCTACTAATAATCTTCCTGAATGTGAACAAGATAAATCCATATACAAATTGCGACAAATTTCAGAAACTGCCACCAGAGAAGCAAAATGCGATCGCCGTTCTGAATTACCCGAAAATCGTATCCGTCTTTGGACTCGTGAGTTAGCCAGTCAATACGCTCGTCAAATGCTGATAGAGTCTTATTTACGACAACCAGGAATAGAAAACGAACGGTGGTTAGTGTATCAACCGATTGTTTCTTTGAAAACCGGGGAAATCGTTGGAGCAGAGGCTTTGATTCGTTGGAGTTCCCCGGAACTAGGTATGATTTCTCCAGGAGAATTTATCCCTATTGCTGAAGTTCTAGGGTTAACCTACCCTATTAGTGACTGGGTTTTGTGTGAAGGTCTACAACAACTAGGAAAGTGGCATTCGATTAACCCGAATTTTTGGTTATCTTTTAATCTCAGTGCAGCAGAATTAGAAGATAAAACCTTTATTCAAAAACTTTATGGACGGATTGTTGAGGCGAATATTGCTCCCCATTTAGTGGGATTAGAAATTACAGAACGAGTCATTTATCAAAACTTAGATTTGTATCTTCAAAGTTTAGATTGGTTAAAGAAGATGTCTGTTCGCTTGAAGGTGGATGATTTTGGGACAGGACAAGCAGGTTTGATACAATTATTACAATTTAATTTTGATGAAATTAAAGTTGATCGTTCTTTCATGCCAGGAAATAAAGCAGATACAGAAAAGTTAGCTATCTGTAAAGCCATTGCGACTATTGCTCAAGAAATGAAATTTAACTTAGTTGCAGAGGGTATCGAAACCCCTCAACAGCAAGAAATTGTTTCTACTTTAGGGTATGGTTATGGTCAAGGCTATTATTTTGCTAAACCCATGATGGCTGACAGCCTGACGAAACAATTAGAGGAAAATGGTAAAAGGATTATAGATTACAGAAGAGACACTATAGATTAACTCACGACTCTTCACTAACTCAAAGTAAGGCTGTACATTCTAAAATTAATTTTTGATTGATTAAAGCATGGGGTTGAACTTCCAATGCTTTCCGAAAAGCTGCGATCGCTTCTCGATATTTTCCCAAGGCTAATAAACACAACCCTAAACCATGCAAAGCCCCAAAATGATAGGGAATGATTTGAATTACTTGTTCACAATCTTTTCTCGCTTGTTGATACTTTTCTTGAGAAAAATAAACGACAGCACGCCGATTCCAAGCTTCAGCGAAATCAGGATAATTTTGTATTGTTTCTGTGAGTAATTCTTCGGCTTTTTCAAAATTTCCTGCTTCTAGAAAAAATTGCGATCGTCTTAATAAGTCTCGTCCAATTTCTCCTTTCTGTCCAAACCATAGTTGCCATAATTCATTTGTAGCCCGTTGCCGGGCTACTTCATCCGTTTTCTTTAAGTCTTGTAATAACTGGTCAATTTTTGAAGACTTCACAATAATAATTTAGGGATGATTTAATCTATTTTGAGATCCTTTGGTTGGTTCTACTTATAGCGCAGTGTCCTGTGGGTCATCTGATTTGACATCAGGAACGTAGTCAGGCTTTTCTTTGTTTTCCCAGCCAGCAGGACGTTTTGAATTATACCAAGCAATAGACCCGATGGTTACAGCAGCGATGAAACCGACAACATAGACGATAACAAAAGAGATAGGGAATTCTCCGGCGGTTGCTAATAATAAGTTCATATTTTTCAATTTATTTTACTCGTTGTTTTCTATATTACCAAACATTGTCCTCTGAATTCAAAAATCTAGCACTATCAAAAAAGTTAGCCTATTTGTTTCGGATTGAAACCTTTATCTAATTCCTCATTTCTATTCCCTAATGAATAGCACTATAGAAAGACTAATTAGTTATTTTTCCTGAATTTGACAACTATTTAATCGATTAATTAATATTGTCAACCATCCTGTAAACCCCCATAATTGCATCCCTAGCATGGGTAAATGACCTTGAAGAAATCACAGATTAAAATTAAGGTCTTGGTAAGATAGCCAATTATTATTTTTTTTCTAACCTACTTCATACCCAAAATCACGCCAAATTTTCACATTATATTTTTATTGACCTCCTAAACTTTGATAAAGCTTTATTCTGTACTGAAAAACTAAAGCGTCCATTACTAGCTTCATGCCAAAGTTGATCAATCATTTTTAAGTTATGACAGGGTGATTTTTTAACATGATGTTGATCTATCCATCCTTTTTTTCTCGATTGATTAATTTTAGGATAATTTTGGCTGTTTCTTGATCGGCTTCTTTTAACTTTCCTACGGTTAAAAATTCCTGTAAGTTTTTATAATTCATCCCTGAGTCTGAAATTGAAGGAAGTCTAGAAAAATTTTGAGCCGTTTTTGTTTCTTATTTTGATTGATTAATGGTTTTTATTTTACTAGCAGTTAAATAAGAATTATAAGAATTAGATTTTGCATTAAGCTTTTAATTCATATTGTTCTAAAGTAGCAAAAGATTCTGTGCGAGAATTGGTATGAGTTTGAATTTTATCTTGTACAAATTCTTTTGCTAAACCAAAGTCAATTAAGATAGCTTACATATCTTTTTTGCGAAGCATAATATTACCCGATTTAACGTCTCGATGAATAAATCCTTGTTCATGAATATAAGTTAAAGCTGAGCCAATTTGTTGAATATAATTTAAAGCTTCTTGAATAAATCGTTGATTAAAAAACCTACTATTAGGAAACTTTTCCATTAAAATCTCCCTTTAGACTGATTAGATTATCCGATACCTTACTTAAACTAAAATATGGCAAATACTAAGGATACAAAATGTTGGTCAAGACTTATCGGACACTAGACTGATAATATTTCTTGGCTGATATCAATATAGATTTAAGATGGATAAACAAAATTTCCATTCAAGTTCTGATCGTTCGAGTCGAATATTTTTTCAGATATGTGGAATTGTTGGAATTGCTAGTAATTTGATTGTGGTACTGACTGATTTTATCGGAATTATTGTGGTTGATAGCTATAATCCCATTAAACAAACTATTAGTAATTTAGCCATTGGTGACTATGCTTGGATTCAAGATATTGGACTGAATCTTTATGGAATTGGTTTAATAGTTTGTGCGATCGCTCTGTGGCGTTGGAACTTAGGGGACTGGCGTTGGCAACTTGGTGCAACGCTGTTATTCTTTTTGGGTATCGACATTCTTATTATTTCAGAACATGATCAATACGCTAAGCTTCCGAATAGTTCTGGATTTTCAGTCCATTTATATGCAGTGTATGTACTGGGTTTGATCTTTCCGTTAATTTGTTTTCTACTGTCGTTTGGGTTTCGTAAAATTAGTCGTAGGTGGCAGTATTTTAGTTTGGCAATTGCTGTTGTTTGGCTTATCTTTGCTCCTCCATTTTTTCAGATTTCCACTGCTTTTAATGGTTTATATGAACGCTTTGTTGCACTAATTTTACTGTGCTGGACAACTGCAATAAGTTGGCTGATTTTTCATCGTGAAAATTAAATTAAGTTTTTTCAATTTGTTGATTTAAAGCATTTTGAGACACTTTAGTAACATAGACACTTACGAATACGGTGGCAATTAATCCGACACAATATAAAGCCCATTCTAAAGAGCTTCTTTCCCTTCCTTCTGTACCTAAAGTGGCAATATTACCAACGAGAGAACCAATATAAACATACATAATTGTACCTGGTAACATCCCAATCCAAGAAGCCGTTATATAATCTTTTAAGGAGACTTGGGTAATACCAAAAGCGTAGTTTAAAATAACAAAAGGAAGTACAGGGGATAAGCGAGTTAATCCAACAATTTTCCATCCTTCTTCTGCTACTGCTTCATCAACCACTTGAAATTTTGGGTATTTTTCTATTTGTTTAGATACCCATCCTCTGGCAAAATAACGTCCAGTTAAAAAGGCGATAATTGCTCCTAAAATCGAAGCAATAGACACTAAAACTGAACCTTTAACTACACCAAAAATAGCCCCGGCACCCAAAGTTAAAATAGAAGCAGGAATTAAAAAAACGGCTGATAATATATAGACTAAAGTAAAGATTAGATAACCAATGGTTCCTAAATCTTGTATCCATTGTAATAAATTTTGGAGCGTTTCAGTAATACTAAAAGCATCTAAAAATCCTAGCTGTTTTATAATAATTATGGTCGCAGCCGTTAACACAGTAATTCCCCCTAGTTTTAAGAATATTTGTTTTGATTGGGTTGTTTTAAGCATAGTTTTTTACCTTAATTAAATTAATGATCCCCCACAACTTGAACCACTGCCAGCAGTACATCCATAACAATAATCTGCGGTTTTGATGTCATTAATAACATCTAAATTACCAATTTTTAATAAAGTTTCTACAGTTAAAGGTTTCCCATCGGGTAAAGTAGCTGCAATGTTTTCCATTTGATTAAAATCACAGTCATAAATGTTTCCTAAATAATCAATGGATAATTGATTACGACACATAACATGAGCCAGGGTTTGAGGATTATAATGAGACTCTAAAAATTGTAAATAAGCATCATACAATTTTTTATTTTTTAGATATGTTTTAATTCTGCCAATGGGTAAATTAGTAATAGTAAAAAGTTGATTGAATTTAATCTCAAAGTTTTCTTTCAGAAAAGTTTTGTAATCTTTTTCTAAGTTAATTTGATTAGGGGTTAAAGAAAAGTTCTCATTGCTAGGAATAGGAGGATTATAAACTAAATCTAGGATTAAATCAGGCTCATTTCCATAACCCAATTGATTGAGTTTCTGAATGGCACGAATAGAAGCATTATAGACTCCTTTTCCTCTTTGCTTATCTACATTGTCCTCTAAATAACAAGGTAAAGAAGCAATTATTCTTAACTGATGTTTAGCAAAGTATTCGGGTAACACGTCAAAACCAGACTCAAAAAATATAGTCAAATTAGAGCGTACAATCACTTCTTTTTTAGCTTTTTTAGCTGCTTCAACTATGAGTTTAAACCCGTAGTTCATTTCTGGTGCGCCTCCCGTTAAATCAATGGTTTCAATTTGTGGAAAGCGGTTAATTAATTCGATTAGTTGTTGACAGATTTCTGGGGACAATTCTTCTGTTCTTTTGGGACTTGCTTCTACATGACAATGGTTACAAGCAAGGTTACAACGTCTTCCTAAATTAATTTGTAATACAGTTATTTTTTGTTTACTTAAAGGTTGTTTAATTTTTTGATCAAATGGTGTTAGTTTATTAGTATTTAAAGCAATCATTTTTTCTCCATATCAATAAGTTGTTAACAGCGATCTCGAAGAGATCCGCAAAGCGGTGCGCTAATTAATCACTGTTAACTGATCACTGAGAATTAACAACATTCTCCAGGGGTACAACAGTCTATATCTTCTTTAAGTTCTGTTAAATGATAATCACTGCCTTTGGTTTCTTTGGGATGACGAATTGCTTTATTTTTACAACTAAATTCTGTTGCTTCTTCGATGGGTATTTCTTGATAAGGAGGAACCCCAATAATATCTTTTTGGTAAGGGCTTTCCGCACGGGTTAAAATGTGATAAGTCTTATCACAAACTGCCATTCTTTCTCCTCGACAAAAAATATGTCCATCATCGTCTTGAACTTGTTTCCAGGGACCTTTATAAATAATCGATTGTTTCCTTTCTAAACAAGGCCCTTCTTTCCCTTTATAAGCACGAATAGTCATAGAACGAAATTCGATTCCATCAATAACTTGCCAAGGTTTTTCCTCTCGTTTGAGTATTTCAACTCCATAAAATCCTACCTCTTCAAACATCTTTAAAAATTCATCTTCTCGGAATGCCCCTGCAATGCAACCACTCCATAAATCAGGATCATTTAAAATATTATCGGTAGGATCTTCGTCACAGACAATATCAGAAATAACTGCCCTTCCGCCACGTTTTAAAACTCGATATAGTTCTTTAAATAACTGTTGTTTATCGTTAGGTTTAACCAAGTTTAAAACGCAGTTGGAAATAACAACATCAATGCTATTATTTGTCACTAAAGGAGACTCTTTGCGTAAGCGATCGCATTCACTTTCAAACTGACTTAAGTCATCTACTGATTGAATAGGATGATCCCGTAACCAAGATTCTACTAAGTCTAAATTCAGGGTTAAGTCTTGTATCTTTCCCTTGACAAATTTAGTGTTTTTAGTTCCAATTTTGTTAGCAATTTCTTCTTGATATTTACGGGCGATGTTTAACATCTCATCATTAAAATCAACGCCAATTATGTGACCTGTTTTCCCAACTTTTTGGGCTAAAATATAACAATTTTTTCCCGTTCCCGATCCTAAATCTAAAACCGTTTCACCCTCAGCAACATAACGAGTCGGATCACCACAACCGTAATCTTTTTCGATAATTTCTTGGGGTAAAATTTCTAAATAGTTCCCCTCGTATTCAGTAGGACAACATAAACTAGGTTGTTGAACCTTTGCCCCTTCTTGATAACGATCCAGGACAGTTTTTTCAATATCATAACTAACAGAGTTTGAACTATGAGATGTTACCATTTTTAGCTGTACACTACCTTCAATTAATTATACAAAAAAGCCAATAGACTATTGCTTCAGGAATGTAATATCATTAAAACAGAAAGAAATGAAAATTTCCTGAGATTTGTCTGAACTTCCTTAAGATATCATTGATTGTTACTCATAACTGAATTATGACTGAATCTGTAACTCCAGAAAGTAATCCCGATCTATCTGTAATTTTAAGTGAAGTACAGCTATTGAAAGAAAAAGTATTATATTTAGAAGAAAAGTTAAAATTAGTTTCAGATATTCATAGATATAGTCAATTACAGGAATTTTTGAAAGCAGGAAAGTTCAAAGAAGCAGATCAAGAAACCAGTCGGGTGATTCTCGATGCAGTTAACCGTAGTCGGGAGGATCTTACCCCCAACGACATGAAACAACTTCCTTGTAATATTTTGCAGGTGATTGATAGACTATGGCGAGACTATAGTAGTGATCGCTTTGGGTTTAGTGTTCAGTTGCGTCTTTATCTCGAAGTAGGGGGGAGTTTAGACACCCTTCGCAGCCAAAATGTCAATATCCTAGAAAAATACGGCGATCGCGTGGGATGGCGTAAAAATGGACAATGGCAAGGCAATAACTATCATAATTGGGATTTTAGCCTATCTGCCCCACAAGGTGCGTTTCCTGCGATTTGGTGGAAGTCTCCTTATGGATTTAAAATGGCAACTTTTTGCTTTATGCGTTTAATTGAATGTGAGTTAGTGCAATGAAAAAGATTATCTTGTCTATCATTGTTTTGAATTGTTTCTATTATCCTCTCGGACAAATATTAGCCCAAGGAAGACTAGATCGCCCAACTTTTTTTAGGGATGGACAACAGTTAATGGATCAAGAAATCCAACGATTGCAACAACAATCCGAATCTAATAATATCGAACATCCTTCCCAATTATTAACCATTGAGACAGAAGAACTTCGTTGGCAAAAATTTGTTTTTCAAGATGGCAATTTTTCGGTTTGGATACCCCAAGGAATACAAAGTTCTGAAGCAGTTTCTATCGAGTTAGAAGATAGTAATTTATTGTTTGAAGTGTTAGCCAGTCATCCCCAAAATTATCGCTTTGTGGCTGCTTATTCTGATAGATTAACTTCCAATCAAATCGCCAATAAAGAACAATTACTTGATGAAGTTAAACAGGGAATTGTTAAAAAAACAAACTTTACTTTAATCACTGATAAAAATATTACCTTTGAGACTGATATCGGTAAAGAATTAACCATGAAAAATGAAGATGAATTAATTAGTTTTCGAGTTTATTTAATTAATGATAGAATTTATGTTTTAGCAGCAGCTAGTCCAACTCAAAGCGATGCTATTTCTGAAACAATTATTAGTTTTTTTGATTCTTTTCGTCTTTTATAAGCCCTTTTTTATTAAAAATTCTTTTTAGTTTTCCGCATTCCTTTCGTTAAATAAGCTAAGACAAAAACAGTTAATCCCATCATAGCAACATTAAAATATTGAGTAGTTAAAGTTACGGTTATAATTAAGAATAAACCTAATAACCAAGTTGGGAATTTTGAAGACATTTAGCCTCACCTCTGATCTAGATATTATTTATTTTAACAGAATTAAAACTGATGTTAATTAAAGGCAACAGATAACTATAGCAGAAACGAAACCCAACAATATTATGGATATTACTGCTGAAGAATTGCTTGAACTCTATGGTCTTGGAGAAAGAGATTTCTCTGGAGTCAATATTTCGGGAATTATATTGAGAGGTGTAGAATTGCCCAGAATAAGACTCCACAAAGCCAATTTGAGTGGGGCTGATTTGATTGGCTCCGACTTCAGTTATGCTGGGTTGAATGAGTCTGATCTCAGTTTTGCCAAGCTCAGAAGAATTAATCTTAGTTATGCTGCCATACTCTATGCTAACCTCGAAGGGGCTGACTTGAGTTATGCTCATTTGTTGGGAACTGATTTGTCTCATTCCAATTTGTGGAGAGCCAATTTTCAAATCGCTAGATTGAACAATGCTAGGTTGTGCGATACTGAAATTGGTCATGCCAACTTTGAAGACACGACTTTGATCGGAACTAACTTTGAAGGAGCCAAAATCAATAGTGTTATTCCTCGTGGAACCTTGATGATTTCTCCTGTTACCTACTGGGGTACTATTATGCCTGATGGGAGTGTTTTCAAAAGGCCCTATCAAGGATGATACTTCTGTAAGAGTTTCTTTTGCTAAAAGAGATGACTTTAAAGAAATATGCTCTCTAGCTTTTGCATTAATTATATCTCGTGTTTTGGCATTAAGATATGAAAAGAATTTCAAATTAGTAGCTTTCTCAAATTCTCTAACACCAACTGACTAATTTTCCCAATTTCTCCATTCCGTTTCATTCTGTATAGATTCTGTATAGATATAGTATGATCGCTAATCTCGTAGATTGGATTGAGGAATGAAACCCAACTTAGTAGCTTTCTCAAATTCTCTAACACCAACTGACTAATTTTCCCAATTTCTCCATTCCGTTTCATTCTGTATAGATTCTGTATAGATATAGTATGATCGCTAATCTCGTAGATTGGATTGAGGAATGAAACCCAACGATATTAGGAACTGTAAAGTGAGCATTGCCCACCCTACAAGGTTTCATACTTCTATTTATCCCAAAGAGATAACATTAATTAGTTACCTTAACTCCATAATTCACAACAGGATAACGAAAAATAGCTGCTGCTGAAGAGTTATTAGGTAAAGTATTTTTATCCATTAAGTAGACTTCTCCTCCTTGTTTAACCGTATGAAAAGCGGCCAACTCTAACAAGTCATTACTCTGAAGACTTCTTTCAGAATGAATATCTAACTCGTAATTATTAGGATCAAATTGACCCCATTTTTCTTCATTTTCTGCCAACATCAATGTATCAATTTGACCATTATAAGCAGCCGTTAGAATCTTTGATAAGTGATCGCTCGCTTCACCGATTCCTTGTTTTTCTTGATACTCTTCTATGCTTTCTTGTTGTTTATGGTTTAACGCTTTGTGTAAAATTGGTAATGCTTGTTCATGTAATTCTTGGGGTAATAACGTCTCTGGATTTCCAATAATTGCGTCTTTAACCAGATTCGGATAAGAACTGATATCTTGAAACATTGAGATAAGATAATCTACCCCTGCCAACATTAAAGGAGTATGCTTATCTACTGGTAATAAAGACATTAAACCACTATCAATGGCTTGAAAATAACGCTGAATTTCATCTTTATTATCCGTTGTTCCTACTCCATGACCATGATAAATGGGTTGAGAATTACCGCCACTAGAACCACTATGAAACTGTAGTTGTTTTTCTGGATCATCGTAACGTAATGCTTCAGCTAAACTGCTAGGCATATCGTCCAATTCCATCGATTTAATATCATGGCGATTACCTTTAAATAAGCGAACCTCATTTTGACTCAAAGCCAACAAATAAAACGGTTGATTAAGGTTAATAAAACGCATTAACGGTTTAATGTAAAAATGATCAGCAACTATCGCCATTTCTTCAAAAGAGGTAGGTAGACGATAAGTTTGCCAAAAATTAGAACTACAAAAAACGCCTAAACCTAAGTCTTGATGTTCCCAAAAATAGTTTTCTCTGTCATCGAGTAATTCATAAGCTGGTTGCAGTAAAGCGTCAATATCTTTCTCTCCTAAACCGCGATCGCTTAGATTATCTTGAACTTGCTGAATCAGATTTTTGAAGCGAATAAAGTTTTGTTGTGTTTCTGCTCCTTTTTTGTAAGTGGGTAAATAAATTGATATACATAAATCACTTTTATGATCTAATAAGGGTTGTAAATCGAGATTAAATAATGATTCCATAGTTAGGCTCTAAAAAATTCTACAATTCTACAGACGGTAAATTATTTTGGCTTTCTGCTCTCTTTCAGTCTTAAATACTTAAACAGTAATTAACATATTCAAAGACTTATCCATTCCACTTTCTATTGAAACTAACTTTCCCCACCTCATCCATCTTTCTTTAGAAAGAAATTTTTTAAATAGCAATACGCCCGGCTGCCCCACCAATAGCAGCAGGAAGACCTAAAATAATGGTATATTGTAACCACAAAAACCACGGCATATCAAAATTTAATTGTTGAAAAAACAAAAGCATTAATCCTGATGTGAATAAAGCAATTAAATAAGAAATAACTGTTTCCGTTTCAGGGGTTTGAAACAAACCTTGTTGTTTTCTGCGCTTAGCTTGATCAGTAAAACCGGCAGCAAAAACAATCATATAAGAAATTAACAAAGATGCCATCATTAGAATAATTAACCAAGGTGGAGAAGCTGTTACTGCCAAAACTCGAACTTCATCCGTGGGGGCAATACTAAAGGCCACGATCATCGCACCCATAAAACTGGCACTAATATCGGCTAAGGTTTCATTAACCTGAACTTGTTGTTTATTACCTCGTTTTTTTCCAGATGTATCCTCTTGGGAAACCGATTTTTTCGGCTCTCCATCCAATAAAACGCGAGACAAGGCTGTACCAATAGCAAAAGGAACTGTTTCAAAGATGATCTTACCTAATACCTCTTCTAAAGGAGTAGTCGGGGTTATCTTTTGCAAGAGTAAAAGGGTGAAACTGGCACAACAACAGCCGATAGCTAAAGCTTCACTGCTTTCTAAGATGGCATCAGTCCATCCTTTTCGTTTTTTGCGACGAAAGCCCTCTATAGAATTTAAACTGAAAATTACTAAATAAGTGATCAACAAAATCAATAGCATCAAAGACGAATCAACTCTAGAGCCAATCAACCATACCTCCATGGTATAAACCAGGGGAATGCCAAATAACAATCCCCCTGATGCTCCACGGATAATCTCATCTAGTTCTTTTTTCCAAGTCTGTTTGATAATTTTATCACCTATACAGAAACAACTTGACCTTCTTGATCTTCTGAGATTTGAAGATTAGATAAATCTTTCGTCGCAGGACCATGAAGCACTTGGCCGTTACAATCAAAACGCGCCCCATGACAAGGACAGTCCCAACTCTTTTCCGCATCATTCCAATTAACGACACAACCTAAATGAGAACAGACCGCAGAAACAGCATGGAACGTATTCTTTTCATCTCGATAGACAGCCACTTGCTCCCCGTCCACATCTACGACTTTACCATCTCCTGGATTAATCTCACTCAGAGAATCTTGTCGTCCTTTGAGGCGATCGCCGATCCAATGAATGGCCACGTCGGCATTTTGTTTAATGGAAGTCTTAGAAACAAATGGGGTAGCACGGGTTGAATCATATAAATTTAACCAAGGATTTTCTTTCTCTAAAATCATATCTGACAAGAGCATCCCTGATAAAGTCCCTTTGGTCATTCCCCATAAACTTAAGCCAGTTGCCACATAAATATGATGATGGAGGGGCGTTAATTTACCAATGTAAGGCAGTTTATCAAAGGAAACCATATCTTGAGACGACCAGCGATAATCGATGGAATTGACTCCAAATCGAGCGCGTGCGTACTCTTCAAGTGGAACAAAACGTTTGTTTGTTTCGGTGACTTCTCCGGTTTTGTGACCTTCACCTCCAACTAATAGTAGTAAGCGACCATTATAAGGGGTTGTACGAATGGAACGATACTTATCTCCTGTGCCGATAAACATTCCTTCGGGGGCGTTTTCTGGCTCAATGGGCGCACCAATTAAATAAGAGCGTTTTGGGTAAGCTTTGGCAAAAAAGAGTCCTTGATCGAGAATAGGAATATTCGTGGCAACGATAACGTCTTTTGCTGTAATTTTCCCTCGACGGGTTTCTACTCGACAAGCGGTTTTTTCTTCTTTGACATCTTCGACTCTGGTTTCTTCAAAGAGATAACTACCGTCTCCTGGAATACTTTTGGCTAAATGCAGTAAATATTTACGGACGTGAAATTGAGCTTGGTTTTCAAATTGAATGGCACCTGAAATGGGAAAAGGAAGAGACGTTGTTTTGACAAAAGAAGCCGGTAGCCCTAAAGACTGCGCTGCCTCAACTTCTGCTTCTATTTTTTCTAGTTGTTTGACAGACTCAGCAAAAGTGTAGGAATTTTGGCGACTAAAATCACAATCAATTTGCTCGGTTTGGACTAAGTTTGCAATATATTCGAGGGCTGCTTGATTAGAGTCAGCATAGAGTTTTGCCTTTTCTTGTCCTAATTCAGCGATTAAATCTTGATAAATAAGTTGATGCAATGAGGTAATTTTAGCGGTTGTGTGACCACTTACCCCAGTGGCTACTTTTTTAGATTCAATGACAGCAACGGTTTTACCCGCTTTTTTCAGCCGATGGGCTGCGGTTAAGCCGACGATTCCAGCCCCGACAATAGCAACATCCACGGAGATATTTTCAATAAATTCTGAATTATTTATTTGTGAAGTAGAATCGATCCAGTAAGAAATCGGTTTTGTAGATAGAGATGACATAAGTGGTGATTGTAGAACTAAATTTTATTGGTTGTTAACCTTATTTGAGCAAATAAATGCCTCTAATTTCATCTTCTTAGGGAGTGAATTAAAATCCTCATCAAAGAAACTATTGTCAAGTTTTTCTACCCCTTAAGAAACAGATTTAGTAGATCACAAAGTCCTAGTTAAGACAACAGTAAAGACCCGAAGATCGGAGCTAGGAAGAAAGTAAATAGTGCAAAACAAAAGTAATAATAAGAATGGTTCAAGGCAACAGGCAACAAGAATGATCTACTTAAATTATCTCTGTCATTAGCAATAATTATTTATACCTATGATTAGCTAACTCTCGCGGTAAACTATCAGGGACATTACTAGCCGGAATTTGTCGATATCTCGCTTGTACAAATAGATAAATAGCATAAGCAATTAATCCCAAAGCAACAATACCTAATAGAACTTTTCCATAAGGTTGTCGGGCTAAGGTTTGAAGGACACCATCAAGTCCCTTGGCTTCACTTGGGTCATATTGTCTAGATGCTTGCAAAAAGAAACCTCCAATAATCAGGAAAATTACTCCTCGCGCTGCAATACCAAATCGACTAATACGAATTATCCATTTTTGTTGATTGGCATCTAGGTCGATTAGATTGAGTTTACGACGAAATTTAACTTTGTAGGCACTATATAAGCGATATAAACCAACCCCTATGGTTATCACTCCAACAAGAGCTACTAACCATCTACCAAAAGGTTGAGCCATCAGTCTAGCTGTCCAATCTGAGGTAGAGTTACTATTTCCTTGGGAGCTACTTGAAGAGTTCGTGACTAAAAGAACCGCTTGAACTCCTAAAGCTCCATAAATTAAACCACTGAATAAATAACCAATTCGTTTGACGATATTTTTTGAGTCGGTTTTACGACTTTCTGGATCAAAGATAGCTTCAATCAAACGCCATAAACTATAGCCAAATAGGCCAATGGCGACTAATATTAACAAAAACTGGCCGAAGGGTTGAGTGACTATTGTGCGAAGAGCCCCCGAACTATCGGTTGTTTTTCCCCCTGAACTAATAGCAACTTGTATGGCTAAAATACCAATTGTCCCGTACACAACCCCTTTGGCTGCATAACCTGCTCTTGCTAGTTTTTCTACCCACATTTGAGCTTTCTCCTATCTGTAAAAAAATTTCAATTCTCCGAACTCCTAACACCGAACTCAGATTTTTTCTTGATTTTGTTCTAGGGAATTTTATAACCGGTTACCCGAATTTCTAATTCTCCCTTTTGAGGATCATGCGTAAAAATAAATACCCCATTGATAATTTCATCTCGTGACAAAAAATCAACTTCTTGTTCTGCTATTTGTTCGATAGTTTCGCCAAGGGTTAGCTTACCAATAATACGAACTGATTTGACAGCCTGTTCTCCTTTATTCGTCACAGTGAAAGGAACATAGTATTGCTGCTCAACTTGACGAATATCCTGCCCAAAACTAGCAGATAAAATAGGGGGTTTATTGGACTGTGTAAACCAACTATAGAAAACTAAACTGATGAGGATGGCTAACAAAGCGATCGCAATGCTAAAACTCAGTTTTTCAGGAAAAGAACGACGAGAAAAAGAAGAATCTGAATATCCTTTATTACTCATATTCGATTTTTATCTAACCCAGAATTAAAAGCCATGAAAGCAGATTTCGCTACGTCTCTGGTTTTTAATATACCAGTAGTCGTATTAATTTTGTCTGTCTTCATACTTCTTTCTTTTCAAGGTTCTAATCCATGAAAAATTATTTCAAAGTTAATCTATTATTGTGAAACTTAACCAAGGTTGACACATTCTATTTTCTTTGCTCTCAATTTATTTATCATCTGTCTAGAGAGGGAAAAACTCAGTAGATCATAAATGTCTTAGTTAAGAGTGCAAAGGAACTTCGGAGACGAGCGACCTTATTCCCTATTCCGAAGCAGTCCAAACCAGTAACTTTGTTAAGCTGTTGTGCATTTAAACCAGATATTCAAGTTTTTAGTACAAACGCTCAAACTTTTCTCCCACGCTCCCCTTTCCCTGCTCCCATGCAGTCTCAACTAGCACTTTAAATGATGAATAGCTTATCTAAGGATAAAACCTTTCTGTTAACTATTTATTAACTAAACAGAATAATTTTTATTTTATAAATTAAGAATAGCTTGATTATCAATTAAAGTTGGTGTTCCATCCGCTTTAATAGCACTAAATTCTTGAAAATAACGGCGAACATCAGGAGGAAATTCAGGAAAATCAAAAATTCCATCCCCTGCTGCAATATCTGACCAAAAATCTCGTAAAGATGGGGCTAATTTTTCTGCTTCTTCAATGGATATTTTCAACGGTGATCCTGTCAATAATTTCACCATAAAAGGAAACGAGCGATCGCCTAACCACTGACGAGACATTGTTTCTAAATTTTCCCACCCCGGCACACTTTTAACTCGATGAGAGGTTACATTAAGGGTTAATGAACCATGAGGCGGTCGTTTCACTTCAATGATACGATATGGATGAGGATAACTAACTAATGACCCTGTGGTAATTTCATAGATACCTTGATGATAAGCAATATCTTGAACATGAAGATGACCTGTAAAAATTAATTTGCAGTCCGCAGACATCAACAGGTTGAGTAATGACGAAGCATTCTTTAACATATACCGTTTTCCCAGTATATGATCATTTTGTCCTGGTAAATGCTCAATAACATTATGATGAATCATCACTAAAAGTAATTGATCTTTAACTTGAGGTAATAACTTCTCTAACCAAGTTAATTGTTGCTCATCTAAATAGCCTAACTGTCTTCCTTCTTCATCGAAGTGATTAGAATTTAGACCAATAATTCTAACCCCTGGTAAGATTTCTTGGGTATAATATAATTGTTGATTTTCATAACCAAAGTGATTATAATAACTCGGAAATTGATGCAAACCGATCTTATTTTCTGTTGGATCAATCAGGGGAACGTCATGATTACCCGGAACCACAAAAACAGGAAATGGTAGCGACCGTAAGCGTTTAACTAACCAGTTATGGTTATCGGTTTCTCCGTCTTGAGTTAAGTCTCCTGGTAACAAAAGAAAATCTAAGTTAACCTGTTCTAAGTGATTTAACACCTTTTCTAATGCAAGAATACTGACTTCTACTAGATGAAAACGGCTAGAATGATGTTGAATCGTGTGGGAAACCGCTATATGGGGATCACTGATAATAGCAAAGCGAAAATTCATCACAATAAAATTTTTAAGTAAAGCACATCTTTACCATTGAGCATAGATAGGAGAGATTAATTTTGGCAAGAGTCCGTGTCCGTCAACACGTTAACCCTTTAAGTGCAAAATACCGTAACCCTTTAATTATTCCTCAATGGGACGTTATTTACCCTTGTGCCGATCAACCCCTACATTTAGACGTTGGTTGTGCAAGGGGAAAATTTTTGTTTAATATGGCTTCATTGTATCCCGATACGAATTTTCTGGGGATAGAAATTAGAGAACCTTTAGTGATCGAAGCCAATGAACAACGCGATCGCTTACAATTATCAAACTTACATTTCCTCTTTGGCAATATTAATGTTTCTATCGAGTCCTTATTATCGTCATTTCCTCCGAATACGTTAAATTGTGTTAGTATTCAGTTTCCTGATCCTTGGTTTAAACGCAGCCATAAAAAAAGACGAGTGGTACAACCTGGTTTAGTCAAAGCGATCGCTCATTATTTAGTTGATAAGGGATCAGTTTTTTTACAATCTGATATTAAAGAAGTTGCCGAAGAAATGGGAGAGACTTTTTTAGGAAATACTTGTTTCAAAAAGCAACATCAAGAAACATGGTTAGCAGATAATCCTTTTCCTATTGCGACTCAAAGAGAAATTGCAACGTTTAATAAAAATGAATCGGTTTACCGGATGTTAATAATAAAAGCTTAGGCTATGGGATAGAAGGCGAATCTAGCTATAGCGACTAAAAAACCACCAACCGCCGTCACTAATATTCCGATCAATGTCCAAATTTGTGCCTTGGTCGATCCTTTTAATTCCGTGACTAATTTTTTGGTGTATTACGCTATGCTAATACACCAAAAAATTCACTTTACTATTCCCTAATTACAAATCAAGCAGAGGAAAGCGACGGGTAGGACGATCATAGTCTCCGAAATTATAATCTGTATCTTGATAAGCGTCATTAAGTTGTCTGACTCTCGTTTCATACAAATCTAAGTCAAAATTGCTAGACTCTAAAGGAGTAGAGGGTTTACGTTCAGGAAACTCACCACCGAGTCCCCAGTTCCAGTCATCGATGGTTCTCGGTTCAACTCCTGTTAAATCTTCACTAGACGTGGTTGCTAAACTATCAAAATCAGAGGAATTCAGCACCTGAGAAACCGCGTTAGGAGCGATAGAAATCAGGCTACAAGTAATCAAAATAGAGGGGATAACTTTCATGGTATTCGGCAAGAATAAGATCGTTGTCTCCCCATGCCACACTTTTGTATTTTAAGTAATAAAAATCCGAAGGAAAAGTATTTCTTATTAATAATTATAACTGTTGTACCAAGCTATCAAAAAAGCAAAAAATGTTATTTGATAATAATATAACTTTCTTTACAAGTTGTTGGATTTTGAAACTATTTGAACTTTCGTTGCTTCGACAGTGTGTAGTAAGTCATAAAAGAAAAGAAAGCGAGTTATCATCAAAGCTAAAGCTTTAACTACGAACTTACCTACTTACAAGCTAAAATAAAAAAAGATAGACATCTCAAGGAGAGATTTAAGAATGTTTAATGCTTCTTCTAAATGGTTATTACCAGTGATTGCAGGAGTCGCTGTTATAGGGGTTGCTGGTACAATGTACTTAAACCATTCAACCAATAATAATCAACCTATTCCTCAAGCTTCTAATCAAACGATTTTAGCCAGTAATTGGGATACTGTAAACGAATCTTATAATGGAAATATGTCAATGACTGTTTATAGAAGTCCCTCTTGTGGTTGTTGTGGAATTTGGGTCGACCACGCTAAAAAGCACGGCTTTAAAATTACTGATATTAAAACCGATGATATGGCTAGTATTAAACAAAAACATAATATCAGTTCTGATTTAGAATCTTGTCATACTGCCATTATTGATGGTTATGTTATGGAAGGTCATATTCCTGCTGATGATATTAAACGGTTTCTGAAAGAAAAACCCGATATGATTGGCTTATCTGTTCCAGGAATGCCTATCGGAACCCCAGGAATGGAAGCAGGAGATACAAAACAACCGTTTGCTGTTTTTGCCATTAATAAAGATGGCAGCACACAAGTCTATAAAGAATACGAGACTTATTAAAAATTGAAGTTGATAGAGACGTTATCAGAAGCGTCTCTATGATAGAAAAAAAAGCTAGGAGTTAATTATGAAACCTATCACTCGTCGTAAACTTTTTTTATTAGGAACGTCAACGACGATATTAGCATTAGGAACTCATCAAGTCATCAAAAAACTACAATCTTCTAATAATAATTTTTCAAACAAAAGTTATGCACTAAATTCACAAAATATCATTTCTAGTCAAAATGGACTACTCGAAACCACCTTAGAAGCCAGTTATCAAGAAGTTCCGTTAGGCAATCAAAACGCTTACTTGTTAACATATAATGGTCAAGTTCCTGGCCCTAGATTAGAAGCTAAACCAGGGGATAAAGTTCGTATTCATTTTGTTAATAATCTCTCTCAATCAACTAATTTACATTATCATGGGTTACATCTTCCTCCAACAGGAAAAGGAGAT
This sequence comes from Crocosphaera chwakensis CCY0110, assembly GCF_000169335.1. GTDB lineage: Bacteria > Cyanobacteriota > Cyanobacteriia > Cyanobacteriales > Microcystaceae > Crocosphaera > Crocosphaera chwakensis. The sequence goes on from NZ_AAXW01000059.1 coordinate 21,069, forward strand.
AATGTCTTTTTAGAAGTTAAACCAAAAGAAAAATTTACTTATGAATTTGACATACCTACTAAACAAACAGGGGGAATTAACTGGTATCATCCTCATTTACATGGGTTAGTGGCAGAACAATTATCGGGAGGGTTAGCTGGCTTATTTATTATTCGTGATCAGTTGGATGAAATTCCTGAAATTAAAGCAGCTAAAGAAGAATTTTTAGTGTTACAAGATTTTTTTTTAGACGAGAACGGGAATTTATTACCCTCAAATCAAATGCCATTAATGATGGGGAGAGAAGGAAATGTCATTACAGTTAATGGTGAAGTAAATCCTTCTTTTTCTATGCCAGAAAATGGCTTATTAAGATTAAGAATTGTCAATGCTTCAACCTCTCGCTTTTATAATTTGTCTTTAGAAGATCACCCTTTTTACTTAATAGCTAATGATGGAACAACCTTAGAACAACCCATAGAACTGTCAGAAATTTTATTAACCCCAGGAGAACGAATAGAAGTCCTAATTAAAGGTGATAAAAACCCCCAAAGTTATCAGTTAGTTAGTTTACCTTATAATCGGGGTTCTATGGGAATGATGGGAAGAGGAAGAATGGGAGGCGGAATGATGGGAAGAGGACGAGATAATATTGAGAATAATGGGCCTATTCCTTTAGCAACCATTAACTATGAAAATTCTGTAAGTCCCTTAAATTTACCTACCGAATTAATGCCGATTTCTCCTTTACCTAAACCCCAAACAACCAGACAATTTTCTTTAAATCATGGAATGTCTCCAGGGGTAGGAATGGCTTTTTTAATCAATGGAGAAGCCTATCAACCTAATACTGTACAAACTCAAGTTAAATTGAATACGGTAGAAGAATGGGAAGTCATTAATACTGGAGTTATGGATCATCCTTTTCATGTTCATACGAATAAGTTTCAAGTTATTAGTCGTAATGGTGTTCCTAACGCTTATCCAACTTGGAAAGACACAATTTTAGTGCGTCGAGGGGAAACAGTTCGTATTCGTATTCCTTTTGAAGACTTTACAGGAAAAACAGTCTATCATTGTCATATTTTAGATCACGAAGATTTAGGAATGATGGGAAGTTTATTAATTAATAGTTAATAGTTAATAATTATATTAATTATTAATTTGCCTATAGCACTAAGTATTAAAGTTAAGACATTTTTTATTCTTTGTTCTTTGTTCCTTGTTCCTTTCTACTAAAACCTGTATGTCTTAACTATTATTTTGTAGTTTTATATTGTATTCTCCCGTTTTTTAAGATACATAAGTCAAACTTTTGAATTTATTAATTTTCTGATTGTGAGGTAAGGGGTTATGATCGATGGGTGAAAACTGGTTAAATTAGTCTGGTCTAGTTTATAGTATCTGAGAGTGTTAGTCTATCAATTTTCATGGTGCTTTCTCGGAACAATCCAAAACAAACAGTAAAAGTGGCCCAATACGTCCCCAAACTCTCAGAAGTACAAAAACTAGAAATAGAGCAGAAAAAAAATGTTATGCTCTTGGTTGAAAATTTAATGGAGAGAGAAAAAACCACATTTAAGATGATTATTGATTGTCTTTATGATGTAGGTTCTCTCAATTTAATCAATAAAAAAGTTTCTCTGCAGTTTCTCAAGTCTTTGATACGATTTATTGCTAGACTAGCTAAAACTATTTTTAAATCAATTGCTTTTTATTGGGTTGTTAATAATACCCCTGAATTAATTACTAATTGGTTAATGGATAAAATTATGATTTCTCGTGAACCTAAAAGGAAACCATTAAAAACTGCAAAAAAGTCTAGTCAAATATCAAAAGCTAAAAAAGCACAGATCAAAAAGAAAAAAAAGATAGAAACAAAATCAGCAACTGTCGTTAAATATTTTCCTAGGCTGTCAGAAGCGCAAAAGCTAGAAATAGAGCAAAGAAAAAATGTTATCCTCTTAGTTGAAAATTTAATGGAACGAGAGGAAGCAACTTTTAAGATGATTATTGATTGTCTTTATGATGTGGGTTCTGTTAATTTAATCAATCAAAAAGTTGCAGTACGTCCTCTCAATAGAGTGATGAGATTAATTGCTAGATTATCTAAACCCAGTTTTCGGGCAGTAGCTTTTTATTGGGTAAAAAGAAATACCCCCGAATTAATTGCAGATTGGTTACTGAGTAAAGTTAGATTTTAAGCAATATAAAAGCTTATAATAAAGCCCGAAAATTTCGTTGATAGGCTTGCGTATCTAACCCATCTCCTTGATAGGCAAAATCTGGATTAACAGCTTGACTTAAGGCTGTAACTCGTTGGGAACTAGCCGGATGGGTACTCAGAAACGCAGGAGACGATCCACCTTGTTGGGTTAGTTTTTTCATGAAGGTAATCATACCAATGGGAGCATAACCTGCTTGTCGTAAATTTTGCAAGCCCACTTGATCAGCTTCTAGTTCAGCTTCTCGGCTATTGGGAAGATTAACCGCTAATTTTACCCCCAGATTAACAATATCATTTTCATTCAATCCAGCTGCCGACATTAACCCTTGAGAAATAGCTACGTTTCGCATTTGTTTGATAGAATGCCGTTCGGTAACATGGGCAATTTCATGACCAATAACACTGGCCAATTCGGCCTCGTTTTCAGCAGCAGCAATTAAGCCTGTATTGACATAGACAAATCCTCCCATTGTAGCAAAGGCATTGATAGAATCATCTTGAATCACTTGGAAGGTAAACGGTAAATTGGGACGACTACTATTTCGTGCCAAGCGTTGTCCAATGCTATCAATTCTTTCAATTAAAGCACGATTTCGAGATAAACGAAATTGTCCACTACTGATTAATTCTTGGTTAATTTGCTGTCCATATTTAACTTCTTGAGAGTCAGATAAAGTGGACAACTGGATGACTTGCACACCTTGAAATATCCAATTTAACCACGATTGACCATAACTTGGTTGTGGGGAAGAAACAATAATACTACCACTCATTAAAGTGGCCAGTAAACCGTAAACTAAAGAACGACGAAAGGGGCGTTTTAACTTCATCATAACCAAAAAATTCAACAATAGAAACTCTAATAGACGTTATCTTTTATTCCGAATGTGTTTCTATTATACCCATAATTTTTATTTTCCAAACCCCTAAGTTGTTACAGCTAATCAATTGTCTATTAGTTTCCCTTTGTTTCTACTTATTTCTACTTACTTCTACTTATTTATCTAATTAACTGAAGATGACGGAGTAAATTATTTTGTATTTTCTTTCCGCCATCTTTATGCTCTAAACGTCAAACAAAGATTCAAATTCCTTACGTAACGCCTCTATCTTTCCCACTCTAGCAACAATCACCGTGTCTGAATCGATAGGATTAAAATTATTTTGCCAATAACGGATTTTGTCTTCATTTTTCAACCAGAAATTAACGATACTGCCTACCACATCATCCCAGTTCCAATCGGGTTTCTTCGGAATATTCTCCACTGACTCAATAAAGCCATCGAGACTACATTCGTGGCTGCCTAAATAGGCTTTACCGCGATTTTGATTTTGTTCTAGTTGTTGTTGATAATTAAAAAAAGTTAAAACAGAAGTTGTGCCGATAATATCAAAACAATAGTTCATAAGCTGCTTTTTCTCATGTTTTGCTTTTTAAAGGTTTAAGATTCTCTCTCGTACTAGACTATCTAATAGTAGAGAGATTAAATTAGCACTTAATTCTTTAGAGTGCTAAAAAAGAACGGAGTAATTTATACGGTATAATAACCAATCTACATCAATAAAACTGTTAATAATAAACGTTTTATAATATTTTGTAATATTTCTTAAAAAATTAGTATAAACGTAAAAATAATAAGATCCTAAGTTTTCTTGGTTCAATTGCTTTGATTATTCATAATAGATATATTAGGGATTTATGTAAGCATCAATCAATTTATAATGCCAATCACATTAGTAGAACAAAACTGGTTTCGTTGGGCGATTCTATTAATTTTAGGATTTCCTTTGGTCATGATTTTATTAAATGAAGTTATTGTACGCCTGCGCCAAGAAGAAAAGCCTTTAGTAGCAACCATTATCATTTTCAGAAATTTGGTTTTTCCCCTGGTCGCTTTATTATTATTTTTAACAAGAGTTTTGGAAATTCCTGAAGAAACGACTATCATTCGTTCGGTTAAAACTTTAGTGTGGATCGGCATGATTCACGCCATACTTTCAGCTTTTAAAGTGGTTATTTTCGATCAAGCTGTTGCAGGAAGTTGGCAAGAAAGAGTCCCAGATTTGTTATTAGACTTAATTCGTTTTTTTTTAGTAGCTTGTATTACAGCCGTTATCCTTTCTACCGTTTGGAAAATTGATTTAGGCGCGCTTTTGACAGCTTTTGGTGTCGGTTCATTGGTGATTGGTTTAGCTTTACAAGATACCTTAAAAAATCTCTTTTCAGGTATTTTATTGTTATTTGAACGTCCCTTCGCTTTGGGAGACTGGTTACAAGTTGGTGATACCATTGGGAAGGTAATTAAAGTGAATTGGCGATCGGTTTATTTACAAACTCGCGATCGCGATAGTGTCGTCATTCCTAATTCAATTTTAGCCCAAGGAAATTTTACTAATTATAATCGCCCGACTCCTCTGCACGTCGAACGATTTCTATTTGGTTTTTCCTATGATGATCCTCCTAATAAAGTGATTCAGGTACTCACAGAAACCGCTTTATCAACTCCAGGCATTTTAAGAGATCCGTCTCCGTGGGTAAGAGTAGAAAATTATGCCGATTTTTCTATTACTTATCAAATTGGTTTATTTGTCGATAATTATGAAACTATGTTGAAGATTCGTAACGATTTTGTTATTCGTATTTGGTACGCAGCGAAACGATACCATTTAACCATTCCCTATCCCATTCAGACAGAATATCACATGGATCTGGCCACAATGCCTAAACCTAACCCGACTCAACAAGTCACCGACATGATGCGATCGCTTCCTAATTTTGGTAATATGGCTGCAGAACGGTTTATAGAAGAAAAAGACGCGAGTAATATTCGATATTATGCCCAAGGAGAATGGGTATTTCAAGAAGGAGAAAGAATTTTAGGCTTGTATTTAATTTTAAATGGTCATGCCGTCATTTTAGTTAGGGATAATAACGAACAAAACCAAGAAATTGCACGGTTAGGACAAGGAG
>NZ_AAXW01000058.1 GCF_000169335.1 Crocosphaera chwakensis CCY0110
AATATACAAATCTAAGCTATTTAGAATGATAGCTTAGATAAGATAAGTAAATCGCTTTGAATGTCAGAAATGATCTATATTTTTTAACACTGTTCTTTCAATGCACACTTATGTATGAACATAGTGAGACAGCATGAAAAAATAGTTGATATAACTGAGAAGGAAATGATAACCTTTTTTAAGGCTGAAGTCGATCAAAACTAGGTGAGGATGGGTTTTCATGGTGATTATATCTTTCGTGCAAAGTGGAATTTATAATTAACAGGATGGATTCAGTTAAAGCGGGTATAGTCAGCACAAAGTAGACAAATATATGCTTGCCTAAACTCATTGAGAGTGGTTATATTTAATAACTTCTCGAAGAGACTGTTATTTCGCCTCGCGTCAAAGACTAACTTTCTTAGAAGATGAAAATTAGCTTTTTATCAAAAGTAACTAAATTAATTATCTGTTAGCTTCATTATAAAGGTTAAACTTAGATTCCGCAAGGGTTTATTTGATAATTTATGATAATTTAAAGCTATTGATATTACTTATCGATTAATTTTGAAATCAGTCATCGATCAGTTTATTTAGTACAAGACTATTAACCAAAGAGCAACGATTTCCATTACAAAAATATATATTAAGGCTTTTATTATTATCATTAAACTCCACTTAAGAAAATCTTTAATTTATTTAAAGGATCTAATTATATTACTTAGGGTTAGGCTTACGATGAGATAGCAATTAAGAATAACGAGGAGAAAATAAATGCACATTCACTCAGCGTTGCTTTTTCATTTTGCTCAAGTTCCGATAAAAAGCGAAAATATTAAGCTTTTCATGACGCAACCGATTCCAGATACTACCATAAACCCTAAATCTTTAGAGGTGAAGACAGCACAAGCTACTGGAAATTTCTTATTAATTATTCTAATAGTGTTTTTAGCAATAGGTTTTATAGTAGCTCTTTTTAAAGAACCTTTAGCTGCTTGGATGAGAACAGCAGGAGAATCCCAAAAACAAGAAGAATCTAAACAAGCATCTCAACAAGAATTTGCAGTATCTCTAAATATTTCTGATGTTCGTACCGAAGACTATTTTCGCGCAATAATACAGGGAACAGTTTACCTCAAAATTGACACGACAAAAAATGTAACTTTATTAAAGTCTACAGATGGCATTATTACTAATGAGAGGGTTATTAGTTTTTTTAAAGATACCTTTGAAAGTGCTATAAGAGAAGCAGCTAGTAGTAAGGGATTAGACGAAATTTATAAAAATAGAGTGCAGTTTAGTACACAAGTAAAAGGAATCCTTGATGGAATTATTCAGGGTTCTTTTTTAATGATTAAGTACGTTGTTATCGGTAATGTGGATGAAAGTAATAATTATGATCCTGATAATTATTTTGATGCTCAAGCTCTTCAAAAACGAATGGAGACAATTCAATTAGCAATTCTAGCAACTCGCAGAGTAGAATTAGCTAATGAGAAACTGATTGAAACAGAAGAATTAGAGTTTCAAAAACAGCACTTACAGAATAATAAAACTCTGGAAACAGAAAAAATAACTGTTGAATTTGAAATTGAAAAGTATAAAAACTCTAAAGACAATGAACTAGAACAAGAAATAGAAACATCAGCAATTAATATGATGAAAACAATTGAAGAATATAAAGCAAGCGTAGAAGAAGCAATTCAAACTGCAAAAAGAAAGATAGAAAAGGGAGAAATTAATACAAGGATAGACATTGAACAACATAGAGCGATAGAAGAAGAGAAAGTGGTGATAGCAAATAAAGCTTTACAAATAATACAAAAACAAGCAGAACAAGAAATAGAACAAGCAGAAATAACAGCTACCATAACAACAATACAAGCAGAAACCACGAAATTAGAAGAAGAAAGACTGCGAGATATCAAACTTGAAACAAATACTACAGATATTGAAATGAAGCAAGTTGAGCGTGAAAATGAAAAAACTAAGAGTATTAAGGACAACAGGTTAGAGAATGAAGTCGCAATTATTCAACAGTTAGCTGGAGCAGAAGAAAAACGCTATAAAGCGGTACCAATTAGTGATTTGGATAGTTTAATTAAACTGATTCGAGAGGAATTATTAGCCAAAGGACAGGATGCACAACTAACGATAATTAAACAAATTGTTGAATCCCTTGCCCCTAAAGAAAATGCTTTAGGGAATTCAAATGTTTACACTTTTTCTAATAGTGATGCAGAAGATATAAATAAATTAATGTTTTCTACCAGTGGAATGCACCTCATTAATTCTTTTCTGAATAGTAAATTAGGGCAACAATGGCAAAATAACCTAACTAATGATAATGGAGCAAGTGAAAATTTAGTAGAGATGACTAACGTAGAATAATTTTTTTAACAATTACTAACTTATTTTTCTAGAGAGAATAAAACAATGACAGAACAAAAAAAGACAATTCATGTCGGTTATTGGTGGGCTTTTTTATTAACCTTTGGATGTGGGTTGGCTTTAGTCGCAGTTTTTACTATCCTGATCAGTCACAGTAACCCTACTGCTGCTCCAATTTATTTATCTTTAACCTTAGCTGGTGCTTTAGGTGGTATTCTTTACTCTATCTCAATTGATGGTTCGTTAGAATTACCAAAATGGGGAGATAATGGACATAGTGTTCATATTGGTTCTATTGGAGAGATTTTTTTAGGCATTTGTGGTGCTTTTATTGCCTATGTTGCTTTACCTGAAGAGCTTAAATCTTCTATCACAGAAGATACAACACAACTAGCACAGCAATTAGCCAACCAAGGACTAACACAAGCACAAATAGAATTAATTCTTGAACAAGCTGCAGAACAAGTAGATAGTGCAACATCTAGTCTCATTGCCTTTGTGACAGGATTAGTGGGAGGATATGGAGGTAAAGCTATCCTTAATGCTGCTTTAGGAAGGGTTATCGGTCAGGTTGAAAATGTTAATCTAATTGAAGAAAATAACAAAAGACTGGCTAAAGAAGCTAAACAACTGAGTGATGAACAATCTATTATTAAACAGGTAAATCAACAACTTCAAGAAGGACTACCCACGTCAGAAGTTTATGATCTGGTTGAAGAGATCAAAAATGCGCCCCAAGATGTTCAAGAAGAAGCTTTCAGAAGAGCAAAAGAAATCCGTCGCTTGAGTTGGCGAACCAAAGCCTTTAAATCAGAAATACCCAAAACCATTCCTATTTTTGAAGCTTTAGTAGACAGCGATCCCAGTAACCATGAATATCACGCTCAACTGGGTTACGCTTATAAAGATTCTCTTCCCCCCAGACTAGAAGAAGCTATTACTCAACTTAATGAAGCGATCGCCTTACGAGGAAATCAAATCATCAGTACAACCTGGAAATATGAACTAAACCGAGCTTTAACTAGGATGATGCAAGAAGAACAGCAAGTTAGTAGCAATGGTCAAATGTCTCCCTGGCGCGAAGAAATCTGGCAAGATATTGTTAAAGTTGATCGCAACTATGGCATCACCAAAATTTTAATTGAACTTCAGTGCGTCAGTCCCTAGTCTCAGCGTAGCGGACTAGGGAAGGAAAGCACGACAATTTGAGGACTCAATGTCCGAAAAATTGTCAAATTAACTTTTCGGAGCATCTTGGTTCTTGATATATTCTTTTAACTTTTCAATAGGTGCGCCACCAGAAGAAGTGACATAATAAGACTTAGACCAAAAAGAAACTTTGTCTTTATAAAACTTAGTTACTTGTTCAGGAAAGTCTTTTTTCATGACTCTAGCTGTCGAACTTTTAAGACACCCTGCAACTGTAGAAATAGAGTTTTTAGGATGGAAATCTAATAAGATATGGACATGATCCATTTCACCCGAAAACTCTAGTAACTCACAATCCATTTTGCGAGATACTTGCCAAATCATTTCTCTTAATCGCTCTAGCATTAGGGCGGTTATTACTTTGCGTCTATAGTGAGTAACAAAAACAAAGTGTAACCGCACACTAAAAACACTATGTGACCCTTTTCTTGGTTTCATCTTGACACCCTACAGGTAATTAGACTAAAATCATCATATCAGTTCTGTTGAGGTCGGCAACATGGCTACTAAAAGAATCACGTTTAGACTTTACCCAAATAAAGAACAAAATGAGAAACTTCATTATTGGAGACGTTTACACAAAGATTTATACAATGCTTGTGTAGTTAATCGAAAAACTCAATACAAAAAGTTTGGTAAATCCATTAATTACTTTGACCAACAAAACTCATTACCTGAGTTTAAAAAAGATTGGCCAGAATACAAAGACCTTGGTAGCCATGCCCTTCAAGCAACTGTAAAACGGGTTGATTTTGCTTTCCAACGTTTTTTCAAGATTAAATCAGGTTATCCGAAACTAAAGTCTTCAAGAAGATATAAAGGGTGGACTTATCCTGATAAAGCTGGTTGGAAAATAGACAGTAATGGACATCATGGAAAGTTGACACTTTCTAATTTTGGAACAATAAAGATGAGGGGTAAAGCAAGAGATTGGGGAACACCAAATACTTGCACTATCATCTTTAAACAAGGAAAATGGTACGCTTCTGTTACTGTTAGTTGTGATCCAAAACGAGAAACAGGTAAAGAGGCTTGTGGTATCGATTTTGGGACTCATCATGCACTTGCTTTTGACGATGGCACTGTTATTGATAATCCTAGATTTCTCAAACAATCACAGGATAAAATCAACAAAACAGCAAAGAAATCTAGAAAGAAACGTGCAGGAAAAAAGGGAGTAAAAGGGTCTAGAAGATGGAAAAAAGCTGTTAGAAAAATCGGTAAGATTCAATCTTTAGTTGGTCGTCAAAGACAAAACTGGCATCATCAAGTTTCCACACAAATAGTTAGCTGTAATAGCTTGGTGGCAACTGAGAAATTAAACCTAAAAGGAATGACCAAAAAAGCTAAAAGAGGTAGCAAAAGAAAACGTCAAAAGACTGGATTAAATCGGTCAATTCTTGACGTTGGAATTGGTAACTTAAAATCATTAATAAAAAGCAAAGTTACCGAAGCAGGTGGGTTTTACATTGAGGTTCCTACTCGAAAAGTTAAGCCATCTCAGACTTGTCCTAATTGTGGTCATCAAAAGAAAAAGACATTAGCAGAACGCCAGCACAACTGCGAAAAGTGCCTTTATAGTTGCGACAGAGATGTTGCATCAGCCCAGGTGTGTTTAAACTGGGCAAGGGGGCAGGAACTGTCCTCTTTAGACGTAGAGTCGCCTAGCTCTACTTTATGCGGAAGCATGAGGCAACTAGGGGCGAAAAAGCACAACAATGCAAAGAAGCGTCAGAAACATCTAGCTCAACAAAGTGGCTAGATGTAGTTCATAGCAAAGACGAAGCCGTTGATATTCCCCTCAAAGATTGGTTAGAAATCAATCAGGATTGGATTAAACAACAAAGTGGAGGAACCCGTTTACTCGAAAAAGCCTTTAACGTTGCTCTCAGTCCAACCCCTCTTATTGAACCTGATATTGTAGAAAGAAATGGTGACAAAATAGGGATATTAAGAGGTCGCAAGGATGTTGAAACCCTCAAAGAAGAAGCCAAGTCAGGATCTGTAGGGACGCAGTTACTCAGAAGGAAGCGCAGTTCTAAATCTGATTTACTTCGCAAAAACACCAACTGGAAAACAGTTCCCTCTGGTACAAAAATTGAAGCAACTCACCTCACCTACCTTAAACGTTACACTCTTAGCGCATTAGACCTTCAAGATGATCAAAAAGTTGAAGTTCCCGTCGGAAAAGATTACTATGTTCGTCAATATGCACCGACAGCAGACGGTCATTGCTTAGTGGAATTAGATTATGAGTCTGGGGTTTGGTATATTTGGCCAAGTCATTGGCATTTACCTTGGGAAGACCAGAATAAAGACAATAGCCAAGAGTTATCCTCTAGTACAAGTGCAGTCATAGCCAAAAAGACTACAACAGATATTGTCACTCGCCAGCAAGCGAAATCAGTTTATGGACGAACTTTAACCGATCAACAATTTAACGACTTAAACGACTGTTTGAGGCGATTTGAGATTAATACCGTACCACGAGTCAGACATTTTCTCAGCCAAACTGCTCATGAAAGTGGGGGTTTAAAGTGGATGAAGGAAATTTGGGGACCAACTTCTGCACAGCGAAGTTATGATCCGCCTCATCGTAAAGCAAAAGAACTAGGCAATACAAACATGGGTGATGGGAAAAAATATCGAGGCGGTGGTGTTATTCAATTAACGGGTAAATATAATTATCAAAAGTTTGCTAACTTTATTGATGATCCTAAAGTTATGCAAGGGGCAGATTATGTGGGTAGTATTTACCCTTTTAGTAGTGCCGGTTTTTGGTGGAAAAATAATAATATGAATGCACTGTGCGATGCAGGTGGAACTGTTAAGCAAGTCACCAGAAAAGTCAATGGTGGTTATAACGGACTCAGCGATCGTCAACGTTACTATGATAAAGCGGATCAGATAATCAAGTCGATTCCTACTCCGAGTCCTGATGAGAAGGTAGAACCTATTGACAACCTGCCAGTTCCTATCATCGATCCATTAGCCAAGGATTACAATAATCCAGAAGCAGTTAAACGACAAATTGATAGATTAAGCAAATACTTGTCACCCGGAAAAACCTTAAATCTGGATGTCAAAACCAATTATTTTAGTCAACGAGACAACTATACTCAACCTCATCGGACTTGCAATAGTAGTAGTAATGCTATGTACTTAGATTGGTTACTGCGAGTTACCGGTAAACCAGGTTTAGGGGGAGATAATAACTATCTTCAAAAAGTTCTGGCAAAAGGGGATACGATTTATCATGGAATTCACACTCAAATCATCAAACAGTATGGTTTCAACACAAAATGGAATACAGATCGAGATTTACCGTTTATTCATGATTTAATTAAGGCCGGTTTTCCTGTTCCTGTTAATCTACTTCATCGTGGCACTATTTCTGCTCCAACAGGCGGTCATGTCATTATGTTGATTGGCTATAAAAATGATTCTTGGATTGCCCATGATCCCTACGGTACTTTAGAATCAAACTATACAGTCCATAACGGGGCTTATAGTCGTATCAGTGAACGAGAATTTAAAGCCAGGTGGCAAGGGGGTTACAGAATGTTAGCCTAATTTTTATCTCTTTAACTGATAACTGTTAGCTGTTTCTTATTTCTTTCCAAAGGTTAATATATTGTTCTTGAACTTCCGTTGATAAAGGTTCTAAAAATTCACATTGCTCGAAAATAGTCTCATCAATAAATAATAAAGGATTATTCATGATCTCTGGAGAAACTTCTTTTTTATCTATCCTATCAATCATCGGAGAAGCAGCATCAGCGAATAAAGAAATGATTTTTGCTGCTTGAGGTTGCCAACAAAAATTAAGCCATTGTTTAGCCGTTTCTGATAACTCGTTTTGGCCTTCTTTTACTTTTGGTTTTACCCAAATATCAGACCATAAAGAAGTCCCAGAAGTTGGAACCACTGCTTTAATATTACGGTTTTTAGTGATGAGAGGAATAATTTCATTTGACCATCCCACACTTACGTCAACATCTCCCACTAATAGGGGTTGTAAATAGTGATCCGAACTATAATATTTGACTTGTTCATTTAAAGCTAAAAGTTCTGTTTTTAACTGAGGAACTTGAGCTAAATTTTCCGTATTGTAGGAGTGTCCTAAGTATTTTAAAGTTAATCCGATCACTTCTCTATATTGATCCACCATAGAAATGCGATCGCTTAATCGTTGATCCCATAAATCAGACCAATCTTGAGGTTGCCAATCTAGTTTATCGGATCGATAAGCAATTAAGGTGGTTCCCCAACGATAAGGCGCACCCCAAATTAACCCATTGTCTTGTAACTGTCCCTGTTTATTCCGTTTGACCAATGTTTGCCAACGAGAGGGTAACTTATCCCAATTTTCAACCTGGGTTAAGTTTAGGGGTTCAATTAAGTCTTTTTTAATGGCATCAGCTAACCAGATATCTCCCAAAGTAACAAAATCACTCAGAGAAGGAGGGGGAGGATTAATAACAGGAATTTTCGGTATTTCTTGCCATAAACCCTTTTTGTTTTCATCTTTACCTTGCCAAGTTTCCAATAGAGAAAACAAGTCTTTTAATTGACCTTGAGGTTTAAAATCGAGAGAGGGTTGCGAAGAAAGATTTTGACGAAAAGCCTTGAGTAATTGAGGAGGAATAGAACCTTGTAGCAATAAAACCCGTAAATCAACGTTAGAACTAGCACAACTAGATAACAGATTTCCTAATGCTAAAATTCCTGCAGTAGTAAGAAAAGAACGACGGGTAAGCATAAAATGTACTGTATCGAAGGTTACGGTTAAACTTATCGATTAATTAAGAGTAGTGAAGTAATCGTTAAATGAATCAGGAATCTGTAACTATCTTTCTCAGGTAATTCTAGGATTAACAGTAGCACAGTTTTTAGTGATGGGCATTCTTATGGATGGGTTACAACAACAAATTAATGAACTTAATCAAAAAGTTACGCAACTCCATCATATTGTTGAAAAGCTTAGCTTACAGATGGGGACATCTCACCTTCACAGCGAGGCAGTGGTTAACGAAAAATCACATAACCAATCCCCCTCTATAGCCAATGTTTCTACTTCGGTTCCTCCGAATACACAGAGAAACAGCCATTATCAATCCGTGATGGAGCATAAAGACATTTTACTCGATGATAGTGAAAGTCACACCTTAATCGCTCCTGAAGAAGAACCTTTATTAACCACCGATCTTCAGGTGAGACGATTAACCGCACAACTAACGGCAGCTTATAATCGTATCGCTGCCTTAGAAGAGCAATTATTAGCTTGTCGCATGATGCCTTGACAGGGCAAAGTGACGAGACAGAAGGGGCGTAAAAGCCGTTACAGAATCAGCCTCTGATGACATTAAGTTTTTCTGTTAAGGGTTAATTATTAGGCGTAGTGGTTTGAGGAATAGGTGACCCATTGGGTTGAGACGGAAGTGCAGGATTAGTCGGATAATTACCTAGCCCGTTAGCAGGATTATTAGGATTGTTAGGCATAGTCGAAGGAAAATTATTAGGATAGCCTCCAGGTAAGCCATTTTGGGATGGTATTGGGCTTAAGCTCGGATCATTCCAGGTACTGCTGGCTTCATTTTCCCCAGGCAAGGTGGCTAAGGCAACGCGATCGCCCCCAACTTCTCGTAACATATCTAGAAGTTCAATCACCTCGTTATAAGTGGCATTTCTAGAAGCATGAAGTACCATTAAACCTTCAGGATTCAATTGATGATAGCTCTTAATCTGATTAAATAATTGATTACGAGTCACCAATTGTTTTTCTACATACACTTGGCCAAAATCATCGAGACTCACCACCAACATCTCTCGCATTTGGGGGGTGCCTGATGCTGCTCTGGGTAAATCTAAACTAATGGCTTGCTGACGAGATAAACCCACAGCCCCAAGGATAAAGAAGGTCAAAATACAAAAGATCACATCGATCATGGGTAAAATTTCGATGCGAACTTCTTGCTGCCCTGAAGAATCTTGCCACAATCTAAGCGGACGGGAATGAATCGAAGAATTACGGGATTTCTTATTAGAGGTTTTACTAACAGTCATAGGTCAATATTTAAGAAAATGAGTATATTCGTGCTTATTGCTCAAAAGTCTCTGTAAACTTTGAAGGAGTATTGCCAGAGAAAGCAGAGGGATTTCCTTCGCTGTCTGACCAGCGTTGACGATAAATTACTTCTAACTCACTGCCGGCTTTACGAAAAACCCTTACCTGATTAGACCAAAGGGACTGAAAAATCCGATAAAAGGTCAAACTGATAATGGCAACAATCAATCCTGTCGCAGTTGAAATGAGGGCTTCCCCGATACCCAGGGTAACACCTGTGGTTGAGGAAGTGCCGAGATCACTGATTTGGATATTGCCTAAAGAGGTAATCAGTCCTAAAACTGTCCCCAGTAATCCCAATAAGGGAGATAAAGCAATCACTGCTTCTAGTACCTTATCCCCTCGTCTCATCAAAGCTAGTTCATCATCAGCTGATGATTCTAGGGCTAAATGGAAAACCTCTGGATCAGGATTATCTAATCTCAGAGGCCCATAGAGAAAATTACCGATGGGATGTTTACTATGCTCTTTGGCTACCTTGGGGGCAGCATCCCAGTTACGAGCAGCGGTTTCTAGGACTCGATTTAAAATTTTTCCTTCTTTGAGCAGAAATCGTATCCAAAATATAGAACGTTCAATAATGGTGCTTAAAGCTAATACAGACAAAATCAGAAGCGGCCACATAGCCACCCCGCCTTTTGTCATAATTTCTTGGATATTCACAGTTTTGATTAACCTCCGTTGCTGATCCCCATCGATAGACAGATTAACAGTTGTAATGATTTATTTACAATTTATTAGACTCATGTTTAGCAATCAATTATATCCTCAAAGAAGGAAACATTGTTTAGCCACAAAAACAAAACTCACACAAATTATTACATAAGTGTTTATGCTGAGACACATTCGAGTTTTAAAGCTAACCACAGTGAACATTGCCGTATTGTAAATAGGATGGATGCTGATGAGGACTCTAAAAATGACGAAGGCCACGGTCGGCGTTCTTTCTATCTGTTGTTTGAGTGGTTTAATTGCTCTGTCAAAAACATACTTTTCTAGTATTTTTACCGACGTGAGAGGGTTACACGAAGTTTCCCCCAGAATGATTTTTCCTCAACCCACTCTACAAGAGAAACAGTTAGTGGATGCACAAGTGGAATTTGGCTTTAAGTTATTCTCTACTTTAACGAAAAATCAAAAACCCCAAAATATCTTTATCTCTCCTACCAGTATCGCGCTTACTCTATCTATGCTTTACAATGGGGCAACAGGAACCACTCAAAAAGAAATTGCTAGGGGTCTCAGCTTTCATGATATTAGTGTCGATACCCTCAACCGTGGCAATCAAATGCTACAACATGACTTAAATAGTCATCCTTCCTATGGTTCTTTGGCTATTACTCATTCTCTTTGGGCTAGAGAAGGGTTTTCTTTTCGTTACCAATTTCTCAAAGATAGTCGTAGTTATTATCAAGCTCAAATAACCAATTTAGACTTTGCTAGCTCTGAAGCACAAGGCATCATGAACCGTTGGATAACGGAGGAGACTCAAGGAGAGATTCAGACCATAGTCGATTCTACTCAGGCTGATGATGTTCTTTTTCTCATTAACACTGCTTCTTTTCAAGGATTCTGGAAAACTGGCTTTGATAGAAATTTAATCAAAGATAAACCTTTTTATATAACCGATACATCGGTTAAAATTTTCCCTTTTATGTCTCGAGAAGGAATTTATAATTTCCTAGAAACACCTCAATTAAAAGCCATAGAACTTCCCTACGACAATGATCGTTTTAGTTTATATTTATTTTTGCCAAAACCTGAATATAATTTATCTAAAATGGTAGAAAAGTTAACTGCTGAAAAGTTATCCAAACTATTATCTAAATTTCGGAAAACTCAAGCTTTATTAGAATTACCTCGCTTTAGGTTAAATTATGAGGTGGATTTAACTGAATCCTTAAAAAGCTTAGGATTTTCAACGATGTTTGATCCGGCTAAAGCAGAATTTTCGGAGTTAAGTTCTCACCCTACTTATGTCAACGGGCTCAAACATCAAACTCTTTTAGTTCTTGATGAACAAGGAATTAAACCTGCTACCCCAAACAATTTTGTTGTTGAAACAGCATCAGTTGATAATGTCGTAGAAAAATCATCTTTTATTGTTGATCGCCCTTTCTTCTCTATTATCCGAGATAATCAAACAGGAAATATTTTGTTTATGGGAGTGATTGTCGAACCTTAAAGTTTCTCTGAAATAATTAAAATTCAAGTCCGATAGTTGAATAGTTTGTATTATTTTTGGAGACATTTTCTTTAAGGATCTTCGATAAGCAGGATCGTAATGAACGATTAATAAATCTTGAACCAATTTTTTCCATTGTTTACTATCGATCCAATCATACCACTGACTCAGTTTATCCCATCCATAATAATTTTTTAAATATTGCAATTTATTTTTGAGAATTTCTGGATTTTCTGTTAAATAATGATATTCTTTTAATAAAAAATCAACTCTTCTTTCTAAAGGTAACTGAATTTCAAAACAAGAAGATTGTTTCATTTTTTTCCATAAACTTCCTGGCAAGTAAACATTACCAATCTTATAACTTTCTGATTCTATCCAAATAGGCCGATTGAGATCAAATTTTTGAAATTCCTGTAATAATAAAGAATCAAAAAATTTTTGTGATGGTTGATTGATGATATTACCTTTCCATTGTTCTCCTAATAGTGATCCCCGATGGTTAGCAATGTTTTCTAAGTCTAGAACTTGATAACCTTGTTGTTTTAAACTTTGTAAAAAATAAGTTTTCCCGGTTCCTGTTAATCCACAAAGAATATTATAATCAAATTGTAATGGTAAACTTGCTAATTCTTTGCAAACATAAGAACGATAGGTTTTATAGCCTCCTTTCAAAACAGTCACTTGCCAGCCAATTTGAGCTAACATAACCGCTAAACTTTGGGATCTTTGTCCCCCACGCCAACAATAAACTAAGGGAGAATAACAGGGATCTTTTTCTAAAAAATGTTGATTAATTTGATCAGCAATATTATCAAAAACTAATGAGGCTCCTAATTTTTTGGCTTCAAAGGCAGAAACTTGTTTATAAATGGTTCCAATCTTTTTTCGTTCTTCATTATGAAGTACAGGTAAATTAATTGCTCCAGGAATATGATCTTCAGCGAACTCATTTTCTGATCTAACGTCTATGATTTCACTAGGATGTTCTAATAAAGGAAACTGAGTAAACTTTGGTATTTTTAAAGTCATTGTTTATCTTATCGCTTCTCTCATTCTACCTTAAAATAATACTATTATCATCAAATTATTTTCATAGGTTTACTCTTTGCCATCTCTCTATCGGGATAATTATATTTTTTATTGTTATATTAATTAATACAAAATATATTTTTTTGTACTTAAAAATTTTTCTTTAAGGTGTTTAAGTTAAAAGCAAGTAATAATATAGTTAACTAAAAGTTAAGCAAAATAAATATTAAAATAAACTTTATTTTCTTGATTATCATTAAACATCTAAGTTAAGATATCCGACGTTTGAAAACTGAAAAATTAGCCCTAACAATTAATTCATTTTGGAGATTATAATGACCCTAAAATCTAATTTACTTAAAATCTTTTTTGGCGTTTGTCTTGCTACAAACATAACTCAAGTAGCCAGCGCACAAAATTATAAATTGACAAATTATGATTTTAATAATAGACCCAGTTTAGGACAAGTTCTTAATGAAAATGGCGAGTTGACTGATATTTTTCTAGGGGGACTTTCTGGCTTATATTTTGAAAGATTTAATGGTAATAATTTACAGTTTATTACCCATCCTGATCGCGGATCAATTCCCTTCCCTTTTCCTGATTTGCAGCCTGAGATTATTCGTTTTGAATTAGATACAACCAGCAATAATATTACAATTACAGACCGAATTAATTTATTTCAATCTGATGGAACAACCCCTTTATCCGTACGTCCGAATTTACAAGCAGGAGAACAAGGAACCGCTTACACGGATCAATTTGGAGTAGATTTATTCGGTAATTCAGTTTCTAATGATCCGTTAGGTGCAGACTTAGAAGGGATTGTTATTGATGAGCGTGATAATAGTTTTTGGATGGTGGATGAATATCGACCGGCAATCTATCATTTTAATCCTTCAGGAACCCTATTAAATCGTTTTGTTCCTATGGGGACAGCAGCAGCAGGAAATGAACCATTAGGAATCTTTGGAACAGAGATTATTCCTTCAGTTTATGCTCAAAGAAGAGCTAATCGAGGGTTTGAAGCAATTGCATTAAATCAAGATACTAATTCATTATATGCTTTCATTCAAAGTCCTATTGATAATCCCGATAATACAGGGGATACAACCTCAAGAAATAGTGATATTTTGCGTATCTTAGAACTGGATATTAGTAACCCTACAAATCCTTTAGTTAGTGGCCAATTTGTCTACTTACTCAATAATGATTTATATGACACTAACGTAGACAAAATTGGGGATGCTGTTTGGTTAGAAGATAATCGTTTTGCTGTGATTCAACGAGATTCTGATCTTGGTTTAGATGCTAATAAATTAGTGTTTGAAATTGATTTATCTGAAGCTACTAATTTAGAGACAGATGTTTTTAATTTACTACCGAATCAAACTTTAGAAGAACATACAGCAGAAGAGTTAGAAACAGCAGGAATTATTCCTGTTGATAAAACCTTCTTATTTAATTTACCCGACTTGGGTTATTTAGCAGGAGATAAACCAGAAGGGTTAGCTTTAATTCCTGGAAAACGACCTAGTTTTGTTGTTATTAATGATAACGATTATGGGTTATTAGATGACGAAATTTCTGGCGATGGTCAACAAAATTTTAATCCCAATCCTATTCCTGTGGTAGTAGGTGTTATTACCCCAGTTCCTGAACCTTCTAATCATGCTTTATTAGGAACTGTTTTATTGCTAGGAATAGGTTCAATATTTCGTCGCTATGTCGATGTAGTTAGACGGGGTTAATTAGATGTTTTAATCCTTGCACTAATCTTTCAATTCCTATGGTTGCTGTTTCCTGTTGTAGCGCACCATAAGCAATACGTAAATAGCAACCTTTTTTTATTCCGAATGTTTCCCCTGGTAGTACAGCTATGTTATAAGTTTCAATTAGCTTTTTCACTAATTCAAAATCCTTCATATCGGTATTAATTCTTAAGAAAAAGTAAAAGGCTCCTTGACTGGGGACTAAGGTACAAATATCTTGGAGTGGTTGAAGATGATTAATAAAAATATTTCTAACTTTATCAATTTCTCCTATGTATTTTTTATAGTAATTTTTCCCAACAGTTAAAGCTCCTAATGCTGCATATTGAGAGATGACAGGAGGACAAATCAAAATGGTATCTTGAATCTTTTTTACTGCTTCTAATAAATGGTTAGGAATGACCATATATCCAATTCTCCAACTAGCAAATCCATAAGCTTTGGATAAACTATATAAGGAGATAGTATAGGAATCACTATCTATAATTGAAGCAGGAGAAAAATGTTTAATTCCATCGTAAGTAAAATATTCATAAGCTTCGTCAGAAATATGGTAAATACCTTTTTCTTGACAAAGTTGATTAACTTCTTTCAAACTTGACTCAGAATAAACCACACCAGTAGGATTATTAGGAGAAATGGTAACAATAGCACGAGTTCTAGGAGTAATTGCTGCTTTTATTTTATCTAAACAAAGTTGATAGTTATCATCAGTTTTTACTAAAATAGGGTGACAACTAGCCATTGTAATTGCCATTTCATGGTTAAAATAATAAGGAGTATTAAGTATAATTTCGTCTCCAGCATTGGTAATGGCTAAAATAGCATTCATAAACGCCATATTTGACCCAGCGGTTACCACGATAGAACGATTATTATTAATATTTATCTGATTATCTTCTTGTAATTTTGTGACAATTTGCTTCAGTAAGGGATCAATACCTCGAACCGATTTATACTGATGATTAGCAGGATGATTTAAAAATTGACTAATCTTTTCAATTGCTTCTTGAGGAGGTGGATAAAAGACGACTCCTTGTCCTAAGGAAATAGTACCAGAATTTTCCCTTATCAACTGCCCTATTATGGGTATTATAGGAGATTGTACCCTATTCATTCTTGAATTGAAATGGTTCATTGATTGCCTTTATTTTTACTGATACGAGTGGTGCTTGTCTATAACATTAATCTTAATTATTTTAATAGCTATCATAGTTTGCTGACAATGAAAAGCATCAAATAACTTAAGAAAAAATTTATTAAATAAATATTATTAATTTTGTTGATTTAGATAAAATTAAATATAATAAAAGTTAGTAGAAAATTGACTAAATAGCAAAAGGATAAATCATGGATAAAGACACCCAATTTGCTTTATTGGTAATAGGATTACCCTTAGTTGGCTTAATGTATTGTGGATTAATTATTGCCTTTTTAATGAATAATCCTTTTGGTCGAGAACATCCCTTAATTACAGGATTTGTGGTGATGGTTGTTCCTTTTTCCACCGCAGCTACAATCTGGATTAAAGCCTCAGCTAAAGCCTATAAAGCACATGAATTAAGAAACCATCCCAATAAGGAATAATAGAAAATAGTGATAATTGACTTTATTAACGTACTTTTTGTTCAAGTAACTTATTAAAATCCATCCCCACCGCTTCAGAAATATGGGACAATTTATACTTGTTTAATTTCTTAACTAATCCTTGGTTAATATTAGTAATACACCAAGGACCCTGATAAATCCAACCTGTATATAATTGTAATAAACTCGCTCCTGCGGTAATTTTTTCCCAAGCATCTTCCGCCGTAAAAATACCACCAACCCCAATAATAGGTAACGTTCCTTGGGTTTGTTCGTAAATAAAACGAATCACTTCCGTTGATCTTTTCCGAATCGGTTGGCCACTAATTCCTCCCGCCTCTTCTTGAATAGGATTGCCCGTTTTTTCGAGAATATTGGTTTTTAATCCTTCCCGTTTAATGGTGGTATTGGTAGCAATAATTCCAGCTAATTCGTAAGTTTTAGCCAACTTAATAATTAACTTAATGGCTTCCCAATTTAAGTCCGGGGAAATCTTAACCAAAATAGGTTTTTTCCCTTGGTTAACTGATTGTAATTCGTGTAAAATAACATTGAGTTGTTCTCCTTCTTGTAGCGATCGCAGTCCAGGGGTATTAGGAGAACTAACATTAACCACAAAATAATCTGCATCTTTCTCAAGATAACGAAAACTACCCACATAGTCCATTGCTGCTTGATCTAAAGGGGTACTCTTCGACTTACATAAATTAATACCGATAGGAATTTGACGAGGTTGCCGTTGCCAAGCTTTCTGTAACGTTTGGGCAACCTGCTGGGCCCCTTGATTATTTGCACCTAAACGGTTTAAAGCAGCTTGATCCTGGGGTAAACGGAATAAACGAGGTTTTGGATTCCCAGGTTGAGCATGAAGGGTTACAGCCCCAATTTCAGCGAATCCAAAGCCCATATGACTCCAGATACCAGATGCCAAACCATCCTTATCACACCCAGCAGCCAACCCCACAGGAGTTTTAAAGGTTAATCCCCATAAATTTTGCTGTAAACGGCTATCCTCAAAGGTGAAAGAATGATCTAAATTCCCTAATATCCACTTTCCCCATACAGTGTGGCGATTTTCGTCAAGACGGTGAAGGGTTTTCAGAAGTTGATGATGGGCATTTTCTGGGTTATTTTTAGCTGCTGCTAGGACAAGGGGATAAAAAGGTTGGGCAAAATTAAACATCATATCTAAGGGAGTTGGAAGTTCAGGATTATTCCCTTTCTTTAAATTTAGGTTATATCTAGTTTAGGAGAATAAACCCAGAATCAGCATAACGCTATATTCTTACAAAAACTATTAATTAGATATTAATTTTTGATCGTGAGGAGTAAATAGTTATATATTAGTTCATACTTTTCTTTTACACTAATTATTATCAATATCAATAAATATTTCTTACTTATTCTAGTCCGCCATAATTTTTTAGAACTTTAGCAACATTTTGATATCCTTTTTCTAACGCAAGTGTTAGAGAAGTTTTACCATTCAGCATACGAGCATTAACTTCTGCTCCATATTGAAGTAAATACAAAACGACTTCTTCTCGTTCTATCCAAGAATTTGATGCCGAGTGTAAAGGAGTAGCTTTATTATTTGCTTTTGCATTAATATCCACTCCTTGTTCAAGCAATAATTTTATAATATCTTGATGACCATGACTTGCAGCCCAATGTAAAGTAGTATGTCCTTTTAGAGTTTTAGCATGAATATCTGCTCCATATTGAATTAATAATCTTACAATTTTGCTTTTACCACTTATTACTGCACCATACATAGGCGAAATTCCTTCCTTATTTTTAGCATTAACATCTATTCCCTTTTCGAGCAAAAACTCGACTAACTTTTGATTCCTAGATATTGCTGCATGGTATAAAAAATTTGCCCCTTCAGTATCCTTAATATTAATATCAACACCTTGTTTGAGATATTTTTTGATAGTAGTAATATCTCCATTAATAGCTGCTTCATGTCTTCTATTTATGTAAATCGGTAGTATACTTGGAGCAGAAATAGTTATCAAGCCAAACAACCACAAAAAATAGTAAAGCTTATTACCCGAATAGCTTTTGAAGGTTAAAGTAATAAAACAAATAAAAAGTATAAAAGCGAGTGACCGCGTAAAAAATAACATATAGTTGACTCGAAAAAATAAACGAATATAAAGATCGACGGACTCTTATTTAATACAAAATTACTATATTTTCAGTCTATTGGGTCAATTGGTATATTAATTAACAGTTTGGGATTATTTTAGGAGCGTCGAAGTAAAAATCTGACATAATGCGATCGCTTCTTTACATAAAAATTTAGTTTGATAACGGGAAAATATGGGAATAATTTTCTAATTTTTACGATTTTCTAGACCATTCACATTTCTTTAACTTCAAAAAAGATTAAGCGTTCTTTAAATTTTTCTTGTTTCTGATTCCATTTTCAAGTATTGTCGTTATCATTACACACATATAACCTTACTCCATAAAAACTATCATGAATCTATCCATAAGAAAGCCATATAACTTATTGGCTTATGTAACAACTGCTACTTTTTTCTTAGGTATGACTCTAAGTTCCTCCGCATCAAATGCACCGTTGAAAAAGTATGAGAATATTAATCT
The DNA here is from genome assembly GCF_000169335.1 of Crocosphaera chwakensis CCY0110. Lineage (GTDB taxonomy): Bacteria > Cyanobacteriota > Cyanobacteriia > Cyanobacteriales > Microcystaceae > Crocosphaera > Crocosphaera chwakensis. The sequence continues at coordinate 18,899 of NZ_AAXW01000058.1, forward strand.
CAAACAATTCAACGAATGTATAAAACCTCCCAGTTCTAATGGTTCAGAACAAGGTTGGGCTGATTACCAAGGCGAAAACCAAGGTAAAGTTGAGTTAAAAGTTAGGAATCAACCCATGATTTCTGATGGTACCGTTGCAGCCACCTTAAACTATAAATTTGAACCATCACAAGAATTATTAACCCTAGAAATCAAAGAAAAAACCTCGTTTATGTTTGGCATGATTCAAGCATCAAACGAACAAATCTGGGAAGGATTCGACGGTTTAATTAAACAATGTCGTAGCTACAGCTAATTAAAAAGGGAAAGACACCCTTACTCTTTCTTCGGGAGCAGGTCTTTCTTGACGAATATCAAGAGAAGGAGAACCATTCCTATCATTAATACGAATTCTGGTTTGAGGTCTTCTTTGTTCTTCGACCCCCACTGTCAAGCGACCATTCTCATCAAAAACTCTTACATTCGTTCGGCTGCGGCGACGACGTTCGTTAGAAAAATCGACTCGAACATCATCCCCCAGTTCAATAATTTGAGCGTTAACGGTTTTCGTCCCCATTGAAGAAGTGATTACGACACTAAGGGTCAACATTGCAAACATAGAAATCGATTTCATGGGAAATTCTCCAAAAACACTCAATACGCAACAGACAATTATTACGATGCCTCAGGAAAATGTTACCCTTGATTTTTGTCGGGTTACTTCCCCCAGTTGTATGATTTATCTTTAAGATTTTTTACGGTTAAAACTAGCCCACGGATTCTAACCCGTGGGTTTTCTTGATTTTAAGGCAGTCCAAATAAAGATAGGATAAAGAAAGAATAATTAAATAAATTTAGATTACTTAAATAACCCAATAAATGCGCTGTTTAAACTGCCACCTTGATAACCTTCCCGAAACCACCCAACTTTGTCCCAATTGTGGGGCGCAGGTTCTCTCTTTGTTACAAGAAGTGTTACCCCAAGGCACCCAACTGCGATCGCATACATACTGTTTAGACAATGCGATGGGAAAAGGCAGTTTCGGCATTACTTATCGCGCTCATCATACCGCCTTAAAGAATCCTGTCGCCATCAAAGAATTCTATCCCGTCGAATATGTCTCCCGAAATATTGAAACCAAACTTTTAATTATTCCAGCTAAACATCAAGACGTATACAAACGAAGTTTATATCGTTTTTTACAAGAAGGACAGATACTCGCCAAGTTGAATCATCCTAACGTCGTTAAAGTTAGAGATTTATTTGAAGAAAGGGGTACCGCTTACATTGTCATGGAATTGGTACAGGGTAAAACCTTATTACAAGAATTAGAAAATCAGCCTAATAAAAAACTATCTCCTCAAAGAATAGAAAAGTTAATTGAACAGTTAGTTAATGCCTTAACGACTATTCATGAAGCAGGCATTTATCATCTGGATCTTAAACCCGAAAATATGATCTTGACGCCTACAGATCAGTTAATTTTAATTGATTTTGGAGCAGCTACATTAGCCGATGATGCTAAACGAAAAAGAACTCGTTCTTTTACCGAATGTTATGCAGCCCCAGAAATTATGTCAGGGGGAGAAGTTGGACCCCAAAGCGATCTATTTGAAGTAGGAATGATTCTCCACGAACTATTAACAGGAAAATTACCACCTCCAGCCATGACTCGCGTTTTAGAAACCGATACTTGGCAACCTCAAGGGTTAGACTATCCTTGGGATATGTTAATCGTTGATGCGTTAAGAATTCAACGAAGCGATCGCAGCCCCACTGTAGACCAATGGTGGGAATCACGAAAGCAAAAAGAAGGAGATATTATTAGAATTGATCAAAAAAGCATTGAAAACTTACAAGGGAAATTCATATTACCTTTATTACAACAACAAGGAATGGTTCATAAATTGGGGCAAGGTTGTATTAGAAAAGTGATTCCCATTAATCAAAATAAAGTATTAGTGATAGAAGCAGGAGGAGCCTCTTTATTAAATATTAATAATAGAACTACTCATTGGGAAATTGACTGTCCTAGTTCCTGGGGAGACGTTAGTAAGAATAAAAAACTATTAGCCTTAGTTTGGCAACAAAACATCTATTTATGGGATTTGACCCAAGGAAAATTCTTACGACAATTGCAAGGTCATTCAAAAAAAATTACTGGTCTTGCTTTTAATAAAGATGGCTCTTTATTACTATCAGGAAGCCTCGATGAAACCTTGATTATATGGGAAATTAAAACAGGAACAAAACGTCATGAATTATCTGAACCAATGGGACGAATAACGGCTGTTGCTTTTAGCGAAGATAATCAATTTATTGCCTCTGGTTCCCATACCGGGATTGTTAGAATTTGGGGAGCCATATCTGGTCAAGAATGGCGATGTTTAGAAGGCCATGGAACAGCGATAGAAAGCTTGATTTTTAGCTCAGATAGCAAAGTTTTGGCATCAGGAGGACGGGATAAAACCATCCATTTATGGAACGTTACTTCAGGAAAATCTCAACAAGTATTAGAAGGACATCAGGACTGGGTAACGGCATTAAGTTTTAACCAAAATGCCGATAAATTAGCTTCTGCATCTACAATTAACGATAAAACTATTCGTATTTGGTCTGTTGCAAAACAACAACAAACTCAACAACTAAAGGGTCATACAAACAGTATTCAAGCGATTGCTTTTTGTCCCGATGATCGTTATTTGATCTCAGCAGCATCTGACAACACTATCCGTCTCTGGGATCGAAAAACTGGAAAAGCAATCAAACAACTACAACAACACACCAATTGGGTGTATAGTGTAGCCTGTAGTCCAGACGGTCGTTGGATAGCCATCGGATACAATGATTGGACTGTGCGTCTTTGGGATATTATCGAGCAACGAGAAGTTAATTGTCTTGAAGGTCACGAAAGTTCTGTTTCTAGTGTGGCCTTTTGTCCTGATAATCAACATCTTATCTCCGGCAGTTGGGACGGAACCCTACGAGTTTGGGATATCCATACAGGAAAATGTAAACGTATTTTACAGGATCATCAAAACTGGATCAGTAGCGTTGCAGTCAGTCCCAACGGTCAATGGGTTGCATCGGGGGGTTGGGATAAAACCGTCCATCTTTGGGAGATTGCTTATAGTTGGACTCAGTTTCAAGCAACTAAACCCACTCGTATTTTACAAGGCCATTTAGAAGATATTGAAGGGGTTGCTTTTAGTCCGAATAGTCAATTAGTTGCTAGTTGTGGTAATGATAAAACGATTAAAATATGGGAAGTTGTATCTGGTCAACAAGTTCAACAATTAGAAGGTCATAAATATAGTGTGGAGGATGTAGTTTTTAGTCCTGATGGTCAATTTATTGCTTCAGTGAGTCGAGATAAAACTGTTAGAGTTTGGCACATTATTTCGGGTAAAGAAGTTCATAAATTTCAAGGTCACACCAATTATGTTTATTGCGTAGCATTTAGTTTAGACGGTCATTATTTGATTTCAGGAGGAAAAGATAAAATGATTGCAATTTGGGATTTAATTTCAGGAGAATTAACTCAATTAATGCAAGGACATACCAACGATATTAATAGTATTGCTTTTACTGGAGACGGTTCTTTTTTAGTCTCTGGGGATAATGATGGAGTGGTTCGGTTATGGAAACTACAGTTAGAAAATGGGAGTTAGGAGTCAGGAGTCAGAAGTCAGAAGTTAGGAGTCAGTAGACAGGAGTTACAATAAATTTGTTGGTAAATAGTGAAAAATAATGGAACCGTTTACAACTGCAAAAATTCTAGAGTTTGTGATAGGTGCAGTGATTACAATGGGAGTCGAAAATCTCCCAACTGCTACTAAAAAACTCTGGCAAACCATCCGTAACCGTCTGCAACATCAACCCGTTGCAAGCACAGCAATAGGGGAAATTGAAGAAAACCATTCGCCGAACCAAATTCAAAATTTAGCCCCCTTCTTAGACGTGGAAATGCTCAATGATGAGACGTTTAAACAAGAGGTGCAGCAATTAGCGAAAGAAGCCATGAATCAAGACAAAGAAACCATTAATATTCATATTGCTAATGCTAACAGTAGTCCCGTTGTCGGTAAACAAGACGGAAGCAATAATACAATTATCGGTACACAAGTTAACTTGGGAAAGGAATAGGGGAAAATGATGTACAACGACTCATAGAATTTTGGCAGGAAAAACCTGATAGAAAACCCACATTATCATCAAGTGTCATTACATCACCACCTGTGGTTAAACCTTGGGTGGATAGGTTAGAAGAAATGACCACTATTCAAAGTTGGATTGATGATAGTAACGTTAATTTACTGGGTATTGTTGGGTTAGGTGGAATGGGAAAATCGGCCTTAGCTGCTTATTTTTACAACAATTTTTCTACTCATCAAAAATTTTGGGCTGATGTTAGTTTAAATCCCGATTTTGCTGCTTTTGCTGAATCCATTATTAAGGGGTTATCAGGAACAGTTAATGCGACGGGTGATGTTAATATTTTAATCGCTGACTTATTCAAGATTTTACATCAAAATCCTTGTTTATTGGTGGTGGATAATGTAGAAACATTGTTAGACGAATCAGGAGAATGGCAAAACGAAAATTACGCATCATTCTTTCAGCGTTGGAAGCAACAAGGACACACCAGTATTTTACTATTGACCACAAGAGATAAACCAAACCTTTATCGAGGAGATAATTATTGGTATTCTCTGGGAAGATTCACAGTTGATGAAGGGAAAACATTATTAAAAGCATTACAAATTGAAGGAAGTGACCAAGATTTAGGAAATTTAGTTACTAAAATAGATGGTCATGCTTTGACCTTAAGATTAGTAGCAGCATACCTCAGAGAATATTGTGATAGTCAACTAAGTCAAATTACAGAATTAGGGTTAGATGAATTTGAATTAATATATAACGAAGCATCGGGACTGCATCGCAATAAAACCGATGCACAATTATCATGGATATTAGAACAACATTTAGACCGTTTAAGCGAAAAACAAAGACAGTTTTTAGTTAATTTATCTGTCTATCGTCAACCCTTTGACGTAACAGCAGCAACCAGAATGTATATCAATGCTAATTTGGTAGAAGGAGAGACAGAAGAACCCATTAAACCGATAGAAGTAAAAAAAGAATTACAAAATTTATTCAATCGTTCCTTATTATCTCGTAGCAATAAAAAAGGTTATGACTGTCCCCTATTACTGAAACCCTATTTACAGAAAAAATATCCCGACTTAACTAACTGTCATCAAATAGCGATTAATTATTATTCATCCATTGTTCCCCCTCCACCTTGGACAAACCTGGATGAGATACAAGGATATTTAGAGATTTTCTATCATTACTATCAATTGGCAGAATATGACGAAGCATTAGACTATTTGCATTATATTGATGAATTTATGAACCTTCAGGGATATTATGATCTTCGGGTGAAATATTATTCAGATTTAGTAACGGTATATGAGGAGATAGATGATAAAAATAATTGGAAATATCCTGCTTCTCTTGGTTCTTTGGGGAATGCTTACGATTCCCTGGGACAATATCAAGAAGCGATAGAATACCATCAACAGTCTTTAGCTATCACTATAGATATTGGCAATAGAAACGGTGAAGCATATTCCTATATAGGTTTAGGGAATGTTTACCAATCTCTGAGACAATATCAAGAAGAGATAGAATACTATCAACAGTCTTTAAATATTTTTATAGAAATAGGAGATAGAAACGGTGAAGCAAATACTTGGTTCAATTTAGGAAATACATTCAAGAAATTAAACCGTAAATCAGAAGCAAAAGAATGTTATCAAAACTCTCGTCAATTATCTCAAGCAATGGGACTTGATAGAGATGTCCAAGAGTGTAACAATCAACTCATCAAATTACAAAGAGGATGGTTAGAAAAGAGTTTTTATTTTATCTTAGCAGTGATTAAGTTTCCTTTTGCTTTAGTTGTGTTTGTTTTATTAGTAATTTGGAGATGGATTAAATCAGTTATCAGTAAACAGTGAACAGTTATCAGATGAGGATGAAACTTGATAAAATTTGAAATCATGACCCCTCTGGGTTTTACAGTTCGCACTTCCAATAATTATTGGCAAAGATTGATAGAAAAACATCCTGACATTGAAGAACTTGAAGACTTAATCATGCAAAGTTTAGCTTCTCCTGATGAAATTCGACAAAGCAGAAGTGATGCCAATGTTTTATTATTTTATCAATCATATAAACAAAAACGTTGGGTTGTGGCAGTTGCTAAGCGTTTAAATGGAGAGGGATTTCTAATTACTGCTTATCAAACTAATGCTATTAAAGAAGGAGAAACACTATGGCACAAATAAAAGTTTATTATGAACCCGAAACAGAACTTTTAACTATATTTTGGCAAACTCCTAGGAAAAATCAAATCTGTACTGAATTAGATAATGGTATTATTTTAATTCAAGATTCTATTACAAATGAACCGATTGGTGTAGAAATTTTATCTTATCATCCAGGAGATAATCGTTTAGATAGTGTTAATGTAGAAATGGGTCAAATAAGTTATCAGTGAACAGTGAATAGTTATTAGATAAAAACAAATGAATTTCTAAGACATTTATTTTTGGATTCCTATCCTTTGTAAGCAAAAACATCAACTTGAATAGCTTTAATGGGTTGAGTATTTCCTTGAAGCATTAGACGAACCTTTTCAGCAATTTCACTACTAAAAATAACTTCTCCACAACGATCGCAAACCTTAGCAGGAATATTTTCAACCATAACTAACTTTCCTTTAACCTCAAAAGTTTCATTAACGTTTCTTTCTTGAAAATCCTTTGATCCGCAATTATAACAAACAGACATATTTACCTCCGTTTTGAATAATTAATCCACTCATTTATATCGGGTTCATAAAGAGTAATAATAGTTGTTCTACTAGAATCTAATCGAGATGTTTGAATGTGTAATGGTCTATTTTTCTGAGTAAATCCTAATAAAAGACAACTGGGAGTATATTTATCATTGGGATAGTCTTCAATAATGATAGCATTTTTTCCTGTTTCCATAATTTCTTCTCTAGTAATATTACGTTCAACAATTCGCTTTAAAGCATGACGGGTTAAATCAAATTGTCCAGAAACCAGTTGTTGACGAATTTCCTCTAGAGGTTTCATTTTTCGATCTCGTTTATACCCACCAAATTATTTATATAAAATATATATTAACCCACGCTGACTATGATAAAGAAAACTAGACAAATGACTATTACTTTTAATAGAGACATTTACGGAAGTTTACTTGCTAAGTATCAACCTAAAATTATTAAAACTGAGGAAGAAAACGAACAAGCGCACCGCAAAGCGGATCTCTTCGAGATCGCCCTTTGTGAAAAACTTTCTCATCTTGAAAATATAAGTTTAGAAGAATCAGCGTTGTTGGAATTATCAATTACGTTAATTAAAAAATATGAAGCAGAAAATTATCCTATTCCCCAAGCATTACCTCATGAAATATTGGCTCATTTAATGGAAAGTAGAAACTTAGATGTAAAACAGCTATCAAACATTTTGGGAACAGATTTAATTAATCAAGAAGTATTAACAGGAGAACGAAAAATTACTGATAAGGAAGCGATAATATTAAGTAATTTTTTTAATGTGTCTTCTGATTTATTTATAATATAATCATTATTTGTACAAAAAAAGAACAATGAAAAAAACACCGTTAACGATTAAACAGAAAATTGAAGAAAAAAGGACAGAAATTATTAAAATTGCGGCTAAATATGGTGCGGATAATATTCGTATTTTTGGTTCAGTTGCCAGAGGAGAAGAAACGGATCAAAGTGATGTAGACTTTCTTATGGATATAGAATCGGGACATAGTTTATTGCATCGTATTAGCTTAATTCAAGAATTAGAAGATTTACTAAACTGTAAAGTCGATGTTGCTAAACCTCAAACCCTTCATGAATTGATTCGCGAA
>NZ_AAXW01000057.1 GCF_000169335.1 Crocosphaera chwakensis CCY0110
ATTCTAACTCAGAAGCTTTAGAACGGGGAATACCCGATCTTCCACCACAACAACAAAATATTAGAATACAGGCCACTCGTTCAGGACGCAAAGGGAAAACAGTGACAGTGATAACTGGGTTTCAACATTCTCCAGATACCTTAAACAAGTTATTAAAACAGCTAAAAAATAAATGCGGAAGTGGAGGAACAGTTAAAGAGGATACCTTAGAAATTCAAGGTGATCATCGTGAAAAGTTACTGGCAATTTTAGGAGATTTGGGTTACAAAGTAAAGATTAGTGGCGGTTAACAAAGATAGAAGTTTAATAATTTAGTCCAGGAATAGATAACTGTTTTACTTGATTTTTATGAATTTTTCTGCTGTACATCATGCTATTTTTATCAACTTTTTCCGTTAGCATTGTGATGAGACATTTTCCTACATGATAAGCCATATTAACAGGAACTGCGTTACCAATTTGCTGGTATCGAGAAGTTATTGATCCCATAAATTCCCAAGTATCAGGAAAGGTTTAAATTCTAGCATATTCTCTAATATAGCACTACGCATTTTGGTTAGGACATTGACAAGCCCTGAAACTCTTTTTTGGCGTACTTTTGCCTTTTGACTTTTGCCTTTTGCCTTTCGCGTAGCGGTATAGTTAGGGGTCTAGTTTGGTCAGGATGACATCTTTCTGTTTGGGTTTGTGCATGACTACAAGTAATAGTTAAACAGGGTTCGTCCTAGGATAATCTTTTTAAAAATGATAAATTTTTTAGAGGCTTAAAAATATGTAGAAGATTATATTAATATTTGATCATTCTTTAACCTAAACTGACGTTAAAATTATTCAAGATCATAACCAAAATGACGTAATTGTTTACCAGCAATATGATTAAATACTTCAATTTCTTGCTTTAATAATTCTTTTTGATAACGTTTAATACTGGAGTCATTAATATTAGCAGAAAGCTTAGCAAAAACAGGGGTTTTAATCTTAGTTATTGCATTATTTGAGTATTTGCTCGGTTCCAATTGTTGAGGATGATAAGTTTCTCCAATAAAAGACATCATCCCTTTAATGGTAGTTTCTGGATCGGATACTAAAGCTTCATATTTAACATCTAAAATGTTATCTTTATCCCCTAATTTTAATCGAGTATTAAGACATTTTCGCCAATAGTTTGCATAACGTTTAATATCACTTCCCTGAACAACATTTTTATGATATTTTGCAGAACAATAACCATCTCTTCCGTCTCGAACCATGTGGATAAATTTTGAATTAGGAAAATATTTGGTTAAAAATGCTAATTGTAAAACGTGCTGAGGAGTTTTTTCTACATAATATTTAGCTTCTGGATGATCCATTAAAACATGATTAGTAAAAACATCAAAAAATTCCACAATATCACGACAATTTTGCCGTAACTCCTCCATTTTTTTGGGTTTAATTCCTTTAAATCTAAAACTAAAAATATCTCGATAAGTGAAAAATGCTGTTTCGTAACCAGGTCCCACTAAATAAGGATGAGAGGTTAAAATTAATTTAGCTAAAGTTGTGCCACTTCTCGGCGCACCTAAGACAAAAATATGTTTTTGAGTGGATATTTTTTTAGGAAAACGCCAGATGATATTTTTAGGTAAATGGGAAGGATTTTTGATAAATTGATTAATAACTTGTGGTAGGGTCATTATATTATCCTCATTTAATACTATTAAAATACCTTTCTATCAGTAAAATAGCAACAATATCATCAATGGGACGAGGAGGGTTTCGCATTCCTTTAGGAACCAAACGCATTAACCCTTGAGGGGGATACATTTCCCAATAGCGATCACGTGCTTCTAGGGTACTATTTCGTTCGTCTATAAAGAAAATAGGAACAGACACCAATAACTCATTTTCTAGCTGTTTTTTCCACTGTTTAGATGTGGTTTGATTTCCCATTACCAAAAACTTAATAGAAAACTGTTCGATGAGATGATTAAGAGTTGAAATAGCTTGAGAAGATTCGATGACCTCATGGTAATAAATGTTACCTAATTTATCAGCGATCGCTACACCGCATTTATCTCTTCCTGGATCGAATCCTAATAGTATTGATGAACTTTTTTGATTCATGATGCCTCTTTACTTTCAATAATAATTTCTCCATTTTTAATACCTAATAACTTTAATTTAAGAGGTCCAATGGTTTTAGTATCCTCCATAGCAACTGCTCTCAATTCATCCAATCCTTCTTCATATTCTTTAATTTCTTCTATAAAATCTACCACAGTTTTAAGTCTTCCATCTCCTACTTGAATTCCGCCTAAAATTCCTGAACGACGCGCACGAAATTGGGTAGCCGAGAGTAATAAATCTAATCTTTCTTGTATAATCTCATCCGTTAATTCTAAAGAATCCATCGAAATAATAGCAATAGTTTCTCCTTCACTAAAAATCTTTTGATTTAAAGCAATATCAGCAAATACCCTCACTTCTTGTTCTCCTTGAACATAATTACCAGCTGCAATAATTCTCACTACATATTCTTGTTCGTCTTGTAACTGTTCGACCAATTGTTGAACCTGTCCTTGAGTAATTTTAACCACTCTTTCATCCGATTTAATATTTTCTTTTCCCACTAATTCTATCGCTGTTCGATTAGCCTGTCGCAAAAGTTCGTCTACCACTTGAGTTCCAGCTTTAGGAACCACTAGACGCACCGCTCCAATGGATAAAACTTGACCTCTAACAATCGCTATTTTTCTTTCTCGTAACTCTTGATAAGTTTGGTAATACTGCTCTAAAAGAGCGACTTGTCTTTGTAAATAATTAGATTCTTTTTCTAGCTCTTGTAATTGAAATTCTCTTTCTTTAAGAGCCATATCTTTATCATTAATGGCTTGATCAAGTTGAGTAATTTCCTCATCTCTTCTGTCAATTTCTGCTTGTAGGGTGCTTTGTTGCTCTTCTAAACTTTGAAGCCGTTGTTGTCGTTCATTTAAAATCTGAGTTTGTTGAGCAATTTGAGCTTTTCCTTTTTTTAATTCTTCATCTCGTTGACTAACTTCTTGTTTAAGTTGTTGAATTTCTTGATCTAATTCAATTTTATTTTGTCGCAGTTGTTTTCTTTCATTGAGTAAACTTTGTATATCTGCTTTTAATTGAACGGCTTGATTAGAAACGGCTTTTAATTGTTGTTTAGCTTGATTAAAATTTTCGTTAGTGGATTGTAATTTTTTTTCAACAGTTTTTTGTTCTTCTTTTGCTTTTTGTAATTCTTTTTCAATATCCTCTTTATCAATGCCTAACCGTTCTAAGTCAGCCTTAGCAATACGTAATTGTTTTTGAATTTCATCCAATTGAAAAAGCCCTTCTCGGAGGGATTTACTAAAAGCTAGTAAAATCCCAAAGGTTGAGGCTGCAATTAAGGTTCCTGTTAAAACTGTCACCACAACGGCAGTTTGTTTGGGGCGTAGTCCGCAAATGGTAAGTCTTTTTTTTCCTACTCTACTCCCCAAGCGATCGCCCAATGCTGCGACTAAACCTCCTAAAATGAGGATTGATGCAATTAGGATATAAGCACTGGTCATTCGCTTTTTAGGTTAACAATAAGGTTAGGCAAATTGTTGAGACAGGGCAACAGGATTATGAACTGTAATTTTCTTTTTATGAATGGAAATCATTTCTTCTTGACGTAAATCTCCCAAAAGACGAGTCACCGTCACACGAGTTGAACCAATGGCCTCAGCGATGGCCTGATGGGACAATTTTAAATCAATGCGAATGCCTTCAGGGGTGGGTACGCCAAAGTCCCGACATAAAATTAACAGAAAACTGACCAAACGGGAACCCATATCGCGGTGAGCGAGGGTTTCGATCATCATTTCTGTTTGTAAAATCCGCGAGGACAGCCCTTGAAGCATTAGAATGGACAAATCGGGGTTATTTTTGAGAGCTTGTTCGACTTGTTCAATGGGAGATGATAATAATTCGACAGGGGTAAAAGCTACTGCATGGTAAAAGCGATCGGAACGTTGCCCCGTAATCAAAGACAACACACCAAACACACTATTTTCTCTTAACAAGGCTACAGTAATTTCTTCTCCTGCTTCGTAAACCCGCGACAGTTTGACTGCGCCTTTGAGTAAAAAATAGACCCTTTCTGCAGGATCACCAGGAAAAAAGATAGTTTTCCCCCGATCAAACGCTTCAACAACAGGGGGATAGGCACCGCCACCGATACGGCGGAACACAGCAGCTAAAGGTTTATCTTGTGGTACAGACAATTCCATTACACTTTAATACAACACCGGAAAAATAAGGAGACTCAAAATAGGAAAGATAATTTTCAGTCCCAGATAAAAACAACACTTTAACGTATCTTCAAAGGTTTTTGCTACATTTTGCTTCACAATAATTTTATTGGGATAATTTATCCTTGCTTCTGTCCCTGATTATAGCCACCATTATGAAACAATGGGGGTTGATTCAGCAGAAACTTTGCCCATTTGTCAAAATAATTATGTTAGATTTAACCGGAAAGAACGCGCTAGTTACAGGAATTGCTAATAATCGCTCCATTGCTTGGGGAATTGCTCAACAACTTCATAAAGCAGGGGCTAATTTAGCTGTTACCTATTTACCTGATGAAAAAGGACGTTTTGAAAAAAAAGTCCGTGATGTGGTTGAACCGATTAACCCATCGCTGATTCTTCCTTGTAATGTTCAAAATGAGGATCAGGTAAAAGCAACGTTTAAAGCTATTGAAGATACTTGGGGAAAATTAGATATTGTGATCCACTGTTTAGCCTTTGCTGATAAAGAAGGGTTAGGAGGGGATTTTAGTGATATTTCTCGCGAAGCGTTTAGTCAGTCCCTTGAAATTAGCACCTTTTCTCTAGGAAATCTGGCTAAATATGCTAAACCTTTAATGAGTGAGGGGGGCAGTATTGTCACCTTAACCTATGTTGGCGGAGTGAAAGTCATTCCTAATTACAACTTAATGGGTATCGCTAAAGCAGGTTTAGAAATGAGTGTGCGTTATTTAGCCTCTGAACTGGGTTCTGATAATATTCGGGTTAATGCTATTTCAGCCGGTCCTATTCGTACCTTAGCTTCTTCTGCCGTAGGGGGAATTTTAGATATGATTCGTCATGTTGAAGAGATTGCTCCCTTAAAGCGAACGGTGACGCAATTAGAAGTCGGTAATACGGCTGCTTTTCTCTGTAGCGACTTAGCTAGTGGTATTACTGGACAGGTGATTTATGTAGATGCGGGCTACGAAATTATGGGGATGGTGTGACTCGTTTAGTCTAAACGTACTATATGGTACGGGGACGACTAGCTAGGTAAAACAAAAAGCACCTAGACAACTGAATAATCGTGTGAGTGCGAAAAAATTCTTTTTTTCAAGTCTCACTCCCCAGGTATTGGGGGTAAAAGCACTCTCCCTATGGTAGCGACTGGTCATCAATCCATAAAGCGGGAGAGAAAGCGGTTCTAACTGGAAGTCTAATCTAGTTCCACCGCTAGCAAGAATACTATGGGTAGCAAAGCGAAGTTTTCTTAAGCATCGTTATAATTAAACAGCCAAATAGACTGATAGGCTGTGACCAAAAGGTCGTAGGTTAATAGGAAATAGGCTCATTCCCCTATTTTTCAATACCAAAATATAACCTCGGTGTAATGAAAAAAGATTAAACCATCGTCACTTCTAAATAGCCAAAATAGACTGATTAGGCTATAGCCAAAAGGCAATAGACAAAATACTTGATTTGAATAGCTGTTTCAAATCACAATACCAGTTTGTCTCGGTGGAAAATCACACCCTAAAGTTTCAAACCAACGATTATTCGGAACGAGGAAACCCCTGTAAAACTCTTACAAATAAGGTCGAACACTTGTAAGTAGTCAACCAAGATTTAAACTCTCTAGAAAACTTAGAGGTTTTTCAGGGTATAAGATTCAGTAAAAAGCTAATGCTCAATTGTAATGATTGAGATACGCCCACGTACTGACTGTAATCAAGAAGATAGTGAACGAGTAGTAATGAATATGTCTAAAACTGATTCCAAGAATACAGTGGAATGGAATGAGATAAATTGGCGAAAAGTCGAAAAATCTACATTCAAGTTACAAAAGCAAATCTATCAAGCCAGTATCAATGGTGATGTCAAAAAAGTACGCAAATTACAGAAAACGCTTGTCAATTCTTTTCACGCCAAATTATTAGCGGTCAGAAAAGTTACCCAGGATAATAACGGTCGTAAAACAGCTGGTATAGATGGTGTCAAATCCCTAACACCAAAACAAAGGCTAACATTAGTTTCCAAAATAACTTTAGAAAACAAATCCAAACCTGTTCGCAGAGTATGGATACCTAAAGCTAATGGAAAACTAAGACCACTAGGTATCCCTGTCATACAAGACAGAGCTACTCAAGCCTTAGTGAAACTAGCCATCGAACCCGAATGGGAAGCCCGTTTTGAAGAAAATTCTTACGGATTCCGACCTGGCAGAAGCTGTCATGATGCAATAGAGGCAATTTTTAATGGAATTAGATACAAATCAAAGTATGTTCTTGATGCCGACATTAGCAAATGTTTTGACCGCATAAATCACGAGAAACTTCTGGAGAAAGTTAACACCTTTCCAAAAATCAGAAGGCAACTAAGAGCTTGGCTCAAAGCTGGAATTCTGGACAATGGAAAAACAATTTTTCCAAATGAAGGAACTCCGCAGGGCGGAATTTGCTCCCCACTTCTAGCTAATATAGCTCTACATGGTATGGAAAACAGGATAAAAGAATATGCAGCTACCTGGAAAGGTTGTAAGAAGGAAAATTTAAAATCCATCTCCCTAATAAGATATGCTGACGATTTTGTAATCCTGCACAAAAACCACACCATAGTAAAAGATTGCCAAAACATTCTGATAAATTGGCTAGCAGGACTAGGACTTGAACTTAACGAAGAAAAAACCAATATCATCCACACTCTGGATGACGGATTTGACTTCCTCGGTTTTAACATCAGACAACATCGTGTAGGTAAACACCAATCGGGTAAAGACCCACATAAACGAATCCTTGGTTTTAAAACCATCATCAAGCCTAGTAATGAGAAAGTTAAATCGCACTATGACAAACTTAGAAGTATAGTCAATAATCACAAAGCTGTTCCACAGCAAGCCTTAGTAACTAAATTATCAATAGTTATTAGAGGCTGGACTAACTACTACAAAACTTGTTGCAGTAAAGAAACATTCTCAAAATTAGACCATCTGCTCACTCTGAAACTACTTAGATGGGCAAAAAGAAGACACTCAAAAAAATCCAAGAAATGGGTTAAGAATAAATATTGGCACACTGTTGGATTAAATAACTGGAGATTTGGAACAAATAAGGAACATATCCTAAATCTACATTCTGAAACTCCTATTGTCCGACATACAAAAGTGAAAGGTACAGCAAGCATCTACGACGGAAATTCGATTTATTGGGCTTCTCGCATGGGAAAAAACCCGTTAATCAAATCCTCTCTTGCTAGACTGCTTAAAAAGCAAAAAGGCATCTGTAAACATTGCAAACTTCCTTTTAAACCTGGAGACATGATCGAAATCGACCATATCACCCCTATCAAAGCTGGCGGTGACAAATATAAAGACAATCGACAGGTTTTGCATAAACACTGCCATGATATAAAGACCAAAGATGACCTGAAATTAATCAGGCGTTATAAAATCCACAAGGAATGGGAAAAGGTTCATAAAACTATCCAAACTCAATTTGAAAATAATAAATGGATTTGGAAAGATGACCTTCCCAGCTTGGTCTAAATGGTACACATAACAAGTGCTTGATTAGAGAGAAGCCGTGTGAAGGGAAACTTTCACGCACGGTTTTGAAGACAAGTCGCCTCGGTGACGAGGTGGCTTAGTTTAATTAAATAAACAAACAATGGATAATGATCAATTATCCATTGCTTTTTCGGGTAATTTAGCGTTTTGCCTTGGGACGAGCAGGAGCTTTAGGTCCTTTGGGGCTACTAATTTCAGATTTTAAACCAATCCAACCAATAACACTATAAACAATAGCTAACATCAAACTACTTAACCCAATACGAAGACTTTGTTTTAAGGCTTGGGTTGTGGCTTGACTCTCAGCTTGTTTACGACGTTCTAGGAGTTGAGTTTCTAATTGATTTTTCAACTCTTCGGTTCTTTTTTTGTATTCTTCAGGATTTTGTGATAAATCTCGTAATCCTTGTAACTGTTGACGTTGCTGACGTAAGGTTTCTAACTGTTGAACATTCAACTGTTGTCCTTGAACTTGACCTGCTTCGATCGCTTGGTTGAGTCGTTGAATCTGCTGATTGAGTTGATTAGGATTTCTAGACAAGGTATCAACCTGAGTTAGAAACTGTTGAATTTGTTCAGCACCTTGACCAGCACCTTGTTGAATCCGTTCTAAGGCATCAGTTTTAGCACTATTGAGGTTATTTAGGTGTAAAGGAACCATCAATAAAAATAGTAATCCCAAAAGAGCAGATAAGATATAAACGGGTAATTTAAGATTAAATCCTGACTTTTTTAAGGGGTTAGGGTCAACCAAACCATCAATCAGATAACCTACTAAAATAAAACCAATACCCACCAAAGGCACCACCCCTCGGTCCACAATACTGGTCACTAGGCCAATTTGCCATGATTGATTCTCGAAGTTGAGAGGAACTGCAAGGGTTATATAATCCAACAGAGAAGAGAGGATAAAAATGACCCCAATCAGTTTGAGAACTAAAGATGTAAAGGCTGAATAATTCATTGTTTTTATCAGTTTGTGGATAGCATTTCGTTAAAGATAACAACCAACAGGAACAATCCCCTGTTTGTTAAGAGATTCAATTATTAGGTGCGGGAGTTTTTATAATGGATTCGGCTAAATCGCCCATTAACCAGGAACATAACTGTTAAACCTGGCTACGAGCTTAAAAGATTTAGGGTAAATTCGCAAGGTACAGACTTCTAGTCACTACAATGATAGTCTAAACGTTGCTAAAAAGTTTCTAAAGGCGAGAATAGATTAAGGAATGACACACATACAAGTATTATCCGATAAACCCACTCTCATCGCTCACGCACTAGATTTAATCGTCGACAAAATTCATACTACCTTACAACAACAAGATCAAGATAAGTTTACCCTAGCTTTAGCTGGTGGTAGTACCCCCAAACCTCTGTACGAAGCTCTGGCTAAACAGTCTTTACCTTTAGAAAAAATTCATATTTTTTGGGGTGATGAGCGTTATGTGGCTGCTGATCATGCTGACAGTAACCAACTTATGGCTCGTCAAGCTTGGTTAGAGCAAGTTGATTTTCCTCCCTCTAACATTCATGTTATGCCTACGAGTGGTAACGATCCTTCTCTAGATGCTCAAACCCATGACCAAGAATTACGAGAATTTTTCGAGGTTAAACCAGGAGAATTTCCAACATTTGATATTATCTTATTGGGAATGGGAGATGATGGTCACACTGCCTCTTTATTTCCCCAAACAGAAGCTTTAACCGTCAGCGATCGCTTAGTAACTGTAGGAAACAAGGACGGAACACCTCGTTTAACTTTTACCTATCCGTTGATCAATCATGCCCGTTGTGTCATCTTCTTAGTGGCAGGAGAAAATAAACGCCCTGCATTAGCTCAGATTTTTTCCCCTGATGGTGATCCAACCCTTTATCCAGCTAAGGCGGTTCAACCTCAGGGTGAACTTATCTGGTTGTTAGATGAAGCAGCCGGGGGAGAGTTAAATACCTAGAGAAAAATCAAGGTTACTTGTTAAAGGAGTCAGGGGGAGCAGAGGGAGCAGAGGGAGCAGAGAGAGCAGGGAGCAGAGGGAGCAGGGAGACTGTATAAACAATGACAAACAGGGCTTTAACTTCCCTGTTGCCTCTTGCCTTAAAAAGTTATTGATATTTCTTAAGACAGTTGATTATGATTACTTGTCCAAATTGTGAACATCAAAACCCCGATGGGGCAATTCAGTGCGAAGCTTGTTTTACCCCTCTTCCTCAATTGGTTAATTGTGGTAACTGTGGTCAGCCTTTACTCAGTAATGCCACGTTTTGTGGGGAATGTGGGGCTGCCCATCCCTTTAAAGGTTCAACGACAACAGAAGAATCATCCTCACCTCCACCCCCACCAACAAGCAGCAATATTCCTGAATCATCCTCGCCTCCACCCCCACCAACAAGCAGCAATATTCCTGAATCATCCTCACCTCCACCTCCACCAACAAGCAGCAATATTCCTGAATCATCCTCGCCTCCGCCCCCACCAACAAGTAGCAATATTCCTGAATCATCCTCACCTCCACCTCCACCAACGCCCAAACCAGCAGCCAACGCACGAACTCAGCTACAAACCCAAACCGCTAGTTTACTCCATGTTCAAACTGATACTAAACTCGAACTTCCCCAAGGACTAGATATTATCCATGTCGGGAAACCCAATGACCAAATTCCGCCGGATCTCGATGTTTCAGGATTACCTGATTCTGACGTGGTTTCTCGTATTCATGCTGATATTCGCAACGAAGCCGGGATCTTTTATATCGAAGACGTAGGCAGTTCCAATGGTACTTATATTAATTACAACGTCTTACCTCCAGGAAACCGTCACCGACTACGACCAGGCGATCGCATTTCTCTGGGTAAAGGGGATTTAGTTACCTTTGTTTTTCAGTTATCGTAGAATAGTAAAAAATAAAAGGTATTTTTAGCTATCAATGACCCAAGTCCTAGAAACCTGGTTAAAACAAATCGAGATTCCTGCCGATTGGATCGGGTTACGCCAAGTAACTGAAACTTCTACGCTACGCTACGTTAGAGATGGTAAACCCCAAAGCAACGGACGTAGCCACAGCAAAGGGGTGATGGTAGAAGTCTTGGCGAAGGGACAAATGGGTTATTGTGCCACTAATCATTTAACCTTAGGTAATATTAAGCTGGCCGCAGAAATTGCCTATCAACAAGCAGTAACGGCTGCTGAATGGGGAATCTACCCCTTTACCGTAGAACAACGCCCTAAAGCGGTAGGAACCTATTATTCTCCTTATCTCAAACCCCTAGATATTCTCAGTCCTAAAGATATTAATGATCTCCTCCTGAAAGTTAATGAAACCCTCAAAGTTAACGATAAAATTGTTAGCACTTCTGCGATCGCTCGTCTGGTAGAAACAGAAATTCAACTGGTTAGTAGTAATGGGTCTGATGCTTATCAAAAGTTTCTCTTGATCACCACAGATTACACCGCAACGGCACAAGATGGCAATATTATTCAAAAACGCACTGATAACGGACTTACGGCCCGCTCCTATCAAGGGGGGATGGAATGCCTTGACGAGACAGAAGTTTTAGGGCGGGCGAAAAAGATCGCAGAACAAGCATTAGAATTATTATCGGCCCCAGACTGTCCTACTACTACTACGACTTTAGTTTTAGCCCCAGACCAAATGATGCTACAAATTCATGAAAGCATAGGTCATCCCTTGGAACTTGATCGCATTTTAGGGGACGAACGCAACTACGCTGGATCAAGCTTTGTGAAATTAGAAGATTTTGGCCAGTTAGTCTATGGTTCCCCTCTGATGAATGTTACCTTTGATCCGTCGGTATCGGGACAATTTGCTAGTTATCGCTTTGATGATGGGGGAAATTTAGCCACTCGTGAATATTTAATCAAAGAAGGGATATTATTACGAGGATTAGGGAGTAAAGAAAGTCAAATTAGGTCAAACGTGCCAGGAGTGTCTAACTTACGGGCGTCTTCGTGGAATCGTCCCCCTATTGACCGCATGGCTAATATTAACCTTGAACCGGGAAACACTTCTTTTGATGAGATGATCAGCAACATCGAATCAGGAGTTTACATGGAGTCTAACCGATCCTGGTCTATTGATGATTATCGCAATAAGTTTCAATTTGGTTGTGAATATGCCAAACTCATCGAAAATGGCAAGCTCACCAAAACTCTGAAAAATCCTAATTATCGGGGCATTACTAACCAATTTTGGCGAAGTTTATCACAACTAGGCGATCGCTCTACTTTGGGGATATATGGTACCCCTAGCTGTGGAAAAGGCGAACCTAATCAAGCGATCCGCGTTGGCCATGCGTCTCCTGTTTGCGCTTTTGATAATATCGAAGTGTTTGGCGGAGTCGGTTAATTATTTCATATTTCTTTAATATTAAGTTTTATTACGTTAAGATAAGAAATAACACTGACGGATAACTAAAGCAGTGCAGAAATTCGTGTTTGACATTTTTAATATTTTTATTTGTCATTCCGAAGAACGAGGAATCTCATCAACGTTCTCAGCACAATGCGTAATGCTAGATCATCCGTAATGTTTTAACGCACTCACTACAATTCTCATGTTAAAAAAAATTATTGCTCCGATTATTGCACTAACTTTTGCTATTACCACGTTAACGGTTCTTGGTTTAAATTTAACAAGTCTTGCTCAATCTCATATTGAGGATCAAGATTACTTTATTAAAGTGGATCGTCAAGCTAATGTAGCTATTGTAGAACCCAATTATGGTAAGTTTTTTCATCCCGATCCGGACGTGGAAGGCGATCCTACAGGACAGGTTTTATATCAAGCTTTAAGCGAAATTAATCAGGAATACGGGGTAAAAGAAGCGATGATGGTTCGCTTTGAACGGAAAGGCTACATGGTTCCCAATTTGTACGTTTTTCTTAAGTCCAATCAACCTCAAGAAACTTTAGCAGATAGTCAGTCTGCTAGACAATTATCTATGTAATTAAACGAAAAAATTAATTTCTATCAAAATAAGTATCTTATGGTTTTATAAGATACTTATTTTTTATTGCTTTGCTTCTATTCAAAATATTACTTAAGAAATATTGTGAGTTTCTGTTGTTATTATGGGAACCCTAGAAAAGTGTCTCTTTATTTATCTATAAATATAATGACGAATGATATAAGACAATATTATCAAGTCTTAGGGGTTTCTGCTGATGCTGATCTTAGGGAAGTTAAACAAGTTTATCGACAATTAGCAAAACTATGGCACCCTGATAATTTTCATGATAATCCACAACAGCAACAACAAGCAGAAATAAAATTTAAAGTTATTGTTGAAGCTTATGAAGTCATTAAAGATTATCTCAAAAACGATAAATCTCTCTCTAAAGCTTCAAACATTCATGTCAAAAAAACGAATCCTGAGTTTCATTATCAGCAAGGAACAATTTATGCGGAAACAGAACAGTATCAAGATGCAATTGCTGAATTTTCTAAAGCAATTTATTTAGATAAAAATTATATTAAAGCTTATCAATATCGAGGATTTATTTTTTCTAAATTAGGGTATGAAAATAGAGCAAATGCTGACTTTAAGAAAGTTGATGAAATTAAACTAAAAGAAATTTATCAAGAATCTTCATCTAAAGTTGATTGTGAAAATAATAAACCAGATTCAAAACAAGAAAGTAACTCTGGTTCAAGGAACCAATCACACAAAGCTAACGTTGATTATTCTCCTAGAAAATGGAAATTATCACAAGAAATAAAAGGACATTCTCAACCCGTTAATTTAGTCGCTATTAGTTCTAATTCTCAAATATTAGCGAGTGTTGCTCAATCTAAAACTATTAAGTTATGGAATTTATCAAAAGGATATCAAATTACATTACTATCTCAACATAAATCATTAGTACGTTGTTTAAAATTTACGCCGAATAATCAATACTTGATTAGCGGAAGTGAAGACAAAACGATTATTATTTGGGACTTGAAAAGCTATCAAGGGACAATTTTAGGAAGAGAAAAAAATGGACATAATAAAGCGGTATTGAGTTTAGATATTAGTTCTGATAGTAAACATTTAATTAGTGGAAGTGCTGATAAAACTACTAAAATTTGGTCACTAATTTCTAAAGAAGATCCCTATACATTAACTGGATATGGCAACGAAATTTTAACGATTTCTATGAGTCCTAATGGAGACTTTTTCGTATCAGGAGGATTAGAAAAGTTTGTGAGAATTAGATGTATTGATACAGGAAAGATAATTCGTTCTATCAAAATTAATTCAGGAATAACATCTTTAGCTTTTAGTCCTGATAATCAGTTATTAGTTATAGGGGGATTAGATAGAGTAATTCGCTTATGGAATTGGCAAACAGGGGAAGAAATTGGACAATTAACGGGACATTTAGAGACAATTTCTCAACTACTATTCAGAGATAATGGAAAGGAATTAATCAGCATCAGTTATCATGAACCAGTCAAAATATGGAATATTGAAACTTTAGAACAAATTGACAGTGTAAATAATCATTCTAAAGGTATTTTATGTGGCGATATTAGTTCTAATGGTAAAACTTTAGTAATAGGTAGTGACGATAATACTATTCGAGTTTTTTACTTAAAATAGTATTTATGTTATTGAGTTATTAAATTTTCTGCGCTTATTGGTATAATGAAATTTAGTATCCTTCTATAAAGACTACTTTTAACTGAGGTTTTACATTAGTACAAAAACACATAACAAAATATAAATTCTCAAGAAGTTACAGTCAAAATACATACTGTTCCTCGTTCCAGAGTTTCCTATTACCTTTCCCAACTAACTAATTTTGTCGAAAGTGTAGGATATAAGTATAAAATAAAGAGATGAATTAGTAAGACTAAGATAAAGCTTTGGACGACAGAATGAAATTAAAAGAAGAACTACTAAGCAAAATTGAACAACTGAAAACCCCCATAGACATTAAACTGGGTTCTCCTATTACGGATGTTCAATTCAACGATTCCGTGGTTCAAGAAATTGATTATTTAACTCAAAAAGTAGAAGCTCAAAATCCTAATTTATTACCTTTATGTTATGCAGTTAATCTTTTAGATGGGGTTTGGCAGTTGCAATATTCAACCTCTAGGGAAATTCGTTCATTGACTAAATTAAAATACGGCTTAAAAGTTGGGGCAGTTTATCAAGTGATTGATCTTAAAAACAAATCTTTTTTTAATCAAGCCTTTGTTAAACATCGTTTAGGTTTAGTATCAGGCTATGTTTTAGTAACCGCTACGTTTGAAGCAGCTAAAGAAAACTATTCTCCACTCCCTGATAAACGATTAAATATTGACTTTAAAAAACGCTATTTAGCCATAGAAAATATTGGTGGATTAACCACACCACAATTAAATCCTTTTAAAATTGTACCAGCACGTAATCCTAAAGGAAGAGTACCAGTTTTTGATATTACTTATTTAGATGAAACCTTACGAATTGGACGAGGAGGAGATGGGGGAGTTTATATTTTATCTAAGGTAGAGAAACAATTGCCTATTTCACAATTGATAGCATTATCAATGTCTAAATATCAATAATGATTTTGCCTTAAAGATAAACAATATAAGCTAAAATATAGCTGTTTTCTTCGTTATTATATTGAGTTATTTCTTTTTTTGTAATTGTCATGAAAGGTGTTATTTTTAATCGATATAGTTCTCCTGATGTTCTAGAATATACAGAAGTAACGAAACCTTCTCCTACTGCTAAACAATTACTAATTAAAGTTTTTGCTAGTAGTGTTAATCCGGTTGATTGGAAAATTCGTCGCGGAATGTTGAAATTTATTATCTTTGAAGCGATAAGACCCTCACGTCCCGTGAAGGGATGTAAGCGGATTTTACAATAGCGGTCGCCATTTTGTAAGATATAGAATATGATTAGCATATCAACATCAAGCATCTCTGTCGATATGCTTAATCTAACGTACAATTACAAGCTACAGCCAACTAAAAAACATATAGAGCTAATTGAACATAATCTAGATTATGTCGATTACAACGTCCACAACGTAGAACTGAAGAGGAATACACGGTATTAGTAGTATAAACAGCGTGTATCCCTATTGTCGTTTCAAAGGAACTGGCCAGCAGTGGGTTCAAACTGAACTTGGCACACACCAGTTTGTCCATTACGATTCTTCGCTACATTAATCTCCATAACACCTTTATCTTGAGTGTCAGAATTATAATACTCGTCACGGTACAACAGGAGTCCAAGATCCATATCCTGTTCTATATCCCCAGAGTCTTTAATATCACTCATAAACGGACGTTTATTAGCCTGTCCTTCTACTCCTCGATTAATCTGTGCTAAGGCAATAAACGGAGAATCAAACTCTTTTGCCATGTCCTTAAATGCCCCTGAAAACTTACCCACCGCTTGCGCTCTATTTCCTGCTGCTCTGTCTCCTAGCTTTTGAATATAATCCATAACAACTAAGCCAATAGTTCCCCTTTCTGCTTTAATTCTGCGTAACACAGAGCGCATTCTTGAAGGGGTTAAGGTATTAGCAGGAGTATCATCAATAATAATCGGTAACTCGGTCAGTATTCCTAATCCTTTAACTAAATTATCATACTCATCTTGATAAATTTCATTCCGCATCAATCTTGACGAGTCTATTCCTGAGTGTATGGCTAAAAAGCGTTTAGTTAACTGAGTTTTAGACATCTCTGCTGAGAAGAACACAACAGGAACTTTGTAAGTAAGAGCAACATGATTAGCTAAATAAATAGAGAACCAAGTTTTACCCATTGATGCCCTACCAGCAATAATAATTAAGTCTTTTCTTGTCAATCCTCCTGTTAACTTATCTAAGTCAGCTAAACCAGTAGAATAACCAGGACTTTTCTCTTCTTCTAATTCATTGAAAACATCCCTCAGACAGTCATGAATCGGTTGAGGTTGAAAAGGGTCTTTTTCATCTACTGTAACTTTAAATAACTTCTCTTCTGACTGTTCTAAAATAGAAGGTAATTCCGTTACTGTATCATACCCTAATTCTTCAATCTCACGGGCTGTATTAATCAATAAACGACGCTGATACTTATCAACCACCAAAACAGCATAACGGTCTATATTAACCGCAGAAACTGTCCTATCAAGTAACTGGGTTAACTTATTCTCTCCTCCTACTTTGGTGAAAAGTTTATGGTCTTTTAACCAAGTCTTGACCGTCATAAAATCACAGGGTTGGTCTTTATGGTAAAGGTCTAAAGCTGCTTGATAGATTTGTTGATGTGCCATCACATAAAAAGCTTCAGGAGGTAACATATCTGCTACTCTGCTTATAGCATTAGGGTCTAAGAGAATACCTCCTAAAATACTTTCTTCTGCTTCAATATTCTGAGGGGGAATGTTATTAATCATGATTATTTATCCTTGAATAAGTTACTGAGTTTAGCTAAGTCTTTTGATGAGATAGTTTGCTTCTCTTCATCAGTAGAATGGTAAATATTGGGTTTATCTAAGTGTTGGGCTGAAGAGGTAGAAGGAGAACTAGATTCACTCTTTGTCCATCCCTCTTTAATAGCCTTATTTAATAGTCCACCAGGATTATCAACTTCTGTCTTTTCTAATTGATTTTTAACTGCTTCTATAGCAGCTAATACGGTATCTTCAGAAGTCCCTTTGATAGTTTTAGTTAGAGTAGTGTTGAGAGGGATGTTTAAGGCTTCTAACTCGTCTTTAATGACTTGACTAATTTGATGAGTCTTTCTCTTAGCAATAGAGGCGACTTTAGGATGAGTTTCGATATATTGACTCTGTAGCGATTCTAATTCTTGATTTAAAGATTCAATCTTTGACTTAAGCTGACTATTTTCTTCAGATAACTTTTGGTTTTCTTTCTTAAGTCGCTCAGCTAAATTATCTGAACCTTGTTGCTGATAAAGTCTTCCTGTTAAGACTTCATTTTGTTTTCTTAGTTCTCTGATTTCCTCTTGAAGTCGCTTATTATCATTTCTCAACGTTTGAATAATGACCGTTTTAGAGTTATCAGAAGCTTGGGGAGGACGTTTAGGTTTAGCTTGGTTTTTCTGTTGGTCACGGAGGGTTTCTATACGGTTACGAATCTCGTCATGTTTGTAGAGATAAGCGGTTGAAACATTAGCAGAGTGAGCAACAGTTGTGAAGTTAATCTTTTGCCCCTGTTTAACCATTCTCTCCAGGGCTTTGTCAACTCTATCAGCAGCTTCTTGGGCTTTTAAAGCAGCAGCTTCTTGTAAGGCTTCAATCTTTCTACTCATTGCTTTCAGCCTCCAAAGATGCGATAACTCTTTCTAAGTTATGTTGGATAGGTTCATTCTTTTTAACCTGTAGTTCCCAACCGCAGTTACGAGCCTTTTCTAAGACTTTATTAGTGCGTTCTAAGGTGTCTTGAAGGATAGGTATAAAGTTTTTATTAGTTCGCCAGTGAGGACAGTTATAGCAACCATCAAATCCAGGAATATCACAATCTCCTAATACTTTTGGTCTGGCACAATAGCCATGTTCTAAGGCTCTTGCTTGGACATTTTTCTTAAACCATTCAAGGTCATCATTACTGGATAAGATGGTTTCTTCTAATTCAACGGTTTCTCCTTGGAAGTTAACGACTCTGGATTCGTGGTACTTTTCTATTTCTTTTCTTAGAGTTTGGTCATGAATATGGGCATAAACTTGGGTCATTGTTGGAGACTCATGACCTAAATAACGCTGTACAATATGTTGAGGTACACCAGCATTAATCATACGAGTACCAACCGTATGTCTAAATTGATGAGATTGAAAGTGCCATAATTCTCCATTACAATCTTTGATTTGATATTGTTCAGCTAAACCTCTTAAATACTTAGTAAAACTTCTAGAGGACATTAATTTTGCTTCAGGATAGAAAGGAGACATCCCTAGCTTCCCACCGCAGAATAAATATTTAAAATCACTCTCAAGTTTCTCTCTTATATAGTATTGTTGCTCTTTTATTACTAATGCTAATTCTGAGCTAATTGGCTTAATAGCCTCTTTTTTCATCTTGTGATTTTTATATTGAATTGACCATCCGTCTTTACCATTAGTTTTAAGACAATCAAAAGGAAGACTGACTAATTCGCCTACTCTAAAACCACATTCAATATTAACTAATACCATACGCATAATAGATTCGGGCAAGTGTTCTATGTGCATCATAAGTTGACTCATTACTTCCTCTGGAATAAATCGAGGGAGAGTCTTTGGGGTCTTTCCCCAGTCTTCTCGTCTTATTAGTGATGGTTCTACATTAAACCAACCATTTAATGTTCCTGTCTCAAAGAATCGTTTGATTGCGCTAAGTGTATGATGTTTTCTACTAAAAGAATAGTCAGAGGTTTTTAAATGTAACAAAAAGTCCAAGATTAAATTTCTATCAATATCTTCAAATCTATGGCAATAAAAACTTTCCTCTATGAATTTACCAAACAATTTTAGTTCACTTAGTCTTTGAATTAAAGTCTCGAAAGATAGATTTCTACTAACTTCAAAGAGTATATATTTCTTTATATATTTTTTAGCCCATAATGGTACTACTTCAGAAAAGTTTAATTTATTACTATAATGAATACTATTTTCATAATTGAGATTTTCAGCAGTCCAAATATCATTCTCAAAGCTAAACTCTTTTGGGGACTCTAATCTAACTCCATGCTTATCACAAGCATTTTCTGTAAATTGACGATTACAGTCATGACATAGATATTGTTGTTTGTTGGTTTTTACTGATAAACCACTTTTTCTATAGTTAATACCACCACACCATCGACAAGTTACAAGACCAGCTACCTCTTTTTCAAGAATATAGTTGTTACCACAATCTAAACATTTATATTTTCTCTGTTGTTTTATAAACCCATTAAGTTTATAATTATTGCTATTACATTTTGCACAATTTATTTTATTTCCATTTTTGTCATATAATGGTTGAATTGTATAAAACTTTTTACAATCTTTACATTTAACTTGTTTTTGCCCTCTATTGCCTATTTTATTTTGACAATACTTTGTCGAGTGACACCTAGGACAAGCAATATCTTTGGGATATAAATCTAAAAGTGAATCAGACAGAACATTTGATGCTTTTATATTTGACTGAGATTGAGATTTTATTAAACTTAGTTTTCTTGGCTTCTGACTATTGGGTTTAATCATTATTTTTTAGTCTTTCCTTTAAATACTTTTGATAAGTTTTACTCAAGTCTTCATCTGAGAGATGAATATAAGTATTAACAGTGGTCTGAATATCAGCATGACCTAACCGTTTTTGAACATAAGACATATCCCATCCTGCTCTAATTAGTTCAGTCGCATGGGTATGTCTAAGTAAATGGGGAGTTACTTCTATTCGTGTTTTTTTAGATAACCTCCTAAATAAACTATCAACGGTTTTATAGTTCAAAGGATTACCAATTTTTCCCTTACCTGGGGCTTTGATAACTATAAAGACAAAATCACAATCAATGTCTTCTGGGTACTCATCAATTAAATAAGCTGAGTACCATTGCATTAATTCTTTGTTGACATGAACTGTTCTTTCTACTCCTGCTTTGGCTCTTACATAGTTAATGTTATGAACTCTGGGAATAACCTTAATTTGATTGTTATTTCCTGTTACCATATCCTCATGTCTTAGCCCTAATCCTTCTCCTATTCTTAGTCCGCTTTCATACAGTAAGCGAATTAGAAACTTATCCCGTAAATTACAACAAGCTTCGACTAAAGTGTTAACTTGTTCAGGGGTTAAACACCCAGGAAAGGTCTTTGGTTCTTTAACTTTTAGAAGTCTGGTTTTAACTTCTTTTCCTTTACTAATATGGTGAAGAAAAGACTTGTATTTCCGTCCAGGTTGTACTTGATAGCGGTCAGCATCTATTCCTTCAAATTCCCCTAAGCGTTCATAGAACTCATAAAACCCACATACTGTTGTCAGGCAATGGTTAATGGTTTTTTCAGAGCGTTTAGAGACTTGGGGTTGAACTGAAATCACGTTCTTATTGGGGTTTCTCAGCCAATGGATAAACTCGGATAAGGTTTCCAGGGTGATCTCTTTCCAGTTCAGATGCTTGTCTTGAAGAAATTCCCAATAGAGCTTGAGGTTATGAGCATAAGCAGAAATAGTGTTAGGAGAGCGTTCTAGGCTGTCTAGATAGTGCAAATACTTCTGGATAGGCTCGATGGGTAAATAGTCATCATCAAGCACAATCCAGATAGGTTGATTGGTGTCTGGGAGAATCCCTTTTTGCACTTTCATGGTCAGTTCTGTCTCAACGTAATCAACATTGTAGTCTAAAAATAAAAACAGTTCAATAAATGCAAACAGCGCAACAAAACTTATTGATTTCTGCTACGCTGTTTTTGTTGTTGTTGTTTATAATTTAATAAGACTTAAAAGTTAGCTCATCGTCTTTGTGACCAATCACAATCAATATTTATTGAGGATATTGATTGTGATTGGTCATGGGGTAGAGGAATGCTGTCTAAGCATTGTCTTGATGCTGGCTTTGGACAATTTGTAACCATTCTTAAATGGGTGGCATGGAAAAGAGATGTTTTTGTCAGTGAAGTTGACAAGAATTTCACCTCTCAAATCTGCCCTAATTGTGGGTTTCATACTGGCAAAAAACTGCTTTCAGAACGAGAACATAATTGTCCAGAATGTGGATATATTACCCATCGAGATGTAGCAGCAGCTCAAGTGATCAGGAATCGTGGTGTAGAAGAAAATGCGCTAGGGCATAGCGTGTCTGAAAATGCCTGTGGAGATGGTCTGGCGGGGGCAGTAACGCCTAGTCAAGAATCTGTGAAGCAGGAACTCTTAAGTGTGAATTTAAGAATCTCCCGTTACAGCGACGATAGGAGCTTAACGGGATGAGTGTCAAACAATTGTTGGGTGTAGGGTGTGGGGGAAAGTAAATATTGAAAAAAGAATAACTTTCCACTCTAAAACCCTAACACCGAACTAATTCTAGTTAGAATTAGGATTAGTGTCAGAAGGGAATAACGGGTTAGAATTTTCTTCAGGATTTAATAAAGGATTGGATTCTTCTTGCGCTTCCGGAATAATCAGAGGAAGGGGTTCTTCAGACTCAGGGTTCGTCGCCTCTGGTTGGGTAGGAGGCGGTGCAGACTGAGCTTGTTGTTGAGCTTGTTTCATTTGTGTCAGAATTTCTTGGTATTGCTCATTCTCAGGGACTAAAGCTGCTAATTTTTCCATGGGAGGAATAGCTTGTTCCAAATTTCCTGCTTGTGCTTGTGTCGCAATAAATGCTCTGAGAGCTTCCTCTAATCCTTGCTTAGCGGTAGCATTGTCTGGTTCTCTTTCTAGAACGCTCTCATATCCTTCTATAATTGATTTTAACCTTTCCTCTGGAGAAACCTCTGTTCCCGAATTAGCCTCTGGAGAAGAAGAAGGACTTTGCCTAAAAGAAAAGCCTGCAACAGTCATACTTATAAGTAAGGCAAAACCAGATACAATTACGACAATTTTTTGATAGGATTTATTCATATTACTGGTATCTATAGCATTTACTGTAAGTTCTCTTAGTGTATCGTATTTCCCTGGAACCACTAAAAATAGCTAACCAAAAACCCTCGGTAAATTTTTGTGTCAAAGCTTAATTTTGGGAAAAATAATAAGGAACATTAATATATGTGCAATCAGAACTCGAATGCTGTTTAATCCTAACTTCCAAATCCCATTTAACCTGATTAATAACGATTTGGCTTATATTCCCCACGGCCATTGTTATTTGTGGCAAACTCCTTTAGTTTCCCTTCATGTGATCAGTGATCTTTTAATTGCGATCGCCTATTTTTCTATTCCCATTCTTCTTCTTTATTTTGTTTTCAAACGCAATGACGTACCTTTTCAAAATGTTTTTATTCTCTTTGGAGCTTTTATTATTCTTTGTGGAGTCGGTCATCTGTTAGATGTTGTCACCCTTTGGTATCCCCTGTACTGGTTATCGGGGATAGAGAAAGCTATGACTGCTTTGGTATCTTGTTACACTGCTATAGAAATGTTCTTTTTAATCCCTACTTTTTTATCACTGAAAACCCCAGAACAACTAGAAGCCGTCAACCAAGAACTACGAAAAGAGGTTGAGGAACGTCAAAATATAGGAGAGCAACTGCGTAACCTCAATATAAAACTAGAAAATGAGGTAAAAGAAAGAACCGACAAGTTACAAAAAACGTTGGAACGAGAAAAAGCCGTTACTAGGGTGGTTCAACGGATGCGACAAACCCTAAATTTAAAGGAAATTTTTGCTGCCACCACAGAAGAACTGAGACAAACCATCGCTTGTGAACGAGTTATCGTTTATCGATTTAATCCCGACTGGAGTGGTAAAGTCGTGGCCGAGTCTGTCTCTGAAGGATGGCCGTCCTTAAATCTGATCACCACTGATGAACAACTTTTGAACACCACAGAAGAAGAAAAATGTACCATTAACACCATCGAAGACACCCATTTACAAGAGTCTCAAGGAGAACCTTTTACTAAGAAAAATACCTATCGAGTTGTCTCTAATATTTATGAAGCCGACTTTACTCCTTGTTATATCAACCTTCTCGAACAACTACAAGCGAAAGCTTATATTGTTGTGCCGATTTTTTGTAATAATCAACTCTGGGGATTAATCTTAGCTTATCAACTGTCGGCTCCCCGCGACTGGGATGATGCTGCAGTTCAAATTGTTCTACAGGTAGGACGACAGTTAGGAGTGGCCGTTCAACAAGGGGAATTATTTAAACAAACTCAAAAGCAAGCAGAAGAGTTGGCAATGGCCAAAATGTCAGCAGAAAAAGCGAATCAAGCTAAAAGCGAATTTTTGGCTAGTATGAGTCATGAATTAAGAACCCCTCTCAATGCGATTTTAGGCTATGTCCAGTTAATGTTACGTTCAACTGCTCTATCTTTCGACCATCGAAATAATCTACAAATTATTAATGATAGTGGGGAACATCTTTTAGGATTAATTAATGATGTTCTGCAAATGTCGAAAATTGAAGCGGGTCAAATGGTTCTCACCGAAACGGATTTTGATTTATACCACCTTTTATATGAACTCGATACCTTATTACAATTAAAAGCATCCAGTAAACAACTTCAATTATCCTTTATCCGTGATTGTACCGTTCCCCAATATATTAGAACCGATGAAAAAAAATTACGTCAGGTCTTAATCAATATTATCGGTAATGCTATTAAATTTACAGAAAAAGGAGGGATAACGGTTAAAGTCTGGTGTAAAGGTCATCAATTATTCTTTGCTGTTCAAGATACAGGACAAGGAATAGAAAATGAAGAACTAGAAGTATTATTTTCCCCTTTTACTCAAGCGACAGCAGGAATTGACTCAGGAGAAGGAACTGGGTTAGGACTTCCCATTAGTGCTAAATTCATTAATTTGATGGGAGGAGACATTACCGTTAACAGTAGGGTGGGAGAAGGCACAACCTTTACTTTCGATATTTATTTTCAACCTGCTATTGCTTCGGTTAAGAACACAACCGCTACTATGTTTCGTTACCCTGTGGGTTTAGCACCCGATCAACCCCATTTCCGTATTTTAGTGGTAGAAGATAAGCAGACAAACCGAGATTTATTGGTGAAATTACTAACTTTGGTAGGGTTTGAGGTTAAAGAAGCAATAAATGGACAAGAAGCGATCACCATCTGGGACACTTGGGAACCTCATTTGATCTGGATGGATATGCAAATGCC
This sequence comes from Crocosphaera chwakensis CCY0110, assembly GCF_000169335.1. GTDB lineage: Bacteria > Cyanobacteriota > Cyanobacteriia > Cyanobacteriales > Microcystaceae > Crocosphaera > Crocosphaera chwakensis. Next base: position 24,590 of record NZ_AAXW01000057.1, read on the forward strand.
GATTATGAATGGTTACGAAGCTACAAAACGGATTAAAGCATCTCTCAAAGGACAAGCAACAGTCATCATCGCATTGACAGCGAGTGTTTTTGAAGAACAACGACAAAAGGTTTTAGACTGTGGTTGCGATGATTTTGCAGCAAAACCCTTCCGATCTCAAGAAATTTTTGACAAAATGGCTCAATATTTAGGGGTTCAGTATATCTATGAAGAGTCCACCCCTAACAAAAGAGAAGACAATCAAGAATATGACCCATTTACTTTAATCTCTGATAGTCTCAATGTCATGCCTAGTCAATGGATAGCACAAATTTATCAACGAGCTTGTGAAGGAAATGATCTTTTATTACTTCAATTACTTGATGATATTCCCCAAGAAGAAACAGCGTTAAAAGAGGCTTTACAGAACTTAATTGACAATTTCGAGTTTGATGAAATTATTAAATTAAGTAAAAACCACATTGTTTAAAATGTTAAAATCTATTAGCATCGAGTATTATACATGAGAATTTGACACCCCTTCTTGTTTCTTATTACCTGAGTCGATACATTGGTAATCTTCATTTATTACTAAAATTGATTTGGGTGCATTTAACAATATGTTGCCAAACCAAACAAGAGAGAGCAATGACCCCTAACCCTAAAAACGAAGACGTTTTTCTCAAGTGTACAACTAAACAATTATCATCAAATCTCCAAGATATTTTAATTGTTGACGATACAATAGAAAATTTACGGGTATTATCGAGTATTTTGACAGCACAAGGCTATAACGTTCGTAAGGCAACAGGGGGACACATGGCGTTAAAAGTGGTAAAAACCCTACCTCCTGACCTCATTATGCTCGATATTATGATGGCTGATCTCAATGGTTATGACGTTTGCGAGCAACTCAAACAAAATCCCCGTACTGCTGATATTCCAGTCATTTTCTTAAGTGCATTAGATGATGTTTTTGATAAAGTAAAAGCTTTTGAAATGGGAGGGGTCGATTATATTTGTAAACCCTTTCAGATGGAAGAAGTTTTAGTTAGGGTCAAAAATCAATTAGCTCTGAGAACTGCACAGAAAGAAGTTTATCAATTAAATACTCAACTTGAAAAAAAAGTCCAAGAAAGAACTCAGCAGTTACAAGAAGCTAATGATCGACTACAAAAAATAGCTCTGTATGACTCTTTAACTAATCTAGCTAATCGTAATTCATTGATTGAAGAATTACAACAGTCTTTAAATCGCATTAAGCTGGATAATAATCATCAGTTTGCTGTATTATTTTTAGACTGCGATCGCTTCAAAATTATTAATGATTCTTTAGGTCATTTAGTTGGTAATCTGCTTTTAAAAAAAATTAGTCAAGCATTAAAAACTATTATTGGAAAAAATGAGACTCTCGCTCGTATTGGCGGAGATGAATTTGCGATTTTATTGTCTGACATTTCTGGAGTTGAACAGGCAAAAGAATTAGCACAAAACATTCTCAACTTATTAAAAAAACCTTTTTATTCTAATAGTCAAGAAATTTTTATTAATGTTAGTATTGGCATTGTTTTGAGCCATCCTGATTATCAAGATCCTGAAAATATTATCAGAGATGCTGATATGGCTATGTATAAAGCCAAATCTTTAGGGAGAGGTCAATATCAAATTTTTACTCCCGAAATGTATGATATCGCTCAACAATTATTAATCTTACAAACAGATTTATATCGTGCTGTACAACAAGAAGAATTTACTGTCTACTATCAACCAATTATTGATTTAAAGGAAAACAAAATTGCAGGGTTTGAAGCATTAATTCGCTGGATACATCCCCAAAAAGGAATGATTTCTCCTGGTGAATTTCTACCTTTAGCAGAAGAAACTGGCTTAATTTGCGAAATTGGTAGTTGGGTTATGAAGGAAGCTTGTTCTCAGCTTTCTCAATGGCATGAACAAGGATTTACTGATCTTAAAATTTGTATTAATTTATCAGCACAACAGTTAAATCAAAGCAATTTAGTCACAGAAATTGACGGAATTTTAATAAAAAATCAACTACAAACTAATTCCGTAAAATTAGAAATTACTGAAAGTTCTATGATGCAAGATTTACAAACTACTAAAGTTTTACTAGGAGAATTATGGCAACGGGGAATTAAACTAAGTATTGATGATTTTGGTACAGGTTATTCATCTTTAAGTCAACTACAAAATTTCCCAGTTAACACTTTAAAAATTGATCGATGTTTTCTGAAAAATATTGGTGGAGATGGCGAAAATTTAGGGTTAGTTCCTGTTATTTTAAGTATTGCTGAAGTTATGACGATGGATGTGGTAGCAGAAGGAATTGAAACTAGCGAACAATTAGAACAACTTCGCAAGTTAGGTTGTCATTTTGGTCAAGGGTTTTTCTTCGCTAAACCCTTAGATGCTGAAACCGCAACTCAACTTATTCATGACAATCCTACATGGTGACTATAGTGTTACTATTTTAAAGACTATCCTTGACTTTTTTGACAAGATAATTAAGTGACTAGAT
>NZ_AAXW01000056.1 GCF_000169335.1 Crocosphaera chwakensis CCY0110
TGCTCCTCACTATGTTCTGCAACAATCTTATAAAAATCGAGGTTATTTGCATCATGAGTTAAAGCAAGAGCAAAAAGCTGTAAGTGATGCTAGCGCAGCTATAGAGCTAGAGCCAATCGAAGCTGGAGTTTATGCCAATCGAGGACTAGCTTACAACGCTTTGAAGAATTATCAAGCAGCTATAGCTGACCATAGCCGTTCGATAGAGCTAGAACCAAAGGTTCCAGGTTGGTATTACAATCGAGGGAGGGTTTATCGAAAAGTGGGAAATTATCAGTCCTCTGTCTCTGATTTGAATCGTGCGATTCAATTAAATGCTTCTTTTGAGTGGGCTTACTATCAAAGAGGACTAACCTACAAAGCTATGGGCAATGGGCAACAAGCCGAAGCCGATTTAACTAAAGCGTTAGAGCTAGGTTATCGAGAAGCCAAGGTGTATTCTAATCGGGGTGAAATCCGCTTAAAACTAGGCAATTACAAGGAAAGCATAGAGGATTTGACTCAAACCATTCAGCTAGAACCAGATAGGGCTGAAGATCACCATAATCGGGCTATTGCTTACCATAATTTAGGTAACTTTTCATTGGCTAAAGCGGATGCTCAAAAAGCCGCTCAACTCTATCAGGCTCAAGGAAATCAAGAACAATACCAAATTTTGAGCGATTACCTGCGACAAATGCCATAATTTTAGTAACATATAAAGCAACCTATCCAACTTAGTCAAAAAAGTAAAGTCATTTCCAGGCTGCTGTCAAGGTTGTCGGCTCAAGAATAATTTTTCTTTAGTGACAGTGGGTATGTCCTCTGTTACATTTATGGCAACCATTACTATCAGTTTTCCCAGAATGGGCAAACGAAGGATTCGCTCCAACGAAAAATAGAAAAACACAAAGAAATAAAACAGCTTGTTTCATCAGTAAGCTACTCGCTAATTAAAATGTTCTTTTGTTCTATTTTGATAGGGATTAGATATTAGGCTGTGATCGCTAGCACTTATGATTATTAGTAGGGTACGTCTTTATGCCAAATGGGAGTAAAACTTTGACGGGATAAAGCTTTTAACCGATTTTTGAGGAAGAAAATAATAGGCGATCGTTTATTATAAAAGAGATATCCAAATTTAAAATAATTGTAATCATTATTAGATAATGATTACTTTCTATTCAAACCTCGTTTTTTCAAACGATTAAGCAATCCAGGTCGTCGGCTATACCTTTGGTAAAGATCATTAATTTTGTCCTGAAAAAATGATTCTTTATCTTGGTAAATTGCTAGGTCATGTAATTGGCTTAACAACTTGACTGCCTCATCATAGGGCTTAGACTGTTTCTTACTAATTAATTCTTCAATATTTTGCCAAACCTGATTTTCTTGAGAGGCAAGAGCTTCTAATCTATTAATTCGTCTAGCTTCGGCTTGTTTTTGTAATGCTTGTTGTTCTTTTATCCTCTCACTCTGAGCCAATTCAAAAAGATGTTGACTGGTTCTTTGTCCTGAAATTAGAGAAGGGGAATTATCCACTATTTGTAAGATTCTTTGGTGGAGTTCAGCCTCAACACTCAAGTCACCTTGAGAAAGTTTGAGCAACATTTTATTACATTCAGGGCGAGGAATTTGACCAATGGCTTTTTCAATTTGTTGTTGAGATAAGTTAGTCTTATTTTGACTATTTTTAGCTGCTACTTTTAATAGGTGTTCATCAATTTCAAACAGTTCTACAAAGGAATTTAAAGCTGAGGATAACTTATTTAATCCAGGAGGGATAGGGGGTTCAATCTCTGAATACTCTAGGTCTTGTTCCTCTATTATTCTTAACCAAGCTAAATATAAGACTCGATAATCTTGTTCTAAAATTTCTTTTCTAATATTGATTAAGGAATCTAAATAACCATCATCTTCTATCCAACCAAACCCTTCCTCATTATCAAATTCAATATTAAGAATAGCTGATTTAAGATTAAGGATAATTCTAACATTTTCTCCATCACAATATTTTTCTAGGTCTTGGAGATTAACCAAAGATTTAGGAAATTTTAGCATCAATTGTATGGTTCCCCAATTGGCTATGTAAAACATGGCATCGAAATATTTTTCTAAAACTTCTTCTGGTCGTCCTCGAAAATCACTATAGTTATAAATAAAAATAGCTTTTCTTGAAGTTAGTTGAACGCGAGAGGAAAGCTGACTAATCTCTTTCTTCTGTTGTTCGCTTAAAACTTTATCAACTGCTTGAAATTCGTAATATTGATGTTCGCTCATTACTTAGTCTCTGAGAAAAGGATTTTATTTGCGTTGCTTTTTCATAAGCAGGGTCAAACGGAGGCAGGAGTCAAAAGGCAGTCCGCAGAGGTGCGACCCACGCGGAGGTTCCCTTGGATTAATAATTTTAAAGCGATCAAAAGGTTGTTGCGGTTAGGAAAAATCAAAAGTTGCTGTTATAGGTGCGTGATCTGATCCAGGTTCTCCCCGTCGTTGACTGGGTTGTTCAGAAATTGAGGGTAATGACCCTAACCCATCAATGTGACTATCTACTACAGGGGTTTGAGGGGGATTTCCGGGCAGTAACTCTTTACTGACCAAAATATGGTCAATTAATTCTCCATTGCCTCGAAAAACCCGTGAAAAGCGTCTTTTGGGGGGAATGAGGGGGGCTAGGTTAAATAAACGGGCATCATCTCCTTGATCTGGGAGGGAAAAGCCCTTTGTGCCAATTTCACTGCCCCCCGGTCCGTGTAAAATCTGGGTAGTGGCCGCTTCAGTGACATCATTCAAATCTCCTAAGATAATCAATCCTTGAGGGGGAAATTCTACGAAGTTTTCGGAGTCTTCAATGGGTAATTAGAGAGAAACCAACGCGAATGCCTCGTCTATCCGATTGAGTTGAGAGTTGAGAGTAGGGATATTGCCCGTTTAATTGATTGATTAAATCTTCAAAGGATTCAGGACTCCCCACTTCTTGGACCCCAATGACATCGGCTGCTAAATTCTTGATGAGTTGGGAGAGGGATTGTAGTTTTTCTTGATACTTTCGGCTCTGTTCAGCATCGTTAAGGTTCGGCTGAAAGAGGTTTTCTAAGTTCCATGTCATTACTTTGAAGGTTGTCATGTCGCCTCCGTTTGACAGCTTCGGGTAATTTTTGGCCTTGAGTGTCTCTTATATTCTGATTGAATCAGTTTTGGGGTGTCTTAAGTTGATTGATGAAAGAAAACGTCACAATTACCTGTGTATTAATCAACCGAGATAAAATAAAGGTAACTAAAAAGCCTAAAAATCTTATTCTATTTGGTTTTTACCGAACTTTTAAAAAGAGCAAATTATTGTGAGTAAATTCTCAAAAGAATCTTTACAACAATGGACTTATTGTACTCCTACGGTAAATTGTTATGGGCAAATTCTTAAAATCACTACTCATACCGCTTTTTATTATACGGAATCTTTGAGGGAGAATGTCAACCTAGAAATGGTTTCAATTCCAAATGGAACCTTTCCAATGGGAACTGATGAGGTTGAAATTGAGAGATTAGTCGAAAAGTTTGATTGGGATGGTTATCGGTGCGAAAAACCTCAGCATAACGTCACTCTTTCTCCCTTCTTTATGGGCAAATATCCCATTACTCAAGTTCAATGGAAAGCGATCGCCTCTCAAACGGATCTAAAAGTTAACATTGAGTTAGACGAAAATCCCTCAGACTTCAAAGGAGATAATCTGCCTGTGGAGAGGGTGAGCAGGGACGAAGCGGTAGAATTTTGTCAACGTCTTTCTAAGCTAACACGAAAGGACTATAGATTGCCCTCCGAAGCCCAATGGGAATACGCTTGTCATGCTGTAACAAAACCCCTAGACCTTGAAAACAATGAAACTTATCCACCCTTTTACTTTGGGGAAACCCTCACGGGAAAATTGGCCAATTATGTGGCTTCACAGACTTATGCTAAGGAATCACCAGGACAAGAGACAGAGCAAACAACTCCAGTGGGTCAATTTCCTCCCAATGCTTTTGGATTATACGATATGCACGGGTTAGTCTGGGAATGGTGTGCTGATGACTGGTATGAAAATTATGAAAATGCGCCAAGTGATGGTAGTGCATGGGTTGACAGGGAAAAAAAGGAGAATGATTTATGTTCCGTTCTGCGAGGGGGTTCGTGGAGCGATGATCCTGATGTCTGTCGTTGCGCCTTTCGCTTCGGTAACGTGAAGTCCAAAGAGCGTGACAACACTTACGGTTTTCGAGTTGTTTGCGTCTTCGGGGGGAAGTTTAAATAGAATCAGCAAACCCAAAGAACCATATCCGATTCAATTAGGGATATCTTTCGCTAACTATCACCAGACAATTCATTACCCTGTAATTGTACGATAAACTACTTCTTCAGCCACGCTATCGACTCGATCAAACCTTGTACCTGTGCGACTAACTTCCCTACTAATGCGCGTTAGTGCTGGTTTATTTTATTAAAATTCGGCACTAACTAAAAGTCAAGGGGCGCACAGGCTAAGGTGCGATTCCTCTTGGATAAGCGATCGCTTATTAATTAGCCAAAATTTAACTAAAGGCTAATACCATATATGAGACTAGCTCCCAATTTGAGTCATGACACTTAAACCACTGAATTTAAGCGAAAAACTACAACGTAAACAAAAACAAAGATGGCTCAAACCCCTATATTGGTTGGGTGGGGGAATGATAGCGGTGTGCTTAATATTATCTGCGTTGCAATGGGGAGTTCCTTGGCATTGGCAACTATTTTTTCACTGGTTAGTGCGTGGAGAAGATATCAACTCCATACCTGTTAATCTGCATTCAGAAATCCGTGAATTTTGTCAGCAGTCACAGTCTAATGGTCAAGTTGATGGTTATAAAGGAAGTCCAGAAATTGCTTATGGATTAGGAAAATTTAAGTGTCGACGTTCTTCTCGTTTAGACCAGTGGGAAATTTCAGATCAGTATGGTTTCGCCAAAGTCGAAGAAGCAGCAGCAGGAACGCAAATGGCGGAAATTCTGGTGGCTTTAGTGGGAACAGATTACTTCTACGAAATTAAAGGGACAATACCGACACACAGACAAAAGTGAGTCGAGGTAAGGAAATAAAAACTGCGATCGCTTTAGCTCAAATGAATTGAGGGAAATGGACAAATTTTTGTAGCCATGTCTGTGCATCTTGATAAAACTCAAATTCTTGTTCAAGTTGTTTAAATTCAGGAGTATGAATCCTTATTCGTTCATTAACCCATTTCTCTGGGCAATGTTTGTGCAATAATTCGTGATATAAAATAAATTCGACCACAAAAGAAGGAATGTTGTGATCATCAAGAGTTAAACTAATGACAACACGATCACGATTTGGTTCATAATGTCCAAATTTTCGTCGGGTTAAAGATTGACTCCAACTTAAGCGAGGCTTACTCAGAGCGTTGTTAAAATACTGGCGATTAATTTTCTCAAATAATAAATTGAGATCATAAAATTGCCCTTGAGAGTTATCGGCTTCAATTTCGGCAGTTAAATCTAATGCTAAAAGAATATCGCTATATTCTTTTCCAAGAGCATATTGTTGAATAATTTGAGTGTTTTTAGTCGTTTTTCCCTCAAATATACTTGTTATAATAGCTGTAATAATTTCTTCAGGAGCAGTAATAAAACCTTCATTGAGGATAATATTATGATGATAGCGTTCTGTTTTGCCTTTGTATAAACTGGACATATTCAGAAAACTAATAAATATCTTTTCAGTTTTAATTAAATTATCTTTAGAGATTTTTTGAGCATTTTCAAGAGTTTTACGAGTGGCTATTAAATGTGTTTCCAACCACGAGGGATGAGCTAAAAATTTCATCCAAGTATAAATTTTACGGGAAGAATTACTCAGAGAAGCTGGAGAAGCTTGATTAGTTTGGCAAATATGTTCAATGGCAGTAACGTTACTATTTAAGTTATGGATTAGTTGGTCAAAATCATCTGGTTTAGGACTATTAGAATAGTTAAAAATATCTTCTAAAATAGCTTTTTGTTGCTTGACAATATTTTTTAAGCGAATAGTAGATGATGCTTGAACAGTCCGTCGAGGTTGATTTTCAGATTTAGTCGAGACAATAGGCAAATAATCTAAATCAATTTCCTTGAGAAAATAGTAAGCTTTGCGTGAACGACTCGGTAAGTGATCTGGGTGACTACCAGATTCACTACAGATATTTTCAATGGTTTCAAGATGATTTTGAATGTATTGTTTAAACTTCTCTTTTTCGTTAGGATTAATGCCTATTTGGAGAATATCGTGAACCGTGGTTGCTATTTTTACAATACCTCTAATACGAAGACGGTTTGCCATGTTTCTCTTTAAGGTAACGACGGGGAATTACAGTCTTGGTGAAAGCTACTATATTTCTATTGTAAATCGGACTGATAAATCTTTTGGTAGAATCTGAAAAAAATCAAGGATAAAGGGGTGAAATCGTCTAGTAATGGCAAAATCAGAGAAAGGACGTTAAGAGGTTACGGGGAATGGCCATCAAACGAGGAACCACAGGGAAGAAAAACACTCAATCAGTTAAGAAAACCACTGTTTCCTCATCAACCCATCAGCAATCCTCAACAACAGTTGAGTCACCACCCAAAAACCAAGAAAGATTATTAGATCCTACAAACAAAGATTCAGACGAGAGCAATGGTCAGAATATACGTCCTCATCGTTTAGAGGATTACATTGGGCAAGAATCCCTAAAATCGGTGCTAAACATTGGCATCAAAGCAGCCCTTGGGAGACAAGACCCCTTAGATCACTTACTTCTCTATGGCCCACCAGGACTGGGAAAAACTACCATGTCGTTGATTCTGGCAGAAGAAATGGGAGTGAACTGTAAGATAACCGCAGCACCAGCTTTAGAACGACCCAGAGATATCACGGGCATATTAGTAAACCTAAAACCTGGAGATGTCCTATTCATTGATGAAATTCACCGTCTTAACCGTTTGACCGAAGAGTTGCTTTATCCTGCAATGGAAGATTATCGTTTAGATATCACCATTGGCAAAGGTCAAGCAGCAAGAACACGGAGTATTCCCCTTCCTAGATTTACCTTGGTGGGGGCAACAACTAAAGTGGGTTCTCTAACATCTCCCCTCAGAGATCGCTTTGGGTTGATTGAGCGGTTAAGGTTTTACGAACCCGAAGAACTAGCCCTAATCATTGAAAGAACGGCGAAAATACTGGAAGTTAGCATTACCCAACCAGGAGCGATGGAAATAGCCAGGCGATCGCGGGGAACCCCTCGCATTGCTAATCGGCTACTAAGAAGGGTTCGGGATTACCAAGTAGTACATAAACACCAAAGTATAACCGAGGGCTTGGCCGCAGAGTCGTTAGACTTTTACCAAGTTGACCCAATGGGATTAGATTGGACAGACAGGATGATCCTAGAAACGATGATCAACAACTTTAATGGTGGGCCAGTGGGGTTAGAAAGTGTGGCAGCATCCACAGGAGAAGATGCCAAAACCATTGAGGACGTTTATGAGCCTTATCTGTTGCAAATCGGATTTCTTAATCGCACCCATCGGGGGAGGATGGTGACAGAATTGGCTAGAGAACATTTAATTGAAAACTGATTATTTCTAATAATTTAATTTACATTAATAGGAATAATTTTGAAAAGTTTACTGTTTTTTTTAGGAGGTGAAGATAATTGTTGAGTACAACTTTTAAGCTTAGTTAAAGAATCTTTGATGTTACGATCGACTGAAGCTAGTTGATAAGCTAAACAAGAACTTTGTTGTGAACATTGATGGCACAGCATAATGACAAATGGCTTCAAATCAGTTCAAGTCCAATGTTATCTTAATCTATACTTTTTCTCGGTATTTAGGGACACTTTCAAAATTGGTTGCGTGCAGAATGCAATGGTTAAAAAATTCCGAAGTAGTGACCGTCAATCCTTGGATTATAATATTGTAATTGAGAAACTTTAAGCTAAAGATAACCGTTTTAATAGCTGTAAATGTTGATCCAACGAAGCAAAGGTATTAGCCAACATCATACCGCTAGCTGCAACTGCTGGTAAACCGATACCTGGAAAGGTGGAGTCACCGCAACACCATAACCCCTCAACTGCTGTATTCGGACCGGGAAACAAAGCTTTTCCTGCTTGGATAGCCGGACCGTAAGAACCTCGGTAACGACGCAAAAACCGTTCATGGGTCAGAGGAGTTCCCACTAAAGAAAGGGAAATGCGATGGCGGATATCAGGGATAATACGTTCTAATGCTTGCCACATAACCTGAGTTCTGGCTTCTTTTTGTTGTTGATAGGCTTGACTATTACGCTTCAAATGAGACCAAAGATGATAAGGTTCGTTACCGGGGGTATAAACATGGATTGCGTGTTTTCCTTGAGGGGCTAAACTAGGATCAAGTAAGGAGGGAATGGAGACTAAAATCACGTTTTGTTCTGCTGTAATGCCTTTTTCCCAGTCATTGACCACAATATGATGACAAGGTAAGTGTGAAGGTAAGTTTTGACCATCAATACCCAGATGAAGATGCAAAAAACTCTCACAGGGTGGTGTTTGTTGTTTTTGGGTTCGCCACTCTTGGGATACTGCATCTATGGGTAAGAGCTTCAGGGTGTCCCAAACTGACGCATTAGAAATAACGGCACGAGTAGCTCTTAAGATATCACCATTGCGAAGTTTTACGCCGATGGCTTGATTATTTTTGACTAGAATTTGCTCAACATGGGAGTTTAAGTGCAGTTTACCGCCATTTTTAGTGAAACCACTGACCAAAGCATCGACTAATGCCCCACTGCCCCCAAGAGGATAATCTAACTTAACCCCTGGACGATACCAATCAGCAAACATAAAGGCCATTTCGGCTGCGCTGGTACCGGTAGCCGGCAGTCCGGATAATAGGAAGCAAAGCAAGTCTAACCAATGACGTATAAAAGGGTCACTAATGACTTGATCTATGATGGAACTAAAAGGTTTTGTTAACTTAAAAACTTGGTTACTTTTAAAGAGTAAACTGGGGGCAAACTTCCCTACGGTAAAAATAGCATTCCAGTCAAATCGAAGGGCCGCAGGGGGTAGGGCAATACTGGCCTCGGCTAAAGGTTTCATGACTTCTTGTAACTTACGCCATTCTTTAACTGCCGTTTTGCCTCGTAGGTGTTTGAGAACATCACAAAATTGATCAGCCCCGACGGAGGTGTTAAAGTCTCCTTCGGGTAGGTAACAGCCCCAGGTATCATAGTTAATACAGGGTAAGGGTTCGTCAATAGCGTCTAATACTTGTTTTAAGGGGTTGGGTGAAGGGCTATAAGAGAGTCCAGAATATAAAGAGGGGCCTGAGTCGAAAATAAAGCCATCTCGTTCAAAACTATGGGCTGCACCACCAGCAATGGTATGACTTTCGCACACCGTGACATCTAAACCATAATGAGCTAATAAGGCAGCACAACTTAGTCCGCCAATACCGCTACCAATAACAATAATTTCCGTATTAGACATAGTTAACAAATCAAATAATTTATCAATGATTAATTTCTCTAGACAAATCCTAGGCAAATTAATAATGCTGCTTTTAAATTGACAAAGCCTTGTTGATAATAGGTCAAAGCAGCTAAAAGTCCAATAGGAGGAATGAGTAAAGCTAACGTAGTTCCCTGAGCTTGCTGTTGAGAAAATTTGAACAGAAAAACTAAAGTATGAGTAATGAGAACTCCTCCTCCGATGCTAATTAGGTAGAGTCGAGGGAAGCTATCACGCTTCGCCCCTCTCTGTGAAATCCGAGCGTGCAGATTTCCCTGCACTCGGCTTCCGAAAACCTTAGTCTTTCCGTCCTTTGCTCATGTGGATATAATGATGAGAACTGCTATGGATTCCTAAGAGGTTCTTAGGTTTCCAGTTGTTATGGTTGCCGTCGATGTGATGTAGTTCTACTTTTTCATCTTCAATGAATTTCAGACCACAGTAACCACATGAATGGTTTTGTCGGCGAAGTGTTTTTGCGGTACTTCCATCGTAGAGGACACTATTTTTCTTTGACCAGTAGTTGATATCCCCGTCATAGGGTGATTTAGTCCCTTTGACGTTGGCAAAACTGTTTTCAGAATAACTAATGTTTGGAAAGGCTCTTTTAACCAATTCTATTGCTTGATATCGGTTGATGGTTTTTTGTTTTTTGAACTTTTTGAAGGTTCTCTGGCTTAAGTGCCATAGGCTAAACCCCTGCAGTAGGGTGGGCAAATTAGATGTTCATTTGGATTTATCATGTCAAAAATTTTGCCCACCTTACAAAATAGGGTAGCGATGTTATTTTAATCAAAAACTACCACAATACTCAAATAAAGGTGAAGTAGAACTCACGTTGAAAAAATGAGCGAATGATGAGTTCTTAGACAGTTGTATTGATATTGTAACTACCATTTAAGGCAGATAAGTCATCAAGTTCAAACACTGAACCGTCATCCTGAGTATAAGAACTGCCTTGATAAAGATCAGCCAACAAATTAATGGGATAGTTGTGATTACCAATAACGCTTGACTCTCCTGGTTGGAAAGCATCATCCCAGTTTAAGTAGACATCTAAATCACCCATTAAGTCGTCGTAACCGAGAGTGCTGCTAGAATGGAAGGCAACAACTTGATTTGCGTCAGTTGCGTCTAGTCGTCCTGACTCATCAGTTAACCCATATTCAAATAGAGGCCCGGCCGTATCAAGACCGATGACTGTATTAAGGGCTTCTCCTGTTAGATTATCATAAGTATCAGCCGCAATGCCACTAACGTGGCCCCCTAAACTGTGACCAATAAGGGTTGTTTTTTGTGCATCAACTCCTAACCCGTGAAGAAATTCTCCTAACTGTTGACCAATAACAGCAGTATCACCAGCAGATTCTAGATAATTGTAATTACCTGCCAAATCTGTCCAATCAGTGAAGAAAATGTTAGCATTTGAGTCATATTGAATAATAGATTCAGCTAACGTAGCGAAATCATTATCACTAAAACCTGCACTTTGCCATCCATGAGTAATGACATAAACAGATTGAGTGTTATCAAAAACATGATTTTCACCCCATAAATAAAAGGACGCATCGTTAGATTGTTGATACAAAGCAAACTGATTATTAATGGTTTGAGTATCATCTAAAGTTGGGGTTTGAACTAAGGTCGCAATGTCAGCTTGTCCTAAACTAAATCCATCACTAAACTGGAAGGTATCAATGCGTGAAGTTTCATCAACAAACCAGTTTTCTAACACTAAGGTTTGAGTTACATCTAGGATACTAATTTCTAAGTTTAAATCATCCAATTGAGTAAAGATGATATTAGCAGCATCATAGACAGTATCAAAGCTGAGAATATCAGTGGTCAACTCATCACCTTGGTTATCAATATAAGCGGTTAATCCGTTATCCCAATTTTCCAAGAAGTAAGTATCATTTCCAGTACCACCAACAAAGGTATTATTATCACCTCCGATGTAAAATAAATTGTCACCACTGTCACCATTAATGGTGTTATATTCCCCATCACTGTTGATAGTGTCGTCACCTTCACCAGCATTAATGGTATTGAAGAAACCACTCACATTAATTAAGTCATTTCCTACACCTGCATCAACTTTACTATAAATATCGGTGGTGGTAATGGTATCATCTCCATCTCCACTATTAATCTTATTATTGATACCAAATGATTCAATGGTATCGCTATCATCGAAGGTGTAAATGTAGTTACTAATGCCAACATTTATAACCATTTCTTTACCGTAGAAATCGATAAAATAATTCGATTTTCCACCGGCAAACATCCAATCATCTCCATTGCCACCGAAGACAATATTATTTTTACCCACCCCAAAAATGGTGTCATTTCCTTCACCACCGAGAAAGATATTAGTTTGACCTCCTGCCAGTAAAATATCTTCACCATCACCCCCACTAACGCGGTTACTCTGACCTAAACCAATGACAATATCATTGCCTTCTTGTGCCAGGATATTATTACTTTTACCGAGAGAAAAGACTAAATCATTACCCGTTCCTGTGGCAATAATATTGGTTTGTCCCGCAGCAACAACGGTATCGTCATCACTACCACTGAGAACAAAATTAGATTGCCCTGCGGTTAAAATTAAGTCGTTTCCTTCATCACTTAAAACAGCATTATTTTGACCCGCACCAAAGACAATATCATTTCCTTCTCCCCCGAACATAATATTATTTTTGCCCGCACTTACCAGGATGTCATCTCCTAATGCACCACTGACTACATTATTTTTACCTCCTGCTAAAAGAAGATCGCCATTATCGGTGTATAAATCAAAGGAGAAGCGAGATAAATCTGGCATTAAAGCAGATAAATCAGGTAACGATAACGATGGATTAACATCAGGAATACCCATATCTGCTGGTAAGGTAAAGTTTGAGAAATCAGGAAGGGTTAAACTCGGTAAAGAAAGACTGGGTAAAGTAGCATCAGGAATATCAAACGTCGGTAAAGTTAAATTGGGTAAAGTAATATCAGGAACTGAGACAGAATCAAATCCAAAATCATCTAAACTATAATCAAAATCAGCGAGATCGAAATCAAAATCTAAGTCAAAATTAACTTCAGCAAGATCAAGATCAAAATCCAAACTAATCAGACTGGGTAACTCAAGAGAACCTAAATCAACATTGATTAAATTATCCCAATTAATGTCTGGAATTAAACTGTTTAAATCAAACTCAGGAATTTCTGGAATTAAATCATCGACAGAAGGTAATTGAAGCGAATCTAAATTCCAAGTATAGAGTAAACTTTCTCCATAGATGTAGTTATTTTGTCCACCCGCAACGATTAAATCACTACCTAAACCACCACTAATACTGTTGGTTTGACCAATGCTAAGAATGATATCATCACCAGCATCTGTACTAACGGAATTCTTCTTACCACCAGAAAAAATTGTGTCATTGCCACTAAAGGTATAAATGGTATTACTGACACCGATACTAATAACCGTATTATCCCCAAAGAAATCAAGGATTTTGTTATTTTCTCCTCCTGCAATAATCCAATCATCACCGCGATCGCCTGAGATATAATTATTTTGGCCAATACCGACAATGAAGTCATCGTCTGCACCACCGAGGAAGATATTCGTTTTACCTCCTGCAAGGATGACATCTTTTCCATCACCCCCACTAACGCGGTTACTTTCTCCTAATCCAATGACCACATCATCTCCTTCTTGGGCTAGGATATTATTACTTTTACCCGCAGAGAAGACAATATCATCACCGCTACCTGCTAGGATAACGTTGGTTTGTCCAGCAGCAACAATGGTATCGTCATCACTACCACTGAGAATGTAGTTATTTTTGCCAGCACTTAAAATGAAGTCATTGCCTTCATCTCCCAGGACGAGGTTATTTTGACCTGCACCAAAGATTAAATCATTACCTTCACCCCCAAATAAGACATTATATTGACCGGCACTCACCATAATGTCATCATCTAAGGCACCTCCAACCACGTTGAGTTTACCAGCAGCAACTAAGATGTCACCGTTACCATTGTAAACATCAAAATTGAATCGAGAAAGGTTAGGAATGGCGTAGGATAAATCAGGTAAGGAAATGTTCGGTAAGGAAAAACCAGTAAGAGATAAACTGGGTAAAGATAAGCTGGAGAAATCAGGAAGACTGAGACTAGGAATGGTCAGACTGGGAATGGTAAAGTCAGGTAATCCTAAACTGGGAATGTCTAAGTCAACAATGGGAATAGTAAAGCTTGGCGTTTCCCAACTGGGTAAAGAAAAACTAGGTAAAGAAATATTAGGAAGAGAAACTAAATCAAATCCAAAATCGAGTAAAGATAAGTCAAGATCAGGGATATCGAAATCAAAATCGAGATCAAAACTGAACTCAGGTAAATCAACATCAATATCGATAGTTAGCAAGTCAAATAAACCGAAATCAAGACTCGGTAAACTTAATCCTTCTAAACTGATATTGAATAAGAGATCCCAATCAAGATCAGGAAAATCAACATTAGGAACACTTAAATTGGGAAGATTGAAATCAGTAAGACCTAAACTAATACTCGGAAGATTAAAGTTGAGACTGGGAAGATCAAAATTAATGTCAGGAACTTGAAAATCAACATCAACATCAACATCAGGGATTAAACTAGCTAAATAAGCCCAATCAATTTGAGGTAGTAAATCATCAACCCCTGGAATTTGGAAAGAATCTAACGTCCAACCTTCTGTTAGACTATCCCCATAGATGAAGTTGTACATACCCCCAGCAACAATAATATCAGCCCCTGCATCACCCACCGCAGCATTAAACTTTCCGAGGGTGACAATGACATCATTACCTGTGACTTCTTGGGTGGTATCAACATCCCCAGCATTTTCCCAATCAACGCCAGCATCAATTTCATCGGTTCTCGCCTCTGAACCCGAATTTTCGTTTTCACTACTGCCGAACCCGTTTAAATCAATGCCTAACGAGTCTCCAAAGGCAATATTGCCCATCCCCGCAGCAACGATAATATCATCATTACCACCGCCGATCATGGCATTAATTTTACCCACACTAACGATGATATCTTCGCTATCTCCCCAAGAGGTAGAAATGTTATATAAACCAACGGCAACCATCGTAGAAGACCCATGACCCACTTTGGTGAGTAAATTCCCTTTACCCAAGGCGATCATAGTATCGTCATCATAGCTATCGCTGACTTTAGTGAGGATATTAAACGCACCACCAGCATACATATTGGTATCACCACTGCCGACTTTCGTAAAAATATTAGCCCCACCAATGCCTGCCATAGTATCGGTTCCGCTACCCGTTTTGACGAAGACGTTACCTGCGGCCAAACCATACATCTGATTATTACCACCGGAATCATAGATAACGTTAGCACCACCACCTGCAATAATGGTGTCATTGCCTGCACCAGAGACAACGACGTTTAAGCCACCACCAACGACAACATCATCATTACCTGAACCTGAAATAATGACATTTGTACCACCCGCAGCAGCAATGGTATCTTTTCCTGAACCTGTAGTAATGACATTAGCTGCGCCACCTGCAATAATGGTATTTGTGCCATTTCCAGCCATAATAACGTTAGCACCGCCATAAGCCTGGATATCATCGTCACCAGACCCTGTATCGATGACGTTTGCGCCACCACCTGCAATAATGGTGTTTGTGCCATTACCAGCCGTGATAACGTTGGCACCACCATAAGCCTGGATATTATCGTTACCCGAACCTGTATCAATGATATTTGCTGCACCACCGGCAATGATTTTATTGTTTCCAAAACCCGCATCAATGACATTGGCACCGCCGTAAGCTTCGATATCATCGTTACCAGACCCTGTATCAATAACGTTGGCACCACCTTCAGCATAGATATCGTTATTACCAGACCCAGCATCAATGACGTTAGCACCGCCATAGGCTTTTATTTCATCATTGCCGTTGTAGGCGACTGTCACTTGACCATAGGTAGGGGTTAAGATGGGAACACTGAACCAACCAAAAGAAACATACTTAGTCTCAAATCCTGTAAAAACGGTTTCTAAGGCTGTTTGATAATCACTGCCTTTGATATAGTTACCACCACCATAGGCTTCGATGTAATTGTAATTGCTTTTGCCCTCTGCATATATATTATTGAAGCCGCCTTCTGCATAAATGCGATTATCCCCTGCACCCGCTTTTATCTCGTTGTAACCACCATAAGCTTCAATATCGTCATTGCCAGATCCTGCATTAACAATATTCGCTACACCACCAACAATGATTGTATTGTTACCATTACTGGCATTAATAACATTAGCACCTCCGTAGGCTTCTATCCTATCACTACCAGACCCTGTATCAATGACGTTTGCACCGCCTTCAGCGTAGATGTCATCAGCATTACCATCATCATTGGCATCTATTTCATTCCCACCGCCATAAGCTTTAATGGTATCAGAACCGCTTCGAGCATAGATTTTGTTATAGCCACCATAAGCGTATATGGTGTCGTTACCATTACCAGCATCAATGTTGTTGTAACCACCAGCTGCGGTAATGTTATCATTGCCCCAACCGGCATCAATATCGTTGTAACCACCATAAGCTTTGATGGTGTCACCTAATCCATCATCGTTGGCATCGATAAAGTTAGCACCACCGTAGGCATAAATTGTATCGTAACCCGTTCCTGCATAAATATCGTTGTAGGCAGCATGGGCTTTAATGGTGTCGTTCCCTGAACCACCATAAACTTTATTACCACCGCCCCAGACTTCTACCCAATCATTACCATTGGAAGCGTAAACCTTGTTGTAACCACCGTAGGCGTAGATTGTATCGTTACCACTGCCAGCACTAATATCGTTATAACCACCAGCTGCGGTAATGTTATCATTACCCCAACCAGCATCAATATTGTTATAACCACCGTAAGCTTTGATGGTGTCACCTCGTCCATCATCGTTGGCATCAATAAAGTTAGCACCACCGTAGGCGTAAATTGTATCGTAACCGCTTCGAGCATAAATATCGTTATAACCACCACCAGCAGTAATCGTATCGTTGCCATTTCCCGCATCGATATCGTTATAACCGCCATAAGCCGTTATATTATCGTTACCCCAACCCGCATCGATGTTGTTGTAACCACCTGCTGCATAGATGGTGTCACCTAGTCCATCATCGTTAGCATCGATAAAGTTAGCACCACCGTAGGCGTAGATTGTATCGTAACCCGTTCCTGCATAAATATCGTTGTGGGCAGCATGGGCTTTAATGGTGTCGTTCCCTGAACCCCCATTAATATAGTTAGATATACCCCAAGCTTCTATATAATCATTGCCTGAACCGCCGTAAAGGTCTGACCGTCCTGAGTAAGCTTTAATAGTATCATTACCTGAACCACCATCAAGTCTAACATACAAAGCATAAGCTTTTAGAGTGTCATTTCCTCCATTTCCATAAGCTGCACCTGCACCATAAATTGTAAAATTGTCATTACCACCATCACCATCTTTATAAAATGGATTTATAGCATTGTTGATTGTTTTAACAACGTTTCCCATGATAAATCTCTGAATAAACTGCTAGTAAATTGATATTAAAATTGCAAGAATTAATGATTTATGCTTTCCAGTGATAGATAGATTTAAAACTACCATCAGGATTAATTTTGAAGGATTTTGCGGGGGTTCCTTTCGGAAAAATATTACGACGTAAATCTTGAATAATTAAACGGGCGTGACCAAAAGGAGCAATAAATTCAGGAAACCATAAGTTATTTCCTCCCTGCCATTCATCCAGATTCAAGATATATTTTGTTGTCATGAATTTTTCTTCTACTTCATCAGTTAACCAGGCCCAATTTACAAAACCTATGGGATTACCGTCTATTTCATAAAAGCGGAATTGATTATGAATTAAAGAAGGAATGAAGCGTTCTGGAATACTAGAAATTTTATATTTGAGATGCAGAGGAGAACTGATCATTAAATGGGTAATTGAACCAATTAATTGTAGTCTTTGTTGAAGAGAAAAAGGTTGACTATT
Organism: Crocosphaera chwakensis CCY0110; assembly: GCF_000169335.1. GTDB lineage: Bacteria > Cyanobacteriota > Cyanobacteriia > Cyanobacteriales > Microcystaceae > Crocosphaera > Crocosphaera chwakensis. The sequence goes on from NZ_AAXW01000056.1 coordinate 17,591, forward strand.
ACTAACTTGCTCAAGATTAATCGTTTGATTTGATACTTTATTTTCTGCATTTTCTAATGCCAGCATTGGTTGCATTTGTGATAATCCTCTTCATTAATAAGTTTATTCAAATAAGACCTTATTAATCTATTAATCTCTGATTCTCACAATTTTGCTGTGTTTTTATTCTCTGCAACCTATGTTTAAAGTCATTGACATTTTTTAAAAAATATGTTGATGAAATGATTTTTTATTTTATTTCTACTCACTTTAAAAAACACCGTTAACTGTTTATCGACTCATATTTCTCTGGAGACAAGAGGAGCGAATGATATTCAGTCTTTATTCCAAATTTTGGCGTTGCACCATTGCGGGATGATTTATAATCAAAGAGAATTTCTTATAACCTTACTTTTCACGGGATGTTTAGTTCGCGGAGGACGTTCGAGAACCAAGCTCCAATTAATAAATCTCGCTATACTGACCTATCCTTTCGTCACACATAAGTTAACAAAAGAAAAAAAGCTGAAAGGTAGTAATAATGGAGTATAGAGTTGATTACCGTCTGCGGTCACCGAAGGTGCGCCTTTGGCGGCGAGAAGCAGACATCTTTGAGTTGTTGGCCGAACCGTTAAGAGAAGGAACACACTTGCTAATCAGAGCAGCACAGGATAGAAGAGTGAAATCAGAAGAGGAAATAGATAAATTATTCTCTAAAATAGAGAAATTAGAATCAATGGCAAAAATAGCTATCAAATTAAGAAGAACACCCCGAATAAAACCGAGAATAGCAAGATTACAAGTGAAATGGACATCAGTAGAGATCCAACCACCACAGAATAAGCCGAATTATCGGGAAATGCAACCCATTAAGGTAAATGCGATCGTAGCCGAAGAGATTCAGGCTCCTAAAGGAGAAAAAGCAGTAAAATGGTACTATTAACGACTTTAGCAGTAAATAACTTAGCAGAGACTCAAAAAGTCCTAAAATATTATACATATCGTTGGTTAATTGAGAGATTTCACTATGTGCTGAAAACAGGTTGTGGCATTGAGATGTTCAATAAAATTGGCCGCACTTCGTACCACTTCGCTTCCCTTCCTCAAGCTGCCTGGGTCTGCGGAACTATCATTGTTAACTCAGAGACTCAAGAGAGAGAATGGCAGTAAGTCGGAATTAAATACGGCAATGCTCATCATTATTAAAGGTTTAGTCCTGTGAAAACTCTATTTCGTGATTCTTCAACTCACCTGGCAGACTATCCGCACAATGCGTTTATTACTCACATGGGTAAATTTCTACCCGGTGATCCCATCTCCAATGACGAGATGGAAAACTATCTCGGCCAGGTCAACCATCGCGCCTCCCGCGTCAAAAACCGGATTCTCAAAAGCAACGGGATTCAACAACGTTACTATGCAATTAATCGTCAGCAGCAAACCACCATCAGCAACAGTCAAATGGCTGCGGCGGCGGTTCGGGACACAATGCAAAAAGCGGGAATTGCTCCTAGAGCCATTGATTTACTAGCCTGTGGAACAACTTGGCCAGATTTACTTGTCCCTGGATTTGCCAGTATGGTGCATGGGGAATTGCCTGAACTCTCACCCTTAGAAGCGACTTCCCATCAGGGGGTTTGCTGTGCTGGGGTGGCCGCCCTCAAATATACGGCCTCCCAGGTTCAACTGGGGAAGAAACGGCAAGCGATCGCCGTGGCCTCAGAATTGGCTTCGCGCCTATTTAAACAGACCCGATTTGAGGCAGAAACTGGGATTCAAGGGGGTGAAAAGTTGCCCTTTGATACTGAATTTCTGCGATGGATGTTATCTGATGGGGCTGGGGCTTGTCTGGTAAGCTCTAACCCCGCCGCCACGGGACTCAGCCTCAAAATTGAGTGGATCGAACTGGTTTCCCATGCCAACGCCTACCCATTGTGTATGTACGCAGGGGTAGACACGCCCGAACAATTGACCAGTTGGATGGACTATCCTTCTCAAGCAGAAGCCGCCCATCAGGGAGTGCTGGATCTGCGACAAAATATTCGACTTTTGAATACCGTGGTTCAGCTTGGGGTTGAGGGCTGGTTGCGACTGATTGAAGCGGGTCGTGTGCGTCCCGATGAAATTGATTGGTTATTGTGCCACTACTCTTCTCACTTTTTTCGCAGTCAGATTGTTGACTTGCTGAGGAGAGCCGGTTGCATGATTCCCGAAGAAAAGTGGTTTACCAACTTGTACACCCTTGGGAATACGGGCTGTGCCTCCCTATACTTGATGTTGGAAGAACTGTTTGACTCAGGCAAATTGCGACCCGGACAAAAAATCTTTTGCTTTGTGCCAGAGAGCGGGCGGTTTACCACAGCTTACCTGATGCTGACAGTGGTTGGGGGAAATTCGATAACTTTACCGATTGAACCGAATGCCCCCTCAATCCCTAACCCAACCGTTGCCACTGATTTATCACGCCAACTCATGCTAGTGTGGTTAGAATTTCAGCGTCAGTTGCGTTCTGTGCCGATTGTGCAGCGTTTGTATCGAGGTGAATTCACCCTCGAAGATTACCAAGCCCTGCTGCGAAACCTGCGACCTCAAGTGGTCGAAGGGGCCCGATGGATTACGCGAGCAGCCTCTAATATGACAGATTTTGAGTTGCGATCGCTCTTAATTAATCACGCCAGAGATGAACATCGAGACTTTCAACTATTAGAACGCAACTATGTCTCGGTCGGAGGGAACCTGGCAGATATTGTCAATGCTGAAAAAAATCTCGGTAGCGAGGCCTTGTCAGCCTATATCTTTCATCGAGCATCCCATGAGAATCCCATTGATTTACTCGGTAGTATTTTTATCATTGAAGGTTTGGGCAATCAACTGGCCGGACAGTGGGCTAAGCTAATTCAGCGAACCCTCGATCTCAACGAACAACAAGTGTCATTCCTAAGCTATCACGCCGCCAACGATGAATCTCATGTCCAGAAGTTTGAGAGATTCTTTAACTCTGAGTGCATGACCTCAGAAATCGGCGATCGCATCGTCAAAACTGCCAAAACAACCGCACGACTCTACCGACTGCAATTGGAGGAAATTGGTGAATGAAATACATCCCTCAAACCCATAACCGTCGAGATCCCAATGTTTGGGATGCGATCTATCTTGATGAGGCAATTTCGGTTGATCCCACTGCCAAAGCCTATATGGTCAAGGATTTACAAAGTTGGTCGCGCCGTTACCTATTGATTCCCTGCAAAATAATAGCGAACCTGGGTTTGGCTATGATTATGATCCTGAAACGACTTCTTCCCGTTCAGTTTCGCTTCTATGGTCTGATGCACAAAACGGCAGTGGGGTTTCTGAAAACTTTTGCCTCGCCAGAAGCCTGCTACTTGATTGTCCGACATCTAGGCATCGGATCAAATATTGTGAATTTCCTGATTGACAATGGCCCCGATCCGACAATCCCCCGATCTGATCTGTATCCGCGAACTGTTGAAGATCTAGCTGCCAATGCCTTTTTGGAGCATGACCTGATTTTGTATAATTTTGTCTTAGATTACCACCGGGCGCAAAAACAACACCCAAACTGGCTGACAGATTTGCAGAACCGAGGTTTAGATTACAGCAGCGTTCAAGAGATTCAAATTGATGTAGACATGACCCGACGGGGTTGGCTACAAGTGCTGGATATGGAGTCTGCCCTCGAATTGTTCAAAATCTGCTACTCTTTTTGCACAACTAGCAACGAGTTTGAGCGAGCAGTGCTATCGTTGCAATTTGACGAAAGCTTCGGCCTTTATTTCAGTAAAATAACCGGAGATTATCACTGGAATCATCTGATTACTAACCGTCATCCCCTGGCTCCCAGTAGTGCTTTTGCAGCAGCTCATAATCTTTTGCTCCATGGGGTTCTCTCTGAATATTTGCACCGCTACCTGGAACTACGGGCGATCAATTATCAATCCCATTCGGGAAACGCTGTCGATAAAGTCTCTACCAATTGAACATTTGGGGAATGGAGGATAATGAACAATCAACAAACCCTGCGGCAAGGGTTAGAAAATTACTATCGTTCTAACCCGGAATTTACCCGCAATCGCGACTTACAACTAGGGTGGCTAAGGATTCCCTGGCGAGATTTGCAACGACACGACATCATGCATATTGTCACAGGATACAACACCACCATTGATGACGAAATGCGGCTGATTGGATTCTTATTAACGGGTCTGAGTTGGTGTCGGCCTTGGACTTATTATGTGCAGAATATTGGTAGTGCCGCTGAAATTTTTTGGCGTTCCTGTTGGGGGCAAGCCGTTGGTAACTCGCCGATGCCATATCGTCCTCTTGATATTCTTCGGTTTTACCTAACTGGCATCAAACAGGGTCTTCGGGTTCATCAGCAGATTGATGCTTATATGGACCCAGCAACCGTTATGGATCAAGATCTCAAAACTCTACGCCAGACCTACGGTATCAAAAATGCAGGGGCTTGGGACGCTAAATAACCGATTAGTTACTCAGGTTCAGTAAGCAGCATCGTCGCTTTTTGCATATCAATCGCCAGAAATCGATCAACGGCCTGGTAGACCCAGTAAAGAGACAATTTAGGATCGGAACTAGTTTTCTGGAATCCTAAGGCCAGGGCTAGTTCTGCATAACGTGGGTGAATAATCAAGCTGTACATATCCCAGAGATTGGGAAAGTCCTCTCTCATCTTTTCGAGGGTTTGTTGAACGTCTTTTAAGAATAGAACTTGCCCCTGCTTCTGGTAGGGGCGATCAATTATCCAACTACGAACAAAAACAGACCGACACCTTTCATCTTTAGGCAGTGCCATCTCAAATGGATCGACCTCAGCCACCTGACTCAAATGCAGTCCTTGACTTGGAGGCGCAAAAAATTTGACTTCTGATTCTTGCTGGGTCGGATATAGGGCATAAAACCCAATCGGATTCTGGTTATCACAGCGTCGTAATACCCGCAGACCTGTGGTATATTGACTAGCCCAGCCACGCAAAATATTAGCGATGCGATAAGGGACAACTTCTGTGTTCTGGTTGAACCACTCGTAATTACTGGCTAGCAAATTAGCAATGGGAATGGCATCACAGCGAGGGTCAAAGGCATCTGGTGTGACCAATACTTTGAAGTTGGATATCTTGTAATCTAGCAAGTCTGGCAACGGTTGAATTTCAATTTGATTACAGTTACCATCAAATTGCTTGCAGATCAATCCCAAAGCCACCAACTTATCTAGCATCATACCTGCTGAGCGATCGCTGCCTTGCTCGTGATCCCCATAAAATACGTTGGCCGCTTCGCGACAGCTACACTCAATCCATCCCTTGGGAAACGTCAACTGGGTCAAAGGAGGTTGGGGCAACGACTGACGCATCTGACAATCTTTTAAAAATAAGTATAGCCAAAGTCGGACAAAACAATCAGCCCGTCGCCGTGTCATACCCACTCGCTGCATCAATGACGAAATGTACCGTTCATACAAATTTGGGGGAAGCCATTTTTGCTGGTCTTCGGGGCAAAAAGCTGAAAACATTGACATGACAGATATTGATCGAGGCAATACTTTCCTCCGCCAGTCAATTATAGTCTGGAGTTTAGACTATGACAACCTGAGTTCGACGAAAGTAAAAATTAGTCAAATATAGATCAAAGCGTAGTTATTAGGTTAAGATACAAGGCTGCGTTGTCAAGATCAGCGATCACAGTTATGATGTAATCAGTACAGATGCACGATAGCCGATTTCATCTTTCAAGTGGAGACATTTTCAAGCAGAAATAATCTTACCATCATTTGAATCGTTTTCCCTATTCTCAAAACCGTCTCTAAAAACTAATTGCGGGTTTTTGCCAAAAGCTAAATTTGGGTTCTGTCGCAAAAAGTTTAAAAGAGTAGATTTATAAGAGATGAACCTAAAGGGAGAGAAACTACAAGAAAATTATAACCCCTTCATGCTTGATGATCCCCTTGCCCAGAGAACTTTTTGTGATTGGTTAATAGTTATTTCTCATCAACTTCTCAGATAATCTGAGCAACTCTTATTCAATCCTCAGAATCTAGTCATGAACCTTTCAGATGATTACTCCATACTAATAACCTGAGTTCGATGTAAGCAAGACCCATAAATTCCTAAAAAAGAAATAGGATTTTAAGAAAAATAAACATAGCAATTCAAACCAGTAAATATTAAAAAATACTGGCTAAACTCAATCTGTTTGATTAAGTGATTATTTCAAAATAGAAAGCTTTCAGCAGGAATTAAAGTGCTAGGAAGTAAAGAATATTCGTCATCGAATAGATTAAGAGATGGCTTCTTTTCCTGATGTGTATAAGCGATTAAACCAGCAATTATATTAACCATAAAGTTCACAACACTTCTATGTCTTGAGTGAGAAATCTGAGAAATATTTTTGAGTTGATCATTAACCGTTTCAATTAAAGAACGTTTTCTCAACATAATTTTATCAATCATAGGCAATAAACGGTTTCTCATTTTCTTCTTAAAAGGAGTAATGAACTTAATTCCTTTCTCAAAAAGCTCCTGAAATAAGGGAGAAGAAATGTAACCTTTATCACCATATAGTTTTCCAAAAAGTTCCTGAACTAAATCTTTGACTGGGACTCTATCATCTACATTACCTGGAGTTACTTGAAAAGATAAAAGTTCACCTTTATCATTAATAATTAGATGCAGCTTAAAGCCATCTTGGTGCGCGTTCCCTAGGCGATTACGAATCGCCGGGGTCGCACCGCAAAACCAACCAATTGAGCTTTTTCCCCAGTTAGCTAATCCTTCAAAAACTTTATTTCTCGTTCCTCGGTTATTAGAACAAATAGGTAATTTTGTAGAATCAATAAAACTGATTCCTGTGACCTCCCCTTTTCTTGTATTAAGATAAAAAATAAGAGGCATTAAAGCTGAGGGAATTAACTCTACAAACCTATTATAACTGACTAAATTGGGAAATTCTGATTGACAATGTTTGATAATGTGTTTAAGATAATAATTTTTAAAGTTTCGATAACCTGAAGAATGAAAATAGATGACTATTGTAGCGACTTCACTTAAACATAATCGAGATTCTTTTTTTCTTTTGACAATTTTATTAGGGAGCAAATAAGACTCAAAAATCTGGAGCAAAAACTTGACAAAAAGCGGATGCGACCCCGCGCCTTCGTAAGGCGCAAGGGAACGCGCACCAAGAGATCATCAATTTTACAAAATAAAGTTTCTATTTCCATTAGTGTAAATCTTCTATTTTGACAGGAAAATTATATAATTTAGAGAGAAATTTAGCTAGAGATATTCTGGCTGATTTTTTATGTCTTAAAATGTGTTTGGCTAAATCTATGGCTTGGATAAGTCTTGGCTTGTTTTTGTCACAGAATCAATTTTTAGCCGACTTGATTCTGTTATATGTTCAAGTTGCTGTTCACTTGATTTAGAAATATATTCATCTTTAGAAGACTTTGAATTCATCTCAAATTCAAGTAAGGGATCTTTATCCCATTTCTGTGCAATTTCATGTAATTTTGGAGCAAATACCTTTGGAATCCTGATTGTACAAGTTTCATTATTCTTCCAAATCGATTTTCTTCCAGAATTCTCTCTTGCACCTCCCCAGTTGCTACTTCTACTCTTCTCCTGATTCATAGCCACTCTTCTTTTTAAAGTGAATTAGTCACATAATCAATATTTTACCTTGATTCTGTTTCTAATTCATTGTATTCTCATTAATCAACAGTAATTGAGAACTGGCAAATAAGCGAAAATGCCTGTAATCCTCTCAGGGACTAAATTATAGCCGATTATCTTATATCGAACTCAGGTTGATGAGGTTGAAATTGAGAGATTAGTCGAAAAGTTTGATTGGGATGGTTATCGGTGCGAAAAACCTCAGCATAACGTCACTCTTTCTCCCTTCTTTATGGGCAAATATCCCATTACTCAAGTTCAATGGAAAGCGATCGCCTATTAATTAGTCAAAATTTAACCATCCGCTAATACAATGTATTTACTCCTCATAGATTAGCTCTCGATTTGAGTCATGACACTTAAACCACTGAATTTAAGTGAAGATTACACATACCCCAATGGTTGCCATTCTTCATTGCCAAACCAATCGGTACCGTCACGTTGAACTAGCTGATCTAGAAGTTCGGTTATGGATTCGGCAATAATTCCGTGGCATTCTTCGTAGCCGACTTCTTCGTGAAAGATGTCTAAAATTCGGCCATATCCTTCCTGATTTCCATCAAAAGCTAACCAATTCCCATTCCCGTTATCTACAAACTGCCACCACTTTTCGGTCAGATTGTATAAAGGTGCATCCTCGCAGACAAACCCGTAGGATTGCACCGTTTGTATCTTACTGAGTTCTGGGATTTCCAAGCGAAAATTATGACTTTCAGAGGCATCTGAATAGCTATCATATCCAATAAACATTCCATTGCCTAATTTATAAAGCTCAAGAAGTTCCTTGGGAACTCCACGCTTGTAAGCTTTAATCAGTTCTGTTTCTGAAGCCGGAAGACTCACGTAATATAACTCTCGTATCTTGTCAACAATTGTACTAAGCTTCAAAAGCCTTACCTTTTTCTGGTGTCGCCTTCAAATTATATCGAAAAAGTTTGGGGTTGGGGACAAGGGAAAATGTTTAGAAGTTTCCCATCTACCGATTTTGGACTCAGAAATAGCAACGCTAGTTTTTCGCTAATTTTGGGAAACCTAAGTATTATCTAGCCGGTCAAATTATGACTATTTTTGATGAGCCTTTTAATTTTGAAGCACTGGTAATTGGCGTAGGCTTTGTCGGAGTTTCCTTAGTGGCTGGCTGGCTTATGACAGCAGAGCCGTTGTTGAAATGGCATCAGACCAAAGATTGGGTGAAAACTCCAGCATATATTCTCGAAACTCAATTGCATCAAGGTCAAGATGAAGAGGGACACTCTACCTATACAACTCAAGCTCGCTACAGCTATATCTTTGCAGGACAAAACTACGAGAGTAGGCAGCTTTCACTCAATAACGGTAGCAGTAGCTTTTATCTTAAAGTTTATAGAGAATTATCTGATTATAAACAAAGTGAAGAGCATTTTCGTTGCTACGTTAATCGAGACAACCCTAGTGAGGTTGTTCTCTATCGCAACGTGCGATGGATAATAACGATGACTGGGGGTTTAATTGTCATCATTTTCGGTGGAGTAGGCATGAATATAACTTTTTACGAGATCAAACAAGGTTTTATGGTTGTTCTGAAAAAATAAGAGAATCAGAGGTAGAGTTGAAGAAGTTGCGTAAAAGTGCCAACTGAAACTAAAACTTTCAGTGTATAAGGTTTTGAAGAAAGTAATCGGCAATCACTTCGTTCCTTAAAGTATCATATAATTAATTTTAACTAAGTACATAATTTAATGAAATTAATACTGGCTGATGCTTTTGAAGCATTTAATCAATATAGTGGTTGGATTATCTGGAATTTATTTTTAGCATTTATTCCTTTCGTTCTTAGTTTCGGGTTATATCTCAGACCTAGCCGAAAACGCTCTGGACTTTGGTGGTTTTGTTTTATTATATTTTTAGCTTTTTTACCGAATGCTCCTTATTTATTAACTGATATCATCCATTTAGTTGAAGCGATTAGAGCCGATTATTCTATTTGGATTACGACTTTAATTTTTATTCCTTTACATCTATTAGCCATTTTTCTAGGGTGGGAAGCTTATGTTATTTCCTTAATTAATCAAAGTTATTATCTCAAAAAACAAGGGGCTAATAAATTTATTGTTCTGAGTGAATTAAGCACTCATGGCTTAAGTGCTATTGGAATTTATTTAGGAAGATTTCGCCGTTTTAATAGTTGGGATTTAATAACACAACCCAATATCTTGTTGAATTCTACAATAGATGATTTAACGACTAAAAAGCCTTTATTAGTAATTTGGATTACCTTTATTATTTTAATAATTTTCTATTGGTTAACCAAACAAATCACTTTAGGAACTCTATGGCGAATTAAACAATTATTTTATGACTTAGATGCTAAAAATTGATAGTCTAATCCTTTTTGCTATAATGAAGATAGAAAGTTCTTTCTAGTAAAAAAAACTAACGATTGGAGGGAAGAACCATGAATGAAAAACTGTATTTAATCATTTCTGGTGTAATCTTTGCCATAATTGGACTATTGCACTTGTTGAGAATTCTGTTTCAATGGCCAGCAATAGTAGGAATATGGTCAGTTCCGTTAGTGGTTTCTATTCTGGCAGTCATAGCAGCAGGAATTCTAACTTTCTGGGCATTCCGTTTGTCTAAGACAGTAGCCTAAGCCGATTTAAAAACAAGCTTTGATTTAATTTTCCACCCTTGTAAAGACAGCTATACCTTTATGTCTTCACAAGGGTGGATATTTAGTTGCCTCTTAAGCCACGTCACTTCCTCTACCAACCCTTGCACTTGCGCGACTAACTCTGCTATCAATGTAGTTAGTGCTGGTTGTTTATTCCGTTACCGTTCGTGATA
>NZ_AAXW01000055.1 GCF_000169335.1 Crocosphaera chwakensis CCY0110
ATGAAAACAATCAACTAAACAATGATTAAGTGAATCATCGGCTAAATGTTTTACAAAATTTCCATCAATCTTTAAATAATCAACAGGTAAATTTTTAAGGTAGGATAAAGAACTCATACCACTCCCAAAATCATCGATAGCAAAATAACAACCTAATTGTTTAATCCCTTCAATGAGTTTGATAGTTTGACTAAGATTAGTAATGGCAGTCGTTTCTGTAATTTCAAAACATAGATGCTTAGGATTAACGTTGTAGTAAGATAATTTTTCTTCTATAAAATTACAAAGCTGGTCATTTTTCACACTAATAGCTGACAAATTAATTGTGTGTACATGATTAAAGTTTGCTTTCTTTAAGTTCGACTGTTTTTGATAAGCTTCACTATAAACTTTTAAAAAGTTACTAATTACCCATTGATCAATCTCCTCCATTAAATTATAGCGTTCAGCAGAGGGAAAAAAGGCTAATGGAGAAACTAAGTTTCCCGAATCATCGAGTAATCTTAATAAAACTTCATGATGGACTTTTTCCGTAGATTGAATTGAAACAATTTTTTGAGAATAAAGATGAAATAAGTTTTCATCGAGTGCTTGATTTAATCTGATAATCCATTGATTTTGACCAATTTTTTTTGTCGCTTCATCATCACTTTCTTTATAAACATAAACACAATTCCTACCTCTACTTTTTGCTGTGTAACAAGCAGAATCTGCTGCATTGATTACAGAAGTAATGGTCTGAATTTCTTGATTAATAGAAACGATTCCAATACTAACGCCGACGGAAAAGATTTCATTATCCCAAGTAAATCTAAAATTCTTAACTAATTGTCTCAAGTTATTTGCAATAGTCTTGGCTTTTCCGAGAGAACATCCTTTAAGTAATAAAGCAAATTCATCTCCTCCTAATCTAGCTAAAATATCACTACTACGAACTCTTGTTTGTAATAAATTAGTAACTTGTTTTAACAATTCATCCCCTGCAACATGACCACAAGTATCATTAATAATTTTAAATTGATCTAAATCTAAATAACATAAAATATGTTCAACATCTTCATTTTTATAACTTTCTATTGCCAGACTTAATTGTTTTTCTAATTCTCTGCGATTCGCTAACCCTGTTAAATTATCATGACTAGCTTCCCAGGATAATTGATGAGCGAGTTGTGAGGCTTGAGTTACATCACGAAAAATCAAAACAGTACCTAAAATTTGATTATTTTGACCTCTAATTAAATTAATAACTATATCGATTTCACATTTTTCTCCATTTTTATTTTCTAAAATACCTGTGTGTCTTTTAGGTTGATTTTGACTATTTTGCAGTATTTTATTAATAAGATTCTCATTGGTTTTTCCTGTCTTATCTATCAGTTTTAAAATGTTAGCAATGGGTTGATAGATAGCTTCTTGAATAGTAAATCCTGTTAATTGTTGAGCAATTGGATTAAAATCCTCGATTATTCCTTGGGGATTAGTTGTAATTACAGCTTCGCCAATGGAATTGAGAGTAACTTTAGCTAATTCTTTTTCTTCAAATAATGACCGTTCTACTAACTTTTGCTCAGTAATATTTTCAATTGTACCCAGAATACCAACAATATTACCCTCGTTATCTTTTATGGGAATTTTATTTGTATTATACCAAACTTCTTGTCCTTCGGGATTATGTTTTTGTTCAACAAAATTCAATTCAGGTTCTCCTGTCTCTATGACACGAAGATCCTGTTTTCTGTAATAACTAAGATTTTGTATTGGGGGATCTAAATGTTGATTATTGGGATCGTGATAAATATCATAATCCGTTTTACTGACTACTTGTTCAGGTTCTATATATCCAGCAGCTTTTGCCCATAAACGATTACAACCAAGAAAGACCGAGTTAGTATCTTTCCAAAAAATTAATTGAGGAATATTATCTAAAACTAATTGTAAAAATGCTGTTTTTTCTTTTAGTTCTTGTTCCATTTGGTATCTTATTGTAATATCACACCAAGACACCATAAGTAAGTTTTTATTCCATTGTAAAGGCTGAACAAAAAGACTAGCATAGATCATATCTCCATTTTTCTTTTTGATTTTAACTTCACAATTTCCTTGTAAATTTCCTATTTTTAATTGGTTTCTTAATAATTGTTTTTGATCATTTTTATAACATAAATCAAAAAGAGATGTAGTTAATAATTTTTCTAAAGAAAAGCCTAAAATAGAAAGGGCTTTGGGATTGACATAGTTGATTTTTGCATTGACAGTTTGTATTAAAATAATTGGAACAGGAATTTTGTCAGAGAATTGCTGAAATTGTTCAAGTTTATTAGAATTTTCTAGGATTGAGGCTTGATCCAGTGATAAAATTAATTGTTCTAAAACTTCTGATTCAACCTGTCCTGATGCTTGACAATATTGATGTAACTTGTGCCAAGTTTCTCGGTTGATATCAATTTTAAGAGATTTATCATTCATAATTGAAGTTTAAAGTTATTTTCTAACATAAAAGATCAGTAAATGGATAAAAATTGCGGGTTTAAGCTACGGATAAATAAAATAACTCTGTTATAACTTATGGTTACTGTATTTGTCACTATTTATATCGAAAAATGAGGATTGACACTCTTTTTTGACTTAAGCAGTCCTAATATATTAACAAATATATTAACTTAATTAGTGTAACTTCGACTGTGCTGGCAATTACTTAACATTTTTTTTTTACATATTAGCTCTATGAATAATAAATATTAATAATTTATTATGTAATCTAGCTTCAGAAGTAATTTTTGGGTAGAGCAAGTATCAATTGCTGTTACAAAAACCGCTTTTGAGTTGGAGAATTTATTAACAAACTTCCACTAAACAGATGCTAAGATAACAAGCAAGCGATAATTTTTAATGGTTTTTTAATGCCATCATAACATTACAATGGATGCCTTTAGCCCTACGCCCCCTGACTGGACAGAAAACGCCGTTCATGGATTACAATTCTGTTGCCCTCGTTGTCATTCTAGTGCCAATAAAGCCCAAAACGTTTGGATCAATCGACGGGCTCCAGTAATCACTGAAGACTATGTTCGCAGATGGCAAGAATTTTATCTGTGCGAATGTGAACAAGCTTGGTGGGCTTGGAGTAGTGATCGCCCCCCTTCTGATTTAACCAGTGACAAAGGATAGAATAAAAAATAAAGCCAATCTCTACGATATCAAAACCCAGTTAAGGATACTATCTTATGACAGCAACGTTGTTAATCTCCAAAGAATTACCTCAATTAAGTTATCAGTCTAGTCGCGATCGCTTTGACGCGAGTTGGCAAGATCCCCTCTCGACTCTGTTGGGGTTGGGACGGGCTGCAGGAGCCGACTTTTTAGAATTTTTCCTAGAACGGGTTAACTATATTAGCTGTTTAGCCGAAGAAGACGCTATTACTAGCATTTCCCCTCGTCTATCCACAGGTGCCGGAATCCGAATTTTTAAAGGTAAAGCGGATTGTTATGTCAGTACCAATGACCTCTCATTCCAAGGGCTAAAAACCGCCTTAGAAAAGGGCTTATCTATCTTAGGCTTAACTTTGCCCTCTCCTAATGCTTACATCCCAGAAATTAACCTAGAACTATTCAGAGATTACGCAGCAACCAAAGATAAGGAAGTTTGGCTACCTCAATGTAGTTCTATCGAAGAGATGGGACATACTTTATTACAGGCCAATGGTAAACTTGCACAAAAAGCCAACCATATTCAATCCCGTCGGGCTATGTATTTCCGAGATTGGCAAGAAGTGTTAATCGCGGCCAGTGATGGCACTTTTGCGAGAGATATTCGCCTTACTCAGTCCGTGGGTTACTCCCTATTTTGTGCAGATGGGGATCATCGGACTTCCATTGGTAAACGGTTTGGGGATACCAGTGACCCCAGTTTCTTACGTCAATGGGACTACGAAACAGCAGCCGAAGGAGTGGGAGAGTCTGCGGGAAAAATGCTCTATGCTGACTTTGTAGAATCGGGGAATTACCCGATTATTATGGCTAATGAGTTTGGTGGGGTTATTTTCCACGAAGCTTGCGGACACCTATTAGAAACCACCCAAATCGAACATAAAACCACCCCATTTATGGATAAGAAAGGGGAAAAAATCGCCCATGAAAATCTCACCGCATGGGACGAAGGGCGTTCTGATAAAGCGTTTGGCACCATTGATATGGATGATGAAGGAATGCCCACCCAACGGACTTTATTAATTGAAAATGGCATCTTAAAGAACTTTATCGCCGATCGTACAGGGTCTATGCGTACAGGCCATCCTCGCACTGGTAGTGGCCGTCGTCAAAGTTATGCCTATGCTGCAGCTTCTCGGATGCGTAATACTTATATTGCTCCTGGTAACTCTTCTATCGATGATCTCTTTGCTTCGGTGGATAAAGGCATTTATTGTAAGCAAATGGGTGGCGGAAGTGTTGGTGCAACCGGTGAGTTTAATTTCTCCGTTTCTGAAGCTTATTTAATTGAAAATGGCGAGGTCACAAAACCGTTAAAGGGTGCAACCTTAATCGGAACCGCTAAGGATATTATGAACGAAATATCGATGTGTTCTCAAGATTTAGGACTAGCTCCAGGGTTCTGCGGTTCTGTCAGTGGCAGCATTTATGTTACGGTTGGTCAACCTCATTTAAAAGTAGATAAAATAACCGTTGGTGGTCGTTAAAATCAAGAAAAAATCATAATCCAACCTAGGGGTTAACAATTGTTGACCCCTATATTGTTTCATTGCTATGGCAATAACGATATATCGTGATATATAATAAAACTAAAGATAAGATCAATTACTCAACAAGAGAAATCATAATGCTTGATAGTTATAACAGTTACTCTCATCAATCCTTTAGGGATCTTGAATCTCGACACAGAGGGAGAAAACATAAAGCAGAACTTTTGTTTGCTTCAGAACATAAACATCCAGGAAAAGGAAGACCGAGAAGAAGGGGTCATCATTTAAGGGACGGTCGAACTAGAATCCCCCGTGGTGATATCAAATACCTTTTGTTATCCTTATTAGCTGAAAAACCTCAACATGGATATCAATTAATTAGAGAAATAGAATTACGTTGGGGAGGATTTTATCGGCCAAGTCCCGGTTCAGTTTATCCCACTTTACAATTACTTGAAGAGGGTAATTATTTAACCAGTGAACAATTGGAGGGTAAAAAAGTTTATACAATTACTGACAGTGGAAAAGAGTTATTAGCACAACATGAACCATCTGTTTCTATGTTAGATGTAGTAGAGGAACAACCCCAGCTAATCGAATTAAAAACCACATTGCGAGACTTAAAAGAAGTCATTACTCAACTCACTCGCACTGGAAATAAAACAAAAATTGAGCAAGTGGTGAGTCGTCTCAAACAACTAAAACGGGAGATTTATTTGATGTTAGCTGAAGACGATAGCTAAATTGTCAACAACTGTAGGAGTCAACGAATAATATTGACCCCTACTGCTGTTAAACTATGATTATATTACTGTTGTTCAAGTCAAAGATAGTAGTTAATTCTCTATCTTTGACTTTCTTTTCGTCTGAAACAAAAACCCATACTTCCCAGAGTTAATAATCCCACTAAAGTACCAGGTTCAGGAACAGAATTAGGATCATTATTTTCAGGAATCTCAGTGGTTGTAAGATTATCAAAGTTTACATCTCCTGAACTCGCAATATAAACTTGAGTAATATTCTGAAAATCTGTCAGGTTTAAGGTTTGAAAGGGTAAACCTAGTTCATTACCAACAGAAACCTCTGTAAACTGTCCTAAAACGGGTTGAGTCGGATCAAAAGTAGTGCTAATTAAAATCTTAGTATCATCGGTTGAATAACCAGAAATAGCACGGGTATTATCTCTTAATTGATAGTCTAAACTTTCTAAAGAAAAAGTACCACCATTCGCTAAAGTTAAATAAACCCCTAACAGTCGATCAACTGCGCTAAAATGCTGTGCTTCGTAGGAATTACTTGCATGGAAATGCCCTCCTTCGTGAAAATGGCCTGGATCACTTCCAGTGCTTCCAGTATTTCGTCCCGAAAATGCTTCTACATTAAACCCATCTTCAACAAAACACTTATTATCAGGTGCAAGTTTTGGGGTACAAGTGTTAGGGTTAGAATAAGCATACATATCAGCATCAAATTCAATGGTAGCAGCTTTAACTTCTGGGTTGATTCCTGTTACTAATGCTAAAGTTGTTGCACAAGTTAAACTAAGATAACTGACAGTTCTAGTCAAAAATGAAAAGTGAATGTTTTGATGTTTCATGGAATCGCAATTAAGAAAATTTCGACTTTAAGCTAACACAAGCGTTCTAAGAAATCAAAAGACAACTTGTCAAACTTTTGTCAATTATCTATCGATTTGTTTAAGATTTAACAGCTTTAAAATGAAAACTGTAAACCTGCTGTTAATTGCCAATCTGTTTCTAATTGTGGTCCTTGAAGAGCGCGATAAATGGGTAACTCGAATTCAATGGCTAAACGACCACTTCTTAAGTCTCCTTCGGGGACAAAAAGATTGAGTCCAAAACCAATATCAATTTGAGTTCCTCCTCGTCGAGTGGGATCAGCAGTGGGAACGATATTAGGATTAAGACGGGTATCTTTGCCACTAATATTTCCCCAATTTTTACCTTTAATTCGTAAAGAAGTGCTGGCCCAATCACTCCATTTTCTAGCACCCCAGGCCGTTAACATGATTTCATCGCCAAATTTATAACTATTACTATTTGTCCCTAAACGAAGGGTTCCAATAATTTGAGATCCCCATGACCATTCATCAGTTTGTCCTAAATAAGTGATCCCTGGATGGAGATCAAGGGTTCCTGATCCCAGTTGCATCGGATAAGGTAACAGTTGATCGGGACCGGCTGGAGTGCGATCGCGTGCTTCAATAGAACCAGTCGGAAAGCTAACCCCTGCGTTGAAATGAATTCTTTGTCGATTTTCATTCAAAACTTGGTATAAACCAGTAACTTTAATATCTCCAATCCCTTCAGAATCAGTGTTAAAACCTGTATTCATGCGCGTAATATGATCCATATCCTTAACTACATAAGGCAACATGGCCATAAGGGTCAAGTTATTCGTAATACCATACATCATGCCAAACATGTGCATTTGCATGGTCATGCGAGTGGGAGTAACAGGATATTGCTCTAAAATTTTCTCATCGCTAACATCATCGGTTCCCACGCGACTTCCTTCCATTTCCATTAACATATAGCGATAAGAAACCATGATTTCTCCTTCACTATGAATATGTTCCCCCATAACAGCAATAGGTGCATGACTATCGGGACGTGCAGGGTTCCAAAAAATTCCTTGTTGAGAAGGAGGTAAAGGTTCATCGGCTAAAAGAAAATCTGTATTTCCTTGCAGTTTTTTGTCGAAAGAATTGACGAATTTTTTAGCACTTTTTTTCTGAATGTTACTGAGTTGAGTAGCCTCTTTTTTGTCATCAGTGAAGTTTCTAAATTTTACAAAGGTATAGTTGCTTGAAATTTCATATTTTTGCTTACGATCATCTGGTTTGATTTGTTTATTGAGAAATAAGTAAGATGAATCAAGCCAATTCAAATTAGATACCAATAACTCTCTTGCTTTCTCTTGATTAATCTTTTTTTGTAAGTCTTGATAATTCCAAGTATTCGTCAGGGTCTCATAGTTAAAACTAACCTTATTTATCTCCTGTTTTTCTTGACTTATTTCTGCTTTGACAGGAGACAAATAAGTATCTAGACAGATTAAACTGACCGCTGTAACTAACCAGCAGTATCCTCGCTTCACACCAATTTTCATAGGTTTGACTTAATTATTCAATGTTTATTGAATAAGAACTATGACAAAATTTTTTAAGTTTGTCAAAAGACAATATGTCAAAGTTAAAATTAGTTACCAGTGAACATTAATTACTCATTTTAGAGGTTTAATATTACTGTATGGACTTAATAATATTAAGTACAAAAACATTGATAATGTTAAGATAAAAAGAGTAAGTGTGTAAAAATAAAGTCATGAAAAAAGTAACCTTAGAACAAGCTTCAGAAATATTGAGGATTTTTATTAAGTTACTGTTGATTTAGGAGAAAAAAAGTTAATTAAAGGTGAAAAAAATAATAATATTCGTCTATTTAATTTAGATTTATTAAAATCAGTTCAAAATCACTTAAATGGAAATAATTCAAAAAGAGAATTTAAAATTACCCTAGAAATTATCTTAAATACCTTCAAAGAATTGGGTTATTATGAAATTGTTAGGAATTAATTAAATATTTAGAAACAGCCTTATTTACTCCCTTAAAATACAGCAGTTTTTGACTTAGTGAGGTACAACAGTTATCGCTTTGAGGCAGAAGGCAGGAGGCAGGAGGCAGAAGACAGATGTTAGATGTAGTTTAATAACTTGCAAAGTGCTGTATATTCGGGGAAACCATTAAAAAGTAATGAGCGAAAGCGACATTGAGAAAAAGACGCTCTCACTCAACAAATTTGGGAGGCTATACCCTTAAGTTGACACCAATGAATATTATTAAGCTCCTACTGACTCAAAAACTTCGTTATTAAGTTGCTGCTAAAATCAATCGTTGACGATGAACTTTAACTAACTGTAATTCCATCCCCGATATCTTTTCTAACATCAACATAACCTGCTGTGGTTGTAACATAGTGCCATCATTGCGACAACTACCAATATAGTTTAACGTTACGGAATTATCCTGATAGGATTCTAAGGATAAATGAGACAAGCGATCGCGTAAATTAACGGTTTTCTTTTTCCCTGATTTAGTGGTTTTCTCCCAATTGATTTCTGAACTTTCTAAGACGTTTTCAATCCAATTTCGCCAAGTTTCTTGAGCAATAGTATCCTCAGTTTCTAGCGTAATTAAATACTCTGCTTCTTCTAATAAACGAGTCGCTGAAGTGGAATTAACCGATACTTCTTCTACGTTATAAATAGGAATTTCTGAGGGTAAATGTTGCTCTAAAGCTTGACAAAACTTGTTAATATCCATCATTTCAGTCAACTCAAAATCCACAATTTCTCCGTTGCTAGTAACACCCAAAGTTAACGCATTAGCAATAGAAATTCTTGGTCCCGGATGATAGCCCCCCGTAAAAGAAATGGGTAAGGCAGCACGACGCACCACCCGATCAAATAACCTTACTAAATCAAGGTGACTCACTAAGGCCATTTCCCCAATTTTGCCAAAATAGACCCGAAATCTTTGTAAGCGGTCTTGGTTAGCTTGAAATTGACCGCTAAACTCAGGAATAGCAGGGGGTTGTACCACAATATTATGACCAAAATCTAACCCGCACACCCCACAATGAGAACACCCTTCAAAAGCACAGTCGGGAACGGTGGCAGCTTCTAAAGCCCGTTGTAAGTCCTCTTGTAGCCATTTCTTCTCAATTCCAGTATTAATATGATCCCACGGTAAAGGAGCATTATATAAGTCTGTATCTCCTTCAAAAACGTTCCATTCCCCATCTTCAACCTGACGATATTTCCAACTTAACCCGGCCTCTTTAATAGCTTGTTCCCAGGCTTCATAAGCTTGTTGAGCATTTTCCCACCAGGAGTCCATACCTGCCCCTAATTCCCAGGCACGACGAATGACAGGGGCTAAACGGCGATCGCCTCTTCCCACAAAATCTTCCATCCCTGAAATTCTGACATCGGTATAATTGGCTTTGACCCCTCGAACGGAACGAAACGCTTCTCGTAGTAATTCCTGCTTACGTTTAAACTCTGCTGTAGACACGGAATGCCACTGAAACGGCGTATGAGGTTTCGGGGTAAAATTAGACACGGTAATGGTAAATTGTAGAGGCTTACGACCTTTAATGCGGCATTCTTGCCGTAACCAGCGCACTGTTTCCACAATACCCAGGACATCCATATCGGTTTCTCCGGGTAAACCAATCATAAAATACAGTTTAACCTTATCCCAACCCTGTTCAACGGCAGTTTTTACCCCTCTTAATAACTCCTCATTGGTTAACCCTTTATTGATCACATCTCGCATTCTTTGGGTTCCAGCTTCTGGGGCGAAGGTTAGCCCTGACTTACGGTTTCCTCCAACAATGTTGGCGATATTTTCATCAAACCTATCTACCCGTTGACTGGGTAAAGAAAGGGTAATATTTTCATCTTTAAGACGGTTTTTGATCTCCGTTCCTACTGCTGGCAAGGCTAAATAGTCGGAACAACTTAAAGACAGTAAGGAAAATTCGTTATGGCCTGTTTCTCTGATGCCTCGTTCAATGGTTTCGATAACATCATTCGGTTGTACATCCCTAGCCGGGCGGGTTAACATCCCTGGTTGACAAAAACGACACCCTCTGGTGCAACCTCGTCTTATTTCCACCACTAAGCGATCGTGTATCGTTTCGATAAACGGTACTAAACCAATGGCATAGGCTGGCATAGGAGGGGAAACACGGCGTAAAATTTTTGGAGGAACATCAGGTCGGTTAGGAACCACTTCGCCTGCTTCTGTCACGTCATAAAAGCGAGGGACATAAACCCCTGGAATTTGGGCTAAATCTAATAATAATGCTTCTTTACTGAGCTTATTTTCTTTTCCTTGTTCAATAATTAAACCAATTTCTGGTAATAATTCCTCTCCATCTCCTAAGGCCATAAAATCGAAAAATTCGGCAAAGGGTTCAGGGTTAGAGGTGGCGGTTTGTCCCCCTGCAAAAATTAAAGGATAATTGCCTGAGTCTCTCTCTTTCGATGTTAAGGGAATTTGAGATAGAGCCAGCATTTCTAAAATATTAGTCGCTCCTAGCTCATAACTTAGGTTAAAGCCTAATATATCAAAGTCTATTAGGAAACGACGGGATTCTAAAGCAAATAGAGGAGTATTACTTTCTCGTAATTTCTGAGCTAAATCCGGTGCTGGTAAGTAAGTGCGATCGCACAGTTGACGGGGTTGACTATTAAGAATATTGTAGAGAATGATATGGCCTAAATTAGAAGCTCCTAACTCATACACTTCTGGGTAAGTCAAAACCCAGTGTACAGTTGTTTCCTTCCAAGGTTTATGTTTTGATCCTAACTCGTTACCTAAATAACGGGCAGGTTTATTGATCTCTGGGGTAATAAGTTTTTCGATAGCGATAGTCACAAACAAACCTCCGGCACTTCCCGATTCTTCTGATGTTTTTCTAATATACCGGAAGTGTGGAGGAGTAAGCTAATACTTGAAGTTATTCTCCAATGACTTCAAGCAGCTAAGGTAGCATTCAGAGATGCTTCATAGGCTTGACGGCTTTCGTATATTTCTAAAGCCCTATCTAATTGGGTTAATTCAAAAATAATGCGGACTGATGGTGATAAGGAACAAACACTTAGCTTTTTATTAAGACGCTGAGCAAGACGAAAGGCAGACACAATCGCCATGAGTCCCGCACTGTCAATAAATTCTACTTGGTGCATATTCACCAAATAATCTCTATTCGGGTTATTACTAACAAAAGTTGTTAATTTTTCTTGAAAATCATCGACATTAGCAGCAGTAATGTAACCCGTTGGTTCCAAAACCTCTACTCTTAAATTAATCAATTGACTCCCCATCATTGGTATTTACCCTCAATTTCAAAATTTAGTTTGCTTATGGTTATGACCAAATTATAATCACTTTTTTATTAATTGATTCAATCTTAACCGTTTTGATCTGTTTTTTTTTAAGAAATCAACTTTAGGTTAATAAGTGATTAAATTTTGTGATTGAATCTTACTTTTTGTTTATTTTGGTTAAATCTGGATTTTCCTCTATCCAAGGTTAGATTTTACCCAAACTTAACCAGAATTTGGCCTTTACGTCGTTGTACTTAATCAAGTAATGAGTCACAGTTTAGCATTGTATCAGTTTTTTTGTAAAAAAAAGTTAAGCAAGCTACAAAAGCTAGTCCCCTATTAATGGTTTACTAGAAATTACCACTGTTGTTAAAAAAGCCTAAACATTACAACTCGTTGACTCTAGTTGAAGTAGGATGCTTCTTCACATTTACCAACTTAGCTTAAAATCCCCTGTTGTCAAGAGCGGAGAAAAATTTGTGAATAGCCCCCCTTTAATTCGCCAATTAGTAGAAAAAGCTTTATATCTTAAACGATTAACCCCAGAAATAGAGATGGCCATTAACCATGAGTTAACTCGTACTGGTTATATTTCTGATGTGGACTATGAGGCTTTGGAATTACTTATGTCAGAAATGGATGAAGGACGAATTCGTTTTATTTAAACCGTCTTATTCTTTCATACCCATCAACCACGTTAAAATACCACCAGAGATCGCCATCACCCCTAAACTTAATAAAACTGGTTGCAAACCAAAGACGGTTTCGGCAATACCGGCTAAGGCTAAGGGTAAAGAAAGGGCAATATTGACTGCATTATTTTGTAAGCCAAATACTTTACCGCGCATATCCACAGGGGTTTCTGCTTGGATAGTGGTTTGCATAGGAACACCGACAAAGGCAGCGAATAGCCCTAAGAATGTTGTCATTAATAGGGTTAACCATAAACTGGTAGTGGATAGGGATAAACCAACCAAAGAAACAGCCATTCCTATCGATCCCCATAATCCTAACTGATTATTTCGGAACTGTTGTCCCCAACCTCCTAAGATAGCAGCCCCGCAACCCATACCTAAGCCGCCGGTAGCTAATAAAAAGCCAAATTGTTCAGCTTTCATTCCTGGAATGGTTTCTGCCATACGTACCGCTAAGACGGATAAGGCTGCAAAAATACAAAATAAAATGACTAACTGAATCAACGCATTACGAACCCGATGATTACTCCCCAGATAACGAATACCATCCTTGATATCTTCTAAAACGTGGGGTTGTTCTTTTTCGTAATGTTCTCGTTTTTCTCCTGTTTTTAACAATAAAAGGAGTAACCCGGCGATTAAATATGAGAGTCCCACCACAAACGCTTTTCCTTCCTCCCAAGAAAAGCCAAGATTTTCAGCCAAATGAGAAGCAACTTCTAATAGAGGTTCGCCGATGGCAAAACCGACAATCGTCATTGCCATCATGGTAGTGGTAAATAGAGAATTAGCGGATAATAAATGACGACGTTTGACCACTAGAGGGATAGTCGCTTGTTCAGCAGGAGCAAAAAATTGCGTAATTGTAGAATCAACCAAGGTTAACATTAATAACATTAAAAAACCCAAGGGTAACAAAAATGCCTCTTGGGTTTGATCTTGCCAACTCCGTAACCAGTGGGGTAACCAACTAAGATTTAAGGTTAAATTATCTCCTTGAAGTAACCAGAGTAACGGAGGAATAATAAAGACAAAGACAGCACGAATGAGGTTAGAAATAACTAATATCCCTTTTTTAGGCCAGCGATCAACATATACCCCTGCTAAAGAACCAAAAAACACCGCAGGAATTGTAAAGGCAATCATAATCGCTGATACCCAACCACTAATGGGTTGATTTTCTCCTTGAAAATGGCCAGCGATAAAGGCAATCATCAACACTAAATAAACTTTATCTGCCAGTTGAGAAAATACTTGGCCTATCCACAAAATTAAAAATCGAGGATTCTCCAGTACCGGAGCAAACCCTTGTCGAGGGGATCTTTTAGAGCTATTGGAATGTGCCATAGATTCGTCTGGATTGGCAATATCTAGCGTTTCATTAATAGTAGTTGGAGTGGTTTCAGAATCAGAAACTGTCATAATTTACTTTTAAATTTTTTTCACACGCAAAAAAATCAACTATCTTATAATTTTTCATACTCAATAAGTATGAATTTTTTAAATGCTTACCTTAAGCAACGGACAATAGTTGGCATTTTACACTGTACTTTATTAAAGGTAGCAACACTTTATTTATAGTGAGATACCAGTTGCATTATCTATGATAGTTTAGGAAGGGTTTGTTTCACAAAGCCCTGTAATATTTCGGTTCGTTTGGTTTGCTCAAACACTTGTTTTATTTTTGTTGAAAGTTTTTTGATATCTAGACTTTGATTGCTCTGAGAACTCACCTCTTGTTCTTGAAAATATTCAACTAAACTTAAACCAGCAACACGGGTTAGATAGGCTGCACTAACGCCTTGGGTTGCTCCCCCTGCTACATAAGTAATGGCGTTACTTTTGAGTAAACTACTAATAGCATGGGTTGATAATTCTACTAATCCTAACTTCATCATTAATTTGCCGATGGCCGCTGATGCTGCTTGCCCTTGAGATAGGGTAAATTTCTGTTGATAAATACCGCTTAAGTCTACTACCATTTGAGCGTTAATGGCAGCAGTGGCTAATAAATCTAAGGATGAAACAGGGTTGGCAAAAGCTGCTGCTGCTGCTATCCATTGATATTTTTCCATTATAGGTAAAGCGCGATCGCATCTTACCTTATTTAAGATTTGCTTTCCTTGTTCTTTAATTTCTTGCGCTTCTCTCCATACTTTCCCCCAGATTAACTGTTCTCTTTCTTGACTTAAAATAGAGTTCAATCTATTCTTTAAAGGAGCAACATTAGGCGGTTTAATTTCTGTCCATTCTTGATAGGATTGATCGTCTTTATATTGGCGAATTTTTAAAGGAGTTGGGTTTGAATTAACCGCTACTACATCATTGGACGGAATAATAGTTCTAACTCTTTGTTTAATTTGTTGTAGTATAACTTCTTGTTCTTCTGTATTAGATTGTTCAGGTTGATTCAATACAATCAAACACCGTTGATGGTTTTGATGAGATTGTTGTATTAGTTGCCACTGAGATTCAGTTAAATCTGTAGAAATCAAAAAAACAATTAAGTCTATTTTCTGATTTATTTTTTCAAGGTTTTCTTGTGCTAACCATTTAATTTCTTTAAAGTATGTTTCGTGATTTAATAATGATTGTAAACCAATTTTTCCTGTCTTAGAATTACCAAATAATCCCAAACAAAGGAATTGATTATTTAGTTTTTCTGGTAACCTTTTTAACTCAGTTTCTAATTCTAATAAATTAGATTCAGGACTTTCTTTTTTAACTATCTTTAATATTTTTTCTCCATCAGATATCGCCTGATTAATTTCTTTTAAAGTTAAGGGTGAAATGGTTTGATAGACTGTTTTTTTAGGTTGTTTTTCTTGCCACCACCAAATTCCCGTACCGATAGCCATCAAACTCAAAACACCCCATTCTCCTATAGCTATCACTTCTTCGTGGAGACTTTCTCCTAACCACAGTAAGAAAGAAATGCCTAATCCTGCTACAAGAATCGGTTTTTTTACCTTAACTGTCATCATTTCCCCTCAAAATTACCCTAATTTTCCTTAATTTGATTGTACTCTTTTCGGGTGCATTTTTCAATAAACTTGAAAATTCAACTATGTCTTAAATAACCCGTTACTTCAAGACTCCATTTATCATGAAAATTTTACGATAACCAAGCAGTTCTAATGCGATTCCAAAGACTCGAAATTGAGGCTTTCATTTCTTTTTTTAAATACCATTGTTGAAAGGCTTTTTCATATTCATCTCCTTCGGTTTGAAAGGTTTTAAACGTATCTAATGCCAAGGGAAGTCCCAATAAAATCAAGATGTATAATGACCACGATAAGGTTCCTACTGCCAAAAAATTAAGTAACATGACAAAGGAATTAATAATGGTATAGCGAATAAATTTCCGTTTTAATTGTCGTTGACGATATTGATTAAATTCATCCTTTTTTTCTTGCTGTTGTTTTTGTAATAACCAGTCTTTTTCGGCCAGTTGCAAAACAGCAACATCAATATCTAATTCTGCTGCAATTTCCCAAAGTTGAGTCCGAGACAATTCTTCAACTTCGGTTTTGCGAGCAATGGCTAAGTGTAAAATTTCTTGAACTTCCTCTTTACGGTAGGATTGAGGAGGTTGTACGTCAGAAGCAGACATATATTTTAATTAACTGGGTGGTAACTGACGAAAGGGATTAGTTCGCTGCAATTTTAAGATCAAACAGGGATCTTAATCAAGCTGCCCTTACTATTATATTATGCCGAATTTTTTACGGTTTTTGATTCTATGGTAGTTCTGAGGATAATAAAATCTTACGCGATCGCTTATCTCATTTATCGTTAGACTCTTATCAGGATAATACTGTAACGTTACATTACTGTCGCAATGATGGCGCTATGTTACAACCACAGCAAATTATCTTGATGTTAGAAAAGATATCGGGGATGAAATTGCAGTTAGTTATAGTTCATCATAAAAAATAAATCATCACTAATTACCCACAATCTACAGATAATAAGTATCATTGTTAGGAAAGTTAAGTTAAAATCAAATTTTGAGTTATAGCAATCAGGAATGAGATGTGAGAGAATAAAAAAGAAGTAAATCTAGACTAAAATGAAAGAATTAGATACCTTTATCTCCTCCAATCCTGATCCAAGAGAGTTAAAACGAGCGATTGCCGTTAGGATGACATTAAGGGGACACCCACATCGGGAAATCATGAAGATTTTACGAGTTTCTTCAGGTTTTATTAGTAAATGGAAACAAGCATTTGTGATCAATGAAATTGAGGGAATAAAGCTTGGTTATCAAGGCTCATTCGCTTATCTAAATTCAGAAGAAAAAACACAAGTTATCTCTTGGCTAAAAGAGAAGAATACTTGGAATCTCAATGAACTAGAATATTACATAGCTGAACAATTCAATGTAACATTTTCTGCCAAGTCTAGTTACTACGATTTGTTTCATGAAGCGGGAATATCATGGAAAAAGTCTCAAAAAACGAACCCAAGGAAAGATCCAGAAGCAGTAGCTAGAAAAAAGCGGTGCGACCCCGCCAGGGATTGCAGGGGAACAAGCTCACCAAAAGGGAGTCAACAAACAACAAAAAGTGATGGAAGCTCAAGATAAGAAAGAGGCACACTTTTCCTCACTCTATCCTTAGAAGTAGCAAAAATGTCTATCTAACGAGGGATCAATTTCATCTTGATAAAATGTTAAGTTTTATAAAGAAGCAAAATAGAAATGTTTATAAGCAAGTAATTGCTTCGTAGAATTAGGAATATTAATTTATGGCACTTCATACAGAAATTAAATCAGACTTTAACAAAGCAGTAGAAGTATTTGACAGCTTTACAGTTGATAATAAACTAGCTTTATTATGGTTCATTTATGAAAAGATGGGCAGTTCTATTACTCCTGCTGCTCCCAATACAGCCGAACCTGCGATCGCTGGTGGATTATTTGAACAAGTAGGCGAAAAATCCCAAGAAGAACAGTTACAAATTATGCGGGATATTGTAAGCGGTACTGATACCGAGTACAGTCATCAATATGGTGCTTTCAGTGCTAATACTAAGTTAGCTTTCTGGTACTTTTTGGCTAAGGGAATGGTAGAAGGTTTAATTATTCCTATGCCTGATCAATATGACTTAGGAAAGCAAGAAACTGAGTGGTTAGGATCTATTGAATCTTTAGACTTTAATACCCAAATTACTGTATTGCGTGAAATAGCTGACAATATGGGTATTGATCCTACTGCATAATTCTTTTAGGACACAAGTTTCATTTCTGTTCTCGTCACAAAATCCTTCCTTCTCAATATACAGAATCATCAAAAAAGCTCCCTTCAATCGAAGGGAGTATTTATTCATCTTGATAATGATAAAGCAAAAAAACTAAGAATAACTATTAAACAAAGATAATCATTTTTTCAATCCCTTAATAGCTATCGTCTCCAACAGTAGTTTTTAAGGCTAATAATAAATTTTCTTGATTGAGATGATCCGCTAAAGTTTGTCTTAAGGATAAGTCAATACTTTTTGTTGCTAAGATGTCAGATGCTTTTTGTCTGGCAAAGGCACGACTAACAACATCTTCGCTTTCAATCTTTTGTATTAACTGATTCAGTTCTTTTACATTAGTCATTTTACTATGTCCTTAGTTGTCTTCAGGTTAAATGATAAAAACTCTTGTACCAAATCGCTCAAAATATACACAGAGTGATAGTTATCTTTGAGTAATTTTAATAAAAATATGACAAGTTAACTAACCACAAGTTATTTTTTGAACCTCTTTTAGCTTAACAAATGCTTAAAATATTATCAGTGATCAAGATCAGGGTAGATAAAACCAAACCCTTACATTGGTGTGAGAGTAAGCTAACAGACAAGGAATTTTACTTTTTTCGTGCTAGTCAAAGCAAAAAAATTTTAAACTAATGCCCCGATTAATTTCCGAGACTAGCGATAGGAAACCAGCAAGGGGATCGTCTTCAGACCAGCCTGACCGTAATCGCTCATCAGTACTTTAAAGCTAATCCATTCGGACTCTGATTCGATACCGATACAACCAGCCGTCCCCGGAACATTGCGGTCGGCGTGAATGCCAAAGTCCCCCCGTGTCACACCCCCCACAGAAACTAAGTGAGGGTTGATTTTGTAGAACTTGCCAGCAATGCCAGGATTGGATAGGGTTAAGGGGCGCACATCCACTATGACTATGTAACGGGTCACGTTAACCCTTGTCTGAGAAGGAATCGGCCCCCGCATGGGCTGATTCTCTTCTCCTCCAACACCGCTAAGTGCATTCCAAGCCCCGTCAATCTTTCCCTCTTTAGCATTAACCGCGATTAACTTTCCTTTTCCTCGGTTGTTTTTATCCCCCATAAACACTAAGATTTTAGGATACTTTGTATAATTAATCTTAGTCTCTCGAACAATAGTTTTAACTCTGTTTTGTGGGGTTGGAGTAACAGCAACGAGCCCAGAAAATGGAAACAGAAATAAGTAGGCGATCGCAGCAATAATCAGCCAGGGATAATGATACTTGAACTTACCTAGAAGGTTGATAGATAGGGAGTTCAGGAAGTGGTACACCTGGGTTTGTTTCTTCATGTCTCAAATTCTCATTAATAGAGTTTAAGGTGGAAACAGAGAAACCAAAACCAAAACAGCATACAAGGATTAAGCAAAATAAAAGCGGTTCAATTCGGTCAGGGGGATCGGGTTTAGACTGATGAGCGTTTTTCTTTCTGAACATGGTTAAACCCTCTTTAATTAAGGTTGTGGATAGCCTAAAAGGTCATCAAGTTTTCGGTGAATCGTGTTTTGGTTATTGCCTGTGTATTCCCAGATTTTTAACTGAAAATTTCTATGCCAGTAAGGGACATCAAACTCAATCCCAAAGCTAGAAGCAAAAGAGGGAATCTGGATAATTTCTATCTGATTGAGATAGACTTTACCTACTTTTAGAACCGTATCAGGGGTTCCCCCATTAACGGTTATACCCGTGCCAATTTTCACAAAATATCTAGCACCATAACGCCAATTTAAAGGAGCATCTTGGTTATGACACCAAACCGCTATAGTGTTAGAAGATAAAGTTAAACCAGGGTCAACCCTGCCAATGGGGTAATAACGTTCTAATAGTGTGATTCGTTGAGCTAGAAAGTTTGTACAAAATACAAGCGTGTAGCTCGTTCAGAACCTATAAATCTGAATAACTGTTGGTTTGTTGGCTAAAGGAGCCACATTCGGAGTCAAAGGAGTAAAATCCTGAGAATGACGACATAACCCTCCGTTTTGGACTTAGTAAAACCCAGGATGGAAGCAGGGTTAAAAGGAGAACCCGTCATGAATCAGTATGATAAGACGTTTTTCGAGTCAATTGGTCATGGTTAAACATCACGCTGAATCATCGCCTTGAACCCTCATTACGTTTAAGTAGCTTAACTGATTGACAAGCTGCGTTCAAAAAAAGAACAAGGTGAAAAGTGGAAGTTTTATTGACCTATCCACACAGACTTCTAAAAGTAACCTGGGGGAGAGATGGGGTTGATAGTAATTGATACCCTTAAAAGACCTAAAACCAATAAAACCCAAACCTACGGAACGAATTAACCCCGTGATTGCTCTTACCACTGGTCGAGTAGGTAAGTAGTGACAAACTTAAGCGCATGGGTCACGGGGGTGAGAAGCAATAAGAAGCCAAAGCCCATCTGTAATGGATGTGGATATGCCGACGTATTGCTGGTTTATTAGTACGAAATAGCATCCAGTAGAGGTAAAGATGTCAAAAGCGAGGATAACCAAGCCTACGCAAGAATGGAATACTATCAATTGGGCAAAAGTCCAAAGAAAAGTATTTAAGCTTCAAAAGAAGATATTTCAAGCTGTTAGGTCAGGAAATAAAGTCAAAGCCAAAAAGCTTCAAAAACTCCTGTTAAAATCACACTACGCAAAGCTCTTAGCCGTCCGCAAAGTAACTCAAGACAACCAAGGACGGAAGACAGCAGGCATCGATGGGATAAAGGCACTTCGCCCCAACCAAAGAATAAATCTTGCCTACGAACTTAATGTTAAAGGGTACAGAGCAAAGGCACTGAGACGGATATGGATACCAAAACCAGGACGTGATGAAAAACGACCTCTAGGAATCCCAACCATCAAAGATAGAGCAATGCAAGCCTTGGTTAAATCAGCCTTAGAACCATACTGGGAAGCCCAATTTGAAGGCACATCATACGGTTTTCGTCCAGGCAGAAGCACTCATGATGCCATAGGCAGAATATACATATCAATTAACCAAAAAATCGGTGGAAAATATGTACTAGATGCCGACATCTCAAAATGCTTCGACAAGATTAACCATGATTACCTACTGTCCAAAATAGATTGTCCTTCCTGCATGAAACAACTAATTAAAAAATGGTTAAAATGCGGTGTGATAGACAACGGCGTATTTGAGGAAACCGATTCAGGAACACCTCAAGGTGGTACGATAAGCCCGTTACTGGCCAACATCGCACTACACGGGATGATCAACGAGGTCGAGAGAAAATTTCCCGAAACAATCTATAAAAATGGGAAACAAATATTTAACTACCGACCAAAAATCATCCGATACGCCGATGATTTCGTAGTTTTACACAATGAACTCGAAATCATACGACAATGTAAGTCCTTAATATCCAAATGGTTAACACAAGCTGGACTGGAATTAAAACCAGAAAAGACCTCTATAAGACATACCCTTAAAAGTATAGAAAAAGACGGAAAAACCATTGGAACTGGGTTGAATTTCCTTGGATTTCAAATTCGTTCATACCCCGTAGGTAAACATCACTCAGGAAAAAACGGAAATAAAGAAATACTAGGATCTAAAACTTTAATAAAACCCAGCAATGAGGCAATAAAAGCTCATCATGAGAAAATAAAAAAGGTCATAAAAAACCATAAAAAGACTTCTCAAGAAGCATTAATTCTCAGATTAAGCCCTGTAATCAAAGGATGGAGTAACTATTACCAAACAGTTGCAAGTAAGGAAACATTCTCATCCGAAGATCACATCTTATGGAATATGCTAAGAGCTTGGGCAATCTCTAGGGTTAAAAAAGGTTCAACCAAGAAAAAACTCCGTAAATATTTCTCATACGGAAATAACGGGATATGGACATTTCGCACCAAAGAAATGCAACTGTATTATCACTCCGAAACGGAAATAAAGAGACATCAATTGGTTAAAGCTGAAGCGTCACCCTACGACGGAAATTGGACATATTGGAGCAAAAGAAGAGGTAATTACCCCGAAACACCAACAAGAGTGGCAAAACTTTTGAAGAAACAAAAAGGTAAATGTAATTTCTGTGGACAACACTTTACACCTGATGATCTTGTAGACATTGACCACATTATCCCAAAGGCACAAGGCGGAAAGGATACATACAAAAACCTACAAGCTCTACACCGTCACTGTCATGAAGTCAAAAGCAGAAATGATAGTACATATCATAGGTCAGATAATGGCTATGAATGGAAAGACGATGTACTAACAGTACCTATGACAAAGGGCTAATTGCCGAGAGCCGTGTGAGGTAAAAGTCTCACGCACGGTTCGGAATGGGAGGAGAGGAAGGTGACTTCCTTTTCGACCCCTAATCCCCAATGACGGGATCTGCGGTATAGGATTCTGACCAAAACAACGACCATTTACTTGAGTCCGTAAACTGATATTCAACAGACATTTACATCAAATAACTAAGGTTGTTTTCGCAGCAGTCAAGCCAATCATAAACATCAACCCGTGACACATCTCCTAAGAATTCGGTTAATTCGTTGGGGGTGAGTTCTAGGTTAAGAAAGCGATCGATGGCTTGCTGTCCTTCGATATAACGATTAATTTCGTCCATATCGATTTCAGAGGAAGTAGGCAAATAAAGATCAAGGGCGTTTCTAATTTGATGATGTTTCATGATTAATTAAATGGCTTAAAAGATGGTTTAGTCGCGTCTCCATTGTTCGGGCTGTGCCGAAAGAAAATAATCAACGTTTAACTGACTAGATACTAATTGAGCGACTTTTTCTTGAAAATATTTAACTGTCTCGGTTTGACCGATGGGCAGCGTATAGGTTTGTCCTTGGTTTTTCTTGTATTTTCGTCCAGTGATGTCAGAAGTAGCTGAAACTTTAGTGCCTCGGACAGTTAACGTTAATTTTGCAGGAACAAAACTACCGTTAGTGTTATAGCCAGTTGTTACATCGGTAATGCCAAGCTTAGAAAAGTCAGCGTTAGTTTTAAACTTGTCGAATGCGCGATTAGTTGTTGTTACCAAAATTTGACTACCTGCATCAGTAGAAGGAAGGCCAAAAGCAATTAATCCCACTGATTTCTCACCGCCAGAAGCTTCTCGTGCTGCAATTTCTCGAACAGTTTCCCCTTCTTTCCATTTAGCATACTTTGTGATATCTAAATTTGCTGGTAAGTTACCAATATCTACTTTAGCGAGCTTTAAAGCGTCATAAACTCGTTCTAGGTCTGAAAAACGTTTTCTAGCCATGTTTTTCTAACAATTATTTAAACTACCTTTTTATCATGGCACGAAAAAATCCCAAAGAAACGTCACGGAAGGTCTATACACCTTCCTAGTTATAAGACCATCAATACTCAGTAACGAGAGCGTTGAGATAGGTAAACGTGTGATCGTACAGAGGGATCAGATCCGGTTTACCCCAAAGATTAGCGTGAGCATATCGTCGGGTTTTTCTTCTGGTTGGCTAACGGGGTCGGTTGGTTCTCCGATAGGGTTATCAGGAGGAACTGTCGGAGGAGTGATCGCCGGTGGAAACGAGGAGCCATTGCTGTTAACACCAGGGGCAAGGGAGCCGGTGGTAGAGATACTGGTCGAGCTACCTGTAGAGGTACTGGTCGAACTCCCCGTAGAGGTGCTTTCTTGAGGCTGCAACCAACTCCCAGACCCCCCAGAAGGACGAGGAGAGGTAGAAGGACGTGGGGAGCCACTGGGTTGCCCTGTACTTGAAGGATTGGGGGTTGGGCTGGTTGAGGTTCCGTTTCCTGGCTTTGGGGTTGGTGCCGGTGCTGGTTTGCCCTCGCCTGACCAGCCTTGAGAACCCGTTCCAAAATAATTCCCCCCAGGACTTGCCCCAGTGCCTTGCCAGCCAGTCGGTGACGCGGTGTTTGTTGAGGCATTGCCAGAGCTTGCAGTGCTAGTGGTGGGCTTTAGAGTTGGAGGGGTATAAATCCAAGCCGGCGGATCTCCCCCCTCAGCGCGATCGCCTTCAGTTGTTGTTCCGTCAACCCTTGTTATGTATTCAAATCGATAATTCCTAAATTCAAATCCTTTGTAATAGCTGGATTCAATGGTGTCGTAAGCGGTTTGTCCATTTGTTCCCGTGTGGGCAACTTCTAAATCGGGATAATCTTCAGTTCCTCGGACTAAAATTGCGATAATCGGTCCATATTTTATTCTTTCGGTACTAAGTTTATTAAGCTGCCAAGAATTACCAGTCGATTTAATATAAATGTCATACCGAACTTTATATCTATATCTTACCCCTGCTACTTGACCCCCTAGAAATTGAGGCGTTCCTGGTAACTTTTTAGTTCCTCTGGTATCTTTTTCAGGAAGTCGATTTATTTTAGAATCACTATTAATGTTATCTTTTTTGCCTCCACGCCCAAAGAAATTATTGAAAGAATCTTTGATTTTGTCTCCTTGAGACAAACCCCAACCAAGAAAAGCAACGGCTCCAACTTTAACGGCAGTGCTTAATTTACTTGAATTCTTTTTATTACCTCCAGATAAATTATTATTGTTTAAGTTAGTATTTTGATTAGATTGAGGTTTATTATTCAGTTGATTGTTTAGGTTTGTTTTCGACGAATTCCCATTGCTTTTTGGCTGCTGATTATTCCAAGGTCTATATTTATTAGAATCTCCAGATCCTATATTTTTCCTTGAATTATTTAAGAAAAAGTCGCTTTTTCCTCCAGTTCCTTGCGGTTTGGGGCGAAAAACCTTCCCTCCAAAATGAGATTTACCCCCATAGCCACTGCCAGGCTTGCCACTGGGTTGTCCGCTACCACCGCCACCGTAACCACGCCAACCACCGCCATAACCACCGCCCGGCGACCAGGAACTGCCAGCCCCAGATCCACTGCTGCGACCTCCAGAGCGAAAGCCTCCGCCGGCGTTGCCACTAGAGCCACTATTAAAAATGCTGCCATTGCCTGAGTCTCCCCCAGGCGTTAAGTTCCGTCCCATAATTAAGCGGTTAAACTAGCGTCTTTGTAAGCTTCTGGAAAGAGTAGAGGGGAAGCTTTATCAATCTGATCCGTGTGCATCCACTGGAAGCGAGGGGTAACGGCTGCATCATCTTTAAGAGGAACGATAAATTCGTATCTTCGATATTGACGCTGATCGTCTGCCTCGAATTGGAAGACTTGAGCGAAAGGATAGTTAATGCGCTGTCCTTCGTTGTTGGTTAGCTGTAAGCTTCCGGGGAATTGATAATACATCAACTCGCCGGCATAAGAGGCTAATTGTTCGATTGAAGTAATAGCAGTGTGAATATCAGATAGTAAAAGTGCTGTCATACTCTTGTTTCGTTTATTTCGTTAAAAGGTTGATTGATTAATTGCTGATCAAGCAGAATTCATTTTTTACGTCATGAGTCCTAACTTTTTGGTTTAGTCTCGATTCGATTGCTGATGAAAAAATTAATTTTGAGCTTTTTGAGGGCTTGACTCTAAATTGATCAAGCAACGACGGCAAGGACAAATTAATTTATTTTGATTTTTCTGTTGTTCTTTGCACTCAGTACAATTACTTGGTAAACAATTAGATTCTTTTGAACAGGTCATAAAAAATTTTCTAGTTTTATTTTTTAGTTTATTCTGGCTCGTTTCTGATAGCAACTACAGAAAATGTATATTTTCCGTAGTATCTATGATTGGCTATAACTCAAGCTGTGGGTACATTAGAAGTAAGTTTAATGTTTCTCAAATATTTAACAACTACAGATTTAAGTAGATTCTGTATGTAAATCTGTAGTCATTTTCTTCTTAAACAAAGAGGTTTAAAAATGTCAGTTGGTGGTAAAGCTAAAGTATTAAATGCAACGGAATGGGCCAAACTTGAAAAAGTTGGACAATCGATCACTCATCAAACGATTTGGGCCCTGTTGCGGTTTACTGGGTGTCGTTCTCAAGAAGCCAGATTATTGACAGTCGACAATGTCTACATAGGGTTTGCTGAAAAAGTTTCTCCAAAATTTATGCGGCCAAAAGCCGATAATTTCCCTGCCAATTAATAATTTTTCTTTCTATAAATTTGCTATAAATATAATTTTCATTAATATAATTGTGGTTGAATAGTTCATCAGTTTTAATATTAATGAATAACCACAAATAAAGCGACAAAAACTGCCGAAGCAGTCTGGAAAGATTGACAACTAGAAAGGTAATGGCAATAGAAGTTTCTGAGGTTTCAGGGAGTTTAGTCATGACGAGATTCAAGCTAAACGAAGATTTAGCTTGTCCAAATTTTCCCTCAATAGCATTTCGGAAACTTTCGTCTGAGCGAGCTTGTTTCTTCTCTTCTTCACTGACATTTTTCGGAGGTCTTCCTAACTTCGGACCACTAATTCTTATTCCTCTCTCTTTACACCAATTTCTATTTTCTCTAGTTCTATAAATTTTATCAACATGAACAGATTCGGGATAATAGCCAAACATTTCTCTATACTTTTCTACTTGTTCTTTTAAATGACAAGATTCATTTAAGTTTTCCCAACTTATTCGGTCTAAAAATACATAATTATCCACACAGCTAACCGAGAGCTTAGCTCCAAACTCTATTGGTTTTCCTGCTTTTCCTCTGACTATAGGACGAATATGGGGTTGAGTTAAACTTACAATTCTTTGGGGAACACTCTGGGTTTTATTCTCCCACATTACTCGTTGTTGTTTATAAACTTTTTTGATAGTTTCTAGAAGATTTTGCTGTCTTTTACTCAGATTTTTGAGGGAAGCCCCAGCTTGATTCAAGTCTTCTATATGTCCTAGATTGTTCTTAACGTATTTCAACTGTTTTTCTATAGCTTTTCTCCTTTCTTGATAAGAAACTTTTCCTTTTTTAGCTACCTTTAAATATTCTTTTCTGGCAATGTGTCTAGAAATTCTCGGTTTTTTCCTCAGTTTTCCTCTTAAAGCTTTATAAAGATTGTCTATTATTCTTTCTGTCTCAATTCTAGCTTGATTTAATATTCCTAAATCTGTCGGATATTTTATATCGGCCGGCGCACAAGTTGCATCTAGTATTAGTTTACCTCGATTTTTTAGTTTTTTTCCTTTTTCTTGGGGTAAATCCTTTTTTTTTATTTCTTTATCAAGCTTTTCTTTCTCTTTTTTCACTATTTCTTTATTTATTTTATTCACCAAATCTACATCAATCCTTTTCCTAAAATGAACTAGCATTGAAGCTTCCACTGGTGGCTCTTGTTGATAACAATTTAAACCTATAAAGTATTGTAGATAAGGATTTTCTCTAATCTGTTCTATTGTTTCTCTATCACTTGTTCCTAACTTTTCCTTAATAATTAATATCCCTAATGCCATTCTAAATGGTTTAGCTGGCGCACCTTTTTCTGCTGAAAAAAGTTTAGCATATTCTTCTTCAAAATCATCCCAAGGTATTAGTTCTGCCATGATTACCCAACGATTACTTGGGGATAATTTTCCCTCGAAGGGCAATTCAAAATTTTCTGGGGCGGGTGAAGGCTGCTCCTCTTTTCGATACATTTGTTCTTGACTAACAACTGCAAGGTATCCCTACCAATTTTAGCGGTTTTTAGCTGCACTAGCTGATTTTTTTTTGTCATCGAATATGAGTGTAACCCTTGTTATCAAAAGGTTACACTCATATTCAGCAAACCCTACATAGATCCTGTTAATCGGGTGGTTAGAGATTGTGTTTACTTTCCTAAGAAAATCCGCAAAGGTAAGAAGTGGGCGATCTCTGTTCCGATTACTGACAAACTCAAATGGTATTTAGAACGGTATGAGGCCCCGGAATCTGGTTATCTGTTTCCCTCCCCTCGCAACCCTCAAAAACCCATATCCTATGAAGCCGTTTACAAATATATGAAAGATGCAGCCGCCAAAGCCGGGCTTGGTCATCACAAAATTGCCACTCACTCAGGACGGCGATCGCTTATTACTCATCTTCATGAGAACGGGGTCAGCTTAAAAACCATTCAAGGGATTACTGGCCATCGTCACTGACAGAATTTGTCCCCTTATGTTGAAATCTATGATGCTTTGATTCGGGGTGCGTTGGGAAACATAACCTTATGAGTTGAGGGTGAGGTTTGCTTCAAGGGGAATAGACCGATGATAATCATCACCAATTCCCCCCGATCGCTCTCTAACTATTAATGATCCTATTGATTTTCTATGGAGTTTTAAAAAACTGATGAGGTTTCAAAAAAATACTTTTGTTGAAGATTTATCTAAAACGTTTTTCCTAAGTCTTGAAGTTTTGGGACAACAAATTAATTATATTCTTTGTACCCCAGGATTAAATATTTTGTTTTGGGTGATTATGATACAAATATTAGTGGCGTTAGTGTTAACTGATTTATCATCAACTAACACATTTAACCATTTTTAGTGAAACTTGAACAATTGGGGTTATGACTGAGTTATATGTTAACGTGAGTTCGACGAGAATTTTGTAGCTGACAGAGAACACCAGACCTATGCTGGAAGTAGTATTCCTCAAGGTCTGGTGCTATGGATATAAAATCTCGTCTCGATCTGACTCAAGTTTTTTGTGATGTAGATGATTGTCTTCTTGCGCGTTC
>NZ_AAXW01000054.1 GCF_000169335.1 Crocosphaera chwakensis CCY0110
GGGGAAGATAGGAGAAAATTCATTAATTCGGGAGTTTCGTCAATGGTTAAATAACAATAAATAGATTGAAGAGAAACCTTCTGACCTAATTATCAGTCACCAAACAGGAGCGTTCACCAGAAAACAGTAAAAATGATGATTAACGGGTTTTGGCCTTGGAAGCGACTACGCCAACTAACAAAATTTATCGTGCTATTTAGCTTCTGTTTCCTTCTAACAGTGGCGTGTAACCAACAACCAGACACTACACCCTCTCCCACTGCTACCACAACAGGCGATCGCATTATCATCGGAACCACAGCCCAACCCCGTACCATTGATCCGGCAGATAGTTACGAAATGGCCGGACTTACCATCATTTACAATCTCAGTGATACCCTTTACACCTATGAACTGGGAACCACTACGTTAACGCCTGAACTAGCCACAGAAATGCCCACCGTCAGCGATGATGGCTTAACTTATACTATTCCCCTAAGAGAAGGAGTTACCTTCCACGACGATACTCCCTTTAATGCAGAGGCTATGGTTTTTTCATTGGAACGGTTTATTAATAATGGGGGTAAACCCTCCTTCTTATTAGCTGACACCATTGATACTGTAGAAGCCACAGGAGAGTATGAGTTAACCATTACCCTAAAACAACCTTTTTCCGCTTTTCCAGCCCTTCTTGCCTTTCCTGGAGCTTGTGCTGTGTCTCCTCAAGCCTATCAAATAGGAGAAGGTAAGTTTATTCCAGATAATCTGGTAGGAACTGGCCCCTATAAACTCAATAATTTTAGTAGTGATTCGGTACAATTAGACGTTTTTGAGAACTACTGGGGCGAAAAACCCAATAATAAGGGCATTGATGTACAAATTTATCCTACCAACCCGGCTAACCTCTTTAATGCCTTTCGGACTCAAGCAGTAGATGTCGCTTATCAATCTTTGACCCCGGAACAAGTTCTACAATTACAACAAGAAGCAGATTCAGGCAAAGGACAAGTGATCGAAAATCCAGGGACGGCTATTTCTTTCATGGCCTTAAATGTGCAGACAGAATTTGTTCAACAGAAACCAGTTCGACAAGCGATCGCTTCTGTAATGGATCGTCAACTTCTCAATGAACGTATTCTCAAAGGTCAAGGTCAGCCTCTTTATAGTATGATTCCTGTCGCTTTTGATGCGTCTAAACCAGTGTTTCAGGAACGTTATGGGGATAATGATAAGGAAGCAGCCAAACAACTCCTACAAGAAGCTGGTTTTTCTGCTGATAACC
Organism: Crocosphaera chwakensis CCY0110; assembly: GCF_000169335.1. Taxonomy (GTDB): domain Bacteria; phylum Cyanobacteriota; class Cyanobacteriia; order Cyanobacteriales; family Microcystaceae; genus Crocosphaera; species Crocosphaera chwakensis. The sequence goes on from NZ_AAXW01000054.1 coordinate 1,262, forward strand.
CTGCTACCGTAGAAATTTGGCATTCTTCTGGTTCGGTTAATTCTAGTCAAGTTGCTGCTATTCTCAAAAGTTTAGCCGAACGAGACTTAGAAGGAATGTTACAATTTGTTCCTAATAGTATTGCTTCGGCTGCTTTCTTCAAAAATTTAAGTCAGGGGTTATACCAGTCAATATTATCTAATTGGTATCCAGACTTTTTAGATGCAGATAACTATATTTATCCTTTTCTTTATTGTGCTAAAGGTTCACCAGAAGAAGGATGTATTGAAGGGGGTTCCCAAAGTCAAGGATCATTTTATTATAATGAACAAGTTAATCAATTAATTGCCCAACAAAGAGAAGAATCAGACCCTCAACAAAGACAACAAATTTTTGCTGAAATTCAAGAAATTTTGGCCGAAGATGTTCCCTATATCCCTCTTTGGCAGACAAAAGAATATGCTTTTGCTCAAAATAATATTGATGGGGTAATCATTAATCCGAGTCAAACCTTTCCCTTCTGGACAATTAATCGTCAGTCTAGCAACTAATCGTTATGTTAAGTTTTCAAGTAATCGATAACGATTGGTTTCAGAGATATATTTACGTCCGAGAATTTCATCAGGAATTTCATCTTGCAACACAAAACGCATATCTGTAACAACACGAGGCACACTAATATAATAGCCATGTTCAGAGGGATCAGTAAAACGAGAAATCACCTTAGTACAATCAATTGGATACACATTGCGAGGCAGTTGTCGAGGTTGAATTGGTCCATCGGTACCGAGACGAGGAGGATTCCCTTTAAAGCGATCGCTGGCCCATAAAGCGAGATCCTCTCGATTAAAGTAGACACTGGTACGACGGGTGATCCGTGGCAGATCAAACAATTTGTCTTGACGATCAAAAGCATCATCATCTTCGTCAGCGGCCATCATCAGAATTTGATCGAATAGTCTGGGTAATTGATCGCCAACTTGGTTTTTTAATTCTTGTACGGCGAAGCGTAAGACATAATTACCCATACTATGAGCAAGAAGATGCAGTTTCTGTTGACATCGGGTATCTAAACCATTGATAAAGTCGGCCACTTTGAGAAATGATCTAGCAAAAGCTGGCCCAGAGGCGGCCGCATCTAAGCGATCATTTCGATAAGCGATCTTATTAGCTGCATTGCGATCGCCTAATAACAATGAACCATCGGAAGGCCAAGAAAATAAACAGATATTCAATTTTAAAGACGGTTGGGGATTACGAGGATCATTACTGGTTAATACCTGATGGAGTTTCGCTGCTGCTGTTAAACTTTCTCGAAAACTGGTGTTATAACCATGAATGAAGATTAGGGTATCTTCTCCTTTTTCTCTCATCTCTTGAGACACTTGTTGTAAAATAGTTTGACTCCCTAAAACTGGGGGATCAGCAAAAAGGTTTTCTGGTGCAAGTTGGATTTGATATTGAGAAAAATCCTCTCCTGTAACTTCAGCTTGTCCGAAGCGCAAGTTAGCCAGTCCATCGTCACTGAAGTTACTGCCAAAGTCACCATTTTCTTCGTTCAGGAGATTTCGGTTAGTTCCAAAGTAAATTTTAGTCATAACAATTTCTTGTCAAGGTTAATAGTTAAATCGTCCCAATATTTAGACGAATAAGAACCCTATGTACACAATTTGTATCTTTTACTCATATTTTGCACCTTTGATAAAACTAGCTAGTATAGACTTTGATTGCTAAGTTTTCTTATAAGGGGTGCAAGATGCCAGTTTTAATAATTACTTAATTTTTAAAAAAGAAGATTGATAATTAAAAGAATAAAATATAAAAGAGGTTAAGATTTCAAATCTGCCAATCCTAAATAACGAATTCCTTGGGGCGTAATTTCAAAACGACAAGGTAAAATTTCAACCCCTTTCTTAACAGCTTCTCGAAATAATTTTCCATACTCTGGATCATAATTATCCCCTGGAGAAAATTGCTGACAATCCCCCCGATTAATAAAATACAACATTATTGGTTGAGCATTCGGTAATAAATCCATTAATTCCCGTAAATGTTTTTGACCACGAGTAGTAACAGTATCAGGAAATAGGGCAATTGCATCTTTAGCTAAGGTAGTATTTTTGACTTCTAAATAAATCGGATTTTGCTCCGTTTCATTGGTTAAAACAAAATCGATTCGACTTTTTTTATCTTTTCCGTAGGGAACTTCTGAACGAACTTTATTATATTTTCCTTTTAAATATGGTAATTTTTCTTGTTCTAAAATCTGTTTAATGACACGATTAGGTAAAGCCGTATTAATCCCCACCCATGTATTATTTACTTCAATTAATTCCCAACTATAAGCCAATTTGCGCTTAGGATTATTACTTTTAGAAACATAGACTCGACTCTCTGCATCACACACCCCGATCATCGGCCCCGTATTAGCACAATGTGCCGTAATCATTTCCCCTGATTCTAACTCTATATCCGCTAAAAAACGTTTATACCGTCGTTTAAGAATACCAGGAATTAAGGGGGGATACGTATAAATAAAATCAGTGTCCATGATTTAGTTATTAGTTATTTTCCCAACTCTTGCGATCGCCGATAAGCTGTTTTGACGGCTTCGATCACCGCAGAACGAAAGCCTTTTTCTTCTAACTTGGCTACTCCTGCAATGGTAGTTCCCCCTGGACTGGTGACATTATCTTTTAACTGACCGGGGTGCAACCCTGTTTCTTTCATTAACGTAGCAGTGCCTAGAACCGTCTGTACAGCGAGTTTAGTCGCGATCGCCCTTGGTAAGCCAGAAGCCACGCCACCATCGGATAAGGCTTCAATCATCAAGGCGACGAACGCAGGGCCTGATCCTGATAACCCGGTGACCCCATCCATCAACGATTCAGGAACTTCTACCACTTCCCCCACTGCCTCAAAGATAGAAGTAGCTAGAGTCACATGGGACGGTTTAACCTGAGTCCCGGCTGCGATCGCTGTCATTCCTGTTCCCACCGTAGCAGGAGTATTAGGCATGACTCGAATAACAGGAAAGTTCGGAAATGCGTTTTCCAAACGGTTTAAGGGGATTCCCGCTAAAATAGACAGAATTAAAGGATAATTGTCCACTGAGTCTAAACTTAACTGAGAGGTCACCTTATCCAAAATTTGAGGTTTAACAGCTAATAATAGGGCTTCTGTGGCTTGTAAGATGTCTTGGTTATGGTCAGTAACACCAACTCCATAGGTTTGAGCTAAAAAGATCCTTCTTGAGCTTTGGGGTTCACTGACTAATAGGGTATTCGCGTTATAAAGTTGCGATGCTAAAAGACGGGTGAGTATTGCTTCTGCCATCACTCCGCCTCCAATGATACCTAGTCTAATAGACACAAGTTTTCAATGGTAAAGTTGTCAACAAGAAAGACTAAGCTTCCCTCAGAGCAGCGATTATCATTTGCTGATTGCTTAATGACTGTTAACGAGAAGCTTGACTCGAAAATTACTGAACTAAACGATTCACCTCTGCGCCCCAGTTAGCTACAGGAGAGGGATTACGAGAAGGATTTACAGGGATTTCAGGAACGTCATGAACGGTACCAGAAAGGTTACTAACTTTGACACAGTTAGGCGTAAAAAGAAAGATACTTTCCCCGATACGTTCTTGATGGCCATCAATAGCGTAGGTTCCTCCAGCCACAAAATCAACAGCCCGTTGTGCTTCTTCTGGTTCCATAACATTAAGATTGAGAACCACAGATTTACGCTCACGAAGGGTTTGAATGACTTGAGGCATTTCGTCAAAGGAATGAGGTTCTACCACAACCACTTCAGCAATATTATTAATTCCAGGCATAGGGACAACATTACCTTTATTGTTTCTCATGTTCAGTTCTGTATTGATATTTGATCCCATAGGTTTTGCCCAGGGACGGGGTTCAACTTCTGGTTGAGCGGAAGCGTTTATTTCTGGTTCTTCCATCTCGTAGTCTGAGTTGCCATCAATTTCAACATAGTTAGGGTCATCGTATTCGATATCGTCTTCTATTGGTTCGGTAATGGCCCAGCGTTTTAGTTTATCTAAAATCATCTTGACATCTCACTGATTTACAAAGCGTTTTTAAGGAGAGGGGATCTGATACTAGATAGCTTTTTTAGCTTCTTATCTTAATAAAATTGTGGGAAAAATACATCCCATCTTTTGCTGTCTTTTTCCCAGATCACTATAAGGTATAGGGTTATGGCTACTTTATAAAAAAGTTAACCTTTTTTTTCAGGGTTTTTGCAGCTTTCTCATCTAGTCGTTACTTCGTTGCTAGATGTTCCCAGAAAAATAATCTTATTCTTTGCATAAAAATATCTCTATGATTACCTGCGGGATAAGTTAGGGGTTCGGAGTTATTTTTTTTGAAAGGATTTGAACAGGGAGTAGGGTGTAGGGTGTCCAATAGTATATACTTGAGAACCAAGTTTATTATTAATTTTACTGTGGGGGTCAACAGTCCTTGACCCTATGCTACCCTTATCTGCTGATAAATTGTTAAGGTTGTTGTTCACTAATATCCTTAACTGAGAGTTTTTCTATGTTCCAAAAAGCACCCCCCAAAGCTGAATATTTAATCCCCTCAAAACGATTTTTAACCGCAGCTAACGAGTAGGGATTAACTAAATAAATAAACGGCAAATATTCTGATACTAATACTTGTGCTTCGTTGTAGATTTCTTTACGTTTATCCATGTCTAATTCTTGAGAACCAGCAATATATAACTGCTCAATTTCTTTTTCCCAATCTGACACTACTCTTCCAGTAATCGGTTTCATTCCAGGTTGAGGTTTTTGGTTAAACATATGTAAATTACCATCGGTGTACCAAAGATTAGGAGAATGGGGTTCATTTCCTCCTGTAAATCCAATAATATGCGCCTCCCAATCTAGAGAGTTACTGAGTTTATCTACCAAAACATTAAACGCTAAAGGACTGAAATTAACCTGCATTCCTAGTTTACCTAAATCCTCTTTAATTTGCGCTCCCATCGCTTCCCTAATTTTGTTTCCTGCATTGGTAATTAAATTAAATTCAACTTCATTTCCTTGACTATCTAATAACTGCCCTTGTGAATTATAGGTAAACCCTGCTTGTAATAATAATTCTTTGGCTTTTTCGGGATTATAATCATACCCTTCTACAGATTGATTATAATAGGGAGATTGCACAGAAACTTGTGTATTTTGAGGACTTCCTAAACCACGATAAATATTATTGATAATTCGAGGTCTATCAATTCCATAGGCAACCGCTTTCCGAAAATTTACATCGTTAAACCATTCAGATTTAATGGGATCAACTAAAGGCTGACCGTCTCGTTTACCTTTATTTTGATTAAAAGAAATAAACACAGTTCCATAGGCTGCACCCCCGTTATAAATGGTAAAATCGCCTCGATCTTCTTCTCTTTTTAACAAAGAAAAATATTCAGGACTTACGCTAATAGAGTCTAAACTTCCTGAGCGAAACTGTAACAACGAAGTATCTGTTGATTCTACAATAGCCCAGATAACTGTCTCAATATTGGGCAACTCATTTCCTTGTTCATTTTCTTTCCAATAATAAGGATTTTTTTCAAATATAACTCGTTGACTGGTGACATATTCTTTGAGTTGATAGGGACCATTCACAATAATATTTTCTGGTGGGGTATCTGTTCCCCACGTTGATAGAAATTTCGGATTTCCTTCAGCATCAGTTTCTTGAATAGTTGTTCGCAAAATATGAGCTGGTAAAATGGGAACAGTGGCATTATCTAAAAAAGGCGCAAACGGTTCTGTTATTTTGAATTCAATTCGTCGATCATCTAACTTTCTAATAGTAGGGAAATCCCCATTACTGCCTACCCGAAAACTATCCCTATAATTGTTAGGAATTTTCTCATTTAGATATAAATCATTGTAAGAAAAAACCACATCCTCTGCTGTTAAAGGTTTACCATCTGACCATTTTAATCCGTCTCTTAAAGTAAAAGTAATAGTTAACTTATCATCGGAAATATCCCAAGATTCTGCTAATGCTGGTTCTTTTTCTGCTGTTAAAGGATTTTCTGTAATTAACCCTTCATAGGTTAACCCAAAAATATTAGGAGACTCTTGAGATAACACAGCATTAAAGGTTTTGGGATCGCTTAAAATGGATAAAACCACTCGATTATCATCTGCTGGTGAAGCACAAGCGGTTATCGTTAAAATAGAAAACCCCAATAAAATTAGGGTTAAAATTTGTCTATAAATTGTTTTAATTTTGTTCAAATATTTCATGATTTAAAAGTAATTTTGTATATATGTTAGTATTTATCAATTTTAAAGTATTACTCTCCCCTTCTGCTTCCTACCTCCATTAATAACGAATACGAGGATCAATGTAAGCGTTAATTAAATCAATTAAAATACTGACCACCACTACAATAGCCCCAAAAAAGACCATAATCCCTTGTACCGTAGGATAGTCCCTCACTGCGATCGCCTCATACAATCGGTTTCCTAACCCTGGCCAGGAAAAGGTCACTTCTGTTAACACTGCACCTCCTAATAAGGCTGCAAATGTCAACCCTAAGACGGTTATAACAGGGATGAGAGCGTTCTTAAGGGCATGGGATAGTAAAATTTTCCTTTCGGGGATACCTCTTGCTCTAGCAGCTTCTACGTAGTCCGCTTGTAACGTTTGTCTTAAATTAACCCTTACCATGCGCTCAAAAATACCACTCAATAATAGACCCAAAGTAAAACAAGGTAAAATTAGGTAATAAACTGCGGTAAAAAATTGCCCCAAATTACCACTAAAAAGGCTATCAAGGGTATAGATACCAGTCCAACCAGTAGGAGGAGTTTGATTAAGGGGAAAACGGGTTCCTAGAGGAAACCAGCGCAACTGCACAGCAAAAATTAACTGAAATAACATCCCTACCCAAAATATGGGCAAAGAATAAGTAATAATGCCAAACAGCCGTCCACTCACATCTACAGAGGTATTAGGGCGAGACGCTGATAAAATACCGATAGTCACCCCAATAGCGATCGCTATCACCATACTATAAAATGTCAATTCCGCCGTTGCCGGAAAATGCTGGCTGATAACCTCCCAAACCGGCTGACCTTGACTCGTAATAGAACTTCCTAGGTTAAAACTGAGCAGTTGCCCCAGATAAGCGGAATATTGTAACCATAGAGGTTTATTTAGTCCTAAACTCTCCCTTAAGGCTTCTTTAGTCGCTTCTGGCGCGCGATTTCCCAAAATAGCATCCGCCGGATCTCCAGGGGTTGCCCGTAATAGTAAGAAAACCAAAGTCACAATGGTCCATACCATCAGAGGAGCAAGAAGAAGACGAGCTACTATATAATACTGTATCGCTTTAGAACGGGACATTATCGACAATGATGTAAGAGTTACATTATTATTAGCTTTAGAGGTGACAATTGGTCAACCTATCTTTTAAGTGTCATCGTCCTCATTATCGTCATCGAATTCTTGACTAAATAAATTCTCTCCTATTTTCAATTCCTCTTTGGATAATCTAAGTTTCTTCCAAAGACCTTTGATTTTGTTATAAGCTTGTTCAGGTTGAATTTTTCCGGCGGTTTCTAAGTTACAAAGATAGCTAACTTCTTGAGCAAACTCTTGTAAATTAGCATTAAAAAGTACATTTTCTGGTTTTACTTCCCCACGATAAGGATAATGGGGATATAAGAAGTCATCTTTATCTTGATTGGATGCCATAATGGCTATTGCCTCAAGGATAGTTCAAAGGGGTTTACCTATAACTATACCGAACATGACACTGTAATCTCTTAACTTTTGACTAATTTCTATGAGAAGTTAATCGACTATACTAACATCTTGCACACTTTATATGAAAACTGAATAATAAAAGTTGAGACAATGAATTCTCAAGCAGTTCGACTCAAAATAAAATTTTCTGACAATATATGTACACTGTAAATGAATAACCTAAACTGTGAGGAAAGTAACGATGAAAGGTACTTATGTGGCGCTGATTGCTCTTGGAACAGGAGTAGTTGGACTTGCAGTGGGTGTACTAGGTGCTGGGTTCATTGGAAAAGGTGCTGTTGTAGGAGGGGCTATTGGTGGTGCAATGGCGGGAATCTGTGCAACAACCGATGCTGCTGTTGACAGTGGTTTAATTAATGAAGAACAAGTGGAGCAACTAGCAACAAGCATTGGCGAGAAATTTGCACAAAATCATCCAGATTTAACAAAAAATATTGCAGAAGCTCCGCCTCCTGGATCTGTTCCCCCGATAAATATCAGTCAAAGTCCTTCGCCTAACTGCGATCGCGTCATTCAAGGAATTTTTCAGCAAATTAGACAAGATTAACTGTTAGTAAAAGAGATGAGTTATCATTTTTTCTCACCTCTTGATAACCTTTAAATATCTAAATCATTGAGATCCAACTTCGGTCCGTAAGTTTCGATAAACTCCCGTCTTGGGGCTACGCGATCGCCCATTAAAATAGTGAAGATGCGATCGGCTTCGGCTGCGTCTTCTATTTCTACCTGTTTCATGCGGCGAGTTTCTGGGTTCATCGTTGTGTCCCACAGTTGGGTAGGCATCATTTCTCCTAACCCTTTAAACCGTTGAATACTGTAATTAGCATTCGCTGGTAAACTATTAATATGCTCTTGTAATTGTCGTTCATTGTAACAATAAACATGATTACGTCCTCTTTCTACTTTATACAAAGGAGGGCAAGCAATATATACATAGCCTTGATCTACTAATGAGCGTTGGTAGCGATAGAAAAAGGTTAATAACAAAGTCCGAATATGCGCCCCATCCACATCAGCATCGGTCATAATTACGATACGATGATAACGCAATTGTGATGAATCGAATTCTTCCCCTTTTATGCCTAACCCTAACGCCGTAATTAAGGATTGAATCTCATTATTTTTGTAGATTCTCGCATCGTCAGTTTTTTCAATATTAATAATCTTACCTCTGAGGGGTAAAATCGCTTGAAACCGTCGATCTCTTCCTTGTTTAGCTGAACCGCCGGCGGAGTCTCCTTCCACTAAGAAAATCTCTGATTCTTCGGGATCTCTGGTACTACAATCTGCTAATTTTCCAGGTAAGGGAGAAGATTCTAAAACGGACTTACGACGCACTAATTCACGGGCCCGTCTGGCTGCTTCTGCTGCTTTAAACGCTTGGACTGCTTTTTCAATAATACTATCAGCAACATGGGGATTAAATTCTAAGTATTCGCTGAGGACTTCCCCTACCAAAGAATCTACAATACCCCGAACTTCTGTATTCCCTAATTTGGTTTTCGTTTGTCCTTCAAATTCTGGTTCGGGAACTTTAACAGAAATGACACCCGTTAACCCTTCTCGGACATTTTCACCCCCTAAGTTAGAGTCATTATCCTTTAATTTGTTGCGTTTACGAGCAACATTATTCATGGTTCGGGTGAGGACGGTTTTTAATCCTTCTAAATGAGTTCCTCCATCAATGGTCCGAATGTTATTAGCAAAACCTAACAAGTTATCGCTATAAGCATCCACACACCAAAGTAACGCAACTTCTACTTGGGTTCCGTTCTTTTCCCCTGAAACGAAAATAATGTCTTGATGGAGGGGATCTTTATCCCGACACATATAAGTGACGTATTCCTTAATTCCCCCTTCGTAGCAATAACTTTCAATATGGGGTTCTTCTTTTCGATTATCCGTAAAGGTGATTTTTACCCCTGCATTGAGATAAGCTAATTCTCTTAATCTTCCTGCCAAGGTACTATAATCAAACTCAGTTCCTACGGTAAATATTGTTTTATCAGGCAAAAAAGAAATTGAAGTACCAGTCGAGTGATCTTTGTCTGCCTTTGTTTCTAAACTGGTAATCGGAACTCCCCGTTCATACCGTTGAGTATGAACCTGATCATCTCGCCAAACTTTGACAATCACCCATTCAGATAAGGCATTCACTACCGAAACACCAACGCCGTGTAACCCGCCTGACACCTTATAACCACCACCGCCAAATTTTCCGCCGGCATGAAGAACGGTCATCACAGTTTCTAGGGCGGACTTTCCCGTGCTAGGATGAACATCAGTGGGAATACCCCGACCATCATCAGTCACTGTCACCGAACCGTCTGGGTTAATATCAATTTCGATATGGGTGCAATAACCAGCTAAAGCTTCATCAATGGAATTATCCACAACTTCGTAGACGAGGTGATGAAGTCCCCTTGGCCCGGTGGTTCCAATGTACATCCCTGGACGTTTGCGGACGGGTTCTAACCCTTCAAGAACTTGAATTTGCTCTGCACCGTAATTACTTTTCGTGGTCATGGAGTTTCCTTGATAATGGCTTGTAAGGTGGCTGATGCCGACTCAATGGCAAAATCTTCAAAAATTGTAACACATAAGGGTTGAAGGCTGCTTAAACTTGAAATGAGAATATTTATATTTTGAGGTGTAGATAAGTAATAAATCCCTGCCAACAACAATTTACCCGTTATGGTTTAAGTCTATCGATAGTTATAAGAAAAAATTGTTACGATTCATAATATTCCTGGACAACATTACCCCAGATTTATTTTAGAGAGGGATTATAATCATGGTCTATTCCTTATTTTATCGGGTTATCCCCCTAAGTGTAGTGCTTCCAATGATATTTTTAGAGATCGGAGTTGCTTTGCCCCCACCAGAAGACATTCCTGAAGAAGTGTTACGAACGGAAATTATCACCGAAGGGCGATCGCCAATGAATGGGGAACCCTTAACCGCAGCAGAGTATGCTCAAATTCGAGAAAAATTAGGAGAAAGACCCTATCCTCCCGAAATTGACTCAAAATTACAAAATCTTATCTTTTTATTAAAAATTCGCAAAATGCTAAAAACCTTTGTGCCGTTACCCATCATACCTTGATCCTGATCACAGTTATTTCGGGAAAATTTCACTGCGTATCATGAGAAAAAGAACTATAACAGTTTTATAGGAAAGAAATAATGAAGTTAGTTTTTGTAGCTCGATTATCATGAAAATTTCAATTAATTTAGGAATGATTCTACAGGGTAGTGTGATATTTGTTATTGCTTTTATTTTATTAGGAGATAAAATATTACCTAATTCTGTTGGGAAGGTTAGTACCAATACCAGAGAGACTATTTATAAAACAGTTAGCCAATTTATTGCCGAAGAAAAAGAAGAGTATAGTACTTTAAAAGGAGACCAAGAGAAAGGAACGATTAAAGTTAAATTTGAAACAACCGATGAATTTTTCAACCGCGCTGTAGAAGAAGCTCAAAAACAAACCAATTCAAGTCAATAATCCCTCAATCTAATTTTTCTATTGAGGTTGTTAGTTTAGGGAAATTTTGGGGAATCTTAAAGAAGAGGGATAACCAACCTATCACCGTTAGGGGTGAAGATCGATTACCTCAAAAACCATTGATTTAACGCTTGAAAGGGAGTTTACTGTGTCAACTCATAAAATACTCGTCATTGATGATAGTAAAGTGATCCGGATGCGGGTTAAAGATATGTTGCCAGAAGGCAATTTTAAAGTTCTTGAAGCCAAAGATGGTGTTGAAGGATACAATCTCATCCGTAGCGAAAAACCAAACCTGATCATGTTAGATTTTCTTCTACCGAAAATGAGTGGTTGGGATGTTTACCAAGAAGTGCAAAAAGAATACGATCTCAAAAAAATTCCTCTTGTCTTGATGTCAGGACGAAAAGAAGAGGTAGTCGAAAAACTTAATGAACCCTTTGAATATTTTTCTTTTATTGAAAAACCTTTCGAGAAAAAACAGCTACTTGAGGCCATTAAAGATGCCATGGCCAAAGCAAGAAAGCATCCAACACCCAAAGAATTACCAGTATCCACCTCTCAAACTTCAGAAGGGGTAACTGATAATTCTACTATGGCCCAAGAAATTATTACTCTCCGTGAACAAGTAAATACCATGCAAGGGGAAATTGATCTACTCAAGAAACAACTAAGACAAGTTTTAGGTTTTATCAGACAAAAAGGGTAGACCTTGAGATAATATCCCCTTGCTATTTCTTCTTCATTGGCAAGGGTTTATTATTACTAGATTATCTTTACATTGTTAGATGATTAACTCTAGATAAATTATCTAAGAGGTTATATTGATAATTGTCCAGTATGGTTATTAGTTCATTGGGATGATTAATAAGGAAATCTGGTTTTTCTTTTGCCAATGCTTCACTAGAATTAAATCCCCAGGTTACGCCGATACATTTTACATGACTTTTTTTAGCAGAATTAATATCTCTTGTTTCATCGCCAATATATATGAATTCATGGGGAAGGAGTTGTTTTTCCTTGAGTAGTTTTTTAATGATTTTATGTTTACCAAATAAGGTAGATCCCGTATAAATAAAATCAAAAAATTGGTCTAATTCATGATTTTGGAGAAAACTAATCACATTATCTTCAGCATTAGAGGTGATAATTCCTAAGGTATAGCCTTTATTCTTTAATTGTTTAACACAAGTAGGGATTTCCTTGATGGGTTCAAGGTCTTTAATTTTATGGTTGAGTTCAGATTTAACTCGCTTCAAAACAAACGGTATTTTAAGAGGAGAGATTTCTGAGTGTTTAATGAGATCCCTTGCACTGAGATTTTTAAGTTTTTCCTGTTCTTGTTCATCAACAGGTTTATAACCAAATTCTTCTGATAAACTATTGGCAATAGTAATAAAAGCCTCATAAGTATCAGCGAGGGTCCCATCAAAATCAAAAACAATTACTTTGAGTGTCATTTTTTGCGGGTTAAGAATGAAGAGTAAGAGTGGCAAGAGAAATTATGTTTATTGTTTCTTTTCTCATGGGAAAAGAACTATTACTCTAGAGAATCTAAAGTAAATAGGTATGCGTCACATGGTTTGGCTAAGACTAAAGAGACAATAGACACAGAGAGAAATAGGGAACCAAAAAAGTCCTCATCTGTTGCCAAATGTGCATTAATTTAATTTCTCTATTCTTCTAGGTTAGCACGAGCATTCCGTTGCCACATAGTCGGTTTAATTCTCCTTAGTGCAGAGGCCGGAAATTGTTGTTGCCATTTTTCGTGGGTTAAATCGGCTAATTTTTCTAACTTTGGGGCGATATTTCCAGAATAAGGTTGAAAATCTGGGATATCAGTTTCTTGGGAAAATCGCTGATTCCAAGGACACACTTCTTGGCAAATATCACACCCGGCGACCCATCCTTGTAAATTATCGGCGATCGTTTTAGGAAGCTGTTCAGCGCGATTTTCGATAGTATGATAAGCGATACAACGGTTAGCGTCTACTACAAAGGGACGAGCGATCGCATTGGTGGGACAAGCCTCTATACATCGCGTGCAAGTGCCACAATGTTCTGTATGAGGAGTATCAGAAATTAAGTTCAGATTAGTTAAAATTTCCCCTAAAAAGACCCAACTACCATACTCTCTAGTGATGATATTACTATTTTTAGCGATCCAACCAATCCCTGCTCGCTGCGCCCAAACTTTGTCTTGAATAGGCCCAGTATCAACATAGTAACGGGTTTTTATCGTATTATCTTCGTTTTCCAACCATTGACTTAAAGCTTTGAGCTTTTTTTGCATCACTTTATGATAATCTCGTCCCCATCCGTAGCGAGAGATTTTACCGTGTTTTTTATCTTCAGACTGTTGATGAGGCGTATAATAATTAAGAGCAACAGAAATGACTGATTGAACGTCTGGCATACACTGACGAATATCAAAGCGTTTCGGGTTATTCATCCAGGCCATTTCTGCTTGATAACCTAAGTTTAACCAAGCTTGAAGATGATCAACAGCATGATCTTGATAATCAGTATTAACCCTAGCAATGCCAACTTTATGAAAGCCAATTTCAAGAGCTTTTTGTTTAATTTTCTTGGTTAATTCTTGCATTTTAGAGATTCCCTTCTGAGAAGGGAATAGAAGCAACAACAAGATCAATTTTGAATTAAACGATGTTTAACCATTTTTCCATGACTGGTTAACTTAAATTCAACCCCGCGCCAAATAACAGTGCGTTGGGTAAAAGCTAATCCCCAAAAAATTAAACCCACTACATCACGAAAGGGTAATAAATATAAATTCTTGATGGTTTCTTTGTCTTTCATTATCTGGGCTACCATCATAGCACTTATCATTCTAATAACGATAGTGGCTAATAATATTCCTAATCCGATTAAATCCGATCTTAATAAGGCAAAAATTAAAGCAAAGGGAATCGAACGAATTAAAACCGTTGAAATAAAAGCAGAAGGTCTAGCTAAATAGGTATTTTGATCCCAATATACCTGATGACTCCACCAATTTTGACCACTGGCTAGGTCTACTACCACATCAATCATATAGGGTAAGAGAACCATTTTTTGTCCTGAAGTCCATACCCGTCGTCCGATTTCATAATCTTCTACTAAATAATCAGCTAAACTTTCTAAACCCCCTAATTTATCTAGGGTTGAGCGACGAATGGCAATGGATGGCCCTAAACAAGAATTAGAAGCCCCTGTTACCTCTGCAAACATAACACTGGGCATAAAGTCGGCATTCATGGTCAAAAGTTCCATTTTTTCGTACCAACTGTCTGCTTTGGTCACTTTGAAGGGGGTACACACACAACCGACATTGGGATTAGCCAGAGGATTGACAATATTGCTAATATAATCAGGCCGTAGATGGGTGTCGCTATCGCTAATGATAATAATATCGTGACGGGCTTCTTGGATGGCTCCTAACAGGTTATTAACCTTACCATTAGCCCCTGCTTCAACGGTACTGATGACCACAGAAATGCGATCGCTACCAAACTCCCGTTGGATCTCTTTTAAGATAGGATAGGCTGGATCTTGAGCATCCTGAACTGAGTAGATAATTTGATAATTGGGATAATCTTGAGTGGCAATAGTTCTTAAATTGCGTTCAAGACTTTTTTCTAAACCTCGCACGGGTTTTAATACAGACACTGGGGGGGTAAAGGGATTCTTTTGAGGCGTAATACTTGGAGATCCCTTAAAAAACCGTTTAACGGTAGCAACCGTTAATAAAGAAAAAACTGATCCTCCGACAACGGGAATCAAACAAAGCCCTTGTAGGCTATGAATAGGATTGAATAACAATTTTGATGTTCCTCACACAATAGATTTTTTATTATCTAATGGTATTTTAAGAGAGATTATTATCTTGATTGTCATGGTTACGAGACAAACCTAAAGCACTAAGCACAAATCCGCCTAACCCAATCAACGCACTCGGTTCAGGAATTTCTACAGTTTCTAGGGCAACGGTTTGTTCACCCATAGCTGTTCCTCCCCCTGGAATAGATTCATTAATAGGACGATAAGCTATGGCAGGTTCTTCAAAACCGTCACCAGTGACTGGACCTGTGTTATTCTGAGGGGCAGTAAAGCCTGGACCGGTAATTCCTGTCACTGGGTTTAGTAAATCCCCAGGAAAACTGACTTCGTAAGCATCAGGAATACTGTTGACTGTATTAGACTTAATCGTTGCATACACAGTACCCTCCACAGACAGATCCCCATCATTATCCACTTGAAGACCAGGAAAAGGTGAAGTTGGATCAATCGATGCTTTATCTCCCCCTAAATCTCCTCCTAATTCAAGATTGTAGTAGTTAATTACTTCAAAATTGTAAGGATTAGCCGATAAGTTGTTAATAGTAACCTTTTGTCTTAAAGAGGATAAAAACCCTTTTGTTCCGCCACCATTAAGATCGTAGTCCAGAATAACCACAAACAGATCCGTTTTGGTATCAGGATCTTGATAAGTATAGGTAATACTTGCTGTATCTGCCGTGTTCTGAGTCAAAACACCATTCTCAAGACATCCAGGGGTTTCGATCAGAACAAAACCACTATCACAAAAATTAAGAGCATCGGTTTTGAAAAAGGTACTCATTTGATATAGTTGATTTGTACCATTTACTGTCCAATCATAGAACCCATCGACACTGTTATCAAACTCAGCCGTTGAGTTACCATCTGTCAGAATAAATGAAGTAGGAAATACCCTTGTAGCAACAACGATAGAAGCTCCAACAATGGCAGCTAGAGAAGGTAGTATAAACTTTTTTATCGCTTTGTTAACCATTATAAATTTATGTATTTCGATCTAAATAGATTTAACGAGATTCTAACGAATTTGAAGTTAAACAACAAGCTCAATAGTGTTTTTCTATACCGAATATTTTGTCTCAGTACAAAAAAACTCAACGAAAAAAGCAAGAATATCAATTCTTAAACAGTTACAGTCAAAAGAAAGGTCTAGCATTGCTAGACCTCAGAAACATTAAAAATATGTTATCGATTCAATTGACAAGATGGAACTAAATAAAGTAACTTCCTGCTGTTAAAGTGCTATTGGGAACGCCAGAGGTCAGATCGCCGGCAGCAAAAGTCATTCCTGTAACATTAATAATCAGGTCAGAATTAGGATCAAAACCAGCCACACCGTCATTATTAACCCCAAGGTATAAGCGTCCCCGTGAACCGTAAATAACTGCTTCATTGCTGCCTAAAGCGGTTCCGGTGCCGTCTTTATTGGCAAAAGCAGCCTCTGTGAGATCAGTTAGAGTACGTTGACGGAAGCGAGTTCCTGCATAGAAAAGGCCAGTAATAGCAGCAGGAAGATCAATGCGATCGCCTTCTTGAGAACTAAAATTACAGATGTAATCAAGCTCATCCACAGTGGACTCATCAAAGCTATCGTATTGATAAATATCTGCGCCGTCTTGGCCAAAGAGATAATCAGCACCAGCACCACCAACTAAGGTATCACTGCCAATACCCCCATAAATGTCGTCGTTTTCACTGCCGCCCAAGAGCAGATCATCGCCTCCGTCTCCTAATAGGGTATCGTCTCCTAATCCTCCTTCTAAGGTGTCAGCATCTTCTGGTGTAGCATCTTTGAGGCATTCAGCTAAGATTCCAGTAATCAGGGCTTGATCTTGATCATCTTCTGAAAGAATGTTGTTGTTAGGGGTCGAATCAATATCATTTTGATCCATACTGCTAACTTGAGCAGAATTAATATAAACTTCTGACCCTGTATTCTCCTTGACGATCGCATCAATGGTTAAAGTGGCTGAAGAATTAGCATTTAGAGTTCCAATAGTCCAGTTACCTGTTCCATTGTCATAGGTTCCGGCGGAAGCAGAGGAGGTGCTGTAGGTGTAACCACTGGGTAATAAATCCTTAACCGTCACTCCAGAGGCAGCCACCATCGTATCTTCGTTGGTTAAGGTGAGGGTAAACGTCACCATGTCCCCTGTATTAAAGACTGTTGTACCTTGTCCATTAGTGTTAACGGTTTTAGTTAAAGCGAGGTCAGTGATTTGAGCAGTAATACCAAAATCGTAATCAACGGCCGTTGTATTGGGTTCTAAGACAATAGCACTGGTGATGTTGTTAGTTTGTGTACCGCCGACATTCCCTACATCAGCTTTAGAAGTTATATTACTGGTTTCGGTGACGGTGTAGCCTGTACCATTAGAAGGACGCAAATTGTTAAAAATGTAGTTACCATTAGCATCGGTCATGACACTGGTGTTAACCACTTGTCCCTTATCATTGGTTCCTGTTAACTGAATGGTTTCATTGGCACGAATGGCATCAGTGTCTGGATCGTAAACACTGTTATTGTTTTTATCGATATAAGCGGTTCCTGCGAGACTACTACCGAGAATTTCCCCAAAATTGTAATTAATCGCGTTATTGACTTGACCTCCAGAAAAACCAATACCTGCAATTTCAGAGGGATTCGCTAATTGATTAATACTACTTTGTGCTGGATTAGTATCAGCCCCTGTTCCTACTCTTTCGAGGCCATCAAGATATCCTGATGGTTGAGTAGCTTGGACAACCCGATAAGTGTCATTGGGAAGGGGAACATTATCAGTCACATTGCGACGATCAAAGAAGTAGTTTCCATTAGCATCAGTGGTGGTGGATGCAATCAAGGTTCCGGTGCTGTTGTATAACTGCATCGTTAGCCCGGCAATCCCTACAGTTTCTAAACGAGAACCATCAAAGGAGTCAATATCGAGAATACCGTTGCCGTTTTCGTCGTAGTAAACTGTTCCTGATAGGGTGTTTCCAGTGGGAATTTCACCGAAGTTGTAGTTAACCCCTGTCCCACCTGTGGGGAGGACAATATTCGTGATGGTATCTGCACCAGTTAGGACGTTGCGATCGCCTTCTAATACTCCATTAACCCTTCCTCCGTTATTAGTCCCAGTAACTGCGCTATTATCATCAAAATTGGCCGTTGTACCTGGATCACCAGTTTCTGTAATGGTATAAGTCCCTGGACGAAGGTTATTAAAGGAATAGTTACCATTGACATCGGTTTGCACAACAATGGGACTAATGGCTCCTAAATCGTTGGTTCCGGTCAAGGTAATATTAATCCCTGAAAATCCGCTTTCACTAGGATCTTTAACGGCATTATTGTTTAAATCTCGATAAACAGTTCCTGAAATATTGCCAGGAGATAATTCTCCAAAGTTATTCCCCGTAATATCTAAACCGTCTGGTGTCGTAGTAAATGTACCAATAATCGAGTCATTATTAACGGTGGGTGGGCTATCCCATTGATCCATCCCAGGAACGTAACTATCAGTTCCATCAAGGTAAGTAGAGGGTTGGACTTCTCTGATTTCATAGGTTCCTGCTGCAACATCGGTAAAAGTGTAGTTACCATTGGCATCAGTGGTGGTGGTATCAACCAGAGTCATTCCCTGATACAGTTCGAGGGTAACATCTGCAATCCCACTTTCTCCTATATCTAAGACCCCATTATTGTTATCGTCTTCATAAACGGTACCAGAGAGGGTATTGATAAAGTTTTGATTTTCAGGACTTTGATCATTGGGATAACCAAAATCATAATTAATGCCATCAATACCTGTGGTTACGGGATCAAGGGTAATGTTGCTAATTTGTCGGTTGCTGGCTGTGCCATCAGTGATTCCACCAACGGTTCCCACATTCTCGGCCGGGTCTTCGTTAGCATTATCAATGTTGGGATTGTCGACGATAACACGGTATTCTCCGGGGGTTAAATCACCAAAATAATATTTTCCGTTGGTATCAGTGGTTTGGGTGCTAATGGTAGTGTCATCGGCCGTATCAAACAGTCCATCATCTCCAGCTTCGATGAGAGTAACTTCGACTTCAGATAGTCCAGTTTCATTGGCATCTTTGATACCATCTCCATCAAAGTCAAAGTAAGTTGTCCCACTAATACTGCCAGGAATCAATTCGCCAAAATTGTAATTAATTCCTTTATCTCCAGCAGCTAGGGTAACAGCAAAAGTATCATTACCAGGCTGAGTTGCTGTAGTTGCACCGGTTCCCAAGGTATCGATACCATCTTTATAACCAGTCGGTTGGGTTTGTGTAACGGTATAGGTTCCTGGGGCAAGATTCGTAAAACTATAGTTACCAGTAAAGTTAGTAACGACTGTTTCTGTAACAGGGATCTCTTCATCAGTGACTCCCGTTAATGTGATGGTAACACCTGCAATACCGGGTTCTGTAACATCTTTAATGCCATCATTATCAATGTCTTGATACACTGTCCCTGATACACTACCAGGAATTGTTCCACTATAGACATTAACTGTCGCAGTATCTGTATCGGTTAAGGGTCGGAAGTTTGATCCCCCTTGTCCCCCTGCATTGTACTGTCCCCAAGTGCTGCCTGTATTAATGACAGTACCCACACTATTGAAGGTGCGGTCTACAAAGAAAATAACCGTTTCTCCTGCTAGGAGATCATCTTGAATGTTATCGTATTGAGCATCGGGAGATGCTTTTAAATTGTTTGTTCCTAAGACAATTCCGGTGGTTTGATTGGCACTGTAGAGAATGGGAGGAGCAGAAGTTCGGGTTCGACCATCGGGTGCTGAAAAGTTAGCAGGATTACGGTTATCATTGCTTTGAGCATCAAAAACAACAAAATCATCGCTTACATCATTGGGTGTTCCGTTATCATCGTAAATTTCAATGGCATCAATATCAAACCCGGTGGTTTGACTCGGATTGCCGGTATGCTCTAATTTATAGATGTAACGAACCGTTGTACCAGCCACGACATCTAAGGAGTCAACCCCAACAATATCGGCACCGCTTAAGTCGGTGGTCACAGTTTTCGTTAAGCGGAGTCCTACATCGGCCGCAGGAACCTCAAACCCAGCAAATTGTTTAAAGGGAATGGTTTGATTTCCTACATTAATCGTCGGCGTTCCTGAAGAACGAGACACCACCCTCGCTGCTTGGGTATCGGCTTGTAGGTTTCCTGTGGGAGTAGTACCGGGATCGCAATCGAGTAAGGTATCCACCCGAACCACGATTTGTTCAAAGGCTTCAATATCGGTCACTCGAATAGTGGCATCGAGGGTAGCACCAGGCTGAAACTCAGTTCCATTAATGGCTTGACTGACGAGATAGGCGATACTTCCCCCATCATCTATATTTCCCGTATCTACTCCATTGGGACCAGCCCCATTTTGTACTGGTCCATAGTTAACCCCCACATAGGTGATTTCGTGATGAGAAACTCCTCGTTGTCCAGTGGTGTTGGCAAGAAAAGACAAATCAACTTCGATGGTATGGGGATCGTCGGTGTTACTGGCCCCGTCATGGGAAATAACAACAAAATACGTGACAATATCCCCACATTCAAAGTCCCCTGCTTCTAAGGATTCAACCGCATCTAAGGTTTTACCAATGGTGCGATCGTTATAAGCACCCCCACCAGTGGTGTGATCGTAAGTAAAAGGGGCTGCTGCGATAAAATCAATGGAAATGTTACCCCCAGAATCAGTAAAGGTATGTAAGGCGATTTCCCCTGAATCTAATCCCTCGGCACTGAGGTCAAAGGTCGCTCCTAGAGAGTCATCCGGGTTAACATACCATTCGGTAACAATTTCACCATTTTTTACCCCATCTAAGTCATTGACCCCTCCATCAATAACTTGCCAAGCGTTATGACCTAAACCGTCTAAAATCTCTATTTCGCCAGTGTCGGGATCGATATGATTGACTTGAAATTCTACAGTTTCCCCTACAGCAAACCCTGTGGCGGTAATGATAGCGGTTTCCCCAGGACTATAGTCCAATTTATCGGTAGTAACTGTGGCATCCCCTATGACATTGGTTGAGGTAGTTTGGTTAGTTGATTGACTATTTTCTTGGTATTCTTGGAAAAATTTTGATTGAAAACTGTTTGAAGAAGGTTTAAAAGACCTTGAAGATTGGTTTAAATTTAGGTTAAAGTCTTCTATGTTTAAAGGATCTTTTAGAAGTTTTTGTAAATATTCTCTTTCGTGATTCATGATTAATCTCCAAAATTAATGGTTTCGGGCAAACAACAAGGAACAGAAATCTTCCGACAAACGGAATTATTTTAAAGATACTTTAATTACAGGATTAAATTCAAAAAGCGATATTAATTTTTAAGATTACAAAATACATCTTGTTAAAAATTTAAGGCTTTTTCAATTATTAGCTATTCATTAAGTATATCTGATTTACCTCAATCTTTAATAATTGATACATTAATTAATAAAAATTGGCAAAATCAAGCCAAATATAATAATCAGTAATCCAGTGACAAACCCACTAAATCGAGGATAACTTTTGACTGTTTTTTCTTTACTCAATAACTCCATTAAATCAAACCAAGGAGAAACGCCCCGACGAAACCATCCGACTGTTCCTACAGAGGTTCCGATTAATTTTTCTACTTGAGTTACACCAAACAAGAAGTTACCGATCGCACCAAAACGAGAGACATAACGAGTAAAAATGATCCCCGTTTTGTCCTGTAATTTCATATCGGAACCAAAGGTATAACCTGCATCTCCCCTGCCAATTAATTTACCTTTTAGTTGAACTGGTTTTCCTCTTACAGGACTACTATAAGGATCACACATCAAAGTAAAAATATCTGTGTCTTGTGCTTTTTTAAAATTAGGATAAACAAAAATTGTTTTAATAATAAAGCCGGCTCCAAATCCAAAAGCAATAAAACTAATCAACAAATTATAATCTTTCATTGATACGCTCAAAAGTAATCCAAAAATAAACCCAATCAATCCTCCAATAATATGACTATTACTAACAATCAACTCAATAATAAAATTAGTCATTAACTTTTGTTTATTGAGTTTATTTCCTTCTTTAATGACACTAGCCATATTAAACTGGGAACCGATGTCCATTTGTTCAGCATAAGTGCATAAAGCTTGAATTCTTTTTCCAGTTAAGGGGTGAGTTGAATTAAATTCAGTTACTTTTGCCCAAGGATTAAATAAGTCCCAAATAAAAACTTTTTCTAGTCGTTGAACATCAGAATTACTGCGATAAATTGTTCCAGAAGTAGCAGCAGCTTTTCCATCACAAATTCCTAAAGCACGAGTTCCTTCTAATAATTTACTGGATTGTGTATTGTTTTTCAGTTCTTCTGTAATTCCGTACGCTATTTTAATCAAAGCTCGTGATAGTGCATTAGGATTTCCTGTTGTTTCAGCAGCAAAATGATCAGCATAATATTCTCTGGTTCGAGATAAATAAAGGATTAAGTAAGTGCCAATAATGTAAAAGATATAAGCAGCAATCGAAGCAATTTTTAAGCTATCTTTTAACTTATTATCACTATTTCCTTGATTACTCCATCGGCGAGCAAATAAATAAATTAAATATGTAATCTGTACTAAGGTAGAAGCTACAGTCATAATGGCAAAGTCCCAATGGACAATATGACCTAATTCGTGGGCATAAACTGTGGCAATTTCATCATCATCTAAATAAGTAAATAACCCTTCACTGACCACGATACGGGCATTTCCCGGAAGGGAACCATAAGTAAAAGCAGTGGGGTTTTGGTCATTGATAATGCCTAAACGAGGATGGGCTAATTGTTTTTCTCGACACACCCGTAAAATCATCTCAGCAGCTTCGGGACTGTGACGTTTAATTTCGGCTAAATTGACCCAACGGGTCTTATAAAGCCATTTTTGAATAAAATCCATGAGCAGAGGAGACAGAAAAAATGTCACCCCATTAAACATGAGGGTAACGATCAAAGAGATCATTAACCCTAATAAAGGATGTTGACTATCAAAGATTAAAAATACCCCTAAAGATAGGGATAACACCATCCCTAACAAGAGAATAATGGTGAAGTTGGAGGCAAAGGTGAGACTATCAACCATTCTCGGCATCATCAACCTAACACCGGTTTGACTAGCTCTTCCTGCTATTTTAGTAAACTCAGGCTCATTATTATATTCGTTGTTCCTAATGTCATCTTGATTGACGATGGATAAAAAGCTTTTAGCCCATTCTTGAATTTCTCGGTTAGAATGCTTTTGTAGGGTTTGAGCTAGGGTGATGGCTTTGTCCTGTTGTCCGTTGCCTCGATAAGCTCTTGCTAGGGCGATTAACCCTTGAAGGTAACAGTCAGAATTGCGATCGGGATAATTTTGACAAAAATTGCCTAACAGACTGACAGCTTGGGAATATTGCTGTTGTTGTAAGGCTTTTAGTCCCTCATTAAGTAAATCTATTGACATGGGTCGCCTTTAAAGATTTGATCACAGTGTCTATGTCTTAGAAGTACCCAATTTCTACTTAATAATTGACAAATTGTGATTAAAATTCTTAAAGCTTGCTTTGAAAGACTACATAGGTTATGAATTTGTCGATGGTTTCACCCTTTCTTTCCTCAGTCTTCTATTTCTTCAATGACATAATTATTCAGAGCTATGATTGCTTTTAAAGAAGCCTGTGCTTTTCCTTCTTTTTTGGTTTGTCCTAGGGCTTCTGTTTCAATTAAAATTTCGTCTAACCATTGAACTCGACAATCACAATGCCATTGGGTATTGACTTGATGGTACACATAAGCTGGATTTTTAAGTTTTAATCGTTGCAGGGTAGTATGTAAATAAGCAATAGGATTATTAATCGCTTCAGAGGAAAGATTTGATAAGTCTAACGGTTCTTCAGTCACCATAGAAGCGTCAGCTATCATTGTTTCTTCTGTTAATAGATCCTCTAAATTACTTTCATCGATATTGGTGGGATCATCTAAAGTATCTTCTAATTTTCCTTGTAACCAAGAGCGGTTAGATTGATGTTTAGCCGTTTGTTTATTGCCGGCAATAGAAGGGTGACTGGTGGTTTGTCCTTCAAATACTGTCCAAAAAGCAAATTGTCCTGAAGTGGTTGTTTTTTCTATATAATCTACAGTAGTTTGTCCAATAGTAGACGCGATTTGTAAAATTTGTGTGGCTAAAGCAGGTTGTTCTGCTAAATAGTTAAATAACTCATCTTTCATTAAAGTTCGATTATCGGGGTTTTGATAGTCTCCAAAGACTAAGTAATATAAATCAGACGGTTTGAGGCTACGATTTTCTAACCGTTGTTTTGCTTCGGGTACTAATTTATCTAGTTTGGCAACTTTCAAACTATCTTTAAGGATTTGAGAAAACTCTTTATCTGATAAGGTCGGAATCGTTTCTTTTTTATTCAAGACATTGACAGTTTTTAGCAAACGCTGTTCTCTAAAATGTTCGTTACGCTTTTCTTTAACTTCTTGCCTTTTTTCATTGATATATTGGGCGATCGCTTCTAATTCTTCTAGCTTATAAGGAGGCTGTTTCTCTTCAATAAAAACGGCTTTGAGAATACGATGATTGACATAATCAGCCACACGACGAATAGGGGAGGTAAAATGAGTATAAGCAGAGACGCAAAGGGCAAAATGACCAATAACAGCAGGGGAATAGGTCGCCGAATCTAACCAACTTTGTAACTTTTGACGAACTAATTCAGGCATTCCCAAAGTGGTTAAGGTTTCAATAAG
Organism: Crocosphaera chwakensis CCY0110; assembly: GCF_000169335.1. Lineage (GTDB taxonomy): Bacteria > Cyanobacteriota > Cyanobacteriia > Cyanobacteriales > Microcystaceae > Crocosphaera > Crocosphaera chwakensis. The sequence goes on from NZ_AAXW01000054.1 coordinate 26,161, forward strand.
AAGTTTACTTTCAGGGGCAATGGCTGAGGCGGTATGATTACGGTACAAAATGGGCAGTTGATGTTCTTCAGCTAAACGGGCAACGGCCGTATTGGCTAAAACCATGAATTCCTGGATAATCTGTTGCGAATGATATAAGGGGGGTTCAATCAATTTTCCTTCTTCGTCTAGGGTGACACCAGCAATGGTACTTTGTCCGAAAGCCCCTCTATTTTGCCGATTCCAGGCGAGTTTCTGCGCCCAAAGTTCACAATAGCGTAACACTTGAAACAAGGGCTGTGAGGGGTCATTTAGGGTGCGATCGGCACTTTCGTAAGAGAATCGTTTGAGACTGGTTAAATGACTAGATAACAGTTGAGTTTGTTTAATATTGGCTGACTCATCTAAGGTGATCCGAATCGTCATCGTCCATCGGGGTTGAGCTTCTAAGAGGGAGAGTTTATCTTCAGATAACTCACGGGGAAACATGGGTTTGTTTCGTGTAGCAAGATAACGGGTTTCGACTTGTAATAATGCTTGTTGTTCGAGTTGGGACTTGAAAGGAATTAAGGCGGTTACATCAGCAATATGGACAGAAATCACCACTCCTGCTTGATTAGGTTCTATCCATAAGGCATCATCAAGATCCTTTGAGGTTTCACTATCAATAGTAAATCCTAAGACGGGTTCCCTTTCACCAATGGTTAAAGGTTCTTTGAGAAGTGTATCAATTTCACTACGGAGAATAGGGGAAGAGGTCATCGCCACTATGATCTATACAGAGAGAACCGAAGGTAAATTCGTTACTTGTTCTACTGTATCCATATTACTAGGAACTATCTCTCCTGAAGTGTTGAACAAATTTTCTTGAATAAAGCTTAAGATACCCCCCTGTGATCCCCCCCTGGGGGAAGGTATCTTATACTAATAAGTAAGGAGTTGTTGCCCAATATCCTACCGACTCTAACCCCTTACTATAGGGTTCGAGGCCAATAAGGGGCGATACAGTCATCACATTGCTGATGGTGGGTCAACTCTCTTCTGAGAATCACAATCTAAATGAGGTAACAATAGATGGTTGCAACACCAGAAAAACAAAAGATTGAAACAGCAGAAGGAAAAAATAAAAGCGATCGCGTCGCAGTGTTATTAATGGGTTACGGTGAAGTCGAAAGTTATGAAGATTTTGCCAATTATAATGAACAAGCTTTAAATTTATTGACTGCTAAATTTGCACCGGTTCCTACTTGGATCTATCCCCCTTTAGCTAAGTTATTAGCTATTTTTGACCTCCATGAGTGGCAACACCAACACGATCATTTTATTTCCCCTCATAATCATATTTTTGAACATCAACGGAAATCAATTGAAAAGAATTTACAAGAAAAATGGGGCGATCGCGTTCAAGTTTTTAAAGCATTTAACTTCTGTAAACCTTTTTTACCTGAACAAGTTTTAAGCGAAATTAAAGCCCAAGGATTTGATAAAATTTTAATCTATCCTTTGTTAGTAGTTGACTCAATTTTTACCAGTGGCATTGCTGTTGAGCAGGTTAACAATGCTTTAGCATCTTTAGCAGAAGGAGAAGAACATTGGTTAAAAGGATTGCGTTATATTCCTTCATTTTATAACGAACCAGGTTACTTGGATTTGATGGCTAAATTAGTTGACGACAAAATTAAAGACGATTTAGCAGATAAATACCTACCTTCTCAAATTGGGATCATTTTATTAAATCATGGTTGTCCCCATGAAGCGAAAGGATTTACATCAGGAATTGATGAAAGTCAGATATTATATGAATTAGTTAGAGAGCGATTAATTCATCGTTATCCTTTGATTTCCGTGGGTTGGTTAAACCATCAAACTCCTTTAATTAAATGGACTCAACCGAATGCAGAATTAGCTGCTAAAAATCTCATGGAATTAGGGGCAAAAGCGATTATCTTTATGCCTATTGGTTTTGCGACAGAAAACCATGAGACGCTCTTAGATGTAGAACACATTATTCATGGTTTACATAAGAAATCTTCCGATGTTACTTATGTACAGATGCCTTGTGTAAATGACGAGCCTGAATTTTGTGAAATGGCTGCACAATGGGCTGATTCTCACATTGCTGAGTTATTATCCACTGAAGCATTAACGGTTAATCCCGCTTTAGCAACGGGGATTTTAGACGTTAATCATCATCATCATGATCATGGAAATGGTCATCATCATCATCATTAATTGATGCTAGAAATAGGAGTCAATCTCCCTGGTTTAATTTAAACAACCTATCTTTGCTGATAGCTTTAGGGAAAACTGGGGTTATGACTGTATCATAAAAAGAAGTGAGGTTACTTGTGTTGAAGGCACAAAATTAACCCCACTAAACTTAACTCAACTACTTAACAGTTATCTGTGTCGGACAGATGCAGATAACTGTTATTTTTGTTTTTTGCGCTTAGCAGCAACACCAAGTCCGCTAACCGCAAGGAGTCCAAAAATGGTGCCGGGTTCAGGCGCTTTGGTTTGAGAGAAACTTTGCTCAAAGCTGTTGACGACACCATAAGAAACATTAGGTCCGATGCCAAAACTTTCTGCGGTCACTTCTTTAAAAATAAAAAGCTGTTTATATGGAGTCTGGAAGTCAAGCTTGTCAAGTCTCTTTTCAACGAATTCACCAGTATCCGAGTCGAACTCATGAAGTACATCTTTTTCATTCTTCATTCCACCATCAATGGGATCATTTCCGATGGCAGGATTGAGGAAATCTTGATCTTCAAAGACAAATTCGTGGACCTCAGCCCTGGCATTAGATGTGGGTTCTGTCGGTAAAATAAGTTCAGACTCAAATTCTTTGAGATAGTTGTCTGTAATGTATTGACTTGGGTCTGTCACTTCCACTTTATAAGAAAAATGATAGTCGATAATGCTTCCTGGACCAGTTCTTCGAGTATCCCACTCACCGAAACCAGTACCATTTAAAATATCTCCAAAATCTTCAAACTTTAACCCAGGGTCATATTCTGGGGTTGTGTCATTATCCATAAACCCAGTCACTCGGATATTATTGGCGTTGACACCGCCAGTATTAACGTTTTCAAAATTAAACATAGAAAAGAGCTTATCATCTGCTTGGATGGTACTCCCAGCATATAAATCGGCAAGGGTACAATAGCCTAACGCTGCGGTAGGACAATTGTAAGTAACGACTGCTTGAGCAGAGGGCGTAACTGCTAGTGCTGCTGAACCAGCAAACCCAGCGATCGCTAATGTTTTCCATAACTTAGGTTGATTCATTCTTGCACTCCTAAAGAGAATT